>NZ_JANUEY010000009.1:0-1077 GCF_024806975.1 Achromobacter sp. JUb104 | reverse complement strand
GTCCACCTTGTAGGTGTACGTGCCGTCGGCGTTCATGGTGACTGCGCCCAGCTGGCCACCGGCATGCGTGCTGCCGGTGAACTTGAGGGAGCTCGTATTGAAGGTCGACTCGCCGGCGTCGGCGTCGCTGATGGTGACCGCGCCGTTCACACTGAGCTTGCCGGCCGACACGCCGACGTCTTCGGTGACCGACTTCGCGTCATTGGTCACCACGGGGATGTCGTTGGTGCCAGTGATCGTAATGGTCAGCACTGCTTCGCTGGAATCGCCGTCCGCGTCGGTAACGGTGTAGCGGATCGTTTCAGTCAGCAGTTGGCCTGCCTTCAGGGCTTGCACCGCGGCCAGGCTGTTGTTGAGCTGATACGACCAGGTACCGTCGCCATTGTCGACGAGCTGCCCGTACTTGGCATCACCGGTGTTGAGGACGGCCGTGACCGCGTCAGCGCCGAGCGTGTCGTTGGTCAGCACGTTTCCAATGATCGGAGCGATCGTGTCGTCGGTGATGTCAGCCGTGTCGTCATTGGCGACCGGGGCGGTGTCGAGGATCTGGATGACCAGGTCGTTGCTGGTGGACACGCCGGCCACGTCGGTGACGGTGACGGTGATGTTGTCCTTGACGGCATCATCGCCCGCGGTGTGGTCATCGGCGCCGCCCGTCTCCTGGTAGGAGTAGGAGATCGTGCCGGTGGCGGCGTTGTAGCCGGTGACGGTCAGGATGCCCTTGTCGGTGGTGATGACAACGGGGTTGGCGGCGCTGGCGCCGGTGACGTCCTTGCCGCCGACGGTGACGCCGGCCACGCCGGCTTCGGCGGAGACGGTCACGGAGCCCGTGACGGTGTTGCCGGTGCCTTCGACCACGCTGTTGTGCGCGCTGGAGACGTTGCCGTCGCTGTCCTCGGGGGTGATGACCGGGGGGCCATCGGTCTGGCCGTTGATGCTGAAGTTCAGGTTGGCCGTGGACGTATCGCCATCGGCGTCGGCTACGGTGTAGCCCAGCGTGAAGTTCAGCTTGTCGCTGGCGTTCAGCGCCTGCACGGCAGGCTTGGTGTTGTCGAGCTTGAACGCCCAGGTGCCGTC
>NZ_JANUEY010000007.1:0-3094 GCF_024806975.1 Achromobacter sp. JUb104 | reverse complement strand
GACGGTGCAGCCAGATTTTGTATTGAACGACACTTGGAACGCTATATCACCAGGTCAATAACCATCAGTGTTATAGGATCAAGCCTCACGAGCAATTAGTATCGGTTAGCTTAACGCATTACTGCGCTTCCACACCCGACCTATCAACGTCCTGGTCTCGAACGACTCTTTAGGGGGATCAAGTCCCCGGGATACCTAATCTTCAGACGAGTTTCCCGCTTAGATGCCTTCAGCGGTTATCTCTTCCGTACTTAGCTACCCGGCAATGCCATTGGCATGACAACCGGTACACCAGAGGTACGTCCACTCCGGTCCTCTCGTACTAGGAGCAGGCTCCGTCAAGTATCCAACGCCCACGGCAGATAGGGACCAAACTGTCTCACGACGTTTTAAACCCAGCTCACGTACCTCTTTAAATGGCGAACAGCCATACCCTTGGGACCGGCTACAGCCCCAGGATGAGATGAGCCGACATCGAGGTGCCAAACACCGCCGTCGATATGAACTCTTGGGCGGTATCAGCCTGTTATCCCCAGAGTACCTTTTATCCGTTGAGCGATGGCCCTTCCATTCAGAACCACCGGATCACTATGTCCTGCTTTCGCACCTGTTCGACTTGTCAGTCTCACAGTCAAGCACGCTTATGCCATTGCACTATCAGCACGATTTCCGACCGTACCTAGCGTACCTTCGAACTCCTCCGTTACACTTTGGGAGGAGACCGCCCCAGTCAAACTGCCCACCATGCACTGTCCCCGATCCGGATAACGGACCAAGGTTAGAACCGCAAACAAACCAGGGTGGTATTTCAAGGATGGCTCCACGTGATCTAGCGACCACGCTTCAAAGCCTCCCACCTATCCTACACAGGCCGGTTCACAGATCAATGCAAAGCTACAGTAAAGGTTCATGGGGTCTTTCCGTCTAGCCGCGGGTAGATTGCATCATCACAAACACTTCAACTTCGCTGAGTCTCAGGAGGAGACAGTGTGGCCATCGTTACGCCATTCGTGCAGGTCGGAACTTACCCGACAAGGAATTTCGCTACCTTAGGACCGTTATAGTTACGGCCGCCGTTTACCGGGGCTTCGATCAAGAGCTTGCACCCCATCACTTAACCTTCCGGCACCGGGCAGGCGTCACACCCTATACGTCGACTTTCGTCTTTGCAGAGTGCTGTGTTTTTAATAAACAGTCGCAGCCACCGATTCTCTGCGACCCCATCATGCTAAGCGCGCAGGCGCTTCACACTACCGGGGTATACCTTCTCCCGAAGTTACGGTATCAATTTGCCGAGTTCCTTCTCCTGAGTTCTCTCAAGCGCCTTGGAATATTCATCCCGTCCACCTGTGTCGGTTTGCGGTACGGTCTCGTACAGCTGAAGCTTAGAGGCTTTTCTTGGAACCACTTCCAATCACTTCGCAAGCAATGCTCGCTCGTGCCATACCCTTGATTTACGCGCCCGGATTTGCCTAAGCGCCATCTTCGATACAGCAACAGGGACATCCAACACCCTGATGATCTTCCGCGATCCGTCCCCCCATCGCACTGTACGACGGTACTGGAATATTAACCAGTTTCCCATCAGCTACGCATCTCTGCCTCGCCTTAGGGGCCGACTCACCCTGCGCCGATGAACGTTGCGCAGGAAACCTTGGACTTACGGCGAGGGGGCTTTTCACCCCCTTTATCGCTACTCATGTCAGCATTCGCACTTCTGATACCTCCAGCAGCCTTTACAAGCCACCTTCGCAGGCTTACAGAACGCTCTCCTACCGCGTGCACTAAAAGTGCACACCCGCAGCTTCGGTTTATCGCTTAGCCCCGTTACATCTTCCGCGCAGGACGACTCGATCAGTGAGCTATTACGCTTTCTTTAAAGGATGGCTGCTTCTAAGCCAACCTCCTGACTGTCTATGCCTTCCCACTTCGTTTCCCACTTAGCGATAATTCGGGACCTTAGCTGGCGGTCTGGGTTGTTTCCCTCTTGAGTCCGGACGTTAGCACCCGGTGCTCTGTCTCCCAAGCTGTACTTGCGGGTATTCGGAGTTTGCCATAGTTTGGTAAGTCGCCATGACCCCCTAGCTATAACAGTGCTCTACCCCCCGCAGTAATACTTGAGGCACTACCTAAATAGTTTTCGGAGAGAACCAGCTATTTCCAGATTTGTTTAGCCTTTCACCCCTATCCACAGCTCATCCCCTAATTTTTCAACATTAGTGGGTTCGGTCCTCCAGCACGTGTTACCGTGCCTTCAACCTGGCCATGGATAGATCATCTGGTTTCGGGTCTACACCCAGCGACTGAATCGCCCTATTCGGACTCGCTTTCGCTACGGCTTCCCTATTCGGTTAACCTTGCCACTGAATGTAAGTCGCTGACCCATTATACAAAAGGTACGCAGTCACCCCACAAGGAGGCTCCTACTGTTTGTATGCATACGGTTTCAGGATCTATTTCACTCCCCTTCCGGGGTTCTTTTCGCCTTTCCCTCACGGTACTGGTTCACTATCGGTCGATCACGAGTATTTAGCCTTGGAGGATGGTCCCCCCATCTTCAAACAGGATTTCACGTGTCCCGCCCTACTTGTCTTACGCTTAGTTCCACACACAAGATTTCATCTACAGGGCTATCACCTGCTACGGCCGGACTTTCCATTCCGTTCGACTATCTTGCGTGCTAAAACGTAAAGGCTCTTCCGATTTCGCTCGCCACTACTTTCGGAATCTCGGTTGATTTCTTTTCCTCGAGCTACTGAGATGTTTCAGTTCACCCGGTTCGCTTCCACTAGCCTATGTATTCAGCTAGGGATACTGCATTGCTGCAGTGGGTTTCCCCATTCGGACATCTACGGATCAAAGCTTGTTTGCCAGCTCCCCGTAGCTTTTCGCAGGCTACTACGTCCTTCATCGCCTGTGATCGCCAAGGCATCCACCATATGCACTTAGTCGCTTGATCCTATAACGCTGTAGGCTATAGGACCTGAGTATTAGCGTTTGTGCCGTTCATAAGTTTCAAAGCAGTCTGAGGTTATTCACCTCAGTCTTGAGAACTTGGAACAAAATAATGCAATCACAACCCGTACTTATTTTC
>NZ_JANUEY010000006.1:0-138438 GCF_024806975.1 Achromobacter sp. JUb104 | reverse complement strand
ATAGTGGACGGACGTCTGTGAAAGTAGGTCATCGTCAGGCTTTTATTGCGCAAAACCCCACAGGTGATCCTGTGGGGTTTTGTTTTTGGGTTTTGATATTAGGTTTGAGATTTTAGATTTCAGACCCAAGATTTGATCTTCGCGATAATGATTAATTGAAAACGCCTCGCGGCTCATGCCGCGAGGCGTTTTTGTTTGATCTCGCTGCTGTTCGATTACGAATTGGCCAGATATTGCTGACGGTCGATACCGTGGCGCTGGAGTTTGTCGTAGAAGGTCTTGCGCGGGATGCCAAGGGTTTCGAGTGTGGCCTTGATGTCGCCTTGGTTGGCGGCAAGCGCATCGCGGATCAATTGTGCTTCCAAGCTCTCCATGCGTTCTGGCAGGCTGAGCGCTTCTTGCTTTTGTTGGGTTGCGCCTGACTCTGGCATATTCAGCACCCCCAGCACCACGCGCTCGGCGAAGTGGGCAAGTTCCCTCACATTGCCTGGCCAATCGTGCGTCATGACGTGCTGATTGATGGCGGCAGGCATCTCCGGGATGTCGCGATGAAATCGACGCGATGCGTGCCCAAGATAATGCGCGAATAACAGCGGGATGTCGTCCCGGCGTTCGCGCAGCGGTGGGATGCGTATGGTGACCACGTTCAGCCTGTAGAACAGGTCTTCGCGAAACTTGGTCCGGATGGCTGGGCTGCCCAGATCTTCTTTGGTGGCGGCCACGACGCGCAGATCCAGATTGCGTACCTCGTTACTGCCCAGCGGGGTGATCTGACGCGATTCGAGTACGCGGAGCAGTTTCACTTGCACCGCTAGCGGCATGCTTTCAATTTCATCGAGGAACAAGGTTCCCCCGCTGGCATGTTCGATCCGGCCGACACGCTTTTTTTGTGCTCCGGTAAAAGCGCCGGCCTCGTGACCGAATAGCTCGCTTTCGATAACGGTTTCGGGCAGCGCGCCGCAATTAATGGCGACCAATTCACGATGGCGACGGCGGCTAAGTCGATGAAGCGCCGTTGCCACGACCTCCTTGCCCGTTCCCGTTTCGCCCTCGACCAGCACATCGACATCCGCATCCGCAATGTGACGCAGGGTTTCCTTGATGCGCTGCATGGCGGGCGTAGCGCCGATGAAGGGCACTTCATCAGCTTGCACCGCAAACGCCGCGTCCCGCAGGCGGCGGTTCTCCAGCACCAGACGGCGCTTTTCGGCCGCGTGCAGGATGGCGGTGGTGAGCCGGTCGGGCGCATAGGGCTTTGCCAGGAAGTCATAGGCGCCCTCGCGCATGCATTGGACCGCGGTCGCGATATCGCCGTGGCCGGTGATAAGGATGACCGGCAGTTCCGGGTCGATGGCACGCAGTCTATTGAACAGTTGCAGGCCATCGATGTCCGGCATGCGGATATCGGTTACGACCACGCCGTCGAAGTCGCGGTGCAAGGCTGGAAGTGCGGACCGCGCGGTTCCGTGTGCGTCGACGGTCATGCCGTGCAGCTTCAGGGTTTGAACGTTGGCCCGGCGCAGGTCTTCGTCGTCGTCGATGAAGACGACATGGGGCGCAGCGGGCCCGCGATCGTCAAGCGCTGGACCCGCATACGGAAAGGTGTCAGGGTTTTGGATCATGGCGATAAGAAATGGCCTGAGCGCCGTGGCCGGCGTCTGCCTTGCGTAATGTAAGGATGAACACGGCGCCGCATTGGGCGCCCTGAGGTGTCGGAAAACCGGGCTCACCTGGATGGCTCGCGCGCAGGTCGCCGCCGAATTCGGCCACGATATCGCGGCAAATGACCAGCCCCAAGCCCAGGCCTTCCGGCTTCGTCGTATAAAAAGGCGTGAACAGGCGTGCCCGGGCGTCGTCCGACAGCCCGGGGCCGTTGTCGTTCACGTAAAGCTGCACGGTTGTGCCGAGGTCTTGCAAGGCGACGATGACCCGGCCATCGGAAACGCCTTCCAACGCTTCCATGGCGTTTTGCAGCAAGTTGACCAAGACCTGCTCCAGGCGGATGCGGTCGGCGCGGACGAGTACATCTTGGTCAGCCGCTGGCCGTACCAGTGCAACGCCCTGCCTACGCGCGCGTGGGCCGATCAGCAACAACGCCCCGTCCAAGGCCTCGTTGAGGCTGGTGGGGCCTATCGATGCACCGGCTTTGCGTGAAAATGCGCGCAATTCGCCCGTGATATGGCCAATGCGTTCGGTCAGTGCGGCGATGGTGCCCAAATTCTCTTTGGCGGCCTCTGCGTCCTGGCGCCGCAGGAACTCCGCGGCGTTGTCCGCGTAGGCACGGATCGCCGCGACGGGCTGGTTGATCTCGTGGGCGACCCCCGCGGCAACCTGTCCCAGCAAGGCCAGCTTGCTGGCCTGGACAAGTTCGTCCTGCATCGTGTGCAGGCGCGCCTCGGCGCGTTGCCGTTCGTCCATTTCGTCCATCAGTTGCTCATTGAGCTCGCGCAGTTGGCCGGTGCGTTCACCGACCAATGCGGCCAATTGCGCCTGGATGGCGGCCTGCTGGCCAGCCCGTTCGCGGTTGCGTTGGCGCCGATAGAGCACGATGCCGATCGCAGCCGCCAGCAGGCCCTGCACCAGCAAGGCGGCCAATTGTGCATTGGCGATGGCCTGGTTCATGACGGTTTGGACGGGCGACAGTAAATGCAACGTCCAGCCCGGAGACTCCGCGATGGGCAAGGTGGTGTGCAGCAGCGGCGCTCCGTTGGGAATCTGGGGCAAGGCGTGGTTGGCGTGCACCAATTGACCGGTGCTGACCGGGGATAAAGGCGGCGTCAGGGGCAAGGGTTGGAAGGGCGCATCGCCAAACTGAAGGCTGGTGCGCAAGGTTTGCGCCAAGTCGGGTGCCAGAGGCGCCAAGACGTCGAAGCGCCAGTTCGCTACGCTGCCCAGCAACACCACGCCGTGCTCGTCCGTGACGAAGATGGGTGCGGCAGATTGCCGCCAGTCGGACTCCAGGCCGCGAAAATCCACTTTCAATACGATCACGCCCAACATGGCGCCGTTGGCGTCATCCACGCGGCGTGACAAGTACAAGCCGGCTTCGTGGCTGACCGTGCCCAAGGCGAAGTGCTCTGCGTAGCCGTTGGCGACGGCGCCTTTGAAGTAGGGGCGAAATTGATAGTCGACCCCGACAAACGTGGCGGGCTCGCGCCAATTGCTGGCGGCAATGGCCAGCCCTGTCTTATCCAGCAGATAGATGGCGGAGGCGCCGACGCCGCGCGTCAGCGTGTCAAATTTGTCGTCCAGGGATTCGATCTGGGCGGCCGAGGCGCCTTGCAGTGCCGCGCGCACGTCAACATCTCGAGTCAAGACGAAGGGCAGGGCCCGGAATTTGTCGAGGTTATTGCGCAGCAGGGCGGCGTTGATCTGGCCGGCGCTGCGCGCCTGAACGGTCGCGCTCTTGATCGCGTTATCGCGGGCCCACTCCGTGGCTATATGCAGGACCCCAGCAACGATGGCGACCGTGATCAGGATGCCCAATGCGCGCGCACGCCACGAGCGCGGAGCGTGTCGCGAGGCGAGCGTGGAAGACGTTGCGTCTGAATGCTCGACGGAGGAAGAGGGTTGGGAGTTAGGCATGGTGTGCGGACTTCCGCACATTCTAGCGCAGTTGTGTGCGACTTCTCGCCATTGATAAGCCTTAGGATCTGCGCCGGGAATCGAAAAGCACATAAATATCAATGACTTGTCCTATTCTGCGTGCACCAAGCACACCTGGCATGGGTCTTGCATATACATCGCTAAGCCGCGCCGCATGCGCGCGCGGTGAAATCGGCATGCGACCACAACGCAATGCCATAAAACAGAAAACGCCCTGTCGCCCGCTGCGCTCAACCGCGTGGGGCAAGGGGCATTGGTGGGGACAAAACCCGATGATCGACGTTGATCAGAGCGCGCCCGTGCGCAAGCTGAAGTTCTATCAAATCCTGTATGTGCAGGTGATTTTCGCCATCGTGATTGGGGTGCTGCTGGGCGCGTTCAAGCCTGAACTCGGCCAGCAGATGCAGCCATTGGGCGATGCTTTCATCAAGCTGGTGAAGATGATCATCGCGCCGGTGATCTTCCTGACCGTGGCGTCCGGCATCGCCGGCATGAGCGACTTGAAAAAGGTCGGGCGCGTGGCCGGCAAGGCAATGCTGTACTTCCTGACTTTTTCGACACTGGCCCTGATCGTAGGCATGGTCGTCAGCCATATCGTCCAGCCGGGCGCGGGGATGCACATCGACCCCAGCACCCTGGACCAGAAGGCCGTTGCCAGCTTCGTGGCCAAGGCGCACGACTCGACCATCACCGGCTTTCTGATGAACATCATCCCGACGACGATCTTCAGTCCGTTCGTGGGCGGAGATATTCTGCAGGTGCTGTTCGTGGCGGTGCTGTTTGGTATCGCGCTTGCCATGGTGGGCGAGCGCGGCAAGCCGATTCTGAGCTTCATGACCGCGCTGGCCCAGCCGATCTTCAAGCTGGTTGCGATCCTGATGAAGGCGGCCCCCATCGGCGCGTTCGGCGCGATGGCGTTCACCATCGGCAAGTACGGCATCAAGTCGGTCGTGAACCTGGCCATGCTGGTGGGCACCTTCTACGCCACGTCGGTGCTGTTCGTGGTGGTGGTGCTGGGTCTGGTCGCCCGCTACAACGGTTTTTCGATCCTGAAACTGGTGCGCTACATCCGCGAAGAATTGTTGTTGGTGCTGGGCACGAGTTCATCGGAAGCCGCATTGCCCACGCTGATGCAGAAGATGGAACGCGCCGGGTGTTCGAAGTCGGTGGTTGGCCTGGTGGTGCCCACGGGATACTCGTTCAACCTGGACGGCACCAACATCTATATGACGATGGCCGCGCTGTTCATCGCGCAGGCGTGCGACATTCCTTTGTCGCTGGGCGACCAGATCTTGCTGCTGGCTGTCGCGATGCTCAGTTCCAAGGGGGCCGCGGGGGTCACGGGCGCCGGTTTCATTACCCTGGCCGCCACCTTGTCGGTGGTGCCCTCGGTGCCCATCGCGGGGATGACGCTGATCTTGGGCGTGGACCGCTTCATGTCGGAATGCCGCGCCTTGACCAACCTGGTCGGCAACGCCACCGCCGCGGTCGTGGTTGCGCGCTGGGAAGGGGAGCTGGATCAGGAGCAGTTGCACGCCGCGCTGGAGGGGCAGTTGGCGCCTGTCGTGCCGGCTTCTGAAGCGCCCGCGCACGACGCGCAGCCGACGCTGGGCCACACGGTGGTGTAAACGTCCGAAGGTACTTCCTTGAATGAAAAAATCCCCCGGGTCACGACGATCTCGGGGGATTTTCTTATGGGCGTGTCATTACGGGCGTGACACTACGGGGCGTGACACTACGGGGCGTGACACGACGGGGCATGACACGACAGGGCGTGTCACCACGCCGTTCAAGGAATCTGGATGCCTGCCGCTCGCAGCAGATTCGACGTTTCGAATAGCGGCAGGCCCATCACGCCGGTATAGCTGCCGGCAATGCGCGAAATGAACGTACCGGCCAAGCCCTGGATGCCATAGGCGCCTGCCTTGCCGAAGGGTTCGCCGCTATCGCAGTAGCGGCCGATTTCGTCGTCGCTCAAGTCGCGCATGTGGACGTCGGTGACTGACACCGCTTCCAGTAGCTGATCGCCCGTGCAGACTGCGACGGCGGTTCGGACTTCATGCGCCTGTCCGGACAAGGCACGCAAGATGCGCACAGCGTCCGCGCGGTCGGCAGGCTTGCCCAGGACCGAGCCATTCAAAATGACGGTCGTGTCGGCGGCCAACAGGGGCAGATCAGGCAGATTGTGGGCGCGCATCCAGTCGCGGCCCCGCAGCGCTTTGTCGCGCGCCGTGCGTTGCACGTAGTCGGCGGCGCTTTCGCCTTCGTGTTGGGGCTCGTCTTCGCCGGGAGGCGAAGGCACCAGCAGGACGGTGTGGACAAGGCCGATCTGAGTCAGCAGTTCACGCCGCCGAGGGCTGGCCGAGGCAAGGTAGAGGCGAGCGGGGGAAGCGTCAGGGGCGGCGGTGTGAGGCATGCGGAATCGAGTGGGGCGCCGCCCTGGCAGCGGTCAGGCGCGGTGGTAGGGGTGATTGGTCATGATGGCCCAGGCGCGATAGAGCTGTTCGGCCAGCACCACGCGGACCATGGGATGCGGCAAGGTCAGCGACGACAAGCGCAGCTGCCCGCTGCACGAGGCCTTCAAGTCGGCGTCCAGGCCATCCGGGCCGCCCACCAGAAAAGCCACGTCCTGGCCGCCCGCGCGCCACTGCTCGAGCTTTTGCGACAAGGCCATGGTTGTCAGGTCGCGGCCGCGTTCGTCCAGCGCCAGCCGCAGCGCGCCGGCGGGTAAGGCGGCTTCAATGCGCTTGGCTTCCGCCGCCATCATCTGGGCGGGCGTCTTGCCGGTTGTGCGCGGTTCGGGTTTGATCTCGCGCAGTTCCAGCGCGCAATCGGCGGGCAGGCGTTTGGCGTAGTCGGCCCAGGCAGTCTCTACCCAGTCCGGCATTCGCGTGCCCACTGCCGCAACAATCAGCTTCACGGCAAGAACTCAGGCTTCGGCGTCGTCGTAGCCGTTGTCGGCGGGGATCGGCGCTGCCCGGGTCGATTCCGGCAGCAGCTTTACACGCACCGGTTTGCCGCCCCAGATCTCTTCCAGGTTGTAGTACTGGCGGATGGCGGGTTGCATGATGTGCACGACGACGTCACCGAGGTCGACGACGACCCATTCACCGGTGTCCTCGCCTTCGATGGTGATGCCGGTCAGTTCAAGTGCGCGGCCGCGGTCGGCCACGCTGGAGGCGAGGGCTCGGGTTTGGCGGTTGGAGGTGGCGCTGGCAATCACGACGCGATCGAACAAGCTTGTCAGATGCGTGGTGTTGTAGACCTTGATGTCTTGCGCCTTGACGTCTTCGAGGGCATCGATGACGGCGCGTTGGAGTTTCGTTATATCCATAGCTGCAAATATAACCCGCGGACGGACGGCGGATGCCGGCTCCGTGGCGCTTTCGGCGCCGGGCGGGTGTGGGTTTATCGGTAAAGTTGGTGCGCCGCAATGTAGGCGGCGACGGGCGGGGCCAACAGGCCGTCGGTGGATTCGCCCGCGGCCAGCCGCCTACGGATGTCGGAAGCGGACACCGCCATGGGGGCAAAGGGCAATTCTTCCAGGCTGTGGCCCTGGTCTTGCAGCCACGTGGTCAGTTCCGTGGGTGGCAAGAGCGGGGTGCCAGGGCGGGTGGCCACGGCCAGATCCACCAGGCTGGCGATGTCACGCCAATTGCGCCAGGTGCAAAAGTTGGCGAGTTGGTCGGCACCCAGCAGCCAGACATAGCGCGCGCCCTGGGGCAGGCCGCGCAGCGTGTCGATGGTGTAAGTGGGGCCGTCGCGTTCGATTTCGACGGGGTTGACGACCAGGCCGTCGTGCCCTGCGATGGCCAGTTCCAGCATGTCACGGCGTTGTTCGCCGGTGGCGTGCAGGGCCGCGCGCTGCCATGGGTTGCCGGCGGGAATGAGCTCCACGGCGGCGAGATCCAGCGTGTCCAACGCGCTTTTTGCCAGCGCGACATGGGCGACGTGGACGGGGTCAAAGCTGCCGCCCAGCAGACCGATGCGCTTCAAACCCAATCTCGCGGCGTCAGGTAGGCGGCAAGCTCGGCTTCCGGCGTGCCCGCTTCGGGCTGCCAGTCGTAGCGCCATTGCGCCAAGGGTGGCATCGACAGCAGGATGGATTCGGTGCGGCCACCGGATTGCAGGCCGAACAGCGTGCCTCGGTCGAACACCAGATTGAATTCAACGTAGCGGCCACGGCGGTAAGCCTGGAAGTCGCGTTCGCGTTCGCCGTAAGCCATGTCGCGGCGACGTTCGACGATGGGCAGATAGCTGTCCAGGAACGCGTCGCCCACCGAGCGGGTCAGCCCGAACGAGGCGTCAAAGCCAGGCGCGTTCAGGTCGTCAAAGAAGACGCCGCCGATGCCGCGCGTTTCGTTGCGGTGCTTCAGGAAGAAGTACTCGTCGCACCAGCGTTTGTAGCGCGGATAGTACTCAGGGCCGTGGCTGGCCAGCGCGTCGCGGCAGACCGTATGGAAATGCCGGGCGTCGTCTTCGAAAGGGTAGTAGGGCGTGAGGTCTATGCCGCCACCGAACCAGAAGACGTCGGCTTCATCATGCCCGGGGCGGGCCGTCGCCACGAACATGCGCACATTCATGTGCGTGGTGGGCACGTACGGGTTGCGCGGGTGCAGCACCATGGACACGCCCATGGCTTCCCAGGCGCGGCCGGCAAGCTCGGGCCGGTGGGCGCTGGCTGACGGGGGCAGCTTGGTGCCCTTGACGTGGCTGAACAGTACACCCGCGCGCTCGAACAGCTTGCCGCCTTCCAGCAGCCGCGACAGCCCGCCGCCGCCTTCCGGACGTACCCATTCATCGGCGCGGAAGGGGCCGCCTTCCGCCGCTTCCAGCGCTTGGACAATACGCGCCTGCAAGCCGGTGAGGTAATCGCGGACAGAGGCAACGGGCAAGGCGTTCATCAGCGCTTTCCGGGGTTACGCGTTGGACTTGGGCTTTTGTTGCGACGGCTTGAGCGCGCGCCAACCGATGTCGCTGCGGTACTGGCGGCCATCGAAATGGATGCCGTCGATGGCTTCGTACACGCGGTCGCGAGCCATCTTGACCGAGTCACCCAAGGCCGTGACGCACAGCACGCGGCCGCCGGTGGTCTTGGTGTCTTCACCATCCCGTTCGGTGGCGGCATGGAAGACCATGCAGTCTTCGGCATCGGCGGGCAGGCCGCGGATGACGTCGCCGGTGCGCGGCGTGTTCGGGTAATTGTGCGATGCCAGCACCACGCCCAAGGCCGTGCGGCGGTCCCAGACGATGTCGGCCTGGTTCAGCGTGCCGTCCACGGCGTGCTCAAGCGCGTCCAGCAGGTCGCTCTTGACGCGCATCATGATGGGCTGCGTTTCCGGATCGCCCATGCGGCAGTTGAATTCCAGCGTCTTGATTTCGCGGTCGGGGTCGTCGCCCGGGGCGATCATCAGGCCGGCGTACAGGAAGCCGGTATAGGGAATGCCGTCGCGCGTCATGCCCTGCACCGTCGGCAGGATGATTTCGCGCATGATGCGGTGGTGCAGTTCAGGCGTGACGATCGGCGCGGGCGAATACGCGCCCATGCCGCCGGTGTTCGGACCCTGGTCGCCGTCTTGCAGGCGCTTGTGGTCTTGGCTGGTGGCCAGCGCCAGCACGTTGCGGCCGTCGCACATGACGATGAAGCTGGCTTCTTCGCCTACCAGGCATTCTTCGATGACGACGCGAGCGCCCGCGGCGCCCATCGAGCCGTCGCCCAGCATGGCGTCAACGGCGGCATGCGCTTCTTCCAGCGTGGCCGCAACCACGACGCCCTTGCCGGCGGCCAGGCCGTCGGCCTTGATCACGATGGGGGCGCCTTCCTGGTCAATATAGGCGTGCGCCTGTGCCGGGTCGGTGAAGGTGGCGTAGCGCGCGGTCGGGATGTTGTGCCGGACCATGAAGGCCTTGGCGTAGTCCTTCGAGCTTTCCAGTTGCGCGGCGGCCTTGGTGGGGCCGAAGATTTTCAGGCCGCGCGCGCGGAACACATCCACCACGCCCGAGGCCAGCGGCGCTTCCGGCCCAACGACCGTCAGGGCGATTCCTTCGCGCTGGACGAAATCGGCCAGCTCCTCGGCATTGGTGAGCGCGATGTTTTCCATCTGCTCGGCCCGTTGCGTGCCGCCGTTACCCGGGGCGACAAACACCTTGTGTACGCGCGGGGAGCGGGCCAGCCGCCAGGCGAGGGCATGTTCGCGGCCGCCCGAGCCAATTACCAGGAGTTTCATGTTGCGTGATTCTGAAGGTTGCCACTCTAGCCCGTGGAGAAGGCGACGGACCCGGGACAGCCCGGGGCCGATTCATATTCCAGTGCGCTGGCGGACGGGCCGTCAACGTACTGGAACCGTGGGAGTTACTGCGCTTCGTCGAAAATGACGGTGGTATAGACTTCCTGCACGTCGTCCAGGCCTTCCAGGGCGTCGAGCAGTTTCTGCATCTTGATGGCGTCTTCGCCAGCCAGTTCGGTTTCGTTCAGCGCCTTCATGACGATGCCGTCAACTTCGGCTTTCAAACCGGCTTCGTCGAAAGCCTTGCGCACGGCGGCGTAGTCGGCCGGCGCGCAAACGACTTCGATCACGCCTTCTTCGTCGGTCGTTACGTCTTCGGCGCCGGCGTCGAGCGCGGCTTCCATGACTTTGTCTTCGGGTGTGCCCGGGGCGAATACGAACTGGCCGCAATGCTTGAACATGAAGGCCACCGAGCCTTCCTGGCCGAGGTTGCCGCCGTTCTTGGCGAAGGCGTGGCGGACTTCCGCCACGGTGCGGGTGCGGTTGTCGGTCATGCAGTCAACGATGACCGCCGCGCCGCCGATACCGTAGCCTTCGTAGCGGACTTCCTCGTAGGCGTCGCCGTCGGCGCCGCCCGCGCCACGCTGGATGGCGCGCTGGATGTTGTCCTTGGGCATGTTGGCGTCGGTGGCCTTGTCCCAGGCCATGCGCAAGCGGGGGTTGCTGTCCGGGTCGGGGCCGCCGGCGCGCGCCGCCACGGTGATTTCACGAATGATCTTGGTCCAAAGCTTCCCGCGCTTGGCGTCTTGACGCCCTTTGCGGTGCTGGATATTGGCCCATTTGCTGTGTCCGGCCATGGCTTCCCAGGAGAATTTGTCTGCAAAAAAAGGCATTTTACCGTGCCGGCGGCCATAGCGCCCCGGCGTGGCCACGCCTGTGTCGATATTGCCACGCGCACAAGCCCCACGGCAGGCTCTACACTTGGCCATCCTTTTGCCTTCCTGGTCCGGAGCGTTGCCCATGCCCAATCCCATCGTCATTGCGAAGAACGCGCAGACCGAACTGGCCCTGTTACCCGCTTTGGCCAACCGGCACGGGTGCATTACCGGGGCCACGGGCACCGGCAAGACCGTCACCCTGCAAGTGCTGGCCGAATCGTTTTCACGCATCGGCACGCCGGTGTTCATGGCTGACGTGAAGGGCGACCTGACCGGTATATCGCAAGCCGGGGTGGCCAGCCCCAAGTTGGCCGAGCGGCTGAAAAGCCTGGGCCTGGACGAACCCGCGTGGGGCGCCAGCCCCGTCACGCTCTGGGACGTGTTTGGTGAGCAGGGCCTGCCGGTGCGGGCCACCATTACCGATATGGGGCCACTGCTGCTGTCGCGCATCCTGGAACTGAACGACACGCAAGAAGGGGTCCTGAGCCTGGTATTCAAGGTGGCCGACGATGAAGGCCAACTGCTGCTTGACCTGAAAGACCTGCGCGCCATGCTGCAAAACGTGGCGGACCGTTCGGCCGAGCTCAAGACCCGCTACGGTAATGTGTCCTCCGCCAGCGTGGGCGCCATCCAGCGCGGCTTGCTGGCGCTGGAATCGCAGGGCGCCGAGCAATTCTTCGGCGAACCCATGCTGGACGTGGCCGACCTGATGCGCACCGATGCCCAGGGGCGCGGCATGGTCAACGTGCTGGCCGCGGACAAACTGATGCAGGCGCCGCGGCTGTACGCGATTTTCCTGCTGTGGCTCTTGGCCGACCTCTATGAAAAGCTGCCCGAAGTGGGCGACATGGACCAGCCCAAGCTGGTTTTCTTTTTCGATGAAGCGCACCTGCTCTTCAACGACGCGCCGCCCGCGCTGCTGAACAAGATCGAACAGGTGGTGCGCCTGGTGCGCTCCAAGGGCGTTGGCGTTTATTTCGTGACCCAGAATCCGCTGGACATTCCTGACACCGTGTTGGGGCAACTGGGCAACCGCGTCCAGCATGCCTTGCGGGCTTTCACCCCGCGCGACCAGAAGGCCGTCAAGACCGCCGCGCAGACAATGCGCCCGAATCCGGGCCTGGACATCGAAGCGGCCATTACCGAACTTGGGGTGGGCGAGGCGCTGATTTCACTGCTGGACGCCAAGGGCCGTCCGATGCCGACAGAACGCGCCTACGTGATGCCGCCGGCCAGCCGCATCGGCCCGGCGACGGACGCCGAGCGCCAGGCGTTGCGCCAGGGCAGTCCGATGGCCGCCAAGTACGAGAAGGCGGTTGACCGGGAATCCGCCTACGAAATCCTGGCTGGGCGCGCCGCCGTGCCGGCCGATGCTCCCAGCGGCACGCCTGCGGAATCCAAAGGCGAGACGCCCGCCGAATCTTCCGATGGCGGCTTGATGGGCAGCTTGAAAGACGTGCTGTTCGGATCGACCGGCCCTCGCGGGGGCAAGCGCGACGGCGTCGTCCAAACCATGGCCAAAAGCACGGCCCGTTCAATTGCGCGTGAATTGACGCGCGGCATTCTGGGATCGCTGCTGGGCTCCAAAACCCGTCGCTGACGCCACCTGTCCACTGGCAGGACGCATCCCCCCCGTTTTGTAACGGGGGGTGTTGCGTCGCGGCCGTTTATGCCTATGATTCTGGGCGGTCTATCAAAGGAAACCTTAAGGACAAACGTGGTGGCTAAGAAACACAAGATTGCAGTGATTCCAGGAGACGGTATTGGCAAGGAAGTCGTGCCGGAAGGGCTGAAAGTGCTGGACGCCGTGGCGACGCGCTTCGGCATCGAATTTCAGTGGGATCATTTCGACTGGAGTTGCGACTATTACGCTCAGCACGGCAAGATGATGCCGGACGACTGGAAGGCGCAGATCGGGCAACACGAAGCGATTTTCTTCGGCTCGATCGGCTGGCCCGCCACGGTGCCGGACCACGAGGCGCTGTGGGGCTCGCTGTTCAAATTCCGTCGCGAATTTGATCAATACATCAATTTGCGACCGGTTCGCCTGATGCCTGGCGTGCCGTCGCCGCTGGCCGACCGCAAGCCCGGCGACATTGATTTCTTCATCGTCCGTGAAAACACCGAAGGCGAATACTCCAACAGCGGCGGCCGCCTGTTCGAAGGCACCGATCGTGAGGTCGTCATTCAGGAAAGCGTGTTCACGCGCATTGGCGCCGATCGTGTGTTGAAGTTTGCATTCGAGCTGGCCCAAAAGCGTGGCAAGCACCTGACGGCCGCCACCAAGTCCAACGGCATCTCGATTTCGATGCCCTGGTGGGACGAGCGGGTTGCCGACATGGCCGGGAACTATCCGGACGTGCGCTGGGACAAATATCACATCGATATCCTGTGCGCGCACTTCGTGCAGCATCCGGATTGGTTCGACGTGGTGGTGGCTTCCAACCTGTTCGGCGACATTCTTTCCGACCTGGGGCCGGCATGCACGGGCACGATTGGCATTGCTCCGTCCGCCAACCTGAACCCCGAGCGCAAGTTTCCGTCGCTGTTCGAACCGGTGCACGGCTCGGCGCCGGATATCTATGGCAAGGGCATCGCCAACCCGATCGGGCAGATCTGGAGCGGCGCATTGATGCTTGATTTCCTGGGTTACCCCGAGGCCTCGGCCGCGGTGGTGAAAGCGATTGAAACCGTGCTGGCGGACGGACCTCGCACGCGGGACATGAAGGGCAGCGCATCGACCGTCGATGTCGGCAACGCCATTGCGTCGCTGATCTCGGCCGGGTAAGCGCATTGAGCGGGGGCGGCCATACAGGCTAGTCGATGGAACATTCAATGTCTTCTACCTCCACCGCCCACGTGGGCGGTGGCCGGGCCGACCGCTTTGTGCGCAAGCTGTTTCGTTTGCTGCGTTCGCGCACGCAACGGCATAACCAGCATTTGTGGCCATTCGTGCGGATCTGGCGAGACCGCACGGGCGTCATCAGCGGCTTTCGCGCCTTTGGCCGATCGCTGCCATTGACGCCGCTGGCCCAGGGCTACGATCGCGCCGATGAAACGGTGCACTTGATTCTGAGCGGCCCGTCGGTCGCGCAGATTCCCTACGATCAGCTGGATATTCGCGTGGCCATGGGCGTGAATGGCGCCATTGCGCTGGCGCGCAAGTTCGACCTGCCATTCAAGTACTACTGCATCATCGACCAGAATTTTGTGCGGGAACGCATTGAACTGGTCCGTGAGATCGTCTCGCGCGACCTGACGCTGTATGTGTTTCCGGAAGTGCTGCGCTACATCATGCAGGGCATTGCGCAAGACCAGATCCGCTGCCGCATCTGCGTGATTGAAATGATTTCCGAACGCGCCTATCAGCGCAGCGCGGCGCCCGCGGTGCTCAAGCGAATTGCCGCGGCCACGCCGGACGTGCAATTGCTGGATGCCAAGCTGGGCCTGGGCTATAGCTTTGATGCGTCGCTAGGCGTGTTCGACGCCGACACGGTGGCCTATGCGGCCTTGCAGGTGTTGGTGTCGGGGGGCGCGAAGCAGGTTTATGTGCACGGACTGGACCTTACGGTACAGAACGGGCTGCGTTTTTATGGCGAAGGCGATCGCCCCCAAACCAGTCGCTTGACTCGCAACTTTACGCATTTGATCGAACCGTCGTTCCGCTTTGCCGCCGAGCAATGGCGGGCGCGCGGCGTGTCGGTGTTCAATCTGTCGCCCGTCAGCGCCTTGTCGCCCGACATCCTCGAGCGGCTTGATTGGCAAGCATTTTTGAAAGAGGACGCGCATAGCGCGCCCTGATTCCCCGCGTCAGTGCGCGCCCGCCGCGGCTTCGGCCGCACCCCCACCGCCCGCCTTGCTGGAGCGGGGCCGCGCGAACCAGACCAGGCCCGTCAGCATCAGGAAGATGATGGCCGAGGCAAAGAACACGTCCACCGCCGACATCGTGAACGCTTGCGTATTGACCAGGCCGTCCACCATGCTCAAGGCTTGTTGATGCGACATGCCCAAGCCGTTCTGCAGGGCGTTCATGGTGTGGTCGAATGCTTGCTGGCCGGGCTTGGCGACCTCGGTCAATTGCGAGTGATGCAGCGTGGCGCGGTTTTCCCATAGCGTTGTAGCGATCGAGGTGCCGAATGCGCCCGCCGTCAACCGCAGGAAGTTCGACAGGCCCGATGCCGCGGGAATGCGCCATGGTTCGATGCCGGACAGCGTGATGGACGTCAGCGGTACGAAGAACGCCGCCATGGCCGCGCCCTGGATGATGGTCGGCAACATGAGCGTGCGCACGTCAGTCTGGGTGTTGAAGCCCGCCCGCATGAAGCACACCAGCGCGAAGATCAGGAACGCAACCGTCACGATCTGGCGCGGGTCTCGCGTGGCCAGCATCTTGCCCACGATGGGGGTCAGCAGGATGGCCAGCAGGCCAACCGGCGCCGTCACCAGGCCGGCGTAGGTGGCGGTGTAGCCCATATTGCTTTGCAGCCACAGCGGCAGCAGCACCACGTTGCCGAAGAACACGCCGTAGGCCACCGCCAGCGTCAGCGCGCCGACGGTGAAGTTGCGTTCCTTGAACAGGCGCAGGTCCACGACGGGGTGGGCATCGGTCAGTTCCCAGATCAGGAAGAATACGAAGGCCACGAAAGCAATTGCCGCCAGCGCAATGATGGTGGGGCTGGCGAACCAGTCCAGTTCCTTGCCCTTGTCCAGCATGATCTGCAAGGCGCCAACCCAGACCACCAGCAGCATCAGGCCCAGCTTGTCGATGGGCAGCTTGCGGGTCATGGATTCGCGGTTGCCATAGATGCGCCAACTGATCCAGGCGGCCAGGAGGCCCACCGGCACGTTGATGTAGAAGATCCATGGCCAGGTGTAGTTGTCTGAAATCCAGCCGCCCAGCAAGGGACCCGCCACGGGCGCCACCAGCGTGGTCATGGACCAGACGGCCAGCGCCATGCCCGCCTTGGACTTCGGAAAGCTGGCAAGCATCAACGTTTGCGACAGCGGGATCATCGGCCCGGCCACCGCGCCCTGCAACACGCGAAACGCGATCAGCGCTTCCAGCGACGGCGCAAAGCCGCACAGCCATGACGCCAGCACGAACAGCAGCGTGGAAATCAGGAACAGGCGCACCTGCCCAAAGCGCTGCGTGAGCCAGCCCGTCAGCGGCACCGTGATGGCGTTGGCCACGGCGAACGACGTGATGACCCACGTGCCCTGGCTGGTGCTGACGCCCAGATCGCCCGAGATGGTGGGGATGGACACGTTCGCAATCGACGTGTCCAGCACGTTCATGAACACCGCGGTGGATAGCGCGATGGACCCGATGATGCGGGCCGCGCCTTCCAACGGCGGGTAGGTGCCCGCTGGGCGGGCGGGTTCTACGGGGGGCGCGCCAGCGCCCGCGGGCTGGGCGGTGGTGCTCATGATGCGAGGTTGTCTGCGATGATCTTCTTGATCATGGCGTCGACATCATCGTGTGCCGGTTCAAAGGCGCGCGTCGACCAGGCCGGTTCGCTGCGCACGGCTTGTGTCAGCGCTTCGCCATCCTGCTGGCCCACATCCACTTCCACGTCCATCGACAGGCCGACGCGCAAGGGATGTGACTTCAGGTCTTCGGGGTTGAGCAGGATGCGCACGGGCACGCGCTGCACCACCTTGATCCAGTTGCCGGTGGCGTTCTGGGCGGGCAAGAGCGCAAAGGCGCTGCCGGTACCCGCATCCAGCCCGGCGACCTTGCCGTGGTAAACGACCGAACTGCCGTACAGGTCGGCCACCATCTTGACCGGCTGGCCGATGCGCATCTTGCGCAGTTGGCCTTCCTTGAAGTTGGCTTCCACCCAGACCTGGTCCAGCGGCACCACCGTCATCAGCGCGTTGCCCGGGGCTACCCGCTGGCCAACCTGCACGCTGCGGCGCGCGATCACGCCGCCCACCGGCGCGGGCAGCACGGTACGCGATTGCGCCAGCCAGGCATTGCGCAGGCCGGCGGCGGCCTGGAGCACATCGGGATGATTGGCCACCGTGGTGCCCTGCGTCAGCGCCTGGTTGGTCACCAGTTTGGCTTGCGACGCGGCCAAGGCGGCGCGGGCTTGGGCCAGGCCGGATTGCGCCGACTTCAGCGCGGCTTCCGCGTGCAGGATCTCTTCACCGCTGACGCCTCCGGACTTGGCCAGTTGCTGGCGGCGGCTGACGTCGCTTTGCGCGCGGGTCAGTTCGGCCTGCGCGCGCAGAATGTCGGCACGGCGCAGGTCGACATCGGCGGCCAGCGCATCGTTCTGAACGTAATAAGTGCGGACCTGGCGCACCATCTGGGCCAGCCTGGCCTGCGCTTGTTGCAGCGCCACGTCGGTATCAGCGGGGTCCAGGCGCACCAGCGGCTGGCCGGCTGCGACGGTCTCGGTATCGTCGGCTTCGATGGCCACGACAGTACCGGGTACCTGCGGCGTGATCTGCACCAGGTTGCCGTGCACGTAGGCATCGTCGGTGCTTTCGAAGTGGGCGCCGAAAAGCACCCACCAGATGCCATACGCGATGGCGATGAGAATGAAGACGCCGGTCGCGATCAGCAAGAGGCGTTTGCGGGCGGGGTTGGCGGTGGGGGTGGCAGCGTTCATGACGTCTGAATCCGGGGATCGTTCAATGAATGGGGTTCGTAGCGGCAGCGGACTGCGCGGTGTGCGCGGTGTCCGTCTGTGGCGGCGGGGTGTAGCCGCCGCCCAGCGCATTGGCCAGGTTGGCGTCCAGCTGATAGGCGCGGATACGCAGATCGGTATCCAGCCGGGCCTGGGTCAGCACGCCGGTTTGCGCGATGAGCACGGTGATGTAGTTGCCCAGTCCGGCCTTGTAGCGGTTCACGGCCAGCTCGTAGGCGGCTTCGATGGCGGTGCGGGCCTGGCGCTGTTGGGCGCGTTCCTGTTCCAGCAAGCGCAGGCCGTCCAGCGCGTCGGCGACTTGGTGCACGGCGTCCAGCACGGCCTGGTTGTAGTCCGACACGGCCAGATCGGCGTCGGCGCGGCGCCCGGCCAGGTTGGCGTTTAGTTCGCCGCCATGGAAGATGGGCAGCGTGACGGCCGGCCCAAAGCCCGCCGTGCGCGCCGCGGCGCCCAGCAGGTTGCCCGTGCCCAATGCCTGGAAGCCTGCAAACGCGGTCAGGTTGACGTTGGGGTAGAACTCCGCTTTGGCGGTGTCGATGGCGCTGCGAGCGGCTTCGGCGCGCCAGCGCGAGGCCACGACGTCGGGGCGATGGCCCAGCAGGTCCAGCGGAATGGCCGTGGGCACGACGCCCGCGGGCGCGGTCAAGTCCACCGCAACCAGCGATTGGCCGCGCTGCGGGCCGGCGCCGGCCAGCGCCGCGACCTGATTGCGCAACTGCGCCTGTGTCGTTTCCGTTTGCGTCAGTTCCACCTGGCCGGCAGCCAGCGACGATTCCGCCTGCTTCACTTCCACCTGCGTATCCAGGCCGGCGCTGTAGCGGCCTTGCGTCAAGGACAAGACATCGGCGCGTTGCGCGATCACCCGCTTGAGCACATCGCGCTGCGCGAAGGCGTTCTGCAGGTTCAGGTAGGCCCGTACCGTCGCGCTGGCCAGCATGTTGCGCGCGGCTTGCGCGTCGGCGGTGGCGGCCTCGCGCTCCGACACGGCCGACTTCAGGCGTGATCGGTTCTTGCCCCAGAAGTCCAGCTCATAGCTGAAGTCCAGCGCCAGCCGGTTATCGCTGACGACGCTGCCGCCCAGGGGCGCCGGGTAGATGTAGTCGGACGACAAATGTTCGCGCGTCAGCGAGTAATCGGCATCCACGCGGGGCATTAGCGGGGCGCGCGCGGTGCTGACGGCGGCGTTGGCCTTGGCCAAGCGCGCTTGCGCCGCGCTCATCGACGGGCTGTTGGCCAGTGCTTCGTCCATCAGCGCGTTGAGTTGCGCGTCGCCGTAGCGTTGCCACCATTGCGTGTTGGGCCAGGCGGTGTCGTGAGCGGTCAATCCCAGCTTGGCCGCATCCAGTGCTACGACGGGTTCGGGCCCGGGTTCCATCAGTGCGCAGCCGCTCAGGGCAAGCACCAATACGGTAGAAAGAAGGCGTTTCATCCTGACTGTTTGCTGAAAGTAGTTGATTGATCTGTATTTGCCTAGGCAAATATTATGCCAAATAAAACCCCATGCGCGAGTGAGGCGGAGCGGGGCGGGAAAGGGGCGTCAGCGCTCGGGCGCGGTGCCGGAGGCCGAGCCGTTGGCTATCATCCGGCGCATGAAGTGCATCAACTGGGTGACTTCGTCGGCAGAAAAACCACGCAGGTGGTGGTTCAGCGCGCGGGCGATGGTGGGGGGAATTTCACGGGCCTTGGCCTCACCCAGCTCGGTCAGTTCGATCTTTACGACGCGGCGGTCTTCCAGGCTGCGACTGCGGCGCAGCAGGCCTTTAGCCTCAAGACGGTCAAGCGCGCGGGTCATGGCGCCAGTGTCCATGTCATTGAGACGAGCCAGCTCGGCGGGGGTGTCGGCGCGGCCCAGGAAGACCATGGCCAGCGGGCGCCATTGCATGGCGGTCAGGTCCAACGGCGCCATTTCCTGGTCCAGCATCCGGGTCAGGGAGTGATAGACCAGCTTGATGAGGTAGCCTGCGTTCTCTTCCCCCATGCAACGGTGGTCGTTGCGATAGTGGACGGGGGAGTCGGCGTCAGGCGGGGCAGTTTCGGCATTCATGCGGCGAATTTTACTGCCTAGTCAGTTATTGTCAAGGCTGCTAATTTACCGGTATTTCCGCCTCTACCACCCCTTTACGCAAGCCTGACCAGACGATCGCCGCCACGATCAACGCGGCGCCGGCAATCATGCGGGGCGTCGGTTCCTGGCTGAACAGCAACCACGCGAAGGCGATGGCGTACACCGGTTCCAGGGCAATCACCAAGCCGGCGCTGCGGGCGTTCAGCCGGGTCAGGCTGGACACGAACAGATAGTGCGACAGGCCCGTGCAGAAGATGCCCAGCAAGGCCAGCCAGAACCAGTCCAGCGCGGGCAGGGCGGGCACCTGGCCGATGGCGAACGGCACCATTACCAGCGCCACCACCACGTTTTGCCAGCACGCCACCTGCATCGGGTCCATGCCGGAGGCCGAGCGCCGGTTGCTCAACGCCAGCAGGGCAAAGGTCAGCCCGGACAGCAGGCCCCACGCCAGACCGATGGTGCCCTGGTCGGCCAGGTCGAACGACGGCGTCACCAGGATGAGCCCGGCGGTGACCAGGCCCAGCAACATCCATTCGGCCGCGCGAATGCGTTCACGGAAGAGCAGGCCTTCGAACAGCGTGATGAATGCGGGAAAGCTGGCGAAACCCAGCGTGGCGATGGCGATGCCGCCCACCTTGACCGAAATGAAGAACGTGACCCAGTGCGCCGCCAGCAAGGCGCCGGCAAGCACCAGCACGAATAGCTGCGCGGGTGTCAGCACGCCCAGCAGCGGCTTGCGGCGCATGCGGGCGAAAATGCCCAGCGAGATCACCGCGAACACCGCCCGGCCCAACGTGATGACGGCGGCGCTGGCTTGTATCAATTCCCCGAAAACGCCGGTCAGGCCGAAAAGCACGGCGGCAATGTGGATGTAGGTCAGAGCGCGATGTCGGGTCATGCCAGAGGGTGTCGATGCCAAAAAGCGATGTTTAAGCGTGCAAAGAGGATTGCACTGAATCTAAAATCATCGCATGAATCGTATCGCCAAGCTTTTGCCATCCTCACTTCCGTCCGGCCGCGCGGCCGGAATTCTTATGGCAATGCTTGGCGCGGTGCTGTTTTCGGCCAAGGCGATCGTGGTCAAGTTCACCTACCGTTATGGCATCGACGCGGTCACGCTGATCGCCTTTCGCATGCTGTTTGCGATGCCCTTCTTCGCGGCGGTGGCCTGGCATCAGTCACGTCGGGCCGCGCGCGGCGAGATCGTGACGATGACAAGCAAAGAGCGCATCCAGGTCATCGTGCTGGGGCTGTTGGGCTACTACCTGTCCAGCTTCCTGGACTTCCTGGGCCTGCGCTACATCACCGCCAGCCTGGAACGGCTGATCCTGTTCCTGTCGCCGTCGCTGGTCGTGCTGCTGTCCGCGTTCTGGTTCAAGCGTCCCATTGAGCGCCGGCAATGGCTGGCCATGGTGTTGTCGTATGCCGGTGTGGTGCTGGTGTTTGCCCATGACCTGTCCTTTGGCGGCGGGGGCGAGGTGCTGTTAGGGTCTTTGTTCGTTTTTGGCTCGGCGGCAAGCTATTCTGTCTACCTGATTTGCTCCGGCGAATTGATCAAGCGGGTCGGTCCGACGCGCTTGGTGGCCTACGCCATGCTGGTTTCGTGCGTGGCCTGCATCATCCAGTTTTTCGTGATTCACCCGCCGTCGATGCTGATCCAGCCGGCGGGTGTTTATGGGTATTCCGTGATCCACGCCACGCTGAACACCGTGGTGCCGGTCTTCATGCTGATGTGGGCGGTGTCGCTGATTGGCGCGCCCACGGCATCATTGCTGGGCATGGTGGGGCCGGTGTCCGTGCTGTTTCTGGCGTCGTGGTTCCTGGACGAGCCCATTACCTTGTGGCAGTTGGCGGGAACCGCGCTGGTGTTGACCGGCGTGTTCGCCTTGATGGGCGGCGGCGCCGGCAGGCCGGTATCCGACGCAAAGCGCGCGGCGGAACCGCCGTCGCGTTAAAGCCTGGTTTTCCCGATTTATTCGCATCATTTCCATTGAAAGGAGGCCAGCATGGCCAGCAATCTCGTCAAGGCAATTCGTATTGAGCAGCACGGTGGTCCTGAAGTCCTGAAGCTGGTTGACGTGGAAGTTCCGCCGCCCGCCGCCAATGAAGTCACGATTGAACAGCACGCCGCCGGCCTGAATTTCATCGATATCTATTTCCGCACGGGCTTGTACCCGCATCCGCTGCCGCACGGCCTGGGTTTCGAAGCCGCGGGCGTGGTCACGGCCGTTGGCGCCGACGTCAAGCACCTGAAGAAGGGCGACCGTGTGGCGTATGGCCAAAGCCCCATCGGCGCCTACGCCAAGGCCCGCAACGTGCCGGCCAATCAAGTGGTCACCGTGCCCAAGGGTATTGGTTTTGACGAGGCCGCCGCGCTGATGCTCAAGGGCCTGACGGTGCAGTACCTGTTCCGCCAGACCTACCGCCTGCAAGGCGGTGAGACCATTCTGTTCCATGCGGCCGCGGGCGGCGTGGGCCTGATCGCGTGCCAATGGGCCAAGGCGCTTGGCGTGAAGCTGATCGGCACCGTGTCCAGCCCGGAAAAAGCCGAACTGGCGCGTGCCAACGGCGCTTGGGAAACCATCGATTACTCGCGCGAAAACGTGGTCGAGCGCGTGCTGGAACTGACCAAGGGCAAGAAAGTGCCGGTGGTGTATGACGGCGTGGGCAAGGACACCTGGGAAACCTCGCTGGACTGCATCGAGCCGCGCGGCCTGATGGTCAGCTTTGGCAATGCGTCCGGCCCCGTGGCCGGCGTCAACCTGGCCGTGCTGAACCAGAAGGGCAGCCTGTACGTCACGCGCCCGTCGCTGGGCGTGCATGTGAACACCCTGGAAAAGCTGCAAGCTGCGTCCAAGGAAGTCTTTGACCTGGTCCTGAAGAAGAAGATCAAGGTCCGCATCGACCAGCGCTACAGCCTGGAGCAGGCCGGCGAAGCACAGACCGCGCTGGCATCGCGCAAGACCACCGGCGCTACGGTGTTGATGCTGGACTGATCCTCAGCATCTGGCGCGCGGCCCCCAGGTGGGCGCGCGACGGGGCCGGGCAGGGCGCGCAATGCGTGACCTGCCCGGCCTTTTTATTGGCATGTCCCCGTGCGCAGAATGACAAATCCCCATGCACGGCCCGACAAGCCAGCGATAAAGCCCGTTGCTATTCTGGCTCCACACTTTTCGTTGGAGCTTTCAGATGTCTTCAGCAAGCGCATGTGCCACGGCCGACCGCCCGGAATTGGCCGCCATCCGGGAATTCATGCTGATAGACGGCAAGCCGGTGCACGATGGGCAGGGCCAGCCTATCCCGGTGTACGACCCGGCCACGGGCCGCGTCATTGCCCATCAACCCGATGCGGGCCCCGCCCAGGTGGACCTCGCGGTGCAAGCCGCGCGGCGCGCTTTTGCCTCCGGGCCGTGGCGCGACACGTTGCCGGCCGGCCGTGAACGCCTGCTGCTCAAGCTGGCTGACTTGCTGGAACAGCACGGCACCGAACTGGCGCGCCTGGAAACCCTGAACAACGGCAAATTGCTGGGCATCGCACAGGGCCTGGAAGTGGGCGCCGGTGCGCAATGGCTGCGCTACATGGCGGGTTGGGCCACGAAGATCACGGGCGATACCTTGTCGCTGTCGATTCCTTTCCCGCCTGGCGTCCAATACAGCGCCTATACGCTGGCGCAACCGGTGGGCGTGGTGGGCGCCATCATTCCGTGGAACTTCCCGTTGCTGATGGCGGTGTGGAAGATCGCGCCCGCCTTGGCCGCCGGCTGCACGGTGGTACTCAAACCCGCCGAGGAAACCCCCTTGACCGCCTTGCGGCTGGCGGAGCTCGTGCTTGAGGCGGGCTTTCCGCCCGGCGTCGTCAATGTCATCACCGGTCGTGGCGAAACGGCCGGCGCCGCGTTGGTGGCGCATCCGGGCATCGACAAGATCGCCTTCACCGGCTCTACCGAAGTGGGCAAGCTGATCGGGCGCGCCGCCATGGACGACATGAAACGGGTGTCGCTGGAACTGGGTGGCAAGTCTCCCGTGATCGTGCTGGACGACTGCGACGTCGACCGCGCCGTGCAGGGCACCGCCGCGGCCATCTTCTTCAACCAGGGCCAAGTGTGCACGGCCGGCTCGCGCCTGTATGTGCAACGGGGGCTCTACGACAAAGTCGTGCAGGGGCTGGCCGACGTGGCCGCCGGCATGAGCTTGGGGTCGGGTTTCGACCCGGCCACGCAGATTGGTCCGCTGATCTCGGCGCGGCACCAGCAGCGCGTCATGGACTACATCGGCATCGGCCGGGCCGAAGGGGGCCGCGTGCTGGCGGGCGGCGTGGCCGGCGACGGGGAAGGCTATTTCGTGCGGCCCACGGTGTTCGCGGACGTGCCGCAACAAGCCCGCATCGCACAGGAAGAGATTTTCGGACCCGTCGTCGTCGCGCAGCCCTTCGACAGCCTGGACGATGCCGTGCGCCTGGCCAACGACAGCGCCTTCGGCCTGGGCGCCAGCATCTGGAGCAACGACCTGACCCGCGTCCAACGCCTGATCCCGCGCATCGATGCGGGCACGGTCTGGGTCAACACCCACAACATGCTGGATCCGAACATGCCGTTTGGCGGCTTCAAGCAATCCGGCGTCGGCCGCGAACATGGCCGGGCCGTGCTTGAGATGTATCTAGAGAAGAAGTCTGTTTGCATCGCGTATTAGTACGGCGGGCAGCGCTGACCAAGCCGGGGCATACCGGCGGCGGCGCGTTCGCGACAACCAAGGGGAAATGGATGGCAGGCAAGACATACGGCCGCGCCCGGGTGGGCGCCGCGCTGGCGCTGGCAGGGGCGGGCGCATTACAGCCGGCGTGGGCGGGTGACCCCAGCGCGCGCGACTGGATCCCCGCGCCGGTGGGCACCAATATCGTGGCGGGCTATCTGGCGGGCCTGCGCTCGTCCGGGTTGTACTCGGAGGGCAAGCGGGTCGACGATGCGTCGGTAGACGTGAACGCGCTGGTTTATCGCCAGATGCACTACCGTGATTTCTACGGCAAGACGGTGCAACTGGAATTCATCGTGCCCATGTACCGCACGTCGCTGGATTTGCCGGGCATGCCCGGCGATCATCAAACCGGCATCGGCGATGTGACGCTGGGCTCGGCAATCTGGCTCTACAACAACGAGCAGACCAAGACCTGGTTCGCCTGGGAGCCCTTCATCGTGGCGCCGGTGGGCCGCTACGACGGTTCGCGGCCCGACGTGTCGCCCGGCAAGAATCGATGGTCAACCATTCAGGACTTTTCCTTCGTCAAAGGGGTGGGCGAATCCACCTTTCTTGAAGCGATCGCCGAAGTGGAAATCTACGGCCGCAACACCGACTGGTACGGCCAGACCTTGAAGAAAGACCCGTCGTTTCGCTTCTTTGCGCTGGCCTCGACCAACCTTACCCCGGACACCTACACAGGCATCCGCTACCGCTACGAGACGGGCGGGCGCGAAACCGCATCGGGGGAAACGGTGGCCACCCGGGCCCGCAATCACCAGGTGGCGCTTGAACTGACGCACCAGCTCAACGACGCCAACCAGATTCAAATGCAGTACATCCACGACCTGAAGGTCGAGAACGGGCCGCGAATGCGTGGCGTGCAACTGCGCTATGTCTACGCATTCTAGGGAATCGGATCATGAGACCAGGAGAATATCGATGATTGCGCTTCGAGCCAGATCACGAGCGTTGCGGGCAGGCCGGTGGGCGCTGTGCGCTGCGTTGGCAAACGCTTCGGGCCTAGCCTGGGCAGACTTGCCCATAGAGGAACTCAAGGGCGGCACCCGCTTGCCCCCCGCCACGGCGCACCGGCTGTACGTCATGGACGCGGCCTTCAACCACCTGGTCGACAGCCGGGTCAACATCTATGACGGCGATACCGGCAAATTCCTGGGGCTGGTGCCGACTTCGTTCAACGGCCACATGACGGTGTCGTCCGACGGCCGCGACATCTATGTCATGACGACCTATTACGAGCGACTCAATCGCGGCAAGCGCACCGACGTCATCGAAGCCTGGGACGCCGAAACCTTGACGCCCAAGTACGAGGTGCCCATTCCGCAAAAGCGCGCGCAAGCACTGAACTACCGCAACTATCTGCGCCAAAGCACCGATGGCGAACTGCTCTTCGTGCAGAATGCCACGCCCGCCACGTCCGTCACCGTGGTGGACGTGAAGACGCGCCAGTTCGCCGACGAGATCACCGCCGCGGCCGGGTGCTGGAGCGTCATTCCGCTGCCTTCGCGCCCGCGCAGTTTCACCACGATATGCGGCGACGGCGCGCTGCTGACCATCGACCTGGACGCGGCCGGCAAGCCCGCCGCCCAGCATCGCAGCCAGCCAATGTTCGACCTGGAAAAAGATCCCATCTTCACGCACACCGAGAACCTGGGCGACACCTTCTACTTTGTGTCCTACAACGGCAACGTCTACACCGCCGACTTCAGCGGCAAGGAAGTCAGTTTCGGCAAGCCATGGTCGCTGCTGGACGCCTCCGGTAAGGACCAGGGCTGGCGGCCGGGCGGCTACAACCTGCTGGCCGTCAACCGTGCGTTGAAGCGGCTGTACGTGGGCATGCATCCGAATGGCGCGGAAGGCACGCACAAAACGCCCGCCGCCGAAATCTGGGTCTATGACCTGGAATCGCGCAAGCGCGTGGCGCGCGTACCAGGCAAAGGCGCGCTGTCGATGTCGGTGTCGCAGGACGACAAGCCGCGCCTGTTCACCATCGACGGCGGCAACGTCAGCGTCTTTGACGCCGCGCCGGCCGCACCAGTATTCAAGACCACCATCCAGGCAGCGGGCGAAACCGCGTTGCAGGTCGAGCCGCAGCCGTTCAAGGGGGCGCCATGAACGATCCCGTCCTGTTCTATGGCGCGAGCGCCGCGCTGGCCTGCGTGCTGCTGTTGGGCGCGCTGGAAAAAATGAAGGATGTGGCGGCGTTCTCGGCAGCGGTGTCGGCCTACGACATCCTGCCGTCAAGCTTCAGCGGCGTGTTTGCGCGCGGCTACGTGCTGGCTGAGCTGGCGGCGGGTGTGTTGCTGCTGATACCCGGGCAGCAAGCCGCGGGCGCTCTGTTGGCGTTGGGGGTGCTGGCCGTGGCGACCTTGGCGCTTGCGTACAACCTGGCGCGCGGGCATCGCGACATTGATTGCGGTTGCGGCGGGCCGGCTTCGCGCGCAGCGGGCGGCGCGCAAACGGGCTTGTCCTGGTGGCTGGTGCTGCGCAACGGCGTCCTGGCGCTTTGGGCAATGCCAGCCCTTGCTTCCCTGGCGGGGCAAGCGCGCAGCCTGCAAGGGGCGGATGCCGCCGCCGTGTTCGGCCTGGCGATGACCGCCGTGGGCCTGTACTTCACCGCCAATCACTTGTTGGCCTCGCATCTCAAGCTGCGGAATCTTTGAAGGAGTTTCATATGGATGCCTTGATCATTTCCAATTTTCTGCTGTGGGGCGTGGTGCTGTGCCTGGTGCTGGTCATCCTGGCGCTGTCCCGGCAGATCGGCGTGTTGTACGAGCGGGTGGCGCCGATGGGCGCGCTGACCATGGACAAAGGCCCTGCCGTGGGCGAGGCCGCGCCGCGCTTTGCCTTGCCTGATCTGCTTGGGCGCCGCATCACGATCGGTGAACGCGGGCAGCACAGCCAGTTGCTGTTTTTCCTGTCGCCAACCTGCCCGGTGTGCAAAAAACTGCTGCCTATCCTGAAGTCGGTCGCCAATACTGAAAGTGCGTGGTTGCGCATCGTGTTGGCCAGCGACGGCGACATGCCCGAGCATTTGGCGTTCTATAAGCAGGCCGGGCTGGAGCGCTTTCCGTACTTGCTGTCCACCGAGCTGGGCATGAAGTTTCAGATCAGCAAGCTGCCCTATGCGGTGCTGCTGGACGAGACGGGCACCTTGCGCGCCAAGGGCCTGATCAATTCCCGCGAGCAGTTGGAAAGCCTGTTCACGGCCAAGGAACTGGGCGTGGCGTCGGTGCAGGATTTCCTGGCCGCAAGCACGCTGGACGAGACCCGGATTTCCCGCAAGGAGAGCGGCAATGCACTGGCTGGATAAACTTGGAGAGCGCGCCACGCGCTCGGTTGCGCACGCTACGTCGCGTCGCAGTGTGCTGAACCGCATCGGCAAACTGTTGGTCGGCACGGCCTTCCTGATGCCGGTGCTGCCGGTGGCACGGTCGGCGCCCGCGGCCGGCAAGAAGCCGCAAATGGACGACACGGCTTGCGATTACTGGCGCTACTGCGCGGTGGACGGCTTTTTGTGTTCGTGCTGCGGCGGCAGCATGACGTCGTGCCCGCCCGGCACCTCGCCATCGGCCGTATCGTGGGTGGGCACGTGCCACAACCCCCTGGACGGCAAGGACTACCTCATCAGCTACAACGACTGCTGCGGCAAGACGGCGTGCGGCAAGTGCATGTGCGCGGCGGCTGAACGTGAACGTCCGGGCTATCAGATGTTCCTGCACAACGACGTGAACTGGTGCATGTCCAACGAATCCTCGATCTTCCACTGCACCACGTCGGTGATCGTGGGCTTGGCCAAACCCCAGCTCAAGGCGCCGGCCAAGCCATGAGGCCAGGTGGCAAACGGCAAGTGCCGGGACGTCGGCGGCCCTGGGTTGCCGGGGTTGCAGTCCTGCTGCTGGTTGCGGGGCAGGCGGCGGCGGACGATGCGTCCACGACCGCCCGCCTGCGGCAGGCCGTGCGCGCCGACTACGTCCTGCAATGCGCGGGATGCCATCGCGTGGACGGTCGGGGCAGCAACCCGCATGGCATTCCAGATTTTCGCCAGTCGGTGGGCGCGTTCGTGCATTTGCCCGCGGGCCGCGAATACCTGATCCGCGTGCCGGGCGCCGCCCATTCGCAGCTCAGCAATGCCGAGCTGGCGGCCGTGCTGAACTGGGTGCTGACGGAGTTCAGCGCCGCGCAATTGCCGGCCGATTTTGCGCCCTATACCGAAGCCGAAGTGGCGGTGGCGCGCCCGCGTCGGTACGACGACGTGGTGCCGGTGCGCCATGATCTGGCCAACAAACTGTCGTCCATGGGCTTCAGCTTGTCTGCATATTCTTACGGCAGCGACAGAAAACCCTAGCCCGGCAAGAACTTAGGGGTTGTCACGGATATTCCCTGCCCAAGCGCGGTGCTAGAAAGAGGCAGCATTCCATTCAACGCTGTAGTTGTGCCGCAGGGCTTGCCGTTCAAGGCACAAAAGGCACGCCGTTTCGAGACGCCGGAGTCGCCATGTCATCATCGCTTTTGCACAGTCCGCCCAGGCATTTCCTGGACTGCGCCAGTTGGCAGGAAAGCATCAGCAGCACCTTCGTGCCCTTGGAAGTGTCGGCGGTGTCCCCAGCGCGTTTTCGTAATAGCGTGGCGGTGGATTCACTGGGCTGGATGCACGTCAGCGAACTGCGTAGCAGCGCGCAGCGCGTGCGCCGCAGCAAGCTGCTGGCAGGGCGGTCCGAAGAGGCCGGCTACAAGGTCACGCTGCAACTGGCGGGCCGCAGCGAAATCCGCCAATCCAATCGCACGGCCTTGCTGATGCCGGGGGAATGGAGCATCTACGACACCACGCGTCCCTACGAGGTTGATGTTGACGAGGGGGCGCACTTTCTGGTGATGCAGGTGCCGGGCAAGCATGCCGAAACATGGCAACCGCATATGCAAAACGCCGTGGCGCGCAGCTTCAGTGCGCGGCAGGGTTGTGGCCGCATGGCCATGGACCTGTTGCGCGTGGCCTTGGGCGAGCATGCCCATTTGTCGGAAAGCGCCGCGCGCGACGCGGCCAATGCCGTGCTGCAGATGATGGGGCTGGATATCAGCGAACGGGCGGGAGGGCTGGCCGAGCAGGATCAGGCCGGTTTGAAGCATGCGCAGTTGCGCCGCGTGCAGCAGCATATTCTTGAAAACCTGCACGATCCGGCCTTGTCGCCGGCGTCCGCCGCGGCGGCATTCCGGATGTCGCGCCGCTACCTGTACAACCTGTTCGCGCTGGCATCCACCACGCCCGCTGACTTCATTCTTGGCGCCCGGCTTGAGCGCTGTCGCGACGTGTTGCGCGATACGACGCAGGCGGCGCGGCAAATTGGCGATATTGCCTACCGCTATGGGTTTTCAGACGCGGCGCGATTCAGCCATGCATTTCGCAAGCGCTTCGGGGCATCGCCATCCGAATACCGGCGCCAGGAGCGCTAGGGCTCCTGGCGCCGGTCCCGCCTGAAAAGAACGCAAACGCAGCGCTGTGATCAGAGCTGCTCTTCGTTGATCAGGTCTTCCTTGCCGTAGAACTTCACGCCGATATGGATGCGGTCGCGCCCTTGCGCGCGGCGGTGGCGGTTGGTGTCGCGCAGCGAATACACGCAGCCGCAATATTCCTGCTGGTAGAAGTTCTCGCGCTTGCTGATCTCGATCATGCGGGCCGAACCGCCGCCTTTGCGCCAGTTGTAGGTCCAGTAGATCAGGTCATCGTAGCGGGCCGCCGCGCGTTCGCCGCAGCCGTTGATCTGGTTCATGTCTTTCCAGCGCGAGATGCCTAGCGAGCTGGTGATGGTGTCAAAACCGTGTTCGTGCGCGTACAGCGCGGTGCGCTCAAAGCGCATGTCAAAGCAGGCGGTGCAGCGCTCGCCGCGTTCGGGGGCGTCTTCCATGCCCTTGACGCGGTCGAACCAGTTGTCCATGTCGTAGTCGGCGTCGATGAACTCGATGCCGTGCTGTTCGGCGAAGCGGATGTTTTCCTGCTTGCGGATCTCGTACTCTTTGACCGGATGGATGTTCGGATTGTAGAAGTAGATCGCGTAGTCGATGCCGGAAGCCGTCATGGCTTCCATGACCTCGCCGGAACAGGGCGCGCAGCACGAGTGCATCAGCACTTTGCCGCGGCCGGCGGGAAGATCAAGCTTGGGGCGGACGAGTTCGGACATGGCTAGCGTGCGGGCAAAAAGGCGGAAAACTCCTTATTTTACCGCGAGTTGGGGGCCGCCGGGCCGGGGGCCCAAGCGCTGCCCCTAGCTCTGCTCCGTAGCGCCGCTTCCCAGCACCGCTTCCCAGAGTTCACGCACCGCCGCGCGTTCGGTCACCAGTTGTTCCGGTCCCACCCGTGCTTTTTCCACGCCCTGCATGCGCATCTCGTGCTGCACGCGGCGCAAGGTGCGGTAGGCGTCGGCGGCGCGCGCCGCCAGTTCGGGGGCGATCAGGCCGGCTTCGCCCGCTAGGCGCAGCAAGGTGATGTTGCCCAGGTTTTTCACGAACACGGGGTGCGTGGCCGCGTAGCACAGCACCAGGTACTGCGTCACGAATTCCACGTCGACCATGCCGCCACGGTCATGCTTCAGGTCAAACTGCTGGCTGGTGTTGGGATGGCCGGCGTTGATTTTTTCGCGCATCGCCAGCACCTCGTCCCGCAACGCGGCGGGGTCGCGGGGCTGCACCAGAATCGCTTCGCGGATCTGCTCGAAGCGGGCGCCCACCTGGGCATCGCCCGCGGCGTGGCGGGCGCGTGTCAGCGCCTGATGTTCCCAGGCCCAGGCGTGCTTGTGCTGATATTGCTCGAAGGCTTCGACGGAAACGGCCAGCAGGCCGGCGTCGCCGTCCGGCCGCAGGCGCAGATCCACCTCGTACAGCCGGCCCGACGAAGTCATCGTGGACAGCCAGGACGTCATGCGGCGGCCGAGCTTGGCGTAGACCTCGGCGGCATCTTCACGCGGATCGTCGAACAGGAACACCAGGTCCAGATCGGACGCATAGCCCAGTTCCTTGCCGCCCAGCTTGCCGTAGGCGATGACGGCGAAGCGCGGCGGGGCGCCCTCCACCTTGTTCACCAGCGGCCAGGCGCGGTGAATGGTCTCGGTCAGCAGCAGGTCTGCAAGCGCCGACAACTGGTCCGCCAGCTTTTCCACCGTGAGCTCGCCTTCCAGATCCTGCGCCAGCAGTTGGAAGCTGGCCTGCCGCTGCACGTCGCGCATCAGGTTCATCTGCCGCTCGACGTCGGGGGCGCCATCAGGCAGGCGGCAAGCGTCCAGGTCGGCGCTGAGTTGGCGCGCGATCTGGGCGAAGTCCAGCGGTTCGAACAGCGTGCGCCAGTCGATCAGGCTGTCCAGCAGCAGCGGATGCTGCGTCAGGTACTGGGCGGCCCAGGGGCTGGCCGCCACCATCCGCGCCACGCGCGCCAGCGTGTCCGGGTATTCGGCCAGCAGCGCCAGATAGGCGCTGCGCTGGACAATTTTTTCGATCAGATCAAACAGGCGCACGGCGGCATTCAGCGGTGCCGATGTCTGCCGAGCCGCGCGCAAGGCGGCCGGCAGCAGGGCTTCCATGCGGCGGCGGCTGCTCTCGGGCAGGCTGCGTACCCGATGGCTGCCCAGCAGCGTTTCGGTACGTCGCAGCAGGTCCTGGGCCTCGTCGCCAAAGGCCTGCCGGATCTGCTCGGCAAGCTCGCACTCGCTGCCCGACTCGTCGGTGTCGTTGGCCGCTTCGGCGGAAGAGCCGGTGTCTTCCGCGTCGCCCATGCCGACCATGCGGAAGACGTTGCGGAAGGTCTGCGACACGAACTTGCGGTGCGCGGCCAGCGTACTTTCAAAGTCGTCCGGGCTCATGCCCAGCGCGGCGGCCAGTGCGGCGCGCTGCGCGGGGTCGCCCGGCAGCAGGTGGGTTTGCTCGTCTTCGCGATACTGCAAGGCATGTTCGGTGCGGCGCAGGTAGCGGTAGGCCTCTTCGAGACGGCGCGCGTCTTCCTCGGGCACCAGCCCCGCCAGGCGCTCGGCATGCAAGGCTTCCAGCAGGCCACGCTTTTGCAGGGCGGGCATGCGGCCGCCTCGGATCAGTTGGGCAAGCTGCACCACGAATTCGATTTCGCGGATGCCGCCGTCGCCCAGCTTGATGTTGTTTGCGCTGTCGATGCCGTTGCGCGCCATGGCGCGGCGCTGCCAGTCCTGACGGATGCGTTCGCGCAGCGCGCGCAAGGCTGCCAGCGCATCAAAGTCGAAGTATTTTCGATAGACGAACGGCACGCGCAGGCTTTCCAGTTGGCGGGCTTGCGCGCTGCTGTCGCTGCCTTCAAACGCTTGCGCGGGCATCAGGCGGGCCTTCAGCCAGGCATAGCGTTCCCATTCGCGGCCCTGGCCGATCAGGTAGTGTTCAAGCGCGTCCAGGCTCCAGGCGAGCGGGCCGGCGTCACCGTCGGGGCGCAGCCGCAGGTCGGTGCGGAAGACCTGGCCATTGGCGTCCACTTCCGAAATCACCGGCATCATGCGCCGCGTCAGCCGGCCGTAGAACTCGTGATGGCTGATGCGGCGCGGGCCATCCGTTTCGCCTTCTTCGCCATACAGCATGATGAGGTCGATGTCGGAAGACACGTTCAGCTCGCAGCCGCCCAGCTTGCCCATGCCGACGATCAGCATTTCCTGCGGCTTGCCGGTGGCGGGGTCGCGCGGCACGCCGTGTACCGCGGCCAGTTCGGTGGCCACGCTGCGGTAGGCTTGCGCCACCGCGATGTCGGCCAACGTGGTCATTGCGCCGACCACTTCTTCAAGGTCGGCCTGGCCGGACAGGTCGCGCACGATCAATACGCTGAACACGCGTTCGCGCAATTTGCGCAGCACCATCCGGCAGGTGTCCAGCGGCAGGGTGGACGGCGCGTCGGGCCCGGCCAGTTCAGATTGCCATTGGGCCATCCTGGCGGCGGTGACGGGCTGCTGCACGGCATCCGCCAGCCATGCGGCCAGATCGGGATGGGCGTCCAGGCGGCGGCGCAAGTGGCCGGACCAGGCAAGAGCGGGGGCAAGCAAAGAGGGCGTTGACATGGCGTTGGGGCGGCAGACGGATGGGCGCGTTTCAGGTATAAGTGGGGACGATACCGCAAGACATATTCTCCTGCCCACCGATCCGTGTCTGTTTCAAAAAAAGCCCCCACGCCGCGCGCGCGACGCGTGTTCCGCTGCCTATTCTGGGCCGTGTTGATCGTTTATTGCGTGGCGGCCGCGGGGTTTTTGGGCGTGCGCTACTGGGTGCTGCCTCGTGTGGGCGAATGGCGTCCTCAAATTGAAGCGTACGCCAGCGAGGCCATGGGCGCCCGCGTCACCATCGGTGGCGTCCAGGCAAACTGGCAAGGCCTGAACCCCCGCCTGGATCTCACCGCTGTCCAGGTCGTCGGCCACGACGATGCAACGCCAGTGCTTTCCCTGCCTTCCGTTTCCGCCGTGCTGGCCTGGCGCAGCGTGCTGACGCTATCGCCAAGGCTGGTGCGCTTGCAGGTCGAAAAGCCTGAGCTGACCCTGCGTCGCGATGCCGCGAACCACCTGTGGGTCGCGGGGCAGAATATTGACCTGAACGCCAGCGACCATCAATCCGATCTTGATCACCCGGCCTTGCGATGGTTGGTGCGGCAGCGCGAACTGCTGATTAAAGACGCAACGATCATCTGGCAAGACGACCTGCGCCGTGCCCCCCCGCTGCCGCTGACCGGCGTTGATTTTCTGATGCGCAACGGCAGCTTGTCGCACCGGTTTGTGTTGCGGGCCTCGGCCGGCGAGGCGCTGGCTCGCAACGTGGAATTGCGCGGGGAATTCAACCGCAGCCTGTTCGCCGCCAATGCCGCCAACCCCGCAAACTGGAGCGGCCAGCTCTATACGGAACTGGACGATGTCGAGCCCCAGTCCTGGGCGCCTTGGGTCCAGGCGCCTGTGATTGCGGGACGGATGGCCGGCCGGGCGTGGCTGCAACTGGATCGCGGCAAGTTCACCGTGCTGACGGCTGATGTTGCCGTGCGAGGCGTGGACTGGGCGGCGTCCAAGGACGGCCCGGCGGTGCAAGGTGCGTCGGCGCAATTTCGCGTGCAGGGTTTGCCGGGTGACTTTGTTCAGATAGCTGGGGTGCCGCTGGCGCGCAGCCCTGGCGCTGCCGACTTGTCGATCAAGGGGGCGGTGCAGCACCTGCGTGTATCGCTGCCTGGCGTGTTCCAGGAACCAACCCTGGCCGCGCGCGAACTGTCCCTGGATGCGCAGGTCAAGGGGCCGGACGCGGATCATTGGTTTGTAGACGTTGCGCAAGCGCATGTCGTGAACGATGACCTGGACGTGCGGGTGCAGGGCCAATGGAAGCCGGAGGGCAAGACCTCGGCGGGTAGCGTCGACATGCGCGGCACGATGGTGCGCGGCGCGATGTCGGCCATCCATCGTTATCTGCCGCTTGAGGTGAATGCGGATGCGCGCGAATGGCTGGCGGTGGGGTTGCCGGCGGGCGAAATGCGTTCGGCCGCTGTCACGCTCAAGGGCGACCTGGATGATTTCCCTTATGCCGCGCCGGATGCGGCCGGTGAATTCGTCATTGCCGGCGACTATGCGGGCGCCAAGGTCGACTACGCCCCGGCAGGGCCGAATCACAAAGGGTGGCCCGTACTGGAGAACCTGTCGGGCAATTTCCGCATCGACAAGGTCAGCCTGACGCTGGACAGCGCCGGTGGGGCGACCGTGCGTACCGGGCCGGGGCAGACGGTCAATCTAGGCGCGGTGAAGGCCACGATTCCGAACATGGATGATGGCGCTGAATTGCTGCTGGACGGCGAAACGTCCGGCCCCGTTTCGGCCTATCTTGCCTTGGCGGCCAATTCGCCGTTGGGCGGGCTGTTGGACGGCGCCCTGGATGAGGCGCATGGCACGGGCGATTGGCGCGTGCCGCTAAAGCTGAAAGTGCCGCTGTTGAACACTGACGATACCGAAGTACAGGGTCACATCCTGTTTACGGACAACAGCTTCACGTTCATGCCTGAAATGCCGGTGCTCAAGGGCCTGCATGGCGACCTTGAGTTCTCGGAAAAAGGCGTGCGCACCAAGGAGATCCGTGGGCAGTTCCTGGGCGGGCCGGTCAAGATCTTCGGCACCTTGGCGCAAAATTCGGATGTCCTGCAGTTCGAAGGCGCGCTGACGGGCGCGGGCCTGTCGCAACTGAGCAATGCGCCGTCCCTGTCGCGGTTTTCCGGCAAGACGGACTACAAGGGCCGGTTGGGTTACCAAAAGGGCGGGTCGGTCGATATTGCGATGGAATCCAACTTGGCGGGCATGGCGATCGACATGCCGGCACCGGTGGGCAAGCCCGCCTCATCCTCGCGGCTGTTGAAGCTGCAATGGGGCGCAGCCGAGGATCGCGGCGCGAAAGGCCGGCGCTGGCTGACGGCCAGTCTGGGCGAAGACGTAAACGCCCTGTTCGAGCGGGACGCCAGTGGTGGCGCAACCTACTTTGCTCGTGGGGCGTTGGGCATCGGCCGTCCGGCCAGCCTGCCGGATCGGGGGCTTAGCCTGAACGCCAGCCTGCCTGAGCTGGACATGGACGCCTGGGAAACGGTGGTGGACGGCTTCGATGCGCCACCGGGCAAGGGCGGGGCCAGGAAGGCCGCGACCAAGCCGGTTTTCCCGCAGCCCGAGCGCATCAGCCTGGCCACCGGCTCCTTGCGTGCAAGCGGCTACACCCTGAACGACCTGACGCTGTATGCGATGCGGCCGGGTCCGTCGCAATGGCGTGTGGACATCCAATCGCGTCAGGCTACGGGGTCACTGGAATGGCAGGAGGCGTCGGGCGCGATCGCGGGCCAGATTACTGCCCGGATGAAGCACCTGTCTTTTGGGGGCGAGGGCGACACCAACGAGGCGGACAAGGCCCTGGCCTCTGGCAATGATCTATCGGACATTCCCGCCATCGACCTGCAGGCCAAGGAATTTCTTCTGTACGGCAAGAATGTGGGCGAGCTTCAGGTGGTGGGAACGAACCAGGAGCGCGGCCGGCAATGGCGGCTGGATAAGCTGACCATCACCAACGACGCGGCCACCCTGAACGCCACGGGCAACTGGCGCCTGGAAGGGCCGGATCGCGGCCTGAGCGTGGACGCGAACGCCAACTTCGTCGACATTGGCAAGTTCATGACGCGAATCGGCTTCGAAGGGGTGGTGTCCGGGGGCTCGGGTACGGCCCAGGGCAAGGCCACGTGGCGCAACCTGCCATGGACCCACAATATTGCGGACGTCGGTGGTGAGGTCACCGTCAGTCTCGACAAGGGCCGCTTCATGCACGTGAATTCCCGTACGGCGCGCCTGCTGGAGCTGCTGTCCTTGCAATCACTGCAACGGCTGGCGCGGCTGGACGTCAACCCGACCAACCTGCTGCGCGACGGCTTTCCGTTCGACACCATTCGCGGCCACGTGAAGATGGCGGATGGAAATGTGTCCACCGAGGGCTACAAGATCAACGGGCCGGTGGCGACTATCGTCCTGGCGGGCGGGGTCAACCTGATCCGCGAACGCTGGGATTTGAAGGCTGTGGTGATCCCGAACCTGGACGCCAGCGGCGCGGCCATGGTGACGGCGCTGGCGGTGAATCCGCTGATTGGCCTGGGCGCATTCGTCACGCAATGGTTGTTGAAGCAGCCGTTGGCGCGTGCCATGACCATGGAATATTCGGTGACGGGCAACTGGGACGATCCGCAGATCGAGCCGATCGAGGCTTCGGGCAAGGAAGTGGGCGCTGGCCCGGGCACCGACGCAGGCAAAGCGCCACCCAAACATACGCCGCGCCCCGCCAACGCGCCGGCTCGCAGCCGCATACCGGAATTCATCGAGCACTGATGCCCTGTTCTGGGCCGCCAACTATCGGCCTCAACCCCAAGAAAAAACCGCCCGAGGGCGGTTTCTTTTTGACGCGTAGCCAGCTTACTTCTTCTTCATCATGTCGAAGAATTCGGCATTGGTCTTGGTGGCGCGCATCTTGTCCAGGATGAATTCCATGGATTGCACTTCGTCCATGTCGTGGATGAACTTGCGCAGCACCCAGACCTTTTGCAGCAGGTCCGGCGCAATCAGCAGTTCTTCGCGACGGGTGCCCGACTTGTTCAGGTTGATGGACGGGTAGACGCGCTTTTCAGCCAGGCGACGTTCAAGGTGGACTTCGGAGTTGCCCGTGCCCTTGAATTCTTCGTAGATGACTTCATCCATGCGGCTGCCGGTTTCGATCAGCGCCGTACCCAGGATGGTCAGCGAACCACCTTCTTCCAGGTTACGGGCCGCGCCGAAGAAGCGCTTGGGGCGTTGCAGGGCGTTGGCGTCCACACCGCCGGTCAGCACCTTGCCGGAAGCCGGCACCACGGTGTTGTAGGCGCGGGCCAGACGGGTGATCGAGTCCAGCAGGATCACGACGTCTTTCTTCATTTCGACCAGGCGCTTGGCCTTTTCGATGACCATTTCAGCCACTTGCACGTGGCGGGTGGCGGGTTCGTCGAAGGTCGACGCCACCACTTCACCGCGCACCGTGCGCTGCATTTCGGTCACTTCTTCCGGGCGCTCGTCCACCAGCAGGACAATCATGACGGCGTCGGGGTAGTTAGTGGTGATGGCATGCGCAATGTGCTGCATCATCACCGTCTTGCCGGACTTGGGGCTGGCGACGATCAAGCCGCGCTGGCCCATGCCGATGGGGGCGAACACATCCAGGATGCGGCCCGTCAGGTTCTCTTCGCTCTTGATGTCGCGTTCCAGACGCATCGTCCGGTTCGGGTGCAGCGGCGTCAGGTTTTCGAACATGATGCGATGCTTGATCGCTTCGGGCGCCACGCCGTTGACCTTGTCCACCTTGACCAGCGCAAAGTAGCGTTCGCCATCTTTCGGCGTGCGTACTTCACCTTCGATGGAATCGCCGGTGTGCAGGTTGAAACGGCGGATCTGCGAGGGCGAGATATAGATGTCGTCCGTGCTGGCCAGATACGAGGTCTCGGGCGAGCGCAGGAAACCGAAGCCGTCCGGCAGGACTTCCAGGACGCCGTCGCCAAAGATCTGCTCGCCTTGCTTGGCGCGCCGTTTCATGATGGCGAACATCAGCTCCTGCTTGCGCAGGCGGTTGGCGTTCTCGATTTCCAGGCCAGCGGCCATTTCGAGCAGCTGCGAGACATGCAGCGCCTTCAGTTCATTGAGGTGCATCGCGGTGAATGTGGGGGAAAAGTAAAGGAGGGTTCTGGCGGCGCGCCACGGACGGGCTCGCGCGGTATTGAATGAGCGCCGCCTCCGGGGCGGCGCCTTTCACAGCACGCAGTTTACAACGCGCCGTCCAGGAATGCGGTGAGTTGCGACTTCGACAGCGCGCCAACTTTGGTGGCGGCGGCTTGGCCGTCTTTAAAGAGCATAAGGGTGGGAATGCCGCGGATGCCGTACTTGGTGGCGGTACCCTGGTTTTCGTCCACGTTCAGCTTCGCGATCGTCAGGCGACCTGCGTACTCGGTGGCGACTTCTTCCAGGATCGGGGCAATCATCTTGCAGGGGCCACACCAGGCAGCCCAGTAGTCCACCAGCACCGGCTGGCCGGATTTCAACACATCGGCATCGAAGCTTGCGTCACTGACGTTCTTGATTTGGTCGCTCATGATGGTGATTCTCGGTTCGGCAGCAAAAGGCGCGTAAAAAGGGACGCGCCTTGCCGTTGTTCTTGTATGTGGAATGGATTAAAGCATACCACTGTCGATAACAACAGGCACACCACTGTTAATAACAACAGGGTTTGCTGGTTTTGTGTAGGATGTTGCGGCGCAGTCGTTGTGATCCGGGCCGTGAAGCCCTGACGCGCTGGCTGTGACTGTCATCATCCTACCGAATCCGGAGCTGGTCAGGTCGTGCGCAACCCACCGGGAGCCGCGCGGAATCTAGGCTTATCCGTAAAATGTCGGTTTTTTTCCACAGATGTTGGGGATAACTTGGCCACTCCACGTTACACCGAGGCGTCCATTCGCGTCCTGAAGGGGCTGGAGCCCGTGCGGCAACGCCCGGGCATGTACACCCGCACCGAAAACCCCCTGCACGTTGTGCAGGAGGTCATTGATAACGCCGCAGACGAGGCCTTGGCCGGCTACGGCAAACAGATCCAGGTCACGCTGCACATTGATGGCAGCGTGTCCGTCGAGGATGACGGCCGGGGCATTCCCGTTGGCCTGCATCCGGAAGAAGGCGCGCCCGTCGTCGAACTGGTCTTCACCCGCCTGCACGCGGGCGGCAAGTTCGACAAGGCGGGCGGCGGCGCCTATGCATTCTCGGGCGGCCTGCACGGGGTGGGCGTTTCGGTCACCAATGCGCTGGCGACCCGGCTTGAAGTCGTGGTCTGGCGCGACGGCGCGGTCAATCGCCTGGTGTTCAAGGGCGGCGACGTTGCCGAACCCTTGGCCCCGTACGACCAGGGCGGCCGCAAGAAGTCCGGCACCCGCGTGCGCGTCTGGCCCGACGCCAAATACTTCGACAGCCCCAACATTCCGTTGGGCGAACTGACGCACCTCTTGCGCAGCAAGGCCGTGCTGCTGCCTGGCGTGAAGGTCACGCTGGTCAATGAAAAAAGCGGCGATACCAAGACCTGGCAATACGAGGACGGCCTGCGCGGTTACCTGGCCGAGGCGCTGACCGGCGCTGAACTCATGGTGCCGTTCTTCGAAGGCCAGCAGTACGCCGGGTCCGACCACGAGAACTTCGCCGAGGGCGAGGGGGCTCAGTGGGTGGTGGCCTGGACCGAGGACGGCAACGCCGTGCGCGAGTCCTACGTAAACCTGATCCCCACGCCGGCCGGCGGCACGCATGAATCTGGCCTGCGCGAAGGCCTGTTCGGCGCCGTGAAGGGCTTTGCCGAATTGCACAGCCTGTTGCCCAAGGGCGTGAAGCTGCTGCCCGAAGACGTGTTCGCCCGCGCCAGTTTCGTCTTGTCCGCCAAAGTGCTGGACCCGCAGTTCCAGGGCCAGATCAAGGAACGCTTGAACAGCCGCGACGCCGTGCGCCTGGTGGGCGGTTTTTCCAAGAGCGCGCTGGATCTCTGGCTGCACAGCAACGTTGAATACGGCAAGAAGCTGGCTGAGCTGGCCATCCGCCAGGCGCAGGCGCGCCAGCGCTCGGCCCAGAAGGTTGAAAAGCGCAAGAGTTCCGGCGTGGCGGTCTTGCCGGGCAAGCTGACTGACTGCGAATCCAGCGATGCCAGCCGCACCGAAGTGTTCCTGGTCGAGGGCGACTCTGCCGGCGGCTCCGCCAAGATGGGGCGCGACAAGGAATTCCAGGCCATCCTGCCGCTGCGCGGCAAGGTGCTGAATTCCTGGGAAGTGGATCGTGACCGGCTCTTTGCCAACAACGAAATCCACGACATCTCGGTGGCCATCGGCGTGGACCCCCACGGCCCGAACGACACACCCGACCTGTCCGGCCTGCGCTACGGCCGCATCTGCATCCTTTCTGACGCTGACGTCGACGGCTCGCACATCCAGGTCTTGCTGCTGACCCTGTTCTACAAGCACTTTCCCAAGTTGGTCGAAGCCGGCAACGTGTACGTGGCCAAGCCGCCGCTGTTCCGTCTGGATGTGCCCGCCCAGGGCAAGCGCCCGGCCAGGAAGATCTATTGCCTGGATGACGGCGAACTTGAAGCCGCGCAGGACAAGCTGCGCAAGGAAGGCGTGCGCGAAGGCGCCTGGGCGGTCAGCCGCTTCAAGGGCCTGGGCGAAATGAATCCGGAACAGCTCTGGGAAACCACCATGAATCCGGACACGCGCCGCCTGCTGCCCGTGGGCTACGGGGATCAGACCCCGGAAGACACCACCCGCATGTTCGACATGCTGATGGGCAAGGGTGAGTCTTCACAGCGCCGCGCCTGGATCGAGGAAAAAGGCAACCTGGCCGAGCTGGATATCTGATGACGTCCACTGTGCCCGACCCCGCCTCCGACTCCGCCCGCATGACCGTCGACATGACGGCCGACGACTACGCCGAATTCGCCGCCTATGTGTACCGGCGCCCCGAACTGCGGAGCCGTCGGTACCGGTCGCACCTGCGCTTTGGTGTCCTGATGATCGTGGCGCTCTTCGCCTACCTGGTCTGGCAAACCTGGGACGGCAAGGGGCCCAACTGGTCACAGATGCTGCCCGTGTATTTCGAGGGGCTGGCGGTGGGCCTGGGCATTCTGGTGCTGTTGGCGCTGGCCTATGAGTTCGCGCTGCCGCCGCTGGTCCGGATGAACACGCGCCGCATGCTGAACAAGCAGCCCGACGACTTGTTCCTGGGCCGGCATCAGCTCGACTTCGGGCCCGAGGGCATTCTGGATACCACCGCCCGCGCCTCCGGGCGCATGGAGTGGTCGGATATCCGGCGCGTCGAGGAAACCCCGCAGCACCTGTACGTCATTCTGGGCACCTTGCAGGGCGTGATCATTCCCAAGCGCGGCCAGGACGCCGCCACGCTGGCCGCGGTGCGCGCGCAATTGCGCACGCATGTCGCCGACACCCAGCTTGCCCCGTCCGCGTGAAGGCGCATTGACGCCGTTTCGATGAAATTGTCTACCTGAATACAACATGACCGACAGCAATCAACCCGGCCTGTTCGACCCCACCCCGCCCGATGGCGATGGCGATGCCAATGCCGCCATCACGCTGGCGCGCTACGCGGAACAGGCCTATCTGGACTACGCGGTCTCCGTCGTGCGCGGCCGCGCCTTGCCCGACGTGGGCGACGGGCAAAAGCCCGTGCAACGCCGCATCCTGTTCGCCATGCAGGCGATGGGGCTGGCCGCCGGCGCCAAGCCGGTGAAGTCCGCGCGCGTCGTGGGCGACGTGCTGGGCAAGTACCACCCGCACGGCGACCAGGCCGCCTATGACGCCATGGTCCGCATGGCGCAGGACTTTTCGCTGCGCTATCCGCTGATCGATGGCCAGGGCAACTTCGGTTCGCGCGACGGCGACAACGCCGCCGCCATGCGATACACCGAAGCGCGCCTGACGCCCATCGCCAAGCTGCTGCTGGATGAGCTGGACGAAGGCACGGTCGATTTCGTGCCCAACTATGACGGCAGCCAGGAAGAGCCGCAGATGCTGCCCGCGCGCTTGCCGGTGATGCTGCTGAACGGCGCGTCCGGCATCGCGGTCGGCATGGCCACCGAGATTCCGTCGCACAACCTGCGTGAAGTGGCGCAGGCCTGCGTGGCGCTGATCAAGCAGCCGCAACTGCCGGACGCCGAGCTGCACGCCATGATCCCCGGGCCGGACTTTGCCGGCGGTGGTCAGATCATCACGCCCGCGGCCGACATTGCACAGATCTATGGCGGTGGCCGTGGCTCGCTGAAGGTGCGCGCGCGCTGGACGTTCGAAGAAATGGCGCGCGGCCAATGGCAACTGGTGATCACTGAACTGCCGCCGGGCACGTCGGGCCAGAAGGTGCTGGAAGAGATCGAGGAAATCACCAATCCGAAGATCAAGTCGGGCAAGAAGAGCCTGACGCCCGAGCAAACCCAGGCCAAGGCGGTGATGCTGAACCTGCTGGACGCCGTGCGCGACGAATCCGGCAAGGATGCGGCCGTGCGCCTGGTGTTTGAACCGAAGACCTCGCGCGTGGACCGTGACGAATTCGTCAACACGCTGCTGGCCCAGACCAGCATGGAAAGCAGCGCGTCGATCAACCTGGTGTGCATCGGCACGGATGGCCGCCCGCGTCAGAAGGGCCTGCGCGACATCCTGGTTGAATGGGTGGCGTTCCGCATCAACACGGTCGTGCGCCGCACGCGCTTCCGCCTGGACAAGGTCACCGACCGTATCCACGTGCTGGAAGGCCGCATGCTGGTCTACCTGAACGTGGACGAAGTCATCCAGACCATCCGCGAATCCGACGAGCCGCGCGCCGCGCTGATGGAACGCTTCAAGCTGTCCGAGCGCCAGGCGGAAGACATCCTGGAAATGCGCTTGCGCCAGTTGGCCCGTCTTGAAGGCTTCAAGATCGAGCAGGAACTTGCCGACAAGCGCAAGGACCAGATTTCGCTGCAAGAACTGCTGGACAATCCCACGACGCTCAAGCGCCTGTTGATCAAGGAAATCGAGGCCGACGCCAAGCAATACGGCGACGACCGCCGCACCCTGATCGAAACGGCCGAACGCGCCGTGCTGGAAACCAAGGTGCTGGACGAACCGGTCACCGTGATCGTCTCGCAAAAGGGCTGGCTGCGCGCCCGCCAGGGCCATGGCCACGACGCCGCGCAATTCACCTTCAAGCAGGGCGATGACCTGTACGGCGCCTTCGAATGCCGCACCACCGACACGCTGATCGCCATGGGCGACAACGGCCGGGTGTATTCGGTGCCGGTCGGCGGGCTGCCGTCCGCGCGGGGCGACGGCCAGCCGGTCACGACCATGATCGATCTGGAATCGGGCACGCGCATTGTGCATACCATCGCTGCATCGCCGGATTCTCGCTGGCTGCTGGCCACGCGGGGCGGCTACGGCTTTGCGGCCAAGCTGTCCGACATGGTCAGCCGCCAACGGGCGGGCAAGCAGTTCATCACGCTTGAAGCCGGCGATGAAATGCTGCGCCCGGTGCCGCTGTTCGTGGGCGCCACGCAACTGGCCTTGCTGTCGGCCAAGGGCAAGTTCCTGGTGTTCGGCCTGGATGAATGCAAGTCCTTGTCTGGTGGCGGCCGCGGCACCATCCTGATGGGCCTGGATGCGTCCGACAAGCTGGATCAAACGGTGCCGATCGGCGCACGCGGCCTGCGCGCCACGGGCATTTACCGCAACAAGCTCACCGAGGACATCCTGGCGGGCGACGCCTTGGCGCCCTATGTGGGCAAGCGCGCGCGCAAGGGCCGCCAACTGGATGTGCGTCCCAAGCAGCCGGTGTTGTCGCCGGTACTGGGGTAGGGCAGGCGCGGGGGGCGAGGCGATGCCTCGCCCCTCTAGCCAACGGGCTTCCACGTCATGCACACATTCACGCACCCAGGGCTCGCGCAAACGTCATCCGGGCGCCTGGCGCATGTGGACGCGCTGCGCGGCTTTGCGCTCTTTGGCATCCTGATCGTGAACATCGGCGTTTTCTCGTCGCCGTTCTATGGCGCGGGCGTTGCCGATCCCGTCTATTCGCGTCCGGTGGATCTGGGCGTGCGCTGGCTTATCGCGTGGCTCTTCGAGACCAAGTTCTACCTGCTGTTCTCGTTTCTGTTCGGCTACAGCTTCACCTTGCAGATGACGGCGGCCGAGCGCGGCCAAGCCGCCTTTGCGCCGCGATTCCTGCGTCGCCTGGCCGGGCTGGCTGTGTTGGGGGCCGCACACGCCGTGTTGTTCTACCAGGGTGACATTCTGGTGACCTATGCGCTGCTGGGGCTGGGCTTGCTGGGATGCCGGTCCATGGCGCCGCAGCGCGCATTGTGCGTGGCGTTGTGGCTGATCGTACTGGCGGCGTCGGTGTGGGCGCTGCTGGGTTGGCTCAGCTTCCTGGACCCTGTGCAGCCGGGCTATCTGGCGCAATACAAGGCGCAGGCGCTGGCGGCCATCGAGGCCTATCGCGGCGACATCGGCTCCACCATCGCGCAGCACATCCATGAACTGAGCACCAGCGTCTGGTTCATGGTTTTGTTCGTGCAAGGCCCGTTTGTCTTTGCGATGTTCCTGGCCGGCTACGCGCTGGGTCGGCGCAATGCGTTGGCGGACCCCTGGGCGCGGCCGGGCGTGTTGTGGCTGCTGTGTGCGCTGGGCTTGCTACCCGGCCTGGCCGGATCGGCGGCGTACGCCACGTCGTCTCTGCCATTTGCCGGCGCGGCCTGGGAATTGCCCGGGCTGGCCGCCGACCTCTTGACGGCGCCGTTGCTCAGCATGTCGTATGCGGCTCTCTTCCTGCTGGCGTGGCGCACGCGAGTGCTTGGGCGCGCGTTGCGATGGCTGGCGCCCGCCGGGCGGATGGCGCTAAGCAACTACCTGATGCAATCCGTCGTCTGCGCCTTTCTGTTTACCGGATGGGGCCTGCGTCTCTTCGCATCGGTCTCGCCCCTGGCGACCGTCGGCATCGCGGTGGCGATTTTCGCGGCGCAGTTGCCATGGTCCGCATGGTGGTTGCGGCACCATGCCTACGGCCCGGTGGAATGGTTGCTGCGCGCGCTGACCATCGGGGCCTTGCCGCCCTGGCGCCGACGCTGCCGCATCCACAGGCCCGCCAGCAGCAGCACGGCCGGCAGGTAGACCCAGTAATCCGACCAGCGCCGTGGGTTCGGCGCTTTCACTTCGACGACGTCCCAGCCTTGCTCCCAGCCGGAACGTTGCGCGCGGCTGCCAAACCGCACCCCGCCAATTTGGGTTTGGTCACCCAGGCTCATCAGCGTTACTCCGGCTTCCGCCAGACGGCGGCGGCCGGCGTCGGGGGCGCCAGCGCCTGTCTGCAGGGAGGGCAAGGCCACGGCAACGGTTTTGGTCAGTTCATCGCCTTCCAGATTGATGCCGCGCAGTACCACGGTCAGGCGGCCGTTGTCGGGCATGGCGGCGGCAATCGTCTGCATGTCGGCGGCTGGGCGGCTTTCGTACTGCGGCGCGAAGTGGTCCATGAACCAGTCGGGGCGAAACAGCATGAAGGTGGCCAGCAACAGCACGCCCACCTCGGCCCAGGTGCAGCGCGTGCGGAACCACCGCATGGTGGCCGCCGCGAACGTCAGCGACGCCAAGGTGGCGCCCGCCACCACCAGCGCCAGTTCCCACCCGTAGTTGACGTCGATCAGCAGTAGGGCGGGATTGAACACGAACATGAACGGCAGGATGGCGGTGCGCGCGGCATAGGTCACGCCCTGGATGCCGGTCTTGATGGGGTCTTCGCCGGAGATCGCCGCGGCGGCGAAGGTCGCCAAGCCCACGGGCGGGGTGATGTCGGCCATGATGCCGTAATAGAACACGAACATATGCACGGCAATCAGCGGGATCACCAGGCCGCTTTGCGCGCCCAATTCCACCACGACGGGCGCCATCAGCGTCGCCATCAGGATGTAGTTGGCCGTGGTGGGCATGCCCAACCCCAGCACCAGGCAGACCAGCGCGGTGAAGATCAGCATCAACAGCACGTTGCCCATCGACACCAGTTCCACGAAGGCGGTCATGCGCAGGCCCAGGCCGGTCAAGGTGATGGCGCCGACAATCAGGCCGGCCGTGCCGCAGGCGATGGCGATGCCGATCATGTTGCGCGCGCCGTCTTGCAGGCCGCCGATGGCGTCGTGCCAACCTTGCCGCCAAGCCGGGGCGGCATCCTGTTTGCGGAACCAGGCAATCAGCGGCCGTTGCGTGACCATCTGGAACAGCATGGCCATGGCTGCCCAAAAGGCCGATAGCCCGGCGGATAGTTCTTCCACGCTCAGGCACCACACAAGAATGCCGATAGGGATCAGGAAATACAGCCCGGCGCGCACCGTCGGCCAGGGCTGCGGGCGCACAGGGTGGTTGACGTCAATGTCTTGCGGCAGGTCGGGGTGGGCGGCGGCGATGCGCAGCAGCCACACGTACAGGGCCGCCAGCAAGGTCAGCAGCACCCAGATGGCGGCCGCGCCCGCCACGGCCTGTACGCCGGTGCCGATCCAATAGGCCGCGCCCATCACCAGCAGCGTGCCGCTGATGCCCATGCCCCATCCCGCCAGCTTTTGCAGCGGAGTGCGCGATGGGCCTGCCGCCATCATGGGTTGGATGCCCAGCTTCAGCGCTTCCAGATGGACGATGTAGAACAGCGCAATGTACGAAATCGACGCCGGCAGAAGGGCGTGGCGGATGATGTCGGTGTAGGGAATGCCCACGTATTCGATCATCAGGAACGCCGCCGCGCCCATCACGGGCGGCATGATCTGGCCGTTGACCGAAGACGCCGTCTCAATCGCGCCCGCCCGCACGCCGCCGTAGCCCGCCTTCTTCATGAGGGGAATGGTGAAGATGCCACCCGTGACCACATTGGCCACCGACGACGCGGACACCAGCCCGTTGACGGCCGAGGACACCACGGCCACTTTGGCCGGCCCGCCGCGCAGGTGGCCCAGCAGCGCGAACGAAACCTGCATCATGTAGTTGCCCGCGCCGCACTTGTCCAGCAACGAGCCCAACAGCACGAAGATGAAGATGTAGGACACGGATACGCCCAACGCCACGCCATACACGCCTTCAGTGGTGAGCCACATGTGCGACATCAGGCGTTCCAGCGAGGCGCCTCGGTGCGCCAGCACGTCGGGCAGCCAGGGGCCGGCCAGCGCGTAGGCCACGAATACCAGGCCCAGCACGGTCATGGGCAGGCCGAGTGCGCGGCGCGTTACTTCCAGCAGCAGCGCCAGGCCCACGACGGCGGTGCCCACGTCCATGGGCGTGGGTTGACCGGGGCGGCCCGCCAGTTCGTTATAGAAAACATAGAGATAGCTGCCGCAAAAACCGGCCGCCAATGCCAGCGCCCAGTCAAACCAGGGCATGCGGTCGCGCGGCGAGCGCTTGCTGGCCGGGTAGGCCAGATACCCCAGGAACATGGCGACGCCCAGGTGCAGGGCGCGCGCCTCGGTGTCGTTGAAGATGCCCCAGTTGAACGAGAAAGGCAGCGGCGATGCGTACCAGAGCTGGAAGAACGACCAGGCCAGCGCGCCCGCGGCCAGCGTGGCGCCGGCGATGCCGCCCGCGTTGCGGCCGCCTCGATCGACATCAGCGACAAGCTGTTCCAGGTCCGGGGCCGACGTATGCGGCGCTTTTGTCATGAATTTCCCCTACGTGTCATGGCGCGCGCCGTCTGGGCGGCGCGCGCTGATTCCTGGCGTGCGGCAACCGCGCGCCGGCAAGGCTTTGAAGCAGGCGCTTTTTAAAGCAGGCCTTTTTCCTTGAAGTACTTTTCAGCGCCCGGATGCAAGGGCGCCGACAAGCCGTTCTTCACCATGTCGGCGGGCTTCAGGTTGGCGAATGCCGGATGCAGTTTCTTGAAGTCGTCGAAGTTGTCGAACACCGCCTTGACCACGGTGTATACGGTGGCATCCGGCACGTCGGCCGACGTGACGAACGTGGCGGTCACGCCGTACGTCTTGGTCTCGTTGGGGTTGTTCGGATACAGGCCGGCCGGAATGGTGGCGTAGGCGTAGTAGGGGTACTTTTTGACCAGCGCGTCCACGGCCGGGCCGGTCAGCGACACCAGCTTGGCGCCGCAACTGGTGGTGGGGTCCTGGATGTTGGCCGACGGGTGGCCCACGCCGTAGAAGAAGCCGTCGATCTTGCCGTCGCAGACCGCTGAGCCGTGCTCGTCCGGGCGCAATTCCGACGCCAGCGCAAAGTCCTTCATTGTCCAGCCCATCGTGGCCAGCAGTTCTTCCATCGACGAGCGCGTGCCCGAACCCGGGTTGCCGACGTTGAAGCGCTTGCCCTTCAGGTCTTCAAAGGTCTTGATATTCGCGTCCTTGCGCGTCACGACCGTGAACGGTTCGGGGTGGATCGAAAATACCGAGCGCAGCTTGGTGAACGGGCCCGCTTGCTTGAATTGCCCTTCGCCGTTGTAGGCGTTGAAGCCGACGTCGGACTGCACAACGCCCAGGTCAAGTTCGCCGGCCTTGATGGTGTTGGCGTTGAAAACCGATCCCCCGGTGGATTCAACCGAACAACGGATGCCATGCGTCGCCCGGTCCTTGTTCACCAGGCGGCAGATGGCGCCGCCCGCGGCGTAGTAGACGCCCGTGACGCCTCCCGTGCCGATACTGACGAACTTCTGTTGGGCGGCGGCGGGTGCCGGCGCCGTGGACAGCAAAGCCGTGGCCAGGCCCGCCGCGGCGAGCGTCCAGGCGTTGCGATGGCCCAATGGGTGTTTGACGGACGTGGTCATGCAAACTCCTTATGGGGTTTTTCCCCGTGAATTACCGGTCTTGGCCGGCGGTTAATGTGCCCCGCGTGCTTGTCCAATGGCGGCGTCGATGGCGCCAGCCAGGCGTTGCGTCAATTGGTCCAGTTCGTCGTCGGAAATAATGAAGGGCGGCGCAAGCAGCACATGATCGCCGTGGCGGCCATCAATGGTGCCGCCCATCGGGTAGACCATCAGCCCCTGCGCCATGGCTTCGCGCTTGATGCGCGCATGCAGCGTCAAGGCCGGGTCGAACGTCTGCTTGGTGGCCCGGTCCTGCACCAGCTCGATGCCCATGAACAGCCCGCGTCCGCGGATATCGCCCACATGCGGGTGCGCGCCAAATGTCTGCTCCAACCGCTGCCGCAAGCCCGCGCCGTGCTCGCGCACGCGCTCCAGCAGCTTGTCGCGGCGGATCACGTCCTGCACGGCAAGCGAGGCGGCGCAGGCAATGGCGTGGCCCAGGTAGGTGTGGCCGTGCTGAAAGAAGCCGCTGCCTTGCTGCATGGCGTCCACGATGCGCCGCTGCGCCATCACGGCGCCGATGGGCTGATAGCCGCCGCCCAAGCCTTTGGCGATGGTGATCAGGTCGGGCACGATGCCTTCCTGCTCTACCGCGTAGAGCGTGCCGGTGCGCCCCATGCCGCACATCACTTCGTCGGCGATCAGCAGCACCCCATGGCGGTCGCAGACTTCGCGGATACGCCGGAAGTAACCCGGAACCGCCGTGACGGCGCCGGACGTCGCACCCACCACCGGCTCGGCCACGAAGGCCATCACGGTGTCCGGCCCCAGCCGTTCAAAGGTCTGCTCCAGTTCAAGCGCCAGGCGCTCGCCATATTGTTCAGCGCTTTCACCGGCTTGCTGATCGCGATAGGCATAGCAGGGCGAAACGTGTTCGACGTCGATCAGCAGCGGCGCGAATTGCGCGCGACGCCAGGCGTTGCCGCCCACCGCCAGCGCGCCCAGCGTGTTGCCGTGGTAGCTCTGGCGGCGCGCCACGATATGACGGCGCTGCGGTTGGCCGATTTCCACAAAGTACTGGCGGGCCATCTTCAAGGCGGCCTCGACGGCTTCGGATCCGCCCGACACAAAGTACGCATGCGAGATGCCTTCCGGCGCATCGGCCACCAGGCGCTCGGCCAGGCGTTCGGCGACCTCGGTCGTGAAGAAGCTGGTGTGGGCATAGGCCAGCGCGTCGATCTGGGCGTGCATGGCGGCCTGGACGTCCGGGTGGTTATGCCCCAGGCAGGACACGGCCGCGCCGCCCGAGCCGTCAAGATAGGCGCGGCCAGCGCTGTCGTGGACCCACACGCCCTGGCCGCGTACGGCCACGGGCGGGGTCTGACGTAGGGAACGATGCATGACGTGTGTCTGGCTCATGGGAATTCCGTGATGCGTTGAGGGCGTTAGGGGAAAACAGCAGGGTCAGCCCGGCCGCCGCGAAGGGGGCGGGGTCCAGTAAACGTTGTCGGCGCGCAGGCGCTCTTCGACTTCGGTCAGGCGGTTCAGCACGTCGGCGCCGCCACGGGCGGTCAGGCGGGCAATCAGATGTTCGGCCAGGCCCAACAGGCCGGCGGTGGTATGGAAGAACGAGCCGGGACCCTGGCGCGCGGGCTGGGCTCGGACGCCGTCGCGATCGGGAGGCGCGAATCGCAGTGTGTGGCGGGCTTCCACCGCCAACGGCGACAGCGGGTCGTCGGTCAATGCAATCAGCGCGACGCCGCGCTGCGCCGCCTGGCGGGCCAAGTGCACGGTGGCGGTCGGGTAGGGGGCTTGGGAAATGACAATCAGCGCGTCGCCGGCATCCAGGTTGTCAGCCTGCTCGGCGGGGGCTCCGCCCATGCCGTCTATCAGCACACTGTTGCGGCGCACCAGTTGGTAGGCGTAGCGCATCTGGAACGCAATGCCAAACGCCGAGCGGGTCCCCAGAAAGCCGACCTGGCGTGCGTTCAGCAAGGTCTGTACTGCTGCATCAAATTCCGCTGCTGGGTTCAGCGCGCACACCGAGCGCATGGCTTGGATCTGGTAGTCGGTCAGCACGTCGTGGCCGGGGGCGGCGGGGTCGCCGGCGGCGGCCTGCAAGGCGGCAGCGCGGTCGCGCAGCCCGGGCTCGCCTTGATGACCGGCAAGAGCCTGTTGAAAAGGCTGACGAAATGCTTCATAGCTGGCATAGCCCAGCGCCCGCGCCAGCCGCAACATGGTGGCGGGCGCCACGCCCAGCGCTTGCGCCTGCCGGCGCATGGACCACAGTCCAACCTCCGCGGGATGCGCCACCACCCAATGTGCCGCGCGTTGCAGCTCCGGGGGCAGGTCCTCCAGCTTTTCTTGCAGGGTCGGTATCAGGTGGGAAGGCAGGGGCATGGGGGCATCGCCAAACAAAAAACAAATGATATATCTGAATATTTCTATAAAACATATGTTTTTTATTGGGGCTTTCCACTAGGGTCGTGAGGCAGCGCCAAGCCCTTGATGCGACGGCATTAAGTCCAGTAATTCTGCTGCCATCTTCTGCAATTTCGTGTTCATTTATTTACATCGTGCGGGGGGGTTTTGTTTGACGCGAATAGATCGGGCGCATATCATTCGTGTAGAAATGAATTTGACCGAACCCTTTTCTTCCATGACCCACCCCGTGAACACTGATTCCACCCAGCAGTACGATCTGCGCATTTTGCGAGCCCTGCGCCGTATTACGCGATCGATCGCACTGCACTCGCGTCAGTTGTCCGCGGTCAGCCATATCACTGCGCCGCAGTTGATGTGCTTGCGTACGGTGATGGCCAATGGCCCGATGACGGCCACGGCCATCAGCCGCGAAATGCATGTCAGCCCCAGCACGGTGGTCGGCATCCTGGACCGCCTGGAAGACAAGGGTTTGATCCGCCGTGAACGCGGCCGCGAAGATCGCCGCATCGTTTTCGTTACTGCCACGGACGCCGGGCGCGAGCTGGCCCAAGGCGCGCCGTCGCCGCTGCAAAAGCACCTGGCCGACGCGCTCAATGCGTTGCCCGAGCTTGAACAGGCCACCATCACGCTATCGCTGGAACGCATCGTGGCGCTGATGGAGCAGGAAGGCCAGGCAGTCGCAGCGGAACCGCACGGCGATGTATCGTCGCCCATCCTTGAAGTGCCCACGGGCGGGGCACCCCCAGAATCGGGAATCGTTGCATGAAGAAAAACGAACTGGATACCCCCCATCTCTCAAGTGCCGTGGCGCCGGCGGTTCGCGCGCAGACCCATACGATGCGTCTGCCCAACCGCAAAGACGGCGCCGCCATTCACCACCTCATTTCCGAGTGCCCGCCGCTCGACCTGAATTCCCTCTACGCCTACTTGCTCCTTGGTGAGCATTTCAGCGACACCTGCGTCCTTGCCGAAAGTGCCGGCGGACGTATCGACGGTTTTATCTCCGCTTACGTGATCCCGACCCGACCCGACGTGTTGTTCGTCTGGCAGGTTGCGGTGCACGCCCGCGCACGCGGCCATCGCTTGGGCCGCGCCATGCTTCGCGAACTCCTGCAACGCAAGGGGCTCGAGCATGTTCGATATCTTGAAACCACGGTGGGGCCTGACAACCAGGCATCGCGCCGCAGCTTTACCGGCCTGGCCGGCGAGCTTGGCGCCCACGTTTCCGAACAGCCGTTCTTCGACCGGCAATTGTTTGGTGGCGCGGACCATGACGACGAGATGTTGTTGAGGATAGGCCCGTTCGCATTGCCCGCCCCGTAGGGCGAGCAACCCCAGCGGACTTATCGAAATACCGGGATGGCAGTGCCTATCCGAATGCGTTCAACGCATCCGGAGGGATCGTGCCGTCTATTCAACTTATTAGATGAAAAGGGAGGATTACTCATGGACTTGAAGATCTTTGACCGGATGGAATCAGAGGTGCGGGGCTACATTCGGTCGTTCCCCGTGATATTCAGCCAGGCCAGAGGCTCGACGCTGATCGATGAGGAAGGCACCGAGTACATCGACTTTTTCAGCGGCGCCGGCACGCTGAACTATGGCCACAACAATCCTGTTCTCAAGGAAAAGCTGCTGGAATATGTGCAGGCGGACGGCGTCGTCCACGGCCTGGACATGGCGACCAGCGCGAAGAAGCGTTTCCTTGAGACGGTGGATCGCGTGCTGCTCAAGCCGCGCAACTGGCAATACACGCTGCAATTCACCGGCCCCACCGGCACCAACGCCGTGGAAGCCGCGCTGAAGATCGCGCGCCAGGTCAAGGGCCGTTCCAATGTGATTTCGTTCACGCACGGCTTTCATGGCGTCAGCGGCGGTTCGCTGGCCGTGACCGCCAACATGAAGTTCCGCGAAGCCTCGGGCTATGCGCTGGGCAACACCACGTTCATGCCCTATGACGGCTACTTCGGTCCGGATGTGGACACGATGGCCTACCTGGAGCGCATGCTGGAAGATCCCAGCAGCGGCATGGACAAGCCGGCCGCCGTCATCGTGGAAACGGTGCAGGGCGAAGGTGGCGTCAACGTCGCGACCCTGCGCTGGTTGAAAGAGCTGGAAAAGCTGTGCAAGCGTCATGACATGCTGCTGATCGTGGACGACATCCAGGTCGGCTGCGGCCGCACCGGCACGTTCTTCAGCTTCGAGGCCGCCGGCATCCGTCCGGACATCATCACGCTGTCGAAGTCGCTGTCCGGCTTTGGCCTGCCGATGTCGCTGGTGCTGATGAAGCCCGAGCTGGATATCTGGAAGCCGGGCGCCCACAGCGGTACGTTCCGGGGCAACAACCTGGCGTTCGTCACGGCGACGCAGGCGCTGGAAACCTATTGGGCCAACACCGCCTTCACCGCCGACATCCAGCGCAAAGAGCGCCTGGTGCGCGACTGGCTGGAAAACCTGGTCCACAGCTATCCCAACGCCGGCCTGTCGGTGCGTGGTCGCGGCCTGATCCAGGGCCTGGTGTGCAACACCACGCCCGCGCTGGCCAACCGCATTGCGCAGCAGGCTTTCAAGAAGGGCGTCGTCATCGAGACCTCGGGCGCGCATGACGAAGTGCTCAAGCTGCTGCCGGCGCTGACGATCGAGGAAGAACTGTTGAGCAAGGGCCTGGACGTCATCGAGGCCAGCGTGGCTGAAGCGCTGAGCGAAGAAGGGCAGTCTGCCCGCATTCTGAAATTTGGAGGAAAACGTCAATGATCGTACGCAATGTCAAAGATGTCATCGGCACCGCCGACGAAGTCCGCACCGATACCTGGGTCAGCCGCCGCGTGCTGCTGAAGAAGGACGGCATGGGCTTTTCCTTCCACGAGACCACCATTTTTCCGGGCGGCCGCACGCACATCCACTACAAGAACCATCTTGAAGCGGTGTGGTGCATTGAAGGCGACGGCTCCATCGAAACCATTGCCGACGGCAAGAAGTACGACCTGGGCCCCGGCGTGGTCTACGCCCTGAACGAGAACGACGAGCACTGGCTGTGCGGCGGCAAGGAGCCGCTGCGCGTCATCTGCGTCTTCAACCCGCCGCTGACCGGCCAGGAAGTGCACGATAAAGAAGGCGTCTACGCCTTGCCTGAAGCCGAAGCCAAAGCGGCTTGATACAAGGAGGTTCGCATGATCTCACCTGCACAGGATCCGTACGCCTCCCGTACGGACCGAGGTTCCGCCATCATCGCCCGCCAGGATCCGGTGGTTTACGAAGACGGCAAATACGCTAACGCCTTGTCCGGCGAGCAGGTCGGGCAATACGAGCGCGACGGCTTTATCTTGATGGAAAACCTCTTCTCGGAAGAGGAGATCCGCGCGTTGTCCGCCGAGGTCGAGCGCATGACGCGCGACCCGTCGATCATCCGGCGCGAAGAGTCCATTACCGAGCCGGGCAGCAATGCCGTGCGTTCCATTTTCATGGTCCACGTGTTGAACCCCGTGCTGTCGCGCCTGGTGCGCGACCCCCGGCTGGTCAATGTGGCGCGCCAGATTCTCGGGTCCGAAGTCTACATCCACCAGTCGCGCGCCAACATGAAGCCTGGCTTCAAGGGCAAGGAGTTCTACTGGCACTCGGACTTCGAGACGTGGCACGTGGAAGACGGCATGCCGTCCATGCGCGCGCTCAGTTGCTCGGTGCTGCTGACCGACAACAACGAGTGCAACGGCCCCTTGATGCTGGTGCCGGGCTCGCATCGGCAGTTCATCTCGTGCGTGGGCGAAACCCCGAACGAGCACTACAAGCAATCGCTGAAGAAGCAGGAATACGGGGTTCCCGACCCGGTCAGCCTGCAATTGCTGGTAGAGCAGGGCGGCATCCGCTCGATGACGGCCAAGGCGGGTTCCGTGGTGTTTTTCGATTGCAACACCATGCACGGCTCGAACAGCAATATCTCGCCGTGGCCGCGCGCCAATGTCTTCATGGTCTACAACAGCATGGAGAACACCCTGAACCCGCCCAAGTACGGCTTGACGCCGCGCCCTGAGCATATTGCGACGCGCAAGGGTTTCAAGGCGGTGACGCCGCTGGATACGCTGAAGCTGGTGGGCGGTTAATTCGCCGCTCGCGACGAGCCCGCCGCAGCACATCAGCGGGCGGGACTCGCCACACCGAAACCCGGGCCTTGCCCGGGTTTTTTCATGGCCGTCCGGCAGGTGAAAAATCAGCCTATGAAGGCCAGGCTCTCTGCTATTCTTTCGCGGATTCCTCCCACGCCTAACCGATGCCGCCATGTCCGCCCGTATCCTGAGCCTGCATATCTACCCGATCAAATCCTGCGCCGGCATCGACCTGGCGGAGTCTTCCATCGACCGGGCCGGCCTGGCCCACGATCGCCGCTGGATGTTGATCGGCGCCGATGGCCAGTTCATGACGCAGCGCCAGTGGCCGGCGATGGCCCTGATCCGCACGGCGCTGACCGCCAACGCGCTTCGCCTCAGCGCGCCCGGCATGCCCGACCTGGACGTAGCCTTGGATGGATCGGGCTTGGAACCCGGCGCCCAAACCGTAGCGGTCTGGAGCGACACCATTTCAGCCCAGCAGGAAAGTGTGGCGGTCGGGAATTGGTTCTCCGAATTCCTGAAAACGCCGTGCCGGCTGCTGAAGGTGGATAGCGCCGCCGCACGCAACGCCAAGCCCGACTGGGTGTCGCGCTGGGTTGACGCGCATCCGGACCTGGCCGATGCCTTTGTGGGCGAACACCATTTTGGCTTTGCCGACGGCTTTCCCTTGCTGATTGCCAATCAGGCGTCGCTGGATGACTTGAACGCGCGCCTGCAAGCCAAGGGCGTGGAGCCGGTGCCCATGGACCGTTTCCGCCCCAACATCGTCGTCGAAGGCGAATGGGAGCCCTTCGAGGAAGACCATACCGCCATGATCACGGCGGCAGGCGTCAGGATGGCCTTCGTCAAGCCGTGCACCCGTTGCTCGATTCCCGACATCGACCAAAGCACCGCGCAGCAGCACGACGAGCCCGGCCGTACGTTGGCGGGCTATCGCAATCTTGATATCGGGGTGGTGTTCGGCCAGAACGCCATTCTGGATGCGCCGGCCGGCGCGCGCCTGAAAGTGGGCGACGCGGTCGAGATCGAACTGGATTTCTGACCGGTCGCCGGGCTGGGGGTGGGTCTGAAGCCGGTTACGCCGAAGACAGTTTCAGGCCGATCAAGCCCAGCACGATCAACGCCACGCTGACGATGCGCATCCAGCTTGTGGATTCGCCGAACAGCACGATGCCGGCCACAAAGGCGCCCACGGTGCCGATGCCTACCCAGACGGCGTAGGCGGTGCCCAGCGGCAGGGTTTTCATGGCCACGGCCAGCAGCCACACGCTGATGGCCATGCCGCCCGCCGTAATCAGGGACGGCCACAGGCGAGTAAAGCCATGGGTGTATTTCAGGCCCACGGCCCAGACGATTTCAAACAGGCCCGCGAGCACCAGGATGATCCAGGTCATTGACGACTCCTCTTGTTGCGTTGCCGGCGTTGCACCGGCAATAAGGGGTCGTCCCCGGATAAAAAAACACCGGTCGTTTGACCGTGCGCAGCAACGGGCCGTCCCGCTGCGGCAAAAATTATAGAATACCGGCTTCCAACGGCAAAACCGGATGCCGGGTATCACCTTAGCTACACGTCGCGGACCGGACCGCGAACCAGGACATTTTCATCATGCAACGCATCATGCTGCGGGCAAAGCTACACCGCGTCACGGTCACCGAAGCCGACCTTCACTACGAAGGCTCTTGCGGCATCGACGAAGACCTGCTGGACGCTGCCGGCATGCGCGAGTTCGAACGCATCGAGCTCTACAACGTCACCAATGGTGAACGTTTCGACACCTACATCATCAAGGCGGCCCGCGGCAGCGGCGCCATCTCGTTGAACGGCGCGGCGGCGCGCCGGGCGCAGGTTGGCGATCTGTTGATCATCTGCACCTACGGCCCGATGTCCGAAGAAGACTCCGCCACCCACAAGCCGCAAGTGGTGTTGGTGGACGACGCAAACCGCGTCAAGGAAATCCGCAAGTTCCCGGCCTGACGCCGGCCCGAGCGCAGCGCCATCCTGGCCCAGCCGGCTGGCACTCCCGTCAACCCTGAACCGTTTCATCATGAGCTTCCAGGTCATCATCCAACCCAGCAAGCATCAATTCCCGGTCGAGCCCGGCCAGACCGTGCTCGACGGCGCCTTGGCCGCAGGCATCGTGCTGCCCTATAGCTGTCGCAACGGCGCGTGCTCCACCTGCAAGGGCAAAGTGGTCTCCGGGGAGTTCGACGCCGGGCAGTATCCGGCCCAGATCCTGTCGCCGGAAGAACTGGCCGACGGCTACACGCTGTTCTGCCAGGCACGTCCGGAATCGGACATGGTGGTGGAATCCACCGAAGTCCGCTTGGCCAGCGATATCCAGATCCGCAAGCTGCCTTCGCGCGTGCAGACGCTGGAGCGCGTGGCGCCGGACGTGACGGTGATCAAGCTGCAACTGCCGGCCTCCGAACAGTTTCGCTACTACGCGGGTCAGTACATCGAAGTCATCCTCAAGGATGGCCGCCGCCGCAGCTACTCGATGGCCGGCGCGCCGCACACCGGTAGCCCGTTGGAACTGCACATCCGGCACATGCCGGGTGGCCTGTTCACCGACCACGTCTTCGGCGCGGGCGACACGCAGATGAAAGAACGCGAGATCCTGCGGCTGGAAGGGCCGTTCGGGTCCTTCTTCCTGCGCGAAGACAGCGACAAGCCGATCGTCCTGCTGGCCAGCGGCACGGGTTTTGCACCGGTGAAGGCCATCGTCGAGCACATGATCCACAAGAACATCAGCCGTCCGGTCACGCTGTATTGGGGCGGCCGCCGCCCGCAAGACCTGTACATGGATGCGCTGGCGCAATCCTGGTCAGGTCTGCTGCCGAACTTCAGCTATGTGCCGGTCGTGTCCAACGCCGTGCCGGAAGACGGCTGGACCGGTCGCACCGGATTCGTCCACGAAGCCGTCATGCACGACATCGCCGACCTGTCCGGCCATCAGGTCTATGCCTGCGGCACGCCGTTGATGGTGGATGCCGCCCGCCGCGAATTCAGCGTCCAGAATGGCCTGCCGCCGGAAGAGTTCTACGCGGATGCGTTCACGTCCGAGGCCGACCTGGCGAAAGCCGCGTCGTAACCAGACGGCACGAGCCACTGGGGGGGAATTCACAGGCTGAAAAGCTTGGTGACTTCCGCCCCTTTTTTATACGTAGGCGTAGGCAAATCGGCGGGGTAAACTGCCTTGGCAGCGGCTTGCCAAGGGGGGCGGACATCGGGTCCGTGGCCGATTTGGTACGCAAGGAGCAATGCGGGCATGAAAGTAGCGGTATTGGGTAGCGGCATTATCGGAATCTCCAGCGCCTGGTGGCTGAACCAGGCCGGCCACGACGTCGTGGTCATTGATCGCTGCACCGGTCCCGCCCAGGAAACCAGCCTGGCCAACGGCGCGCAAATCTCGGTGTCTTATGCCGAACCCTGGGCCAATCCCCAGGCTCCGCTCAAGCTGCTCAAATGGATGTTCCAGGACAACGCGCCGCTCTTGTTCCGACCGCAGCTTGATTGGCGCCAATGGATGTGGGGCCTTGCCTTCCTGCGCGAATGCCTGCCCGGCCGCCTGGCGCCGAACATCCGCGCCATGGTCCGCATGGCCGAGTACAGCCGCGCTACCTTGCGCAGCATGCGCGCCGAAATGGGCATCGAATACGATCACCTTGAACGCGGCATCCTGAACTTCTATCGCGATCCCCATGAATTCGAGAACTCGCAACGGGCCGCTGGCCTGATGCGCGATTTCGGCGTTGAACGCCGCGTCGTCACCGCGGACGAAGTCATTGCCATTGAACCGGCGCTGGCGCCGCACAGGCAGACCATCGTCGGTGGCGACTACACGCCCGAGGACGAAAGCGGAGACGTGCATTTGTTCACGGTCGCGCTGGCCGAGCGTTGCGCGCAAGCGGGCGTTGAGTTCCGCTACAGCACGCGGGCCACCCGCTTGCTGACTCAGGGCGGCGCCGTGCAAGGCATTGAAATCATTGAACCCGATGGGCGTTTCGGCACGGTTTCGGCCGACGCCTATGTCGTGGCGATGGGCAGCTTCAGCCCCAATCTGCTGCGCCCCTTGGGCATCCCCTGCAACGTTTATCCGGCCAAGGGCTATTCGGCGACGTTCCCGGTTGTACGGCCGGACGCCGCGCCCACGGTCAGCTTGACGGACAGCAGCCATAAAATCGTGTTCTCACGCTTGGGCGACCGCCTGCGCATGGCGGGTACCGCAGAGTTGTCGGGATATTCCCGCAGCCTGAACACCGGTCGCTGTGAAGCCTTGACCCATCTGGCGCAAGAACTCTTTCCCGACGCGCTCGATTTCGAGCGCGTCAGTTATTGGTCGGGCCTGCGCCCGTCCACCCCCTCGAATGTGCCCATCATCGGCCGCAGCCGTATCCCGAATTTGTATGTCAATACGGGGCACGGTACGCTCGGCTGGACGATGGGTGTTGGCTCAGGCCGGGCTTTGGCTGATCTGCTCAGCGGACGGCAGCCAGAACCGGAATTCCCTTTTCTTGGTCTGTGAACCTATGAAGAATCTGCAATTGGCGGGTGTTGCCCGCGCGATGTTCGCCAGCCGGCGTGCATGGGTATTCGGCGCCGCCATGGCGCTGGCGGGCGTGGCGAATGCCGCTCCGGTGGAAATCCAGGTCTGGCACGCGCTGTCGGACGCAAACAAGGCCGAGTTCGAAAAACTGGCCAAGAAGTACAACAAAGAGCAGGACCAAGTCAGCGTCAAGCTGCGTGGTTTCAGTTCGCAAGACGCGTTGGAACAAGAAGCCGTCTCGGCCGTCAAGGCCAAGAAGGCGCCGAACCTGGTGCAACTGACCGACAACCATTCACCGGAAGTCGTGGCGCAGCACAAGGCCATCCTGCCGATGTACGAGCTGCTGGCCAAGTACCCCATCAAGGACTTGAACTGGTTCGTGCCGGGCACCAGCAGCTTCACGCGCGACGGCAAGGGCCGCCTCTTGGCATTCCCCTGGATGGCCGAAGTGCCGGTGATGTTCTACAACACCGCCTCATACAAAAAGGCCGGGCTGGACCCGAACAAGCCCGCCCGCACCTGGAACGAGCTGCAAGCCGAACTGCTCAAGCTGCGCGACGTGGCAGACATCGACTGCCCCTACGCATCGAGCGACCAGGTCACCGTGCACCTGGAGAACCTGGCCCCCATCAACGGCCAGCAGTTCACCACCAACAACAATGGCCTGGACGCCGTCAGCAAGAAAAGCGCCGCGCCCGCCATGCAGTTCGACACGCTCTACATGCGCCACATTTCGTTGATGGTCAGCTGGAAGCGTTCGCTGCTGTTCATGGCGCACACCGGCGACGCCTCGGCCGACAAGCTCTTCGCCAAGGGCGAGTGCGCCGTGCTGACCGCGAATTCCGGTGCGTTCGGCACCTTCGTCAACACCAAGTCGCTGTCGTTCGGCGTGGCGCCGCTGCCTTACTACGACCAGGCCACCAAGTCGGCCGGCCAACCGTTTGTCAGCGGCTCGGCGCTGTGGGCGCTTGAAGGCCGCCCGCAAGCCGAGGAAAAGGCCACCGCCCAGTTCCTCGCGTGGTTGTCCAAGCCGGTCGTCGCCGCCGAATGGCATCAGCGTACGGGCTTCCTGCCGCTGACCGAAGCCGCGTTCCGCGCGTCCGACGTGTCGTTCTACAAGAGCATCCCGGGCGCACAGTCCGTGATCGCCTCGATGAGCAACCGTCCGGCCAGCAACAGCCGCGGCTTCCGCATGGCCAACTACACGCGCATTGAGCCGGTGTTGAATCAACAACTGAACGACGCTTTCGAAGGCAAGGTTCCGCCTGTGGCCGCCTTGAACAACGCCGCCTCGCAAGCACGCAGCATCGCCGCGCAGCGCTGATCTACCGCAGTGCCGGGCAAGCGGATACGCTGCCGGCCGCGCCCCTCGAAACCCGGTCCGGAAGGATCGGGTTTTTTTTCGTCCGTGCCCCGGCTTGTCGAGGGGAGGATCAATTCATCCATGCGTACATGCCAGTCTGGCGGCACCCCCAGCCGTCGTCCACCATGCCGTTCATGCGTACCGCTTCCGGTGCGCCTTTCGCTTGCGGTGAGGCATGGTTCGAATCTTCTTCCTGGCGGCAGGCCTGTCCTGCCTGGGGGCTTGCACTAGCTGGCCCGCCAATGGCGGCGCCGCGTCGGCTTGGCAAACCACCGGATCCGCCGCGCGCGGTTTCCGTTTTGACTGGCGCTTGTCGGGCGACCCGGCGGTGGCGCCCATGCAGGTCTTTGACGATGGCAAAGAGGTTTGGCTGCACTTCGCCCCCGGGCAGGCCTTGCCGGCGATCTTCGGCATGCGCGATGCGCTTGAACATCCGTTGCCGTATACGCGGCGCGAGCCCTACGCAGTGGTTGCGGGTTCGTGGAGCGCGTTGCGGTTTCGCGGGGGCAGGCTGTCGGCTCGGGCTGAGCGTGATGTTGACGCGTCGGCCGTGCCGCCGGCACCTGTGTCTGCCTCTGCCTCTACATCCGCACATGCATCCGCACCAGCATCCGCATCGACATCAGCCTCCGCTTCTCCGCTGCCCGATGCCACGCCTTCGGTAGCGATCCCGCCGTCGGGTGTCGGTGAATTGGCTGCACGTGGGCCAATGGGCAGCGCTGGTGACGCGCCAGCAAAGGCGGCAACCACGGCGCTTGATGCGGCTGTTGACGTGGCCCCGACGGAATCGCCGCCCGCCATGGCCGCTTCCGTGCCGTCCATATCCGGTGATGCCAGCGCACCGGCCCAGTTCTATCGGGCCGCGCCTCCCGACACCACCCTGCGTGCCGTGTTGGCGCGCTGGGCGGGCGATTCCGGCTGGACCTTTCATCCGCGGCATTGGGCGGTGGACGTTGATATTCCCTTGTCCGCCTCGGCCGAATTTTCCGGGGACTTCAAATCCGCTGTCCGTGAGTTGCTCAGCGCCACTGAACTGGCCGATAAGCCCTTGCAGCCGTGCTTCTACAGCAACCAGGTGCTGCGCGTGGTGCCCTTGGCCCAATCGTGTTCGCGCGCGGCCGTCACGCAAGGAGCTGGGGTATGAGCATTTTTCGAATGATCTGCGTCGTCGCCACCGGGGCGCTGGCGGGCTGCGCGGCGTCTCAACACGCTGCGGATCTGAACCGCGCGGCGAAGGATCGGCTGGCGGCCGTCTCGGGCCGTCATCAAGCATTTGCCCAGGGGCTGTCCGACCGGCAAGCCCGTATCGCCGCGCAGGACGTGGCCGCGCCCTGGGTCGCCGGGACGCCGCAACCTTTGGCGCGCGAGGTCACGTTGCCTCTGGCCTTGCAAGAGAACGTGCCCACCACGCTGATGCTCGCCGACGAGACCGACCTGTTTGCGCTTGCGCAGCGCTTGGGCGCCGCCACCGGCATTCCGGTTCGCGTGCAACCGGAAGCCTTGCTTCCCATCGAACAGTTCTTGCCGCGCCTGGCCGTCACCGGAGGCGTGTCCCTGCCCGCGCCTGTTCGTATGGAAGTCCGCGATGGCCCCTTGCCGCTTGCCGACTTGCTGGATGCGCTGGCCGCGCGTTTCTCGGTGCATTGGCGGTACGTGCGCAACGCGCTGGAGTTCTATCGAACCGACACTCGGGTTTTTGACGTGCGCGCGCTATCGCTTGCCAGCGCGGTCGATGTGCGGTTGGGGCGGTCGGGCAGCGACGACGGCGAGGGCTTTGAAAGTACGTCCAGCACCACCTTGTCGGCCAAGGAACACCACGCCCTGGCGGTCCTGCGCGCAAGCATCGTGCCCTTCCTGACCCGCTCGGGCCTGGTTGCCGACGCCGTGGACGGCGCATCTTCCATCGTTGTCACCGATACGCCCGAAGCGCTGGAGCGCGTGGCGCACTACCTTGAGCGCGAGAACAAGGCCATGACCCGCCGCGTGCGTCTGGTCTTCGAAGAAATAACCGTCATCGTCAAGCAGTCGGCATCGGGCGGGCTGGACTGGAATGCGCTATACGCCGCGGCGGGTTCATCGGCACGCTATGTCGTGCCCGCGGCGGCGGCTTTGGGGGCCAGCACGCTGGAAGGCTCGGTGGGCAGGGGGCCGCTGCAAGGGTCGCAAGCCATTGTTTCCGCGCTCAGCACCATGGGCGCGATCGTGCGGCACAGCAAGGTCCCTGTGCTGACGCTGAACCGGCGGCCGGTCACGCACGCGGTCCGCACCACGTTCTCGTACATCGATCGTGTGCAAAGCACCGCCGTCCCAGGTACCACGTCGGGCGGCGCCAACGGATCGCTGCCCGCCGTGTCCATCACCCAGAAAGAAGAAACCGTGGGCTCGTTCCTGACGCTCGTGCCCGACATCCAGCAAGACGGCCAGATCTTGCTGTCTGTTGCCTACGACAACGCGGTCGCGCAACCCTTGAAGACCATCACCTTCGGTGAGCGCGGCAACCAGGTCCAGGTGCAGCAGATCACGATCGACGGCAATGGCACGGTGCAGCAGATTGAATTGCGCCCGGGCCAGCCCGTCATCCTGTCCGGCTTTGACCGCAGCACGGATCAACACAACCGCCAGCGCCTGGCGCCCGGCATGCCCCTGATTGCGGGCGGGCAGGACAGCGCGGCGCAAGAGCGCGAGACCACGCTGATGCTGGTCACGGCGCAGGTTGAAGAAGGGTATTAAGGCGTCATGAAACGAGCCCCGGTTCCCATCCTGCTTGATTGCCCCGGCGCCAGCCACCAATTGGCGTTCGGCCTGCGATGGCTGGCGCTGATTGGTTCCGATGTTCCAGCGTTGGCGCGCGCTCGCGGGCGCAGGCTTCGGGCCACGCATTTCATCGTGGGCGGATCACCCGCCACCATGGCCGGCTTTGGCCGCTTGCGCTCGTCGTGGCGCATCAGGGGGCAGGGCGAGCGCGCGCGGCATGACGGCAGCCCTCGGGTCCAGGCCGCCGCGCAGCTTTACGCGTTGTTGTATCCGCTGGGCGGGCATTGCCTGATCGACCTTCCTGGCGGCCGCTATTGGCTGGCCGCCGCGCAAGATGGCGTGGTGCTGTCGCAGGCGGACCGGCTGTTCAATTCGCGCGACGATGCGGCGCAGGCCCAGGCGCGCTTGCGGGAACAGCGCCCCGGCCTGGTCGAACACGATGCCGATGCGGTCTGGGCTGCGCTATTGCAAGCCGTGAACCCCGGCGCCCGCATGGCGCGCCTGCCTTCACGCTGGGCAGGGGTGCCGTTCGCCCTGCGCCTGTTCCTGGCGTGCGTGGCCGTGTCTGCGCTTGCGCCACCGCTATGGCGCGCCGTGACGTCCTATGTTTTTTCCGAGCCACGGGCCTCGCGTGCCGAAGAGGCCCTGTCGGCGGGTCAGCAAAACCCCTATCAGTCGATGATCAGCGCAATGGCTGCGCATGGGCCTCTTGAGGTGTCGCGGCTACTGCGCAGTGTGGGAGAGCTGCCGGTTCAGGTGCAAGGCTGGGCGCTGCGCCGCGCGCAGTGCGATGCCCAAGCCAGCGGCTGGAACTGTGCGGCGGTCTATGTGCGCGCGCACCCCCAGGCCACGAACCGTCGGCTTCACGCCCGGCTGCCGGCAGGATGGCGGGTGTCATTCAAGCCCTTGGATGAAGCCACCTTGGCATGGCATATCGCGTCACCTCCTGTTCCCTTGGCGCGCTTGATGTTGCCCAGCGCATTGCACGTCGACACCGAGCTTGTCGCCATCTTGCAGCGCTTGCGGCCCGCTTTTTCGTCCATGACCTTGGCGCCCGCCATCGTGTTGCCGTTGCCTGCACCAATGTCCGCACCCATGCCCGATGCGGTTGGCGCGGACACCGCCAATGTTGCGCTGACGGACCCCTTGCCCGTATTGCGGCGGCGCGCATTGCGCCTGCAAGGGCCTTTGCGATCGCTTGCGTTGTTGCCCGCCGCCATCGCGCCCGCGCGTTGGTCGCGCCTGGTGGTCGATGTGCAGCCTCAACACCGGCCCACCTTGGTCGCCAGCACGCTGGTCGCCGAGCTTCAAGGAGATTTGTATGAACAGGATTAGGCACACCATTGCCCGTGGCCCGCGCATGGTGGTTCGTGTGGCCGTGGCGTTGTGCGCGTGCGCGGGTGCGCCTGTGCAGGCTTCATCACCGGTTGAAGAGGCGCAGGCCTGGCCGGAAGTGGAAACCGTGCGCACCTTGCTGCGGGCGGATGCGGCCGCCGCGCTCGCGGATTGCAATGTGCCGGGGATCTGCCGGCCCGGGACGGAACGCGCGGACCCTGGCGAGCACGTGTCTGCGCAGCAGGACGACATTCGCGTTGCGGCCATCTTCGGGTCCACCCGGCGGCTCACCATCGACGTGCTTGTCAATGGCGCCTTGCTGCGCTATCGGGCGGGCCATGGCGCACCCGTGGCGGGGGCCGTGTCGACTGGCGGGTACCGCTTGCTTGCCGTGGAAGGCGCTTGCGTGCATCTGCGCCGCGATGAACTCAACCGTACCGCTTGTCTTGATGTTGGCAGGGGCTACCCATGAATTCGTCGACCATGCCGCTGCAAGCCCGCGTGCCGCTCGCCTTGCAAACCGCTGATGACATCGCCCGTCTGAACCCACCCTTTGCGCGTGCGCTGGCACGTGAATTCGATTTGGCCTCGTTGGCCGGCAGGCTCTGTCCGGTGATGCTGGACAACGGCGACGCAGCTATTTTCGCCGTCAAGGAATACGTCCAGGGCGATGCCGTCGACGAACTGCAACGCATGGTGATTGCGGCGGGATACCGCTTGGCTGAGCCGGCGCGCTATACGCTGCCCGCCCCCTTGCTGCTGATGATCGCCCGTGGGCAACTGACGGCGGCGGGAATGGGGCGGCGCGGCACGGGGCCGCAAGCCGAACGCACTTCGGGCTTGGCCGCCTTGTTTCTGGATATCGTCCGCTGGGGTGTCGCGCAAGGCGCCAGCGACGTGCACATCAATGTGAATCGGCGGCAAGAGGCCTGCGACATCCGCTACACCATCAACGGCGACTACGTCGGCACGCAGCGGTTTGCCGGGCTGTCCAACGACACCTTGCTGGAGGTGCTGGCGGTGGCATGGATGGATGTGCGCGGCGGTAACGGCGCCGTGTTTGATCCCACGGTTGAACAGCAAGGGCGTATCGCCTTTAACGTCGACGGCATTCCCGTCGTGCTGCGGTGGGCGTCCTTGGCCACTGACGCCGGGCCTTCGGTCTGCCTGCGCATCCTGCGTCTGGATGCCACTGCCGACGGCGATCTGCAAGCGCTGGGATATCCACCTCAGCAAATTTCAACCCTGCTGCGCGCCCGAGACCGTGATGGGGGAGCCATCGTGCTGGCTGGGGTGGTGGGGTCGGGCAAATCCACCACCATCGCAAGCCTGATGCGCGGCATTGCGCCCACGCGCAAGGTCATCACGCTGGAAGATCCGGTGGAATACCTCATCGCCAATGCCTTGCAGAACACCTTGGGCAGTGCGCTGTCGGAATCCGCCTGGCCCGCGTTCGACGCCAAGCTCAAGACGATCAAGCGATCCGCAATGAACGACCTGCTGATCGGCGAGATCCGCGATGTCAACACCGGCCGCGCATTCATGGACCTTGCGAGTTCGGGCGTCAGCTTGTACGCCACCACGCACGCGGGCACGGCCGCCATGATTCCCGAACGTCTTGCGTCCGACGCCATCGGCGTCTCGCGGGACGTACTGGCAACGCCGGGCATTCTTAAGCTGCTGATCTATCAAACCCTGTTGCCACGCCTGTGTTCGGGCTGCGCGTTGCCGATAGACAGCCTGTGGCGGGGGCGTGAAGCGGCTGGCCTGTCCGAGGCCGAGCCGGATTGGCGGGCGTGGATAACGGGCATCGTGAACGCCTATCAACTGGATGGGGCAGCGCTCAGGGCCAGGAACACGGCGGGGTGCCCGCAGTGCCGGCGCGCGCAGCTACCGGAATTGAATGGCACGGCAGGCCGTTGCGTTGCCGCCGAAATGATCGAGCCGGAACGCACGGAAGGCTTTCTGGAGCGCGTGCGCGTGCGCGACAACCTGGGCTTGAGCCAACTGGCTGGCAAGGCAGCAACCGCCGGCGACTGGCGCGAATCTGCGCTGCGCGGCACGCGAGCGCTGGACTGCGCATTGCACAAGGTCAGCATCGGGGACGTGGACCCGCGTGCGCTGTTGCGCCGCTTCGATCTACTACTGACGCCCGGTGTGCTCGAAGCACGCGACTCGCTCAGTGACATCGCCCGGAGGCGCTCATGAACGGGCCGATGCTACCGACGCGCTTGTGGCCAAGCATGGCGTTCGAGGCCATGTCGACACGGCTCGACGCATTGCGCTTTCGCCCGCTGCGTGCGGACTATTTCACGTATCTGGCGGACCTTATTGAAGGCACGCAAGGGCGAAAGAGCCTGCGCGACATCTTCGAGGACGACGCGCGACGCTACGGGCCGGGAACGGTGCGGGGCCGCCTGTCGCGGCATTGGGCGGCGGCGTACCAGGAAGAGGGGGGCGACTTGGGGGTGGCGTGGTGGGGCACGCTGCCGCCGGCCGAATGCCAACTGCTCAGTTGCGTGCAAGAGGAAGGCGGTGACCTTGCCGCCGCGCTGCGAGACCTGGCGGGCGCTGCCCGGTTGGCGGGGCAGGCGTGGCTGGCGGTGGCGTCCGCCGCCGCGGCGGGACTGGTGGCGGCAGCCGTTGCGTTCGCCTTGCTATGCGCGATTCCGTACTTCAGTGTGCCGCGCTTGCAGGCGGTCTTTCAGATGGTGCCGGCCGAAGACTATGGGCGCCTGACGCGCAATCTCTTTCGCCTGGCCCAGGCATTGGATCAATGGTTATTGCTGTGGTTTGTGCTTAGCCTGGGCGCAGCCGTCTTGAGCCTGTGGTCGCTGCCGAACCTCACGGGGGGCTTGCGGTCCGTGTTGGATCGTTGGCTTCTGTGGCGCTTGTATCGCGACTTCCAGGCGATACGCTTTCTGTGCCTGCTGTCGGTGCTGGTGCGGCAACGCGGCGCGGCTGACACCCGGCTACGCCGCGCGCTGTCTGTGCAGGCCCGAGGGGCTCCGCCGTGGATGCATGCCCATCTGCAGGCCATGTTGGAGCACGTTGACGCCGGGGAGCGCGGCCCGGAGATATTCGCCACCGGCCTGCTGGATCAGGAAACGTGGTGGTACATGGCCGACATGATGGACGTGCTGGGCCTGGAGTCCGGCCTGGCGCGGGTGCGCGAGCGGGTCGAACTGCGTCTGCTCGCGCGCGTGCGCCGACAGGCGGCCGCGTTGCGCTGGTCGCTTCTGATCCTGTCGCTGGCGACGGTCTTGGGCATCACCCTTTGGCATTACGGCGTCATCGACGAGTTGCGTCACGCGCTGACCAATTTCTATGCAAGTCAGTAGCACTTCACGCGCGGGCTTGCGGGCTGTGCTCGCACGCGCGCTCATACCTTATCAACCCACGGAGGCAGCGATGCAGCAGGTAAAGAATATTCATCCGGGCGCCGGGCGCCAGCAGGGCTTTTCCTTGATGGAGGTGTCTATCGTGACCGCCATTGTCTTGTTGATCGCAATCGTCGGTATTCCGGCAATCGGTTCGTATGTCATTGAAAACAAGGTGCCGAAGGTCGGAGAAGAGATCCAGCGGTTCGTCGCCAGCATGAAGATCAACGCCCAAGGGGGCGGCGTCACCCCCTACCTGGGGTTGGACACGGGCGCGTTGGCGAATGCGTTGCGCGATTCAAGCGTGCTGGCTGTTCAGGGCAGCGGCGCGTCGGCGCGGGTCGTGCACGGCCTGGGGGGCAGCGGCACGGGGCGCAATGGTGTCGTGGAAGTGGCCGCGGCCGCAGCGGGTGGCGGAGGTCTTGGGTCCGCGTTCGTCGTTACGTTGACGAACGTCAGCCATGCGGCTTGTCCGGCGCTGGCCTCTGTGTTGCAGCGGGTCTCGGATGTCATTTCCATTGGCGGCGGCGCGGGAGCGACAGTCGTGAAAGACGCGCTGGCGACGCCCGCTGTCCCCTACCGCGCCGCGTCGGCGCAGGTGCAATGCAGCCAGGGCGAGGTCAACACTTTCGCGTTCACGGCAAGATGATGTCGCCCACCGTTGCGGGAAATTCGGCAAGGTGCGCGGCGGCGTGTCGGCGTCAGCGAGGCTTTTCGTTGTTGGGCCTGGCGTTGACGCTGGCGCTGACCTCCATGATTGCCATCTGGGCGTCCAGCCAGCTTGTCCAGCGCATTGAGGACGCGGCTGCGCGTTCAACGGGGGTTTGGCTGACGCAGGTCAGGCAGGCAGCGGCGGACGTGCTGAAGCAACATTTTTCCGCGCTGGCCAAGGGCGAATCTTTGCAGGGCGAAGCGGGCGTGCCGCTGTTTGCAGACCCCTATGCGCCCACGGTTGCCGAATTGCGCGCCTCCGCGCATCTGCCTGCTGATTTTCCGGAGCGTGCGGCCATGGGATTTGCCGCACGAATCAATATTGCCAAAAGCGAAGCCTGCCCGGGCGAGCGATGCCGGATAGATGCATTGGTCTACAGCGCCAAACCGGTGCTGAAAGCCGGGACGCATGCTCCCGACCTGGTCAGCATTGCCGCCGTCATTGACGCCGCCCAGGGGTATGGCGGAGCGGTGTGGCCAGAAGCGCCGGGCCAAGTGCGAGGCGCCGCCTTCAGCTTTCCGAATCCCTGGGCGGCGGGCGCGCCCGCGCTGTCGGCGGGCACCGTGGCGCTTTGGGCTGGGGTGGGGGCGCAAGCCGAGGCAGACCGCCCGCCGGCCATGCCGGACCTGAGCGCCTACGTCAAAATCGGCGACGTGCGCGACCCGATGCTGGGCGGAGCGCTGACGGTCGCTTCCTCCATCAACGCGGGGGCGTACCTTTCCGTGGGCGCGCGCGCCGTGGCGCGCGAGTCTTGCCACGTAGCCACCGGCACGATTGCGTCTACGCACGACGGCGAACTGCTGAGCTGCCAATTTGGCGTCTGGCAACGCGCCAGCAGCAGCTTCGGCGGCGCCTACAGCATCAACCATCCGCGGGGGTGCTGGCATTACACCGGCGTTTCCACCGCAAACCCCCTTACCGGACAGTGCTCCTGCCCCCCGGGCTTTGCGGGCGTGATTGTTTCCGCAGGCGGGAAATGGTCCGAAACCGAGGGGTGGACCACAGGGTACGTTTGCGTCCGGTAGTGCCTTCCGGGACCTTTTCCGCGCTTTCGCGCTAACCCTCTATAATCAAAGATTCGCCTAAATCTGCGTCATCCACGATGAAATCCTCCGAGATTCGCCGCCAGTTTCTGCAATTCTTCAAGTCGAAGGGACACACCATTGTTCCGTCGTCCTCGCTCGTTCCCGGCAACGATCCGACCCTGCTTTTCACCAATTCGGGCATGGTCCAGTTCAAGGACGTGTTCACAGGCAAGGAATCGCGGTCGTACACGCGCGCCACGTCGTCGCAGCGCAGCGTGCGCGCGGGTGGCAAGCACAACGACCTGGAGAACGTGGGCTATACCGCCCGCCACCATACGTTCTTCGAAATGCTGGGTAACTTCAGCTTTGGCGACTACTTCAAGCGCGACGCCATCCAGTACGCCTGGGAACTGCTGACGCAGGTCTACAAGCTGCCGGCCGAGAAGCTCTGGGTCACCGTGTACCAGGAAGACGACGAAGCCTACGACATCTGGGCCAAGGAAGTGGGCGTGCCCACCGAGCGCATCATCCGCATCGGCGACAACAAGGGCGCGAGCTACGCTTCCGACAACTTCTGGCAGATGGCCGACACCGGCCCCTGCGGCCCCTGCTCGGAAATCTTCTTCGATCACGGTCCCGAGATCTGGGGCGGCCCGCCCGGATCGCCCGAAGAAGACGGCGACCGCTTCATCGAAATCTGGAACCTGGTCTTCATGCAGTTCGAGCGCGACGCCGAAGGCAACATGCCGCGCCTGCCGCGCCCCTGTGTCGATACCGGCATGGGTCTGGAACGTATCGCCGCTGTGCTGCAAGGCGTGCATTCCAACTACGAAATCGATCTGTTCCAGAAGCTGATCCATGCCGCCGCGCGTGAAACGGGCGTCAAGGACCTGGAAAACAATTCGCTCAAGGTCATCGCGGACCACATCCGCGCCTGCTCCTTCCTGATTGTCGACGGCGTCATTCCCAGCAACGAAGGCCGGGGCTACGTGCTGCGTCGCATCGTGCGTCGCGCGCTGCGCCATGGCTACAAGCTGGGCCAGACCAAGCCGTTCTTCCACCGCCTGGTGCCGGACCTGGTTGCCGAAATGGGCGAAGCCTATCCGGAATTGGCGTCCATGGCCGACCGCGTTGGCCAGGTGCTCAAGCAGGAAGAAGAGCGTTTCGGTGAAACGCTTGAACACGGCATGCGCATCCTGGACACGGCCTTGGCCAATGTGCCCAAGGGCGGCGTGCTGGACGGCACGACCCTCTTCACCCTGTATGACACCTACGGTTTCCCGGTCGACCTGACCGCCGACATCTGCCGCGAACGCGAAGTGGAAGTCGATATGGCGGGTTTCGAGGTGTCGATGGAGCGGCAGCGTGATCAAGCCCGCGCCGCCGGCAAGTTCAAGATGGCCGAAGGCTTGAGCTACGAAGGCGCCGATACGCGCTTTGAAGGCTACGAAAAGCTGGAGCTCGACAACGTCAAGGTCACGGCCCTGTACGTGGACGGCACGCAGGTTCAGGAAGTGAAAGCCGGCCAAAGCGCCGTCGTCGTGCTGGATGCCACCCCGTTCTACGCAGAGTCGGGCGGTCAGGTCGGTGACACCGGTCTGTTGGAAGCGGACGGCGTGCGATTCGCCGTCGCCGACACTCTCAAGATCCAGGGCGGCGTTTTTGGCCACCATGGCGTGCTGGAATCGGGCTCGCTGTCGGTCGGCACCACGCTGCTGGCGCGTGTGGATGCGGTGCGCCGCGCGCGTACGGTGCGCAACCACTCGGCTACCCACCTGATGCACAAGGCCTTGCGCCAAGTGTTGGGCGCGCACGTGCAGCAGCGCGGCTCGCTGGTCGATGCCGACAAGACTCGCTTCGACTTCGCTCAGGATTCACCGCTGACCGCCGAGCAGATCGCGCGCGTCGAGGCGATCGTCAACGCCGAAGTGCTGGCCAATCAGCCCACCGTGGCCCAGGTCATGGCTTACGACGACGCCGTCAAGGGCGGCGCCATGGCGCTGTTTGGCGAAAAGTACGGCGACACGGTGCGGGTGCTGGACATCGGCTTTTCGCGCGAACTCTGCGGCGGCACGCACGTGAGCCGCACGGGTGACATCGGCCTGTTCAAGATCGTGTCCGAAGGCGGCGTTGCCGCGGGCGTGCGTCGTATTGAAGCCATCACCGGTGACAACGCGCTGGCCTGGGTGCAGAACCAGAACGCCTTGCTGACCCAGATTGCCGGCATGCTGCGCAGCACGCCCGCCGATGTGCCGGCGCGTATCGCGCAGGCGCAGGACCAGATCAAGGCGCTTGAGAAAGAGCTGGAACAGTCCCGCAACAAGCTGGCCGCCAGCGCCGGCAACGATCTGGCCACCAGTGCCGCTGTCGACGTCAAGGGCATCAAGGTCCTGGCCGCAAGCATCGGCGACGTGGATCCCAAGGCGCTGCGCGGTATGGTCGACAACCTGAAAGACCGTTTGAAGCCGGCCGTCGTGCTGCTGGCCACCGGCTCGGCCGATGGCAAGATCAGTGTGGTGGGCGGCGTCACCGCCGACCTGACCGACCGCATCAAGGCGGGCGACCTGGTCGGCTTTGTGGCTAGCCAGGTGGGCGGCAAGGGCGGCGGCCGTCCGGACATGGCCATGGGCGGCGGCACGGACCTGGCTGCCTTGCCGGCGGCCATTGCCGGCGTGCAGAAATGGGTCGACGAGCGTCTCTGATGAGCAGCGTGGAAACCGGTGTCGATGTCGGCGCGCAAGCGCCGGCTTTCGAGCATGAGATCGATGCCAGCGGCTTGACCTGCCCGCTGCCGATCTTGCGCGCGAAGAAGGCGTTAGCGCAGATGGTAAGCGGCGAAGTCTTGCGCGTGGTCACCACCGACCGCAATGCGATCCGCGACTTTCAGGCTTTTGCCCGTCAAACCGGGAATGTGTTGGTGGCGCAGGAAGAGGCCGAAGGCCGCGGCGTGCACTACCTGCGCAGGCGCTAGCATCAGTTCCCGGGTCGCAAGCCGTCAGTCGGTCTGTCATCCGGTACGCATTATCAAAAAGGCCCGCTTGATATCAAGCGGGCCTTTTTTTGTCCTGGCGGTGTGCTTACTTGTGAATGGCCGCGGCCACTGCCTGGGTAATCGTGAAATCCACCAGATCACCTTCCTTGAGTTGCTGCAGGCGCGCCTGCAAGGCCGGGTCCTTGACCTGGATCGTTCGCTTGCCGCCCTGTGGGCCCTTCAGTGTGACCAGGTTGGCGCTCTTGTTGATGTGCCAGATCTCGGCGGTAATCGTGGTTTGGCGGCCCACCGCGCCGCCTGGCTTGGCCCCCGGTGCGCTACGCGTCGCCGCCGTTTCTGTCTTGACTTCCGGGGCGCCTGAACCGGCGGGGCGCACATCCACCCCCACGGATTCGTAGTAATCCAAGGTCAGCATGTCGCCCGGCTTGATCTGCTGAAAATTGCGGACGTCGGGGCCGGCCACGACTTCGACCGTGTTGCCGTTGTCGCCTTGCAAGGTGATGGCGCGCGTGGCCGGGTCCACGGCGGTGACCTTGCCGGTAGCAGTGGTCATTGCCGCGCCGATGATGCGGGCGGAGGCTGCGATGGGCATCGCCAGCGTGCCCAGCAATAGGCCCGTCAAGGCCAGGCGTGCGACGGGTTTGAAGACGGATGTCGGGTTCTTCATGGTGTGGCGCCCTCCAAGAGAGGAAGTGTTGGGGAAAAAACACGAACGAACAGGCGTAGCGGGGCCGGAGGGATGGAATCCGTCGTCAGGGTAAAGGCGGGAAAACAGGGGAGGCGCCGTGCCGAAAAGGCGCAGCGCAAGGCAGGCAAGCAAGGGGTCTGGCGTAGGACGACATATATCCGATCTCTCCAACCGGGCTATTTCTTCAAACGCACTAAGGGGGTATCGCAGGAAATGCAGGCGCAAGCGCGGCCAGGCGGCTACACTTCGGTCTGCGGCGGGCTTCGGCCCGTTTTGTAGAATACCCGGATGCGGTGTTTTACGATACAAATTGCGCCGCCCCGACTGATTCAGCACCTGCATTTGCCAGCCGGCTTGTTTAAGTGCTAGAATTTCCCGTTTTTCACAACTAATTCAAGGGATTACCTATGGTGGTGATTCGCCTGGCCCGCGGTGGGTCCAAGAAGCGTCCGTTTTACAACCTGGTGGCCACCGATTCGCGTAACCGTCGCGACGGCCGCTTTATCGAGCGCGTGGGTTTCTACAACCCCGTCGCTAGCGAAGGCACGGAAAACCTGCGCATTGCGCTGGATCGCGTGCAGTACTGGACTGGCACCGGCGCCCAACTGTCGCCCGCCGTCGAACGTCTGGTCAAGGACTACTCGGCCAAGGTTTCCGCCGCGGCTTAATTGCCTGCGTCGTATAGCCAAGCCGTTAGTTCAGCTGTAAAGCTACCATTCTTAGCTGTTTCATAACTATCAAGAGCGCGATACATGTCTGATGCCGCAACCTCTAACGCGGCGCCTACGGATTTGATCGAGCTGGGCCGCATCACTGCAGCCTACGGTGTGAAAGGCTGGGTTAAGGTGCAGCCTCATTCGGCCAATGCCGAAGTGCTGCTCTCAGCATCTCAATGGTGGTTGACTCGCCCTGTGCCTGAATTGGCGCGGGGCGCTGTCGCGTCTGCGCCTGTCGCAATCAAGGTGTTGCAAGCTCGCTCGCAGGGCGCCACGGTGGTGGCCCAACTGGCGGGTATTGTGGACCGCGACCAGGCCGAAGCCATGCGCGGATATTCCGTGCAGGCACCGCGCGGCTCTTTTCCCGCGCCGGAAGAAGACGAATACTACTGGGTCGACCTCATCGGTTGCGCGCTATATACCAGCGCCAACGGTGAACCCGCGCTTATTGGCGTAGTGGACGAAGTCCTTGATAACGGCGCTCATGCCGTCTTGAAGGTCTTGTGCCAGAAAGTTGGGGCCGAAGGGCCCGAACCCATTCTGAACGCCAAGGGCCGACCCGCCGAACTGCTTGTTCCGTTCGTACGCGCGCATATTCACGCCGTCGATCTGGCCGCTCGCCGCATTGACAGCGACTGGCCGGCGGATCTTTGATGCGATTTGACGTCATTACGCTCTTTCCCGAAATGTTCGGGGTAGTGCGCGATCTGGGTGTTACCGGCCGGGCGCATACCCAGGGCCGGTGGTCCCTGCATGCGTGGAATCCCCGTGATTTCACGCAGGACGTCCATCGCACGGTAGACGACCGCCCTTACGGTGGTGGTCCGGGAATGGTGATGATGGCCGCGCCGCTGGAAGCCGCCGTCAATGCCGCCCAGCAAGCGCGTGCCGCGCAAGGTCTGGGGCCTGCCCCCGTGGCCTTGCTGGCGCCGGTTGGTCAACGTTACGACCAGGCGGGCGCAGAAACTCTGGCCGCGGGCGATGGAATCATCCTGATCTGCGGCCGCTACGAAGGCGTGGACCAACGGTTCATTGAACGTTGCGTCACGCATGAAATCTCGCTGGGCGACTTTGTCTTGTCCGGCGGGGAAATCGCCGCGCTTGCGGTGATCGATGCCGCCGTGCGCCTATTGCCGGGCGTGCTGAACGACGGTGACTCAGCCTTGCAGGACTCGTTTAACGACACCTTGTCCGGCCTGCTGGACAGCCCGCACTACACGCGCCCGGAAGTCTATGAGGGCGAGTCCGTACCCGCGCCGCTCCTGAGCGGCCATCATGCCAATATCGCCCGCTGGCGGCGTGAACGTTCGCTGGCCCTGACGGCGGCGCGCCGCCCCGAGTTGATTGAATCGGCCCGTGCCAAGGGGTGGTTGAACAAGGCGGATGAACGCTATCTGGCAGAACTGGCCGGCACCTATGACCCTGCTTCCGATGCGCCCAAGCGCCGTCGCAAGCCTGCGTCAAAGACCTCCGCGCAATCCCCCGCGCAATCCTCCAAGACGCCCGACGCGTCCTGAGCTTTTCCCCTCTTCAAACTTTTCATGACCGCTAGGGATGTTCCTAGGTTGTGAGCTTGTCGTGTGCTCCTTAGTATTGAAAATTACACATAAATGAAATTTTCACATGAGCAGATCCGACTCGGCCGCCTCGCGGGTGGCCCGTCCCGTCCCTGAGCATCACGCCTCGCCTTCGCCGGCAAGGGCGGCTTCGTTTGCGGGCAGGCCGGAATCGGCCGTGGACTTGTGGTTGGGTCAGCAACTGCGGCAATTACGCAAACAGCAAGGCCGATCCCTTGCCGATGTGGCGCGCGCCTGCGGGATGTCCCTGGGCTTGCTGAGCCAGATCGAGCGCGGCCTGAGTTCCGCCTCGGTCAAGGTGCTGCATCTGCTGGCGCGCGAATTCCAGGTTTCGGTCAATTCACTGCTGCGCAACGCCGAGCACACGCAGGGCGAAGACGGCGGCCGCGTTGCTCGCGCGGGCACGCACCGCTTCATCGATCTAAGCGAAAAAGGCATCAGCAAAGAGATGTACACGCCGCCGGCCTGCAGCAGCATGGACCTGTGCCGCGCCACCATTGAGCCCGGAGGTTCCACCGGCAACGAGCTTTTCGTGACGGGGCAGGGCGAGCAGATCGGGGTGGTGCTCAAGGGTTCGCTTGAATTATGGGTGGGCGACCGCGTGATGCTGCTGAATGAGGGCGACAGCTTTTGCTATGCCAGCAGCACTCCGCGGCGCTGGCGAAATCCCGGTTCGCAGACGACCGAGGTCATCTGGGCCATTTCCAACATCACTCAAGCCGCGGGGGACGACACGCAACAAGCGCCATAAGCGCGCAGCATCCACATCGGCGCGATGACACTGGGGATTGTCGCGCCACCGGACACGCAAGGCGTTGCCCGGACTTCTTTGCCACGATGAGGAAATGTCATGAAAATCAAGACTCTGGTTGTCTCTGTATTTGCAGCATTGTCCATGGCCGCGGGCGCGCAAGCCCAGACGGTGTTGAAAGTGGGGTCCACACCCACCGGCAGTCCCTTCACTTTCCTGGACACTAAAGCCAATAGCATCGAAGGCGTGATGGTCGACATCGTCAAGGCCGTTGGCAAAGAGGCGGGTTTCGAAGTGCAGATCGAGCCCATGGCGTTTTCCGCACTGATCGGATCGCTGACCTCAAAGCGTATCGACATCGTGTCGGCCGCCATGTTCATCACTCCGCAGCGCCAGCAGATCGTGAGCTTTTCCGAGCCCGTCTACCGCTACGGAGAGGGCTTGATGGTGTTGAAGAGCGACAACAAGGAATACAAGTCGTTCGCCGACATGAAAGGCATGACGGTCGGTGTGCAGGTGGGCACGGCTTTTGTCGAACCCGTGCAGAAGAGCGGCGTGTTCAAGGAAGTGAAGCTGTATGACAACCCGCCCGACATGATGCGCGACGCCAATGCGGGCCGCATCCAGGGTGGTTTCATGGACTACCCGATTGCCGCGTACATCCTGACGCAAGGCAACTATCCCAACCTGAAGATGGCGCAGTCTTACCAGCCGACCGTGATGGGCAGCCTGGGGCTGGCCACGCGCAAGGAAGACACGGCGCTGCTGGACCGTATCAATAAAGCGCTGGCCAAGCTCAAGGCGGACGGCGCCATCGACGCCATCCTGAAGAAGTGGGGCCTGTCCGGCTCGTAAAGCGGCGTTAGTTCCAAGCAAGCAAGTGTTTTTGCAACAGCCTTGCCGGCGCGTATCCGCGCGCCGGCTGGCGGGGCGCATCCCGCGTTCCCGCAGGCGGTCTTGTCGGGGTGGGGTAGTTCATGACGGAATTCTTCAACGACGCGGCAGAGTACATGCCGATACTGCTGGAAGGCGCGAAGCTGACGATCCTGGTCACGCTGGGTTCGCTCGCGCTGTCGACGGTGCTGGGTCTGGTGTGGGCGCTGATGCGCGTCTCGGGAAACAAATTCCTGTCCAAGTTCAGCGCCGGCGTGATCAATCTGCTGCGCGGCATTCCCATCATCGTGCTGCTGTTCTATATCTATTTCGTCATGCCCGACATGGGGGTGTCGCTGACCGCGGTGCAGGCCGCCATCATCGGGCTGGGCGTCGCGTATTCCGCCTATCAGGCCGAGAACTTCCGCGCCGGCATCCAGGCGATTGACCGTGGCCAGATCGAAGCCGCCATGGCCATGGGCATGAGCTGGAGCATGACGATGCGGCGCGTGGTCCTGCCGCAAGCGGTCAAGATCGTGCTGCCGCCTTACGGCAACATCATGATCATGATGCTCAAGGACTCATCGCAGGCGTCCACCATCACGGTGGCCGAGCTGGCCCTGCAAGGCAAGCTGATCGCGGTGTCTACCTTCAAGAACGCCACAGTGTTCTCTCTGGTGGCGTTGATGTACCTGGTGATGTGCGTGCCCTTGATTCTGCTGGTGCGCCATCTGGAAAAAAGGAGCACCACGAAATGATCGAACTTCGCGGAGTCCGCAAGAGCTTTGGTTCGCTGGAGGTGCTGAAAGGCATTGATGCCGACGTCAGCAAGGGCGAGGTGGTTTGCGTGATCGGCCCTTCCGGTTCGGGAAAATCCACGATCCTGCGCTGCATCAACGGGCTTGAGCGCTACAACGCAGGGCGCATCACCGTGGACGGAGAGCTGGTCGATGCCGACGCGCCGTCCATCGTGTCCATCCGGACACAGGTGGCCATGGTATTTCAGCGCTTCAATTTGTTCCCGCATCGCACCGCGCTGGAGAACGTCATTGAAGGGCCGATCTTCGTGAAGAAAGAGCCGCGCGCGCAAGTGCTTGAGCGCGGCCGCGAACTGCTGGCCAGCGTGGGCTTGGCGGACAAGGCCGATGCGCATCCGAACCAGTTGTCTGGCGGGCAGCAGCAGCGGGTAGCCATTGCGCGAGCGCTGGCCATGCAGCCCAAGGCCATCTTGTTCGACGAGCCCACGTCCGCGCTGGACCCTGAACTGGTCGGCGATGTGCTGGGCGTCATGCGCAAGCTGGCGGAAGCCGGCATGACGATGGTCGTCGTGACGCACGAAATGAGCTTTGCCCGCGAGGTTGCCGACCGCGTCATGTTCTTTGACGGCGGGGTCATGGTAGAGCAGGGCGCCGCCCGCGAAGTGCTGAATCATCCGCAGCATCCCCGGACGCAGGATTTCCTGCACCGTGTGCTGCATCCCATGTAAGGAACCGTCATGCAGCAAGCGCCGTTTCCCCTTTCCCCGTCATTGTGGGCAGCGACCGCGGCGCCACCGCCGTCGACCGAGCCGCTGGCCGCTTCCACGCACGCCGATGTGTTGGTCATTGGTGGCGGCTATGCCGGTCTGAGCACTGCCTTGCATCTGGCCGAGCGGGGCGTGAAGACCGTCGTGCTGGAGGCGCGCGAAATTGGTTTTGGCGGCTCGGGCCGCAATGGTGGCCAGGTGATCCCAGGCTTGAAATACGACCCGGACGACTTGATCGCCATGTTCGGGCCTGAAAAGGGCGAACGGTTATTGCGGTTTGCGGGCAGCACGGCCGACTCGGTGTTCAACCTGATCGACCGCCACGCCATGGATGTGCCGCATGTGCGCAAAGGCTGGATCCAGGGCGCGCATACCGCCGAAGCCTTGCGCATTGCGCATAAACGCGCGGCGCAATGGGCGCGCCATGGTGTGGACGCGCAACCGTTGGATCGGGATCAGGTCGCGCGCTTGTTGGGCACGGATCGCTATCTGGGCGGTTGGGTCGACAAGCGCGCGGGGGCCGTGCAGCCCTTGAGCTACGTGCGCGGCCTGGCACGCGCCGCTTTGAATGCGGGTGCCTTGATCCACACGGAAACACCGGTCACCGGCCTGAAGCGTGACGGCGGCAAGTGGACGGCGTCCACCGCGCGCGGCGCCACCGTTACCGCGGACCGCGTCGTGATGTGTACGAACGCCTATGGTGGCGATCTGCTGCCCGGGCTCAAGACGTCCATCATTGACGCCAACACCTTCCAGGTGGCCACGGCGCCGCTGCCGGAGTCGGTGCGCGCGGGCATCTTTCCCGAAGGTCATGTCACGTCAGACACCCGCAATCTGTTGCTGTACTTCCGGCTTGACCACCAGGGCCGCCTGTTGATGGGCGGTCGGGGTCCGTTCCGTGAGCCCAAGGGGCCGCAAGATTGGGCGCACCTTGAGCGCGTCATGTTGAAGATGTTTCCGCAAGTGGCGGGTACACCCTTCGAATATCGCTGGTGCGGCCGCGTTGCCATTACGCGCGATTACCTGCCGCATTTGCACGAGCCACAGCCCGGCTTGCTGGTCGACATTGGTTGCCAGGGGCGCGGCGTGGGGCTGCAGACGAGCATGGGGCGCGCCATGGCGGAATATGTGGCCACGGGTGATGCCGCCGCGTTGCCGGTGCCCTTGTCGCCGGTGGTGCCGTTTCCGCTTTATGGCTTGCGCCGGCTGTATGTGAATGCCGTTGTCACCTGGTATCGCATGACGGACGGCGGCGTGTAGGTGCCGGGCCGTTAATGGTGGCCAGATAAAAAAACACCCCGGAGCATCGCTCCGGGGTGTTTGGCTTCAGCGCGATCCGCAGTCGCTTATTCGCCGAGCTTGGCGCGCTGTTCGCGCACCTTTTGCAGGGTTTCACCAAACTGCGCCATGCGCGCCTTTTCCTGTTCGACCACCGCTGCCGGGGCGCGCTCGACGAAGCTGGCGTTCGACAGCTTGCCGTTGGCCTTGGCGATTTCGCCTTCCAGGCGGGCAATTTCCTTGTCCAGGCGGATGCGTTCGGCGGCCACGTCGATCTCGACGTGCAGCATCAGGCGGCTGGCTCCCACCACTTGAACCGGCGCGCCGGCATCCGGCAAGACGTCCAGCACGTCGACCTGGCTCAGCTTGGCCAGCGCGGCAAGGTAGGGCGCGTTGCGCTTGAGCGTGGGCGCGTCGCCTTGGGCGCACAACGGCACCTTCTGGGCGGGCGACAGGTTCATTTCGCCACGCAGTGCGCGCACGGCTTCAACTTGCGCCTTCAGCTCGGCTACGTCCGCTTCGGCGGCGGCATCCACGGCGGCCGGATTGGCCTGCGGATACGGCTGCACGCTGACGCTGTCGGCCACGCCTTCCTTGCGCTTGCCCGCCACCACCGACACCTTCTGCCACAGCTCTTCGGTGATGAACGGAATGATGGGGTGGGCCAGGCGCAGCACGCATTCCAGCACGCGGATCAGCGTGCGGCGCGTACCAAGTTGCTGGGCCGGCGTGCCGGTCTGGATCTGGACCTTGGCCAGTTCCAGGTACCAATCGCAGTATTCGTCCCAGACGTAGCGGTACAGCGCGTTGGCGATGTTGTCGAAGCGGTAGTCGGCAAAGCCGCGCGCCACGTCGGCTTCCAGCGTTTGCATCTGGCTGATGATCCAGCGGTCCACGAACGAGGTTTCGCCTGCGTCCGAACCGGTCAGGTCATGGCCTTCGGTGTTCATCAGCACGAAGCGCGTGGCGTTCCACAGCTTGTTGCAGAAGTTGCGATAGCCCTCGCAGCGCTTCAGGTCGAAGTTGATGTTGCGGCCCAGCGTGGCGTAGGCCGCCATCGTGAAGCGCAGCGCATCGGTGCCGAACGCCGGGATGCCGTCGGGGTACTGGCGGCGCGTAGCCTTTTCGATGTTGCCGGCCTGCTTGGGGTTCATCAGGCCGTAGGTGCGCTTGGCGACCAGGCCGTCCAGGTCGATGCCGTCGATGAGGTCGACCGGGTCCAGCGTATTGCCCTTGGACTTGCTCATCTTCTGGCCGTCGGCATCGCGGATCAGGCCGTGCACGTAGACGTGCTTGAACGGGATCTGGCCGGTCATGTGCGTGGTCAGCATGACCATGCGCGCGACCCAGAAGAAAATGATGTCAAAGCCCGTCACCAGCACGCTGGAAGGCAGGTAGCGTTGCAGGTCCGGCGTGTTGTCCGGCCAGCCCAGCGTGGTGAAGGGCACGAGACCCGACGAGAACCAGGTGTCCAGCACGTCCGGATCCCGCGTGAGATCGCCCGTGACGCCGGCGGCGCGCGCCTGCTCGATGGCGCCCGCTTCGTCGTGCGCCACAAAGACCTGGCCGTCTTCCGAATACCAGGCCGGGATCTGATGGCCCCACCACAGTTGGCGCGAAATGCACCAGTCCTGGATGTTGTTCAGCCATTGGTTGTAGATGGTGGTCCAGTTGTCTGGGTAGAACTGGATGCGGCCGTCAGCCACCACTTCCAGCGCCACTTCGGTAATGCTCTTGCCCGGGTTCAGCGTGCCTTCCGGCGCGGGCTTGCTCATGGCCACGAACCATTGGTCGGTCAGCATGGGCTCCAGGACGACGCCGGTGCGGTCGCCCTTGGGCTGCATCATCTTGTGCGATTCGACCTTGACCAGATAGCCTTCGGCGTCCAGCTGCGCAACGACGGCCTTGCGCGCTTCGTAACGCTCCAGGCCCTGGAACTGCTTGGGGCCGTTTTCGTTGATGTGCGCGTCCAGCGTGAAGATCACGATCAGGGGCAGATCATGGCGCATCGCGCAGGCGTAGTCGTTGAAGTCGTGTGCGCCGGTAATCTTCACGCAGCCCGTACCGAATTCCGGGTCAACGAAATCGTCAGCGATGATCGGGATGTTGCGGTCGCACAGTGGCAGCTCGACTTCCTTGCCAACCAGGTGCTGATAGCGCGGGTCTTCGGGGTGCACGCACAGCGCACCGTCGGCCAGCATGGTTTCCGGGCGGGTCGTGGCGATGGTGAGGCCACGCAAGGTGACGGTCTGGCCGTCTTTGTCAACGATGGTCTGCGGGCCATCCACGAAGGGGTAGAGGATGTGCCACATGTGGCCCTCGGTCTCTTCGGACTGCACTTCCAGGTCGGACACGGCGGTCAGCAGCTTCGGGTCCCAGTTGACCAGGCGCTTGCCGCGGTAGATCAGGCCCTGTTTATGCAGGCGCACGAAAGTCTCGACCACGCCGCGCGACATGCGGTCGTCCATCGTGAAGTATTCGCGCGGCCAGTCGGCCGAGGCGCCCAGGCGGCGCACCTGTTCGGTGATGGCATTGCCCGACTTTTCCTTCCATTCCCAGACCTTTTCCACGAATTTTTCGCGGCCGAGGTCATGACGGGAAACCTTCTGGGCATCCAGCTGTCTTTCAACAACGATCTGCGTGGCGATGCCGGCGTGGTCGGTGCCGGGAATGAAGACGGTGTCGTCGCCGGCCATGCGGCGGTAGCGAACCAGACCGTCCATGATGGTCTGGTTGAAGGCGTGGCCCATGTGCAGGGTGCCCGTCACGTTGGGAGGCGGGAACTGAATAACGTAGGGCTGGCTTTCCGTCCCTGTTTTTACGTGCTGGCCCGCCGTGAAGTATCCGCGCTTGTCCCATTCGGCATACCAGCGCGATTCCAATTCGGAGGGTTCGAAGCTCTTGGAGAGTTCCGGGGTGTCGCTCGCGGGATTCGCGGCGTTCGGGGGAGCAGCTTGAGTCATTACAGGGTTCCGGCAGACAGGGCGCCCGGCGTAGGGATACGGGCAGCAAACCGCTCATTTTAAGATGTAATGCGGTCTTCTCAGCGTGTTAGAATACCGGGTTACTGTAAACCTTTTAGAAGTCCCTGAATTCATTGAGGATTCCTTCAGAAATGTGCGCTTAAAAGCCCACGTTTCGGTATCCTCGACAAGAATCATGGGCACGTCCGATCGGTGGCCAGTGTCGAATCCCTGCCTTGGCAAGCGGTTCAGGCCGGCCCGGAATGTTCAACGGAATCGTTCAAACACGCCGGACCGCCTGCGCGCCCATCGCGCGATGACACTTCAAGGGTGACACCGACAAGTGCAGAGCCACGCCAGGCAATTCATCAGAAACCAGTCAGAAATCAGTTTTCGGAGTTCCTAATGTCCATTCAACGCACCCTCTCGATCATCAAGCCCGACGCCGTCGCCAAGAACGTCATCGGCCAGATCGTCGGCCGCTTCGAACAAGCCGGCCTGAAGGTCATCGCTGCCCGCCTGGCGCAACTGTCGCGCGCCGATGCCGAGCGTTTCTACGCCGTGCACAAGGAACGCCCCTTCTTCAAGGACCTGGTCGATTTTATGATCTCGGGCCCCGTGTTCGTGCAAGTGCTGGAAGGTGAAGACGCCATCCAGAAGAACCGCGACCTGATGGGCGCCACGGACCCGAAGAAGGCCGAAGCCGGCACCATCCGCGCCGACTTCGCCGACAGCATCGACGCCAACGCCGTGCACGGCTCGGACGCTCCGGAAACGGCTGCTGTCGAAGTCGCTTTCTTCTTCCCCGAAATCAACATCCACAGCCGTTGATTTTCGCGTAAGCACTGAATTAGTTTTTTAGCGTTACCCAGGTCATGGAATCCGTCGAACGAATCAATCTGCTGGGGCTGGATGGCTCCGCCCTGTCCGAACTTGTCGGGCAGTGGGGCGGCAAGCCGTTTCGCGCTCGCCAGCTGCAGCGCTGGATGCACCAGCGCGGCGCCGATTCGTTCGACGCCATGACTGATCTGGCCCGCGAATTTCGCAGCCAGCTCGCGTCCAACTGCCGCATCGAGGCCTTGCCCGTCAATATCGAGCAACGCTCGACCGACGGCACGCGCAAGTGGCTGTTCGACGTGGGGCAGGGCAATGCCATCGAAACCGTCTTCATCCCCGAAGACGATCGCGGCACCCTTTGCATTTCCAGCCAAGCCGGCTGCGTGGTCAATTGCCGCTTTTGCTCGACCGGGCATCAGGGCTTTAACCGCAACCTGAAAACCAGCGAAATCATCGGCCAGTTGTGGTGGGCCAAGCGCGTGCTGGAAGCCGATATCGGCACCGCCCGCCTGGCGAACGCCAAGGCCACCGAAGATACGCGCGTCGTCAGCAACGTGGTGATGATGGGCATGGGCGAACCCCTGCTCAATTACGACCAGGTGCTGCCGGCCCTGCGCCTGATGCTCGACGACAACGCTTACGGCCTGTCGCGCCGCCGTGTCACGGTGTCCACGTCGGGCGTGGTCCCCATGATGGACCGCCTGTCGCAAGACTGTCCGGTGGCGCTGGCGGTGTCGCTGCACGCGCCCAACGATGCGCTGCGCGACGAGCTCGTGCCGCTGAACAAGAAATACCCGCTGAAAGAGTTGCTGGCGGCCTGCGAGCGCTATCTGGCGTTTGCCCCGCGCGACTTCATCACTTTTGAATACTGCATGCTGGACGGCATCAACGATACCGACCAGCACGCCAAGGAACTGATCCAAATTGCACGCCAGTTGCGCTGCAAGCTCAATCTGATTCCGTTCAACCCCTTCCCAGAGTCGGGCCTGAAGCGTTCCAACTCCGCGCGCGTGAAAGTGTTTGCGCAGCGGCTGATGGACGCCGGCATCATCACGACCGTGCGCAAGACCCGGGGTGACGACATCGATGCGGCTTGTGGTCAACTGGCCGGAGAAGTGCGCGACCGCACTCGGATTACCGAGCGCAACGCTGCACAGCGCCAGACCATACCAATTAAACAGGTGCATGCATGACGCAGGATGTCGCTTCTGCAGTTTCTGAAACGCCCGCCGGTGCTGCGGGCAATATCGGCTCGGCATTGCGCGCGCTGCGCCAGTCCAAGGGCTGGTCGCTTGATGAGGTTTCCAGCCGCATCAAGTTTTCCACCAAGCAGATCGACGCCCTTGAAAACGAAGCGTGGGCGGACTTGCCCACCGGCGTTTCGCTGCGCGGCCTGGTCCGCAACTATGCGCGCCTGCTGGGCGCTGATTCCCAAGCCATCGTCGATTCGCTGGACCCGAAGGCCCGCGTCACCGGTCCGGTAAAGCTGAGCCCGGGCGCCCTGCATTCGGCGCATTCCATTCCCCAGTCCAGCGCTGACGACGAACGTTCGTCGTCCACCTCCTGGGGCTGGCTGATCGCCATCGTGCTGGTGCTGGCCGCCGGCGTGGCGTATGCCTTCTGGCAAGGCTGGTTGCCGCAGCAATGGCTGCCGTTCGACTGGCTGCCCAAGCCCACCAAGTAAACCGGTTCCACCGATGCAAGATTCCTCTCTGCCTTGCCACGATGCGCCGCCTCCGTCTGTCGGGGCCGCCATGCGCCGCGCCACCCGTTCCGTGGCGGTGAAGTGGGGCGATCGCGTTGTCATGGTTGGGGGCGACGCCCCGGTCGTGGTGCAGTCCATGACCAATACCGACACGGCTGACCCCATCGCCACGGCGATCCAGGTCAAGGAACTGGCGCTGGCCGGCTCCGAGCTGGTACGGATCACGGTGAATACGCCCGAGGCGGCCCGCGAAGTGGTAGCCATCCGCGAACAACTTGATCGCATGGGCGTGAATGTGCCGCTGGTTGGAGACTTCCACTACAACGGCCACAAGCTGCTGACGCAGTTTCCGGAGTGCGCGCAGGCGCTGTCCAAGTACCGGATCAATCCGGGCAACATGGGCGGCGGCAAGCGGCGCGACGACAACTTCGCGCAGATGATCGAAGTGGCTTGCCGTTACGACAAGCCCGTGCGCATTGGCGTGAACTGGGGCAGCCTGGACCACGAACTGATGGCGCGCAAGATGGACGAAAACAGCCGCCGCGCGCAGCCCTGGGAGGCCCAGGCCGTGATGCGTGACGCGCTGGTCGTGTCGGCCATCACCAATGCGCAGCGCGCCGAAGAACTTGGCTTGCGCCGTGATGCCATCATCCTGTCGTGCAAGGTCAGCCATGTGCAGGACCTGATCGCGGTCTACCGCGACCTGTCCGCCCGTTGTGATTACCCCCTGCATCTGGGCCTGACCGAAGCCGGCATGGGCAGCAAGGGCATCGTGGCGTCCACCGCCGCGCTGGCGGTTCTGCTGCAGCAGGGCATTGGCGACACCATCCGTATTTCGTTGACGCCGGAACCCGGCGGCGACCGCAGCCGCGAAGCGGTTGTGGCGCAAGAAATCCTGCAGACCATGGGCCTGCGCGCGTTCACCCCCATGGTGGTGGCGTGCCCCGGTTGCGGCCGCACCAGCAGCACGTTCTTCCAGGAACTGGCTGACAGCATCCAGTCCTACCTGCGTCGCCAGATGCCGGTCTGGAAGGCGCAGTACCCCGGCGTCGAAAGCATGAACGTCGCGGTCATGGGCTGTGTGGTCAATGGGCCGGGCGAAAGCCGCCATGCCGATATCGGTATCAGTTTGCCGGGAACGGGCGAAGTGCCCGCGGCGCCGGTATTCGTGGATGGCGAACGCACGGTCACGCTCAAGGGCGACCATATCGCCGAAGAGTTCCAGGCCATCGTCGAAGACTACGTGGCGCGCCGGTACGGCGTGCTCGCTTCTCATTAAAAGAAAGGGTGTAGCCGCAAGCGCGCCGGCCGGTGCGCGATGCGGCATGATCAAGATGACTCAAGCTTTCCAGAAAGTCGCCGCCATACGCGGCATGAATGACGTGTTGCCCGGGCCGAGCGCCCGCTGGGAACAATTCGAGGAAATCGTGCGCGGCTGGCTGCGCGGCTACGGCTATCGCAACGTGCGTACGCCTGTGCTTGAGCATACGCGCCTGTTCACGCGCGGCATCGGCGAAGTCACGGACATCGTCGAAAAAGAGATGTACACGTTCACCGATGCCTTGAACGGTGAATCGCTGACGATGCGCCCTGAAATGACGGCCGGTATCGTGCGCGCCTCCATCGAGCACAACATGCTCTATGACCGCCCGCAGCGCGTCTACTCGATTGGCCCGGTGTTTCGCCACGAGCGCCCGCAGCGCGGCCGCTACCGCCAGTTCCATCAGATCGACGTGGAAGCCTTGGGCTTCGTCGGTCCTGATGTGGACGCCGAACTTATCGTCATGCTGGCGCGCCTGTGGAAGCTGCTGGGCTTGAAGGATGTGCGCCTGGAACTGAATTCCCTGGGGCAGCCCGCCGAACGCGCCGCGCATCGCGCCGCATTGATCGAGCACCTGGAAAAGCACCGCGACATTCTCGACGAAGACGGCCAGCGCCGCTTGTACACGAACCCGCTGCGCGTGCTGGACACCAAGAACCCCGCCATGCAGGAAATGGCCAACAGTGCGCCGCGCCTGTTTGATTTCCTGGGCGATGAATCCCGCGCGCACTTTGAAGGCGTGTGCCAGCGTCTGACCGAAGCCGGCATTGAATACAGCTTGAACCCGCGCCTGGTGCGCGGCCTGGACTACTACAACCTGACCGTGTTCGAGTGGGTTACCGACCGTCTGGGTTCGCAAGGCACGGTGTGCGGCGGTGGCCGCTACGACGGGCTGATCGAACTGCTGGGCGGCAAGCCCGCCCCGGCGGTCGGCTTTGCGATCGGCATGGAACGCCTGCTTGACCTTTGGGAACAAAGCGTCCAGCTCGACGCCCCGGCCGAATGCGATGTCTATGTGGTGCACCAAGGCGAAGAAGCGCAGCGCCTGGCGGCGAGCGTCGGCGAAACCTTGCGTGATGCCGGCCTGTCGGTGATCGTGCATGCGGGTTCGGCCGGCTTCAAGTCCCAATTCAAGCGCGCGGATGCCAGCGGCGCCCGGGTTGCGGTTATTCTTGGCGCCGACGAAGTCACTTCGCAGACCGCCAGCGTCAAATATTTGCGTGCGGACGCCCAGGGCGACAACGCGCAGCAGCAGGTGCCGCTTGCGGACCTGGCTGCGGTACTGAACAACAAGGGTTAAGGCATGGCATACGATCTCGAAGAACAGGAAAAGCTGGACGCCATCAAGGCGTGGTGGGCCCGATACGGCACGCTGGTTGTGTCGCTGTTTGCCGCGGTGGCGTTGGCGTGGGGCGGATGGTGGGGCTGGAAGGCCTACGAGTCGCATCGCACCAACCAGGCCATGGGCTACTTCGAGGCGCTGGAAGACGCCGCTCGCCTGGGTGGTGCTGATTCGTCGGTGCGCATCAAGGCCGCCGCCGCCACGCTGCGCGAACAGTACCCGGCCACTGGCTATGCCGCGCGCGGCGCGCTGGTCGCGGCGCAGGCGCTGCAAGCCCAGAAAGACGATGCCGGCGCACGTGAACAACTGGAATGGCTGGCGGCGCAGGGCAAGAACCCGTCCATGCAAGCCGTTGCCCGGCTGCGCCTGGCCGGCATGCTGCTGGACCAAAAGCAGTTTGATGCCGCGCTGGCGCAATTGAACAACCCGCCGGCTGCGTTTGCCGCCTTGTTCGCGGATCGCCGCGGCGATGTCCTTGCCGCGCAGGGCAAGCGCGATGAGGCGCGTGCCGCGTGGCAAAGCGCCATCGATGGCCTGGGTACGGCTAACCCGCTGACCCAAGTCGTGCAACTGAAATTGGATGCCCTGAGCGGAGCGTGACTGTAATGCGTAAATTTGCACCTGGTCGTACGTGGCGTGGCGCCGTTTGCCTGGCAGGCTTGCTTGCATTGGGCGGTTGCGGCCTGTTTTCCCGTGACGATGGCCGTTATGATCCCGCGCCGCTGACTGAGTACAAGGCAGGCATGTCGGTGCGTCAGGTCTGGTCAACGTCGATCGGTAGCGGGTCTGGCCTGGGCTTCGCGCCCACCGTGCTGGGTTCCGCCGTCTACGCCGCCACGCCGGACGGTTCGGTCGGCAAGTTCGACCTGCAAAGCGGCCGGCCCTTGTGGAAGGCCAATGCCGACACCAAGCTGTCGGCCGGCGCCGGCAGCGACGGCACCACCACCGCCGTCGCCTCGCCTGACGGCGAAGTCATCGCCTTCGACGACACCGGCAAGGTCAAGTGGAAGGTCCGCGCCACCAGCGACGTTACCGTCCCGCCGGTGGTGGGCTACGGCATCGTCGTGGTCCGTAGTGGCGACTACCGCATCCAGGCGTTCGATGCCAACAGCGGCGAGCGTGTTTGGAACGTGCAGCGTCCCGGCCCGTCACTGGCCTTGCGCAGCGTGTCGCAGATGGTTCTGGCTGAAGGCCTCGTCATCTCGGGGCTGCCCGGTGGCAAGCTGATGGCAATTGCGTCGGACAGCGGCAACGTGCAATGGGAAGGCACCGTGGCAACGCCGCGTGGCGCCAGCGACCTGGAACGCCTGACCGACGTCGTCGGCACGCCGCGCATCGCGGGAAATCTTCTTTGCGCGGTGGCTTATCAAGGGCGTATCGTCTGCTTTGAGGTTACGGCCGGCGGCCGTCCGCTGTGGGCCAAGGATTTCTCCAGCGTCAGCGGCATGACGCTGGATGACCGCTTTGCCTACGCAGCGGATCAAAATAGCGTCGTCAGCGCGTTTGCGCTGGATAATGGCGGCAACGTGTGGAAGCAGGCGGCTCTGAAGAACCGTCAACTGACCGCACCGGCCCTGCTGGGCGGCGCGCTCGCGGTTGGCGATCTGGAAGGCTATCTGCACTTTCTGTCGCGTAGTGACGGCAGCCTGATGGCGCGGCTGTCCGTGGGTGGAGGCGCCGTCGTTTCGCCGCCGCAAACCACCCCCCAAGGTGTGCTGGTCCAGACGGGCAATGGCAATCTCGTCCTGATCGGCGCCAACTAAAACCTATAGAACAAAGCCTTACACCGTGTCTTTCAAGCCTGTCGTTGCCCTGGTCGGTCGCCCCAATGTGGGGAAGTCGACCCTTTTCAACCGCCTGACGCGATCTCGCGCCGCGTTGGTGGCCGACTTTTCCGGCCTGACCCGCGATCGCCATTACGGTGAGGGCAGGGTAGGCGAGATCCCGTTCATCGCTATCGATACCGGCGGTTTCGAGCCCGTCGCCAAAGACGGTATCTTGCTGGAGATGGCTCGCCAGACCCGGCAGGCCATCGCCGAAGCCGACGTCGTGGTGTTTTTGGTCGACGCGCGCGCCGGCCTGAACGCTCACGACCACGAGATCGCCCAACTGCTGCGCAAGTCTGGCCAGCAGCGCGTTCTGCTGGCGGTGAACAAGGCGGAAGGCATGGGCTTGGGCCCCGCCATTTCCGAGTTCCATGAACTTGGCCTGGGTCAGCCCTATCCGATTTCGGCGGCGCACGGCGACGGCATCGTCGACCTGATCGAGCTCGCGCTTAAGGATCTGGCCGAGCCGCCCTCGGAAGAAGAATCTTTCGAAGAAGGCGAGGGCGAGCACGATCACCGCATCAAGCTGGCGATCGTGGGCCGTCCGAACGTCGGCAAGTCGACGCTCATCAACACGCTGATGGGCGAAGAGCGCGTGATTGCGTTCGACCTGCCCGGCACGACGCGCGATGCCATCGAAATTGATTTCGACCGTGACGGCCGTCGCTACACGCTGATCGACACCGCCGGCCTGCGCAAGCGCGGCAAGGTGTTCGAGGCTGTCGAGAAGTTCTCGGTCATCAAGACGCTGCAGGCCATCGAGGCCAGCAACGTCGTGCTGCTAATGCTGGACGCGCATACCGAGATCTCCGAGCAGGATGCCCACATTGCGGGCTTCGTGCTGGAAACAGGCCGCGCCGTGGTGGTTGCCATCAATAAATGGGATGGCCTGGACGGCGAGGAAAAGGAACGCATCGAACGCGAATTCCAGCGCAAGCTGCGGTTCCTGTCGTTCGCGCGCATGCACACGATTTCGGCGTTGCGCGGACAGGGCATCAAGCCGCTGCTGAAGTCCATCAATTCGGCGCATGCCGCGGCGTTCGCCAAATTGTCCACGCCGAAGCTGACGCGTGAATTGCAGGCCGCCATCGAGCAGCAGCAGCCGCCGCGCAAGGGTATCTTCCGCCCCAAGATGCGGTATGCGCACCAAGGCGGGCAGAACCCGCCGCTGGTCGTTATCCACGGCAACGCGCTGGATGCCATCCCCGATTCGTATCGCCGCTATCTGGAAACGCGTTTCCGTAATGCGTTTGATCTGGCCGGTACGCCGCTGCGCATCGAATTCAAGTCGTCGCACAACCCCTACGCGCAGGAAAGCTGATCCATGAGCCGTTTCTGGAGTCCCGTGGTCGGGACGCTCAGTCCGTATGTTCCGGGCGAGCAGCCCAAGCTTCAGAACCTGGTCAAGCTGAACACCAACGAGCACCCTTACGGGCCGTCGCCCAAGGTGATCGAGGCCATCCGCGCAGCCAGCGACGACACACTCAAGCTGTATCCGGACCCGTCGTCCGATCAGCTGCGCCAAGCCATAGCGGCCACGGTTGGCGTGCAAGCCAACCAGGTCTTCGTCGGCAACGGTTCCGACGAGGTGCTGGCGCACGTTTTTCTTGCGCTGCTCAAGCACGACAAGCCGCTGCGCTTTCCGGACATCACCTACAGCTTTTATCCGGTCTATTGCGGGCTGTACGGCATTGAGTACGAAACGGTGCCGTTGGCGGCGGACTTTTCCATCAACGTTGATGACTACCTGCCCGGTGCAAACGGGCAGGCAGGCGCCATCATCTTCCCGAATCCCAATGCGCCTACCGGCAGAGCGCTGAGCTTGGCCGACGTTGAGCGCATCGTGGCGGCCAACCCGGACGCGGTCGTGGTGGTGGACGAAGCCTATGTGGACTTCGGCGGTGAATCCGCTGTGGGGCTGGTCGCGCGCTACGACAATCTGCTGGTGGTACAGACGCTGTCCAAGTCGCGTTCGCTGGCGGGGTTGCGCGTGGGCTTCGCCGTGGGAAGCGCCGAGCTTATCGACGGGCTCGAGCGCGTAAAGAACAGTTTCAACTCCTACCCCATCGATCGCCTGGCATCGGCCGGCGCAGTGGCGGCATTGGAAGATACAGAGTACTTTGAGCAAACGCGCCAAGCCGTGATCGAAACCCGCTCGCGGATGACGGCAGGCCTGGAGGCGTTGGGCTTTGAGGTGTTGCCGTCGGCAGCGAATTTCGTGTTTGCGCGGCATCCCTTGAAAGACGCCGCAGGCCTGGCCGCCGACTTGCGTGAACGCAGCATCATCGTGCGTCATTTCCGTCATGCGCGCATTGACCAGTTTCTTCGCATTACCGTGGGCACCGACGAGCAGGTAAACCTGCTTCTGAAAGCGCTCGCGGAGGTCCTGCAAACGTGATTTTCAGAGCCATTTCAGCTTGAAATCTCTGGTGTCACTTTTGCTTCCCGGCCAAGTAGCACGGGCCGGGAAAACCCTGTAGAGTACATGCTTCGATGTGCTCCACCAGTACAAGAAAGCACATCATCATTCAATAACAAACAAATGGAGCCTGGCCAATGAGCAATAAAGGGCAAACTTTGCAAGATCCGTTCCTGAACACGCTGCGCAAGGATCATGTGCCCGTGTCGATTTACTTGGTGAACGGTATCAAGCTTCAAGGGCAAATCGAATCTTTTGATCAGTACGTGGTGCTGCTGCGTAATACGGTCACGCAAATGGTTTACAAGCACGCCATTTCTACCGTTGTTCCCGCACGCGCCGTAAATTTCCAGGTGGAAGTCCCTGCTGAATAGTCTCGCTCCAGCTTTACCTTTTTTTGCCCGCCGGACGGTTCTCGTCGGCGGGCATTTTCGCTTTGGCTCCAATATGGTGCATGTATGCGCGCTCTGATTATCAGCGTCGATCTGGGTGACCCGGACTTCGCTGCCCACGCCGAAGAATTCGCCATGCTGGCCAAGGGGGCGGGCGCTGAAGTCGTCGGCACCCTGACCGCTCGGCGCGACCGGCCCGACGCCAAGTTCTTCATCGGCTCGGGCAAGGCGGATGAGGCCGTTGGAATGGCGCAGGCCCTATTGGCCGATATCGTTCTGTTCGATCAACCGTTGTCGCCCGCCCAGCAACGCAACCTTGAACGCGCTTTCAATCTGCGCGTGGTGGACCGCGTTGCGCTGATCCTGGATATCTTCGCCTTGCGTGCGAAAAGCCACGAAGGCAAATTGCAGGTCGAACTGGCGCAGTTGCAGCATTTGGCCACGCGCCTTACGCGCATGTGGAGCCACCTGGAGCGTCAGCGCGGTGGTATCGGGATGCGCGGCCCAGGTGAATCGCAGCTTGAAATGGACCGCCGCATGATCGGCGCCAAGGTCAAGACGCTGCGTGAACGGCTGGACCGCGTTGAGCGCCAGCGTGTGACCCAGCGTCGTGCTCGGGCGCGAGGCGGCGCGTTGTCGGTGTCGCTGGTGGGTTATACCAACGCGGGAAAGTCCACGCTGTTCAACGCGCTGACGCGCGCGGACAGCTATGCCGCCGACCAGCTCTTCGCAACGCTCGATACCACCACCCGCCGCATCTGGATCGAAGGTGCCGGGTCCGTCGTGGTGTCGGACACAGTGGGCTTCATTCGTGATCTGCCTCACGGCCTTATTGCCGCGTTCCGCGCAACGCTGGAAGAAACCGTGCATGCCGATTTGCTGCTGCACGTGGTTGATGCGGCCAGCCCCCAGCGCGACGAGCAGATCTTTGAAGTGAACAAGGTACTTGCCGAAATCGGCGCGTCCGCCATTCCGACCATCCTGGTATACAACAAGATTGACCGGGCCGGCCTGGAACCCCGGGTGGAACGCGATGCACATGGTACGATTGCGCGAGTATTTGTAAGCGCCACCGAGCGCGCCGGTCTGGATGCGTTGCGCGGGGCAATTGCGGAGACCGGACAGATTGTGGGAAACAATGCCGCGAATTATCAAACTCTTCAATCTGAATGACCCCGGTTGGGGTCGTGGGAATAACAATGGCTCCGAGCCGCCGCCGAAGCGGCCTCAAGGCAATGGAGACGGCCCACCTGACCTGGACGAAGTCTGGCGCGATTTCAACAATCGCATCGGCTCGTTGTTTGGTCGCAAGGGCGGTGGCGGTGGTAACAACCGCCCCAACAACCGAGGCGGCATGACGCCGCCTTCTCCGCGTGGTGCGCGCATTGGCCTGGGCGTTATTGCCCTGGTTGCGGTGGGCATCTGGCTGGCCAGCGGTTTCTACATCGTGCAAGAAGGCCAGGTCGCGGTTGTGACCCAATTCGGCAAGTACAAGAGCACCTCGCAAGCCGGCTTCCAGTGGCGCTTGCCGTATCCCATTCAAAGCCAGGAAATCGTCAACGTGTCGCAATTGCGCACGTTCGAAGTCGGTTTCCGCGGCGGTTCGCGCAACAAGGTTCTGCCTGAAGCGCTGATGCTCACGACGGACGAGAACATCGTCGACATGCAGTTCGTCGTGCAATACCGCCTGCGCGCCGATGGCGCTCCTGACTACCTGTTCCAAACGCGCGATCCGGACGAATCGGTCCGCCAGGCCTCTGAAACGGCCATGCGCGAAGTCGTGGGCAAGCAGCGGATGGACTTCGTGCTGTACGAAGGCCGTACCGAAGTTGCCACGCAGGTGCAGGCGTTGATGCAGCAGATCCTGGACCGCTACCAAAGCGGCGTGCAGGTCAGCACCGTCGCCATTCAAAACGTGCAGCCGCCCGAGCAGGTGCAAGCCGCCTTCGACGACGCCGTCAAGGCCGGTCAAGACCGCGAGCGCCAGATCAACGAAGGCCAGGCCTATGCCAACCAAGTCGTGCCGCTTGCCAGTGGTCAGGCATCGCGCATGACTGAGCAGGCCGAAGGCTACAAGGCCAAGGTTGTGGGCGATGCGCAGGGTAATACGTCGCGCTTCACCAGCATCCTGGGCGAATACGAAAAGGCGCCGCAAGTCATGCGCCAGCGCATGTACCTGGAAAGCATGCAGGACATCTTCACGCGCGCCAGCAAGGTTATGGTCGACACCAAGAGCAACAACAACATGTTGTATTTGCCCCTGGACAAGATCATGAATCTGGCAGCTCAAGACGCTGGCAAGTCCACCGTCGGCAACCCGGGTTCGCCTGCGTTGATCAGTCCGCCGATTCAACCGCCGTTGCGTAGCAACGTGGTCCCGGTGCCCCAATCTTCCGGCAGCAGCAATAGCAACACGCTGCCTCGCGACCGCACGTCGCGCTAACCCGGAGGAATTCTGATCATGCAACGTTTTATGCCCATCCTGGTCGGCCTGCTTATCGTGCTGGCTGCCCTGTCGTCCACCGTCTTCGTCGTGCGCGAGCGCGACTACGCCCTTGTGTTCTCGCTGGGTGAAGTGCGCAAGACCATCAATGAACCCGGCCTGTACTTCAAGGCGCCGCCGCCGTTTCAGAACGTGGTGACGCTCGACAAGCGCATTCTGACCATCGAAACCAACGAAGCCGAACGCATCCAGACTTCCGAAAAGAAGAACCTGCTGATCGACTCGTACGTGAAGTGGCGTATTGCGGATCCCCGTCAATACTACGTTTCGACGGGCGGCAATGAGCGCGTGGCGCAAGAGCGCTTGCAAGCGCTGATCCGCGACGCCTTGAACGCTTCGGTCAACGTGCGCACGGTGCGCGACGTGGTCTCGACCGAACGCGACAAGATCATGGCCGAGATCCTGGCGAACGTGGCCAAGCGCGCCGAGCCCTTGGGCGTGCAGATCGTCGACGTGCGGTTGCGCCGGATCGAGTTCGCGCCGGAAATTTCGGAATCGGTGTACCGCCGCATGGAAGCGGAGCGTACGCGCGTCGCCAACGAGCTGCGTTCCATCGGTGCCGCCGAAGGCGAAAAGATCCGCGCCGAAGCGGATCGTCAGCGTGAAGTGATCGTGGCCCAGGCTTATGCCAAAGCGCAGGGCATCATGGGTGAAGGCGACGCTGCCGCCGCCTCGATCTATGCGCAGGCCTACGGCAAGAACCCGCAGTTCTACACGTACTACAAGAGCCTGGAAGCCTACCGTGCTTCGTTCTCGAAGCCGGGCGACGTACTGGTGGTCGACCCCAGCTCCAGCTTCTTCCAGTTCATGAAGGACCCGGCCGGTGACGCTTTGGCGCCGGTTACCGTGCCCGCCAAGTAAGTCGGCGGCGCATCGCGGAACGAAAAGCCCCTTGGAATTCCAAGGGGCTTTTTCTTGATACGCAGCCAGGCAAGACAATAGGGGGACAGTTTGGCGGCGGCTGAATCCCGGCTGGCGCTGCTCGCTGACTCATGTACAATACCGCGTAAGCTAGAAAACATTCCGCAGCGGCTGAGCGGGCTTACGCCCCCTCAGCCGCTTTTTCGTTTGGGCGACGCCCACGCATCACTTGGCGTTATTCAGGTAAACATTCATGGGTAACTGGTTGCTGCCCGAGAGCCTTGCCGACGTACTTCCGGCAGAGGCCCGGCGCATCGAGGAATTGCGCCGCGAACTTCTCGATTTGTACCGTACTTACGGCTTCGAGCTGGTCGCGCCGCCCCTGGTCGAATACATCGATTCATTGCTGTCCGGCACCGGTAGCGATCTGGATCTGCGCACGTGCAAGCTGGTTGATCAGCTGACCGGGCGCACTCTGGGTGTGCGGGCCGACATGACTCCTCAGGTCACGCGCATTGATGCGCACTTGTTGAACCGCGCTGGCGTAACCCGCCTGTGCTATTGCGGTAACGTGCTGCACGCTCGCCCGGCTGATCTGCTGTCCAGCCGCGAGCTGTTGCAAATCGGCGCCGAGATCTACGGTCATGCAGGTTTTGAAGCCGATCTGGAAATCATCCAGCTTGTGCTGGAAACGGTGGCGATCGCCGGGGTGCGCAACCCCCGTCTGGACTTGTGCCATCCGGGTGTGGTTCGCGCCATCGTCGAGTCGGATCCGGCCGCCGTGGCGTTGGCGGAGGACGTTATCCGTTTGCTGCGCGATAAGGACGTGCCGGGGTTGGTTGAGCTGGCCTCGCGCGCGCCGGGCATACGGGAAGAGACGCTTAAGGCGTTGACCTTGCTGCCGAATTTGTACGGTGGCCCGGAAGTGCTAAAAAATGCACGCCGAGAATTGCCGCTGTTGCCGGGTGTGGCGGCAGCATTGGACGCGTTGCAAGCGCTGGTGGACGCGATGCCCAATGTGGCGTTTGGTGTGGATCTGGCCGACGTGGGTGGGTATGGCTACCACTCCGGCGTGAAGTTCGCGCTGTATGCGGAAGGCTGGCACGACGCGCTGGTCAGTGGCGGCCGCTACGACGACGTCAGCCGTGCCTTCGGTCGGGCTCGTCCGGCAACTGGTTTCAGTCTGGATTTACGCAAACTGGCGGCGGGTTTGCCGCCAGCGGAACGGGCGCGTGCGGTTCGCGCGCCTTGGGGGCAAGCCCCCGCCTTGACCGAGGCGGTTCGCCGTCTGCGCAGGTCAGGGGAAATTGTCGTTCAGGTATTGCCCGGTCACGAGCAGGATCAGGACGAATTCGTTTGCGATCGCGAGCTGGCGCTGCAAGATGGCGCCTGGACGGTCAGAACGCTGTGACTAACTCCCTCTTGGAAACGAGAGGGCCGCGGGGAGATTTCCGGATTTCCCGAGAAACTCGATATTGATTCGTAACATGAGCAAGAACGTAGTCGTAATCGGCACCCAATGGGGTGACGAGGGCAAGGGCAAGATCGTCGACTGGCTGGCGGAATCCGTCCAGGGCGTGGTTCGCTTTCAGGGCGGTCACAACGCCGGCCATACGCTGTGGATCAACGGCAAGAAGACGATTCTGCGCCTGATCCCGTCGGGCATCATGCATCCTGGTGTCACCTGCTTTATTGGCAATGGCGTCGTGCTGTCCCCGGAAGCTCTGCTCAAGGAAATCGAAGAGCTGGAAGCTGCGGGTCTGGACGTGCGTTCGCGCCTGCAGATTTCCGAAATCTGCCCGCTGATCCTGCCTTATCACGTGGCCATCGACAAGGCGCGCGAAGCGCGCAAGGGCGAAGGCAAGATCGGCACGACCGGTCGTGGCATTGGGCCGGCGTACGAAGACAAGGTCGCCCGTCGCGCACTGCGCGTGCAGGACTTGTTCAACCCGTCGCTGTTTGACGAAAAGCTGGCCGAAGTGCTGGATTACCACAACTTCGTGCTGACCAAGTACTTGGGCGCCGAAGCGGTGTCGGCTGACGAGGTGCGCGATCAGGCCATGGCGCTGGCTCCGGCCATTGCGCCGATGGTCAAGGACGTGTCCAGCAACCTGTACGCAATGCAGCAGGAAGGCAAGCGCATTCTTTTCGAAGGTGCGCAGGGCGCTTTGCTGGACGTCGATCACGGCACGTACCCCTTCGTCACCAGCAGCAATTGCGTGGCTGGTGCCGCGTCCGCGGGTGCTGGCGTAGGCCCGCAGCAATTGGACTACGTGTTGGGTATCACCAAGGCGTACACCACCCGCGTCGGTTCGGGCCCGTTCCCCACGGAATTGGTTGACGAGATCGGCACCCGCCTGGCCACCATCGGCAAGGAATTCGGTTCGGTCACAGGTCGTCCGCGTCGCTGCGGCTGGTTTGATGGCGCGGCGCTGAAGCGTTCGGTCCGTCTGAACGGCATTTCCGGCCTGTGCATCACCAAGCTGGACGTGTTGGACGGTCTGGAAACGATTCAACTTGGCGTCGGCTACCGCGTGAACGGCGAATTCCGCGACGTGCTGCCTTATGGCGCGCACGCGGTTGCGCAAGCGCAACCGGTCCTGGAAGAGCTGCCGGGTTGGTCGGAATCGACCGTCGGCATCACCGAGTACGACAAGCTGCCCGCCGCGGCCCGTCGTTACCTGGAGCGCGTTGCCGAAGTTTGCGGTGTGCCGATCGACCTGGTGTCGACGGGGCCTGACCGCAACGAAACCATTGTCCTGCGTCATCCCCTGAAGGGCTGATCGGGTTAATATTCCAAAGGCCGCCGCCGGTCTCATACCGGCGGCGGCCTTTTCGTATCTTTAAGCAGGAGATGCTTACCTATGAGCACGCCGACCAATGATGAAAGCCATCTGTGGGTGACGTGGGACGATTACAACCGGTTGATCGAGCGCCTTACCTTGCAGGTGCACCAGTCGGGATGGAAGTTCGACAAGATTCTGTGTCTGGCGCGCGGCGGCATGCGCGTCGGCGATGTTATGTCCCGTATTTTTGACGTGCCCTTGGGCATCCTGGCGACCAGCAGCTATCGCGAGGCTGCCGGCACGAAGCAAGGCGACATGGATATCGCCCAGTTCATCACCATTACGCGAGGCACCTTGTCCGGCCGCGTGTTGCTGGTTGACGACATGGTCGATACCGGAAAAACCTTCAACAAGGTCTATGACCACCTGAAGCGCCAGTTCGCGGACATCACCGAGCTGCGCAGCGCGGTGCTGTGGTGGAAGGGGCATTCCCAGGCCACGCCCGACTATTACGTTGAAAAGCTGCCGACGAATCCGTGGATTCACCAGCCGTTCGAAGATTACGACAGTCTTCGTCCGCATCAGTTGGAAGCCTGGATCCGCAAGGGTCACACGAGCTGATCCGTTGTGAGCGTCAGAGGAGGGGGGCTAGTACGCGCCCAGAGTCCCTCCTAGTAGTCAAAGCGGCGCTGACCATGCTAGAATCGCTGGTTATCGCTAAACCGAACTTGGCTTGTTACTCTTTGGGTAGTGTTTGGGTAACGGAAACAGCCAGCGGAAATCCGAGAAATAAGTAAGAACGAGTAGAAGTGGGTGCGCATCGGTGTTGTTCAAGCAGCGCTGCATGGTTCCCAATTAGTCGTTTTTCAAGAACTCGGGTTGCGCTTTCAAAGGTTCCACGTTCCGCGGTTATCGCGGACCTGGACCCGCGCAGCGTTGCTGGTAAGCAAGCCAGGTTTGTCATCAACTTTTGTTACCCTACAAGCAGGCCAATCACTTTATGCCTATCGTTCGACTGAAGGAAAACGAACCGTTTGAAGCCGCTCTGCGTCGCTTCAAGCGCACCATCGAAAAGACCGGTTTGCTCACCGAGCTGCGTTCGCGCGAGTTCTATGAGAAGCCCACGGCTGAGCGCAAGCGCAAGCACGCCGCCGCCGTGAAGCGCCACTACAAGCGCATCCGTAGCCAACAACTGCCCCCGCGCCTGTATTGATTTTTGATTCCCGAATCTATTGATTCCAGAATCATTCATCCAGGATCTACTCGCCCGAGTCGACGTCGTCGACGTAGTCGGGCGATATGTGCAGTTGCGAAAGGGTGGGGCCAACTTGCTTGGCCTGTGCCCCTTTCATAACGAAAAAAGTCCGTCATTCACTGTCAGCCCCACCAAGCAGTTCTATCACTGCTTCGGCTGTGGAGCACACGGCAGCGCCATCACTTTCCTGATGGAACATACGGGCACCAGTTTCCCCGAAGCCGTGCGCACGCTCGCGGCTTCGGCGGGAATGACGGTCCCCGAAGAAAATCGCAGTCCACGCCAGCAGCAGGAATCCGCGCGTCGTAAGGCCGAGGAATCCCGCCATACACAGGTGCTGGATGCCGCCCAGGCGCATTATCTGAAGCAGTTGCGAGCATCGCCCGCCGCGATCCGCTACCTGAAACAACGCGGCCTGACTGGGGAAATCGCGGCACATTTCGGCTTGGGGTGGTCGGGCACCGACCGCCACGGGCTGTCGCAGGTATTTCCCAATTACGAAGACCCTACGCTGGTCGAGTCAGGACTTGTGATCGAGTCTGAAGATGGCCGCCGCTATGACCGTTTTCGCGAGCGCGTCATGTTTCCGATCCGCAATGTGCGCGGTAGCCTCATCGGATTTGGTGGACGCATCATCGGCAAGGGCGAGCCCAAGTACCTGAATTCCCCCGAGACACCGCTGTTTTCCAAGGGCCACGAGCTATACGGCCTTTGGGAAGCGCGCCAAGCCATTCGCCAGGAAGGTCAGGTGATCGTGGTTGAAGGCTACATGGATGTGGTGGGGCTGGCGCAGCAGGGCATTGCCAATGCCGTCGCGACGCTGGGTACGGCGACCACGCCAGACCATGTGAAAAAGCTGCTTCGCGCAAGCGATAAGGTGATTTTCAGTTTTGACGGGGACGGAGCGGGCCGCCGAGCCGCCTGGCGAGCGCTGCAGGCTTGCCTGCCGGTGCTGCGGGACGATATCGCGATACGGTTTTTGTTTTTGCCGTCGGAGCACGACCCCGATTCTTACGTGCGCGAATTGGGCGCCGAAGCCTTTCGCGCCTGTTTGGGCGACGCGGTGGCGCTTTCGCGTTTTCTGTTGGACGAGTTGGCCTCGCGCCATAACATGTCTGAAGCGGAAGGGCGCGCCAGTTGCCTGCACGAGGCCAAGCCTTTGTTGGCGTCGATTCCAGAGTGCGCGTTGCGTGTTCAGATCGAGCGCGAAATGGCCAAGCTGGTACAGCTGACGCCCGAAGAAATGACGCAGATTCTGGCCCAGCAGCCCGCCAAGCCTTTTACGCCGGCCGGGTCCAAGCCCCCGCCTGGTGAAGGGGGCGGTGCAGCGGGTGGCTCTGGCTCGGATCATGATGGCGGGCACCCGGATATGGATTACGACTTTGCCGGCCATGATTTCCAGGACATTCCCGCCGACGAGCCCGACTATGCCGATTACGGGCATATTCCGTCGCACGGCGCCGAAATGCTTGGCGGTGGTGGTCAAAGGTCAGCAGGGAAGCCCGAGTGGAAGAGTAAAGGCGACTGGAAGGGCAAGAGCGACTGGAAGGGCGGGAAGGGCAACTGGAAGGGGCGCCGGGACAATGACGTCGGCGGCTTTGAAGGACGCCGCACGATGCCGTCGCTGGCCAAGCGTTTGCTGGGTCTTTTGTTGGCCCACCCCGAATTAGTGGATTCCATGGGTGATCAGCAGCTTGAAGTCATCGACCATGGCCCCCATCTAGGTTTGGTAAGAGACCTGATCATGCTGGCCCAATCCAGCGGTGCGCGCCATGTGGGCGCCTTGCTGGAAGCGGCTGATCCGGACTCGGACTTGGCGACCGTATTGAAAGGGTTGCGCGCGGATATCCTGTCGCAGGAAGATCTGCCCGACCCGCAGACGGAGTGGGATGACGCTTTGCGGCGCATTGAATTCGATTCAGCCAAGCTGGAAATGGCCAAATTGGCGTCCACCGGGCTGTCGACTGAGGAAGCGCGCAAGCGCTACCTGGAGCTCTCCGGCAGAATGGCCACCCTGAAAGGTGCCGGGATACGTTAAATGCGCTAAAATCAAAGGTTGTCCGCTGGCAGGCATAGGCGCCTGGCGGAACGGTCTGACGGAATCAAATCCCGAAATCGAGATCTAATTCTGAAGTAATGAGCTGGGAAGCCAGTTGAAACGCAGAGTTGAAAAGCAGTCGTAGAAAGTAGAAGCAATAGAAGCAAGATTGGCGCTTGGACGTAGTGCGCCAGAAAAGAGTACCAAGGAATTGAAATGCTGCCGAAGAGCTTAGGCGAAGAGCTTAATTCGGCAGCCGTATTTGTTACATCATTAAATTATTATGGCCAATGGCTGATGCCAAAGGCTGAGCGGTGAATCAGGCAGTTCAACGGCGAGCATTTTTGCGTAGCGTTAGTGGTCTGGGTGCTGTGTCTACATAGCTGCTAGGGGCAATGACCCCATAAGCAAGCAAAGCCTATTTATAGGCAGGCAGCCCCCCCAACGCCCGGAATCCGTCGCGGAATGAGGTTATGCACGTAAAGCGCCCCAACGGTATTGCACCGCCACGTCGCTAAACGGGTTCGAAAGAACTGGCGCTGCGAACAACGCAGCCGCGTGATCTTCGCCGATTTATCTGTTTTACCCGTAGCTGCGTCGCGCTAGGCCACAGTCTGGCGTGGTGCTTGCGCGGTGCAACATGCCCAAACGGGTTGCGACGACCACGGAAGCGACTATGACCAAATCCACCGGCAAATCCTCCTCTGCAATTGATGCGGCTGAAATCAAGGCCCCCGCGGCCAAGCGCGCCGTAAGCATGGCGGCGGAAAAAGCGCCCGCCAAGACGGCGGTGAAGGTCGCCAAGCCTGCTGCTGTCAAGACGGCTGCCAAAAAGGCAACCAAGACGGCTGCGGCTGACAAGCCCGAAAAAGTGACGAAGGCTCGCGCCAAGAAGGCTGAGGACAAGCTCGCCGACCTGGTGGGGGGCAGCGCCCCGCGTTCGGGCCCCGTGCCGAGCGGCCGCCGTCCGGGCCGTCCCGCCAAGAATGCCAACAATGATTCCGACGGTTTCGACGATACGATGGACGGCGAAGGCGAAGTCCTGCCCGATCTGAAGCCGCCCAAGCGTGGTGGCAAGCGCGGCAAGGCTGATCCCAAGGATCTGATCGCCCGTGGCCCCGTCACGCCGGAAGAATACGAAGCACGCCGCAACCGCCTGAAGCAGCTGATCAAGCTGGGCAAGGATCGCGGCTACCTGACGTACGGCGAAATCAACGACCATCTGCCTGACGACTTGGTCGACGCTGAAGCCATCGACGGCATCATCAGCACATTCAGCGACATGGGTATCGCGGTCTATGACCAGGCACCCGACGCCGAAACGCTGCTGATGAGCGAGAACGCGCCCGTCGCGTCCAACGACGACGATGTCGAAGACGAAGCCGAAGCCGCGCTCACCACGGTGGATTCCGACTTCGGCCGCACCACCGACCCCGTGCGTATGTATATGCGCGAAATGGGTTCGGTCGAACTGCTGACTCGCGAAGGCGAAATCGAAATCGCCAAGCGCATCGAAGACGGCCTGAAGCACATGGTCATGGCCATTTCGGCCTGCCCGACCACGATCAACGAGATCCTTGCCCACATCCTGCGCGTGCGCGAAGGCCAGGCGCAGATCGACGAAGTCGTTGACGGCCTTGTTGATCCGGAAGACGGCGAAGAATACGCCGGCGCCGGTGTCACCGCGGACGAAGACGAAGGCGACGACGGCCCCGCCGGCGGCATGTCCAGCAAGCAACTGGAAGACCTGCGCGTGAAGGCGCTGGCCAAGTTCGACGAAGTGGGCAAGCAGTTCGACAAGATGCGCCTGTCGTACGAGAAGGACGGCTACAAGTCAGACATCTACGTGCGCGCCCAGGAATCCATCCAGAACGAACTGATGGGTATCCGCTTCACCGCCAAGATGGTCGAGAAGCTGGCTGACACGCTGCGCAGCCAAGTGGAAGAAGTGCGCCAGCTTGAACGCGCCGTCCTGCATACGTGTGTGGACCGTGCCGGCATGCCGCGCTTGCACTTCATCAAGGTCTTCCCCGGCAACGAAACCAATCTGCAGTGGGTGGTGGACGAAGTTGCCGCTGGCCATCCTTACGCCGAGACGCTGGAACGCCAAATTCCCGCTGTTCAGGAATTGCAGCAGAAGTTGATCGACCTGCAAACGCGCGTCGTGTTGCCGCTGAAGGACTTGAAAGACGTCAACAAGCGTATGGCCACCGGCGAAGCCAAGGCTCGCAAGGCCAAGCGCGAAATGACCGAGGCCAACCTGCGCCTGGTGATCTCGATCGCCAAGAAGTACACGAACCGTGGCCTGCAGTTCCTGGATCTGATCCAGGAAGGCAACATTGGTCTGATGAAGGCCGTGGATAAGTTCGAATACCGTCGCGGCTACAAGTTCTCGACGTACGCCACGTGGTGGATTCGTCAGGCCATTACGCGTTCCATCGCTGACCAGGCGCGCACCATCCGCATTCCGGTTCACATGATCGAAACGATCAACAAGATGAACCGGATCAGCCGTCAGATCCTGCAGGAAACCGGTGCCGAGCCGGATCCCGCAACCCTGGCGCAGAAGATGGACATGCCCGAGGACAAGATCCGCAAGATCCTGAAGATCGCCAAGGAACCGATCTCGATGGAAACGCCGATTGGTGACGACGATGACTCGCACCTGGGCGATTTCATTGAAGATACGTCGACCCTGGCGCCGTCGGACGCGGCCTTGCATGGTTCCATGCGTGATGTGGTCAAGGAAGTGCTAGACTCTCTCACCCCGCGTGAAGCCAAGGTTCTGCGTATGCGTTTCGGTATCGAAATGAGCACCGACCAGACCCTGGAAGAAGTGGGCAAGCAGTTCGACGTCACCCGCGAGCGCATTCGCCAAATAGAGGCTAAAGCGCTGCGCAAGCTGCGTCACCCCAGCCGGGCCGATAAGCTGAAGAGCTTCCTGGAAGGGCAGTAATCGTTTCCTGGGCCTCTAGCTCATGCCTGGTTAGAGCAGCGGACTCATAATCCGTTGGTGCCGAGTTCGACTCTCGGGGGGCCTACCAAGAAAATCCTGAGAAATCAGGTACGAAACAGCCGCCAGCAATGGCGGCTGTTTCATTTTCGGCGTCTGCCGGACCCAACGCGCAGTGTCCAAAAAGTCCCTGTCTTCGGCATGCGCGACAAGGCGCGGGCGCAAGGGCCGGGTTCGACGCAGGCGTTGGTGCGCATGCAGCGTGTGGCGCAGCGCTACGATATGCAAGGCAGTGGCCGGGGGGCCACGCCGATGATGCTGGATCTACACGCCTGCCGCGATGTCCAGGGGCTGAACCGCCTGCTGCGTGGCAGGTCTTCGCGCAACCTGTCCAAGATCCGCCGTGCCGAGCGCATCGGCTATCGCGTGCGTCCCATTTCATTGATACCCCCGGCCATCGCAACGGGCCACTTGAGACCACAGAGCGTCTGGTGGCCTATACCAAGCTCGCGCGCAGCGGTGAATTGGTCCACTACCTGGACCTGATGGGGCACCGCGACCATCTGGCTGACGGCATCATGCTGCTTATGCATGTGCACATCGCGCAATGGTTATTGCACGCCGACACGCCACCAGCCCGCGGTGCGCGCGCTATCTGGTATGGGGCGCTTGAGCATGGAGGAGAAGGCCTGCTTACCTGGAAGCGGCGCGCGGGCTTCGCACCCGTGCGGGCCCGCTTGGAGGCCTGACGTCGCGCCGATGCCCGCCGGGCACCGGCGGCTGTGTCAGGCCATGTTGCCGCCTAGTCAGGCGATGGTGGGTTTAGCTAATAGAGAGAGAGATCATCCTCGGCCGGCCGCAAGCCGATTTGTTCTTGCAGCGCAACCTCTGCACAGTATGCGCGGACCATCGCCAGACAAAGTTCTTTGTCCGCGAACGAGAGCGCTCTGAATTGCTCGAGCGGGAAATTGGGGATAGGCCAGTCGTTCATGCATCGCACTCTACCAAGCGAACTCAGCTTTGCGTGGCTTCTAGGTCCAATCTAAGACCAATTGACTCCCCTCTCTGCGGCCCGCCGGGGCACGCCCCAGCGGCTACCGCGGGGCCATTCCTTTCCTGAGCTTGTCCGGCGCTTCAAGCAGCGATGACGCCAGCCCGTCACGTTCTTGCACACAGGGTTCGTCGCGCAGGCTTTTCATGAAGTCGTCGTAAAGTTCGCCCGTGACCCCGGCCGGCCGTTTGAAGTCGCCAGATAACTGATACGCACGCAGCAACACCGAGCGCAGCCGTTTGACCTCCCAGAGCAGCGAGATCACATCTGAATTCCAGGGCTGGCGTTCGCGGATGGTGCGAAGGTCGTCAAGGGTGAGGGGGGCTTTGAACGTCATGGCGGAAAATACTGTTTGTATATCCAGTATATTCCATCAAAAACGGGGACGTTCCTCGTTATCGCAACAAGTCCTGCGGCGTCTCGGAAACGAGATGGTTTGGCCGTCTTGATATGCCGAATGTCTGGCAATTACGACGCCCCAATGGAAGAGCGCCCCAGCTCAAGATGAGTCTGAGGCGCTCCTGCCCGGCTTCGCACGCGATGGGTGTCAGACAGCCCGGCAACTCAAATCTACTGCTGTGAAATTCCATCGGCAATAGGGAAAACCCCAGAAAATTAAAGGGTTACAAGAATATTGAGGGGGCCACGTCCACCCATCGCATGAACCCTTCGCAGCCCATGGTGCGAAGGGTTTTTTCTTGTTGGGCTGTCACGTTCTCACGCACGTCAAGATCGCGGGATCTTTTTGCCCACCTCGGCATGCGCGAATTGTGGCGTCCTGGGGCCGAGCCGACACTGACGCTTCATTCAACGCAGCGGAGAGCAGAGATGTGGAGCAGTCGAAAACGGCAATTGGGCCAGGGTATGACCGAATACATCGTTGTTGTGGCGCTCGTAGCGGTGGCGGCCATTGCCGTCTATCAGTATTTCGGCCAGGTGGTGCGTTCACAGACTGCCGCCATGGCACGTGAGCTTGCAGGGGAAGATGGCGGCACACAGACGCGCGCGGCACAGCAGGCGGCTCAGAAGGCAGCGGCTCAGGCCAAGGCTCGGTCGCTCAAGTCCTTTACCGGCAATGCCTCGGATGCGAAGTGATGACGCAGATGCGCATGCCTTCCAGCGTTCAGCATGGCCAGGCATTGGTGCTGGGCATGATGATCGTGTCGGTCGCGGCGGTATCCCTGGTTGTGCTCTACAACCTGGGTCAAACGGCGGAAGGCCGCATGCGCTTGACCCATGCGGCGGATGCGGCCGCGTACAGCGGCGCGCTTGAGCAAGCGCGCACGCTGAATGCCCTTGCCTATGTGAACCGAACGCAGATTGCGCATCAAGTCGCCATGGCGCACTTGGTCACCTTGGCAGCCGCCGCGCAGTACGGCCGCACCATGCACGCTCAACGTACCCGGGGCAACCCGCCTGCCGGCTTGATCGCCATGCTGTTCGGTCCGGATATGGGGCTTGCTTATCGGGCAGGGCAGGCATTGCCCGATGCCGAGTCGCGGTTGGCAAGCGCGTTCGCGCAACATGACCACGTTGTGCATCGGGTATTGGACGCGGCGGCGGCCTCAGCCATGGCGAGGCTGACGGCCTCGCGCGATCGCATCATGCGCAAAGTCCTGGACGCCAACATGGCTGATCCGGATCCGGGTTCTGATCAGGGTTCGAGTTCGGATTTGAGCAAGTCGCCGCGTGCGCGGGGTCTGACGTTGCATCTGCTGTCGGATGCGTGGCCGGGGTTCGCCGAGCGCAACGTAGCCACGCGCAAAGCGGGTTTGCGGCCAGCAGTGGAACTAGCGGCTGACCGCTACGGATATCTGCAAAAGCGCAATGCCACACGCCGTAATCCCTGGCCCGTCAGCAAGCGCTGCCCTTTGAAGCGGCATGAGTTGCGTCGCCGTGGTTCGACATGGCTTGGGCCCGATGGACGTTGGGGGGCCTTGGACACGCAGTCATTTCATGCGCTGCGATCCAATCGATGGATTGGTTGCTATTTCCGTGAATACTCAATGGCCTGGGGTACGGCGCAGGGCCAGAAGTCCAAGACGCCAGATGGCGTGGACTACGTGGATGAGCCGCCCGCGGACTTTTCCCAAGAGGACTTTTGGCGCTGGGTGGAGCAGTCCACCGCGTGGGACATCTTCAGCGGCGTGACCAACCCCATGGCGAATTCCTATGCGATGGCGTCCGCGCAGCGTTGGCCCGGCAAAGGCTTGCCGGCTTACCGCGAAGTCAAGGCGTCGCGCTTGCACGAAAGGCTGCGGTTTGCCGTGAGCGTGCGTTGGTCTGGTTCTGTACTGAAGACCACCGACGCGGACAGCGTGTTGGCGTTGCCGACGGGCATCTTTCGTTACGCCGCCCTGGGGCAGTCAGGCGGGATCACCGTGACCAGCGCCGCTGAAACGTATTTCTTGCGGCCGGAGCAGCGTGCGGATCGCCGTGAAGAACTGGCCACCTTGTTTCGACCTTATTGGCAGGCACGTCTCTCGGCGGTCACGCGCGCAGAGGCCTCGCATGCCCGGAGCGCACGATGATGCAGAGGAATGGGTATCTCCGTTGTCCCGCTCGGCAACAAGGGCAGGCGATCGTCGAGGGCTTGCTGATGCTGCCGCTGATGGCGGTGCTGGTTTGGGCAGTGTCCTGGGTCGGCGGGCTGCAGTTCTCGGCTCAACAGTTGTCGCAGGTCAGCCGCAAGACGGCGATGTTCGGCGCGCTGGGGCAGCCCGTGGCGCCAGCGCATTCGATGGTTGCCGCGGGACTGCGCCAACGGATCCTTGAACTGCCCGGCATCGCGCCGTCGAACATGTCTGTATTGCAGGGCGAATGGTTTGGCGACGGCCTGCGCCTGCTGTCGGTGTATGGGCGCGCGATGCCTTCGCGGAAGGGGCAAGCGCCGATCATCGCGCGCCATGCGCATGTGGCGATCGGTGCCGGCCATGCACATGGAGACGCCGACGCGCGCCGTCGTATTGGCAATGCACCGACCGCATGGCGCCAGGTTGAACGGGCGTCGCTTGCGCAGGCGCGACGCGTCGGGCCTGCCACACGGCGCATGGACGGTCCTTGGAGGCGGGCCGCGCTACAGACCGATTGGTTGTCCGCGTGGGCAGATGTGGTGCCGCCTGACCGGTTGGGAATACGTAAAGGACGAAAGCCATGAATGCGTACTCAATGACTTCGATTCTCTGGGCGAGGCCTGTCGTCGTTCGTCTGCTTCGTCGCTTGGCGGTAATGACGTGGCTTGCGACGGTGGCGGGCCCCTGCGTCGCACAGCCCTCGCAGTCCGCAACGACAGTCGCTGTTTCTCTAAGCGGGCTGCGCTTGCCGGAAGGGTCCACGCATGCCTTGCTGGCTGACCGCGTGTGGCTTCATGGCTACCCGGCCCAAGTGCTGGTGTTTGACGCACCGGCGGATAGCCGTGCCGTGGTCCGCGCGTTGGTGGACCAGCAGCCGGGCTTGTCCGATTTGAATGTGCTGCCGGGCCATCTCATCCTGTCTGGCTGGATCGATGATCAGCAATGGGTGGCGCAAATGCAAAGTGCAGGTCCGAGCCGGACCATCGGCACGGTGTCTTCGCTGCGCATGGCGGCCCTTCCCAACCCTGTGATGCCCGTCTGGCTGCCAGAGGGCGCACGGCTGCGCCTCGATTTTGCCGTGATGGAGGCGGGCGTCAAAGTGTGGGAGCGTATTTGGCAACATGGCTTGCCGCCTTCTCGGATAGCCCCCTTGCTAAAAGCGGCCTTGCTGCGCGACGGGTGGCGCCTTGAAGCAGATGACGGCGCTTTGCAGTCATGGGCGCGCGCAGACCAACGCATGCAGGTGTCGTTGGTGCCGTTGGATGCGGGCAGCGGCCTGCGGGTCAGAAGGTGGGTGCCATGAAGGCTGCACTGATGCATGGCGTTTCCCGGCTGCGCCGCGCCGGCGTGTATGGGCTGGCATTGATGGCGGGGTTGCTGTCGGCATGGGCCGTGCGCGAGCACGTGCAGCAACGGGTAGAGGCGTTGGAAGCCGAGGCTCGCACACCGGTTGTCGAGCGTCTGGTTGCGGCCTATGACCTTGCCGCGGGCACGCGGCTGGAAGAGGCTGACGTGGCGGTCCGCGAAATTCCGGCGCAGTGGGCGTCTTCCGCCAGCCTGGATCCGCTGGCGCTGAACAATTTGCTTGGTGGCACCTTGGTGGCGGATGTGGCCCACGGCGAACCTTTGCTGAAGTCACATCTGACTTTCTCCACGCCGACCCCCGCCTTGGCATCCCGACTGCGTTCAGGCCAGCGGGCGCTGACTGTCGCCGCGGCTGACCTTGGCGGGCTGGCCGATATGCTGCGTGCCGGTGATTTGATCGACATCTACGTGACCTTTCCTCATCGACAAAGAGAGCTCACCGTGCCTTTGCTGCAGGGCATGCATGTGCTGACGGTTGGCGCCGGGGCCGATGAAGATGGGGGGGCAAGTGGTGCCGGCAGCATTACGCTTGCCGCCGATCCGGACCAAGCCATGAAGTTCGTCGCTGCCAGGCAGGCGGGCTCGTTGACGGCCATGCTGCGACATCGCGACGATGAGGCGGCCGTTGCCGAATCCACTCAGACGGATCTGGCCTCGCTTATCGGATTGGCGCCGGAACCCGCGCCTGCTCCCGGCGTAACGATCTTGTACGGGGACCGCATGCAGGCGCAATCGCCTGTTCCTTCAGACGCCGCCGCAATGGCGGGTAGTGCATCGGAGCGGCCATGAGACGCATCGCATTCATCCTGAGCGCAATCACGCTTGCCCTGACGTCCACCACGGCCACTGCCTCCACCTCAACTGAGCCGCAGGCGTTGGAGTTGCAGGTAGGTGAAACGCGGGTACTGCCGCACCCCGGCGTGAAACGAGTGGCCATTGGAAACGGACAGGTGTTAAGCGCCGTTGCGACAGAAGGCCGGGACGTCGTGATCTTTGCCCGCGCCGAAGGCGTGTCGTCCGTGCACGTCTGGGCGGCCGGGGCCAAACCGAAAGCCTATGACCTGCGCGTTGTCGCCGCTGGCGCGCCGCGTTTGCGGGCAGAGGTTGAGTCGCTGCTTGCCCGTATTCCTGGCGCGCGCAGCACCACGGTGGGAGGGCGAATCGTGATCGAAGGAGACGATTTGTCCGACGACGACCGGGCACGCATCGCGGCCCTGGCCGAACGTTATCCCGCCATCCTGGACTTCACGGGGCAAGTGGGATGGGACCGAATGGTGCTGCTTGATGTGCAGGTGGTTGAGATTCCCACATCGCGAATGCGCGAGTTCGGCCTGCGTTGGGACGGGGTGACTCAAGGCGGTGCGAATGCCGGCCTGGCCTGGGACGCAGGCTCGCGGGCGCGCATGACCCGACCTGGCGAATCCATCATCGAGACAGCCGGGCCGGCATCGGCCGCCGCGGGTTACTTCGGAGTCAATGCCTTGCTGTCCGCCCGCATCGCCGCGCTGGCGCAAAGTGGTGAAGCCGTCATGCTGGCGCAGCCGCAACTGCTTGCGCGCAGCGGCGCCAGCGCCACGTTCCTGGCGGGCGGCGAGGTTCCCTACACGTCGACCGATTCGCGTGGCAATCCCACCACCTTGTTCAAACCGTATGGCGTGTCGCTCAACATCACGCCGCGCATCGACCGAAACGGCGTGATTCGGTCGTTGATCGAAGTCGAGGCCAGTTCTGTCGACACGTCCCTAAGCGTTGCGGGTGGCCCGGCCTTGCGGACGCGGCGGGCTTCCACCGAATTCAACGTCAGATCGGGCAATACGCTGGTCATTGGGGGTTTCTTGTCGCGAGAGCAAGGCCAGGAGATCAATGGCCTGCCCTGGTTGCAGAACATTCCCATTCTTGGTGCCTTGTTTTCGTCGCGCAGGTTTCAGCAGCGCGAAACCGAGTTGGCCATTTTTGTGACCCCCAAGATTGTGTCGCAAAGCGAGCCCGCAATGCAGGATAGGGTGCGGCGCGGGCGAGGGGTGTTGGACACGGCGTTTCCAGAGCCGCCGCGCCTGGGCACCGCAACACCCGTCACCGTCGACGCTTGGGATCCCTATGCAGGTGCAGGTTCGCAGTGGGTCGCCCGCGATGACTTCCCCCAGACTCCACATCAAGAGTGACGCCATGCTCGACATCGAAATGACATTTGAAGATTCCGGCGTTCGCCGACAGTTCGAGCCGACGCCGGTGCTGATCGGACGGGGCTCCCAGTGCGGCTTGCGTATCATCAATTGGCGAGTCGGGCGGCAGCACGCCCGTTTGCTTCGTCAAGACGACGATATTGTCCTGGAGGATCTGGGTACCTTGGCAGGCACCCTGGTGAACGGAGCAAGAGTGGTGCGTCATGCGCCGGTCTTGCCCGACGACGATATCCTGATAGGTCCTTGCCGCTTGCGCGTACGGTGGGTGGCGCCGGACGATGCTGCACCGGCTCTGGCCTTCGCCGTAGCCGTTGCGCCCGCATCGCCGGACGCGGCCGTGCTGACCCCGGCTGAGACGGCAGCGCCTTCGATAGCCACGATGCCGTTGCCGCCCATTGCGCCACAGCGCGTGCAAGCGCGTCGGCGCCTGCACGCGGCCTTGCTCGACGCGCTGGACCTGCGCCGGCGCGACGTCGCGGGCATGAGCGACGGCACGTTGCGCGCCGAAGCCGAGCGCCTGCTGACGCATATCGTCGCGTCGGACGTCGATTTGCCCGACGATGCGGCCAAGCAGGCCTTGTGCAGAGAGGTGCTGGACGAAGCCGTGGGATTGGGCCCCTTGGAGCCCCTGCTGGCCGCGCCCGACATCACCGAGATCATGGTCAACCGTTATGACGAGATCTATGTGGAACGCGCGGGGCGGCTTTGGCGACACCCCGCCGCATTCACCAGCGAACAATCGGTGCGTTGGGTAATCGAGCGCATCGTCACGCCACTGGGCCGTCGCATCGACGAAAGCTCGCCCATGGTTGACGCACGCTTGCCCGATGGATCGCGCGTGCACGCCATCATTCCGCCGGTGGCGATGAAAGGCGCCAGCTTGACCATCCGCAAGTTTCCGCAGCGGCGGCCCCAGATGTCCGATCTGATCGCGGCGGCGTCCTTAAGCGAGGCCATGGCGCGATTCCTGGCGCTATGCGTCAGGATGCGCAAAAACCTGGTTGTGTCCGGCGGCACGGGCTCGGGCAAAACGACCTTGCTGAACATCTTGTCCAACGAAATCCCCGATGGCGAGCGGATCGTCACCATTGAGGACGCCGCCGAGTTGCGGCTGAATCACGATCATCTGGTGGCCCTGGAAGCGCGTCCCGCCAACCAGGAGGGCAGGGGGCATATCGCCATACGCGAGCTGGTACGCAACGCGCTGCGCATGCGGCCGGACCGTATCGTCGTCGGGGAGTGCCGTGGCGCCGAAGCGTTCGACATGTTGACGGCTATGAACACGGGCCACGAGGGCTCGTTGACAACCTTGCACGCGAACTCACCTCGCGATGCCTTGGGCCGACTGGAATCGATGATCCTGATGGCGGGCCTGGACTTGCCCTTGTCCGCCGTGCGCGAACAGATCGCCGCCAGCGTTGAGCTTGTGGTGCAGCAGGCCCGCTTGGCGGACGGCCGTCGCGTCGTGACGTCGATCGTCGAAGTCGCGGGGATGGAAAGTGGGCGCATACAACTGCAGGAGCTATTCCGATTTGACCGGACGGCGGGCTTCAAGGGATGTGGAGCGTTGCCCGGCTTTTCGCAGGGTTGGTCTGACGATGGGGTATCGATGGATCCGGCGTGGTTCACCGAAACGTCGATGCCGAAGGGGACGCCTTCGTCCAAGTCTGCACCGGGGTTTCCATGATCTGGCTGGCGGCGGCGGGCGCTATGTGCTGCGCAGCAGTGTTGGTGCTGCATGCCCAGGCCTGGTTTGCGCCGGCATTGCGCCGCTACCGGGAGCTTTACACGCAAGACGCGGGAGTCCGGCTTAGCGAGGTGTTCCTGTTCATCGACCCCTCGCAGTTGTGGCTGGCGGCCGTCGCCTGCGCGGCGCTGGCGGCGGCGTTGGCTTTTTCGTTGACGGGCAGTGGCATTCTGGCGGCGTTGCTTGCCGGGCTGGCCTCTCGGGCGCCTCGCATGATGGTTGAGATGCTGCGGCGCAGGCGGGCACGTCGTTTCGAACAGCAATTGCCAATGGCGTTGTTGATGCTGGCCTCGGCATTGCGCGCAGGGGTCGCACTGCCCACGGGCTTGCGCCATGTGGTTGAGCAGAGCGGCGCACCGCTGGCCCAGGAATTTGGCTTGATGCTGCGGGAGCAGCGCTTGGGCGTGCCGTGGGATGCGGCGCTAGGAAATTTGCAGTCGCGGATGCCCGCCGACTCCACCTCGCTGGTGGTGGCCGCCATGCGTATTGCGGCACAGACCGGCGGTAACCTGGCCGAGGCGCTGGAGAGCATTGCGCAAACCTTGCGTGCGCGCTTGCAGTTGCAGGCGAAGCTGCAGGCGCTGACATCCCAAGGGCGTTTGCAAGCATGGATAGTAGGGGCGCTGCCCTTGGTGTTGCTCGCCGTATTGAATGAGCTTGAACCCGACATCATGGGCTTGCTGTGGCACACGCCCATGGGGTGGGGCGTGCTTGCGATGGTGGCCGTACTGGAGACGGCGGGTGTGTTGCTGATCCGGCGCATTGTCCGGATCGAGCTCTAACAGGAGGGGGTAATGGGGAAGGGGGTCATGTTGCTGGACCTGAGCATGTTGATGGCGGCGCTGGCCGTGGGTTGCGTGACCTGGTTTGCGCTGCGCCCCTTGCTGGGCGGCAAACAGGCGGTGTCTGCCGGATTGCCATGGTGGTGGCAGGCGGCCTGGCCATGGGTATCTGCCGTGGCGCCAATAGCGGGGCCGCTATGTTCGTGGCGCCTGCGCACGCGATTGGCGCGCGCGATCGAATGGGCGGGCTTACCGGCAAGCGTGGGTTACGCACACGTGGCGGCATTGAGCGCCAGCGCGGCGCTGTTGGCTGGTGGGGCGGCGGCAGGCGCGATGGCGGCCTACGGCATGTCGCCCTTGGCCTGGATGCCTTGGGCGCTGGCTTTGGGCATTTTGGCTGGCCTGGCTCCCCGCGCCTGGCTGCGTAGCCTGAGCGAAACACGCCGCCGCAGCATTGAACGCGATCTGCCCTTTGTGTTCGACATGATGACGCTATGCGTGGAAGCGGGTTTGAGTGTGCAGGGGGCGCTGCAGTTGGCGGCGCAAAGCGGCCCGCAAGGTGTTCTGCGCGATGCATTGGCGGAGGCCTTGGCCGAGATGCGGGCGGGCGTTACGCGTACAGCCGCGATCAAGGCGCTGGCCGACCGCAGCAACAGCCCGCTTGCCCGGACCTGGGCCGCCGCATTGGCGCAAGCCGAGGCGCTGGGCATCAGCCTGGGGCCGGTTCTGCGGGCACAAGCGGCGCAGTGTCGCAGCGACCGGCACGTGCGAGCCGAACAATTGGCGATGCAGGCGCCGGTAAAAATGCTGCTGCCCTTGATCGCGTGCATTTTCCCGTGCACGTTCATCGTGCTGGCGTTTCCCATTGCCGTTCAATTGCTGCAAAGCGTGCAATGAATGGCTGCCCGCCCTTGTCGCCTGTCCGGCTGAGGTTCTTGCGTGTGGATGACTGGAGGCGCCGGATGCGGGGCCTGCTGGGGCGCCGACCGCCTGGCAAGCGGTCCGGCGTATTGCTCATGCCCTGCGCTGGCGTGCATACCTTTGGCATGCGCTATGCCATCGACGTGGCGTTTGTCGGGCGGGATCTGCGGGTGATGGCGGTGCGCAGGGCGTTGCCACCCTGCCGCATTGCCTTATGCCTGGGCGCTGTTGCCGTTGTCGAGATGCGGGCTGGTGTTATTGATGCCGAACACGGAGGTATAGGCCGGATAGAAGCTGCAATACAGCGCGCCGCCCGCGGCGATATTGAACGGAATCTGTAGGGTGCCCGCGAATTCGAGCGACAGGCCCATATAAACCAGCAGGCCGGCGCACAGGTCGATGAAGAGGAAAACCAGTGCCCAGGTGGCGCCGTACACCAGGAACGGCCACTTGTTGCGCCAGCAAGCAATACCGGAGAAAAACAAGGCTTGCACCAAGCGCAGGCCATGCCATGCGACCAACACCGGCGCATGCCAGAACAAGGCGGCGATCACGACATAAATAATGGCGAAGATGGTCAGCGGAACCCGCATGGCCATCAGAATAGGGTCCAGAGAGCGCTCGACGGAAGCGATGCGATAAGCCTCCGCCATCGAGTCCATGAACGGCAGGAAAGTGAGCAGGCCGGCCGCCATGCTTAAGCCCGCATACAACAAGCCCATCAGGAACAGCTTCCTGAACACGCCCGGTTGCTTGAGGGGTTTGCCCCACATCGACGGCAGCATGACGCGGTCGGCCTCAATGTGCTTGCACGCAGACAAGGTCATGAGGGTGATGATGGGCATGAGCGCCACGACCAGGATCGGGCCCACTGGAGGAGTCGCGCTGGCGAAGACGACCAGAAGGCTGATGAACATTGCCCAGGTAAACATGGCCAGGGGTTGTTTGCGGAACAGACGGAAGCCGTCTCGAACCCATTGCCAGCCGGACGTCGCGGGTAAGAATGCTGCTTGCATGGCTCTCTAAAGGAGGGATGTCTCTCAAAAAGGGACGCGCGAGCCCCATTATGGGGGGCGTTACGGTTACGGCAATATTGGCAAGCGCGAGCGGTGGCGTGCCTGCAACACTCTTTCGAAGTGCCGCGGGTCGTGCGGTTTAAGCGTTTGCGCGGGCCGGGGCAGGAAAAAATCGTACAGGCGGGAAATCCAGAAGCGCAGGGCGGCCGCTCGCAGCATCAGGGGCCAGACCTCGCGTTCGGCATCGGTGAAGGGGCGCACGCTGGCGTAGGCGGCCAGCCATGATTGCACCAGTTCGGGAACGAACTCGCCGGTATCCCGTTCAATGCACCAGTCGTTGACGCTGACCGCCACGTCGAACAGCCACGTGTCGCAGCCCGCGAAATAGAAGTCGATGATGCCGCCCATGAGCGGATCTTCGAACGTGCCCGCAAACAGCACATTGTCGCGGAAGAGGTCGCAATGGGCGGGGCCCGTCTGCAGCGCCTGCCAGGCGGGCGTGGTCACCGCGGCTTGTTGGGCAGCCAGTTCCGCGCTTAATAGCTCGACCTGCTCGGGGGTAAGAAACGGCATGACTTTGGGGGCCGTTTCCAGCCACCAGTTCAAGCCGCGCAGGTTGGGCTGGTGGATCGGAAAATCCTGGGCGGCCAGATGGGCGCGGGCCAGGGTTGCGCCCGCCAGTGCGCAATGGGTCGCGCCGGGGGCGGGCTCGTAGCCGCCAGGCAAGCGCGACACGATGGCGCAGGGTTTGCCGTGCAGGGTCGTCAGTCGGGTGCCGTCGCGCAGGTTTTGCGGTTGCGGCACCGGGACGCCGCGTTCCGCCAGGTGGTACATCAATTCAATGTAGAAAGGCAGTTGCGCGTGCGTCAACACCTCGAACAGCGTCAGCACGAATTCGCCGCGGGTCGTATACAAGAAGTAATTGGTGTTCTCGATACCCGCCGTAATCCCTCGAAGCGAGACGAACTCGCCCAGGTCGAATCGCGCCAGGAGGGCGCGCGCGTCGTCGTCGGATACGGGAGTGAATACGGCCATTGATGTACAGGGTAAGGAGTTAACGGACGCTCGGACATGCCGGGTGCGGCGGCGGCGGCGCAATTTTAGACCACATAGCGCCCGGGCCGTTCGGGAGGGGCTTGGGCAGGCGTGGACAGGCTGCCGGACATATTGCCGCGAAGCCCGTAAAATACCGCATCCCCTTGTTTTGTAGAGTGATTCTTGGACTCCCCCGACTGGCGGCTGTGCGTCGCCCCGATGATTGACGTAACCGATCGCCATTGCCGCTATTTCCATCGGCTGCTGGCTCCCCGCGCGCGCTTGTATACGGAAATGATCACGACGGGCGCGCTGTTGCATGGCAACGTCCCGCGGCACTTGGACTTTGACGAGGCCGAGCACCCCGTGGCGCTGCAACTTGGCGGGAGCGAGCCTGACGCATTGGCCCAAGCGGCCAAGCTGGGCCGCCAATGGGGTTACGACGAGATCAACCTGAACTGCGGCTGCCCCTCGGAGCGCGTGCAAAAAGGCGCGTTCGGCGCCTGCCTGATGGCCGAGCCCGCCCTGGTCGCGGATTGCATGAAAGCCATGCAGGACGCCGTCGACATCCCGGTCACCGTCAAGCATCGCTTGGGCCTCGATTACGAGAATTCCTACGAATTTGTCCGAGACTTCGTCGGCAAGATTTATGACACGGGATGCCGGGTCTTCATTGCCCACGCCCGCAATGCGGTGTTGAAGGGCCTGTCGCCGAAGGACAACCGCGAAATTCCGCCGCTGCGCTACGACGTGGTCAAGCAACTCAAGCGCGACTTTCCCGACTGCACGTTTGTGTTGAACGGCGGTTTGGCCGATGCGGGTCAGTCCGTTGGGGCCGCGAACGAGTTCGATGGTGTGATGTTGGGTCGAGCCGCCTGGCACACGCCGCGCGTGCTGTCCGAGGTTTCACTGCAATTGTGGCCGTCGGTTCGTCTGCCCACCGACGCGCAGGTGGTGGACGCCATGACCGAATACGCCGCCAGGCAGGTGGCAAAGGGCGTGCCCTTGCGCGTGATGACGCGCCCGATGCTGGGCTTGGTGAATGGGCAGTCCGGGGCGCGGCGCTGGCGCCGGATGCTGTCGGACCCGGCCCTGCTTGCGGCCAACAACCCTGACCTGATTTACGACGCCTGGCGCAGCCAGCGGCAGGCGCCGGATGTGCGCGGCGCCGCATTGGAAGCGGCGCCGGCGGGGGTCTGACGGCAGGCTGGCGGCTGCTGCCGCCAAAGCCTGGGGGGGATCACGACTTGGCGGGTTCCGCGCTTTCGGTTGGCCAGTCGCGGATGTAGGCTTTCAGCATGTTGTTTTCAAATTGCTGAGCCGCCACGATCGCCTGCGCCATGTCATAGAACGAAATGACGCCCATCAGGGTCGGGCCGTCCATGACCGGGATGTAGCGCGCATGCTTTTCCAGCATCAGGCGCTGTACTTCGTCGGCGCTGGTGTTGGGGGACACGCTGACCGGCGCGTCGTCCATGATGGACCGGATGGTGGTTTCACCGGCGCCGCCATGCGCGTGCATGTGGCGGATGATCTCGCGGAACGTGAGCATGCCGGTCAGGGTGCCGAATTCCATGATGACAAGCGAGCCTATGTCCTGCTCGCTCATGGTTTGCACGGCCTGGGACACAGGCATGTCGGGCGACGCCGTATAGAGCGTGTCGCCCTTGACGCGCAAAATCTCGCTGACCTTCAACATCGGTTCCTCCTGGGCGGACTGCGCCCTGATACTTTGCTATTTCTTGTTCGCTTCCAACTGCAATAGGGGAGCGACTCCATTTTCGGTATTCTGCGCTTCTCCGCACAGTTCTTCCAGCGTTGGCGCATTTTCCTGGGAAATCACGGACGAGGCGACGCGCAGGATCTCCGGGTCGTTTCGCACCCGGGCCTGGCCGCGATCCAGCAGAAAATTGTCCACGACCGGCGCCATCGATGTTTCGCGGGCATCGCAGGTCAGCACCCAGAGGTCTTCCGGGCTGCGGGTGGCCAGACCCATCGCGCTCAGCTTTTCCAGCACATCGTTCAGTTCGTCTTGGTGCAGGCGCAGTTGCGACGCGAGCACGTTGACGGGCAGGCCCGGCGGATTAGCGGACTGCGCGCGGCGCAGGGCGCGCAAGGCGTCCAGGGCATCCACGAATTGCGCGCCGGGGTAGCGGTTGATCTTGCGGCGGCCAAGTCGGATCAGCGGTGCGCTGGAAGCCAGGATGGCGCCCAACAGCACGGCCAGCCACGACAGGTAGATCCACAACAGAAATATCGGCAGTGTGGCGAAGGCGCCGTAAATGATGGTGTAAGTGGGAAACCGGGTCAGGTAGTACGCAAAGCCCGACTTCATGATTTCCAGGACGATGGCCGTCACGGCCCCGCCAATCAGCGCGTCCCGCCACAGCACGTCCCGGTTGGGAACGAAGACGAACAGGGCCGCGAAGCCCAAACCCGTCAGGATCAGCGGCATGAAGGAAACGGCGATGCTGATGATTTCCGGGACGTCGCGCACCAGCCCCAGCGATTCGCGCGCCACGAAAGAGGTGGCCCACAAGCTGGCGCCGGCCAGGACCGGCCCCAGCGTGATGATGGCCCAATACACCAGCGCGCGCTGCCGTAGCGGCCGCTGGCGCGACACATGCCAGATGTCATTGAAGGCCTGGTCGATCGTCATGATCAACAGCAGGGAAGTCACCAGCAGGAACGCGCCGCCAATGGCCGTCAGACGGGACGCCTGGCGCGCGAACTGGTTCAGGTAGTCCATGATGTTGTCCGAGACGGACGGCGGCATCAGGCTGTTGGCAAGGAAGTCTTCAAGGGCGACACGGAACTCCTGAAACACCGGGAAGGCGGTGAACAGGGAAAGCACCACTGCCAGCATGGGCACGATGGCCAGCACCGTAGTGAAGGTGAGGCTGGACGCGACTTGCAGAAGTTTTTCTTCGCCGGCGCGTTGCAGGGTGAACCGAAAAAAAAGGCCTGCCCTGACAACCCATGAATAGCGCGGGGTCGAGGGTTTGGTAGCCGCCGGCGTGGCGGCGACGGGCTCGGCGGGGCGATTCATCAGGCGATAATAGCAGCATGAACCTTGAACTCAACCCCCGTTTGCGCCTGCTGGCCTCGGTTTCGCTGTTCGCCCTGATCGTCCTGTGCGTGACCTGGGAAACCGTGGTGGCGCCGTTGCGGCCGGGCGGATCCTGGATGTTGTTGAAGGCGCTGCCGCTGGCGTTTCCGCTGCGCGGCATCCTGCGCGGGAACCTCTACACCTATCAGTGGGCGTCCATGTTGTCGCTGCTGTATCTGATGGAAGGAGTGGTGCGAGCCATGTCCGACCCGATGCCGCTTTCCGTGCTGATGGCCTGGGGCGAAATCGTCCTTTCGGCTACCTTTTTCCTTAGCGCCATTTTCTATGTGCGGCCCGCCAAGCGCGCCGCCAGGAGCCAACGCGCATGAATGCACACTCCCTATCCGAACTGCGCGCGGTCAATACGTTTGCCGCGTTGCCCGCTGCCTTCTATACCCGCCTGACGCCTCAAGGGCTGAATAAACCGCGCCTGTTGCACGCCAACGCCGACGCGGCCGCGCTGCTTGGCCTGGACCCGTCCGTCCTGACGACGCCCGAGTTCTTGCAGGTTTTTTCCGGTTCGGAACCGCTGCCGGGCGGCGACACGCTGGCCGCGGTCTACAGCGGACATCAGTTCGGCGTGTGGGCGGGCCAGCTCGGAGACGGGCGCGCCCACCTGTTGGGCGAGGTCCAGGGGCCGGACGGGGGCTGGGAACTGCAACTGAAGGGCGCCGGGATGACGCCGTACTCACGCATGGGAGACGGCCGCGCCGTGTTGCGCTCGTCAGTGCGTGAATACCTGGCCAGCGAAGCCATGCACGGTCTGGGTATTCCCACGACGCGCGCACTGGCGCTGGTGGTGTCGGATGACCCGGTCATGCGCGAAACCGTGGAGACCGCCGCCATCGTGACGCGAATGTCGCCCAGCTTCGTTCGATTTGGTTCGTTTGAACATTGGTCATCGCGCCGACAGCCGGAACTGTTGAAGACGCTGGCCGACTATGTCATTGACCGCTTTTACCCGCAATGCCGCGAGGCGCCGTCGGGCCAATCGCAGGACTCCCACGATGACGTGACGCCCTACATCAACTTGCTGCGCGAGGTCACGCACCGCACGGCGCGGCTGATGGCCGACTGGCAGGCGGTGGGCTTTTGCCATGGCGTCATGAACACCGACAACATGTCCATTCTGGGGCTCACGCTGGATTACGGTCCGTACGGCTTCATGGACGGCTTCCGCCTCGGGCACGTGTGCAACCATTCCGATTCGGAAGGCCGCTATTCCTGGAACCGCCAGCCGTCGGTGGCGCTATGGAATCTGTATCGCCTGGGCGGTAGCCTGCATGCGCTGGTGCAAGACGTTGACGGCCTGCGCGCCGTGCTGGACGAGTTCGAGGCGGTTTTCACCCGCGCCTTTCACGACCGCATGGGCGCCAAGCTGGGGCTGGCGGCATGGCGGCCAGCCGATGAGGAACTGCTGGACGACCTGCTCAAGCTGATGGACGCCAACCAGGCTGATTTCACCCTGTCATGGCGCCGGCTGGCGGACGCGGTGCTGGGGCAGCGCAATGGGTTCGAAGATCTGTTCATCGACCGTCCGGCGGCTGCCGCCTGGCTCGACAGACTGCTGGCGCGCCAGGCGCAGGACGGCCGGCCCGCGCAGGAAATCGCTGACGGCATGAATCGCGTCAACCCCCTGTATGTATTGCGCAATCACCTGGCCGAAGAGGCAATCCGGGCGGCAAAGACGGGCGACGCAAGCGAAATCGATACCTTGATGAAGCTGCTGCGCAATCCGTATGAGGCGCAACCGGGGTATGAACGCTATGCCGGTCTACCCCCGGATTGGGCCGGAAGTTTGGAAGTCAGTTGCTCATCTTGATAAGACTTGGCGTCAAACGCGCGGAAACGCATACCGAATTCTTGTGATTTACGCGAAAAAGCGGTGATAGAGAGCGAAATATCACGCTTTTTTTCACTGCAATCATTCGTTTCCATTGTAAATCTCGTAAGATTGTCGCCTGTTGGACACTCAGGATCGCATACCGCATCCATGGGGCATTTGTCGACAATTTTCAATATAAAGCACTCTGAATATGCCTGGCGCAGATGGTTTGCTATGTATCGGTCTGCTTGAGGATGACGCCGACTTCCGAGAGGAACTGGCGTTAGGCCTGGGCGGCTATGGTTTTCGGGTAGCGTTTGCTTGTGACAATGCGGCGGCGTTTTATCGTCGGCTGCAGGAGCAGCCGTGCGACATCGTCATCCTGGATGCGCATCTTCCAGGCGAAGACGGCTTTTCCGTCGCCACTCGGCTGCGGGCCTTGAGCCCGGTAGGCATTGTCATGCTGACAGGTCGTAGCGCCCTGGAAGACCGGGTGCGCGGCCTGGAGGGCGGCGCGGACGTCTATATGACCAAGCCCGTGGACTTGCTTGAGCTCAGCTCCGTGATTCGCAGCCTGGCTCGCCGCATGCGGCTGGCCAAGGCGCCGCGTCCGGCCGACGCTGAATCGCGGGCATCGGCGGACAGCACCTGGTCATTGCAGGACGGGGGCTGGATCCTGGTGGCGCCAGACGGCGCATCGCTGCACTTGAGCGCGCAGGAACGGACGTTCCTGATGGCCCTGATGGATGCGGCCGGCAATGCCGTCAGCCGCCAGGTATTGGCGGAATTGTTCTTGCCCGAGAGTCCAGGTGGCTTCGAACTGCGCCGCATCGATGTGCTGGTCAGCCGGCTGCGCGCCAAGGCGCAAACCGCCGGCCTCAAGCTGCCGGTCTTGTCGGTGCGCGGCCAAGGCTACGTGTTCGCGGCCTGATTCGCGCCAGATTGGCCGGGCGCGTTGACGGGCAGGGTGATGACAAAGCGGGTGCCCACGCCGACCTTGCTCTGCAGGGTCAGCGAGCCCCCCTGGTTCTGGCAAATGCGGCGAGCCAGATATAGCCCAATACCCATGCCCTGCGTTTCCCGATGCGCGGAACGCCGGAAATGCGGCTCGAACACACGCGCCTGCTCCTGATCTTCAATACCCGGGCCACGGTCCACCACGGCCAGCCATGCCATTTGCGCGTCACCGACGCGAACCTGGCCGGTTTCTACCCTGACGGGTTCATTGGCCGGCGAATATTTGATCGCGTTGTGAATCAGGTTGCGCACCACGACGCTGGTCAGCGGACGGTCGCAAAACACGGGCAAGGGGTCGTCCGCTTGAACCATCAGCGCATGAGCGGTGTCGGGTTGCATCGCCGCCGCCACGTCGCGCGCCAGTTCAGCCAGGTCGGTATGTTCGCCTCGCGGCGTCCAGGCCTGATCGCCCAGACGGTCCTGATTCAGCAACTGATCCATCAATTCCGTCATGCGCGCCACAGAGCGGTGGATGCGGGCCAGGCGCGTGTCGACGGCTTCACCGCTGTCGGACAGGATCATGTCCAGGGATTGCGCCGCCGCACTGATGGTGGATAGCGGCGCCCGCAGTTCATGCGAAATCAAAGCGTTCATTTGGCGTTGCGTGTCCAGCGCACCGGCCAGTTCCGCCACGCGCAGTTCGCCCTGCGCCACGTGTTCGGCATCGGCATGGTCGTGAACGCCGCGACGCACCGCAATGGGCCCATGGCTGTGCCACCTTAGCGCCACGCCCAGCAGCGCACCGGCCACCAGCAACATCCTGGCAAGCTCAATCGGCGTACCGGTGGTGTCTGCACCGTTGGACAGCCAGGCGTCATGGCCTAGCATCCACGCCGATGCCGCATAGATGCAGACCAAGGCTATTGTCAAAGGGCGGCCGGCTTTGCGCTGAACGGCTTGCACCGCGAACCAGGCCGTCAGCGCCACGCTCAGGCAGGCACAGGTTCCGGCGATGACGGCTGGAATCAGGCCGCTTTCGGTTTCATAGACAAAGATCAGCGCCAACGCTGCCACGCACGCCAGCGCCATGCTGAGGCCGCGGCAGGCGCTTGCAACCCTGGCGGCATGTGGCGACCCCGGCTGAGGCGACCCCGGCTGAGGCGACCCCATCAGCAACGGAGCGGTCAGCGCCAATAGCGCGGCAAAAGAGCCGGCCTGCAACGCACCGGGCGGCAGCAGCGTGGGTAACGAACGGAATACGCCTTCCAGCACCATGAAGGCCAGGCCCGCGCCAAAAAGCGACGACCGGGTGCAGACCCAGGCCATCAGGCACGCCAGGCCGCACGTCATCGCCACGCCCGCGGTCAAGCCAAGCAGGAGGTCTTCGTAAGGGGAAGTGATGCCACGGGCCAGCACCGCGCCAGGCCAGAAGAACGCGCACGCCAGCATGCCGAGTCGCAACAAGAGGGCCTGCGATCCGGCGGTGGCGCGTCGTGCACCGCGTTGGTGGAAAAAACAGCGGGTGCGAAGAAACAGTCCTTCCGTCAACTAGGAACCCATTGATGATCCGGCGCGAGTTCGCGCGTAAGGGCGAAGTTTACGACAGCCCCGCGTATCGCGCGGACGCCCAGATCTTCCAGGATGTCCTGGGTGGCCAGGTCGGGCACGTCTTCGGCATAGACGGCCATGCCCAGGGTCGCCGCGGTGGTCATGACGGTGGCGGCCAGGTGCTGGCTGCCGGGGCTGTAAAGCAAGCCGGTAATGAAACTGCCGCACAGCTTCAAATACGACACGGGGAACTCGTGCAGCCGTTCCATGGCGCCAAATTGCTGCGACAGCCGCGACAGGCCCACGCGGCCGCCCGCAGCGGTGACGATGTTGCAAAGCTGGCGCAGATCGGCGGCTTGCTCGATCAAGCCGTCGGCATCTACCTCGATGATCAGGCGCACGGTCAATGCCGGGCGGTCGGCCAGCATGCGTTCAAGCCGCGACAGGAACGAGCTTTGCGCCAGCGACGCCAAGGAAATCGGCACCGTCAGCGCCGCCGAATGGGTGAACAGCCAGTCCAGTCCCAAGCGGATAGCCTGTATGTCGCATTCGGCCGACAGGCCCAGGCGAACCGCGGGCGGCATGAAAATCGAAGCCGGAACGGGATCGCCATCGGTCGTGTCGTGCAACATCAGGCTGGCTTCATGGTGCAGCAGTTCGCCCTGCACCGCATGCAGCGGCAGCACCGATAGCGAAAACCGATGCTGCTCCAGGGCGGTGACCAGGGCGTCGTGCCAACTGTATTCACCGATGCGCGTGCTGTCGGCCGCCTGGCTGGCGGGGGTGATCTGATCGTCTTCGGCGCTTTCGGCGCACATCAGGGCGTGGTCCAGCCGCGCCAGCGTATCGCTCATGTTGTCACCGGGGGCGTAAGCGGCCATCGCCAGCGCCCATCGGCACCATCCGTACTTGTCCATGGGCACCCGCAGCGAACGCAATTCACGTCGCACCCGTTCGGCCAGCACGCTGGCCTGCGGCGCCGAGGTCCGGGGCATCAAGAGCGCGAAGTCCGAGCCGCTGATCCGGGCAAGTTGCGCCGTGGGTCCGCCAAATTCGGTAATCAGCTTGCGCAAGCGGTCAGACGAGGATCGCAGCCATTGATCCGTGAACGCGCGCGACAGATGGCGGTTGATCTGGGCCAGATCGCGCTGGCGGAACATCAGGACGTGGCCGCCCGCTTCCCCGGTTTTATCGGCCAGCGCCGCTCGGAATTGGTCAATGAAATGCTTGCGGTTGGATAGGCGGGTGATCGGATCCCGGTAGATTTCGCTTTGCAGTGATTCGATCTTGGCATTCTGTTCTTCGACGGTGGCGGCCACCCGCCGCTGCGCGTCAACCAGGGCCTGGTCCACGCCCGCCAGTTCACACGATCCGCTTGGCGGGGCATTGTGGCCGGGCGCCAAGGCGCGTACCCGTTCGCAGATATCGCGCGACGTCCTTGTCTCGATCCATCGCACCAGGTTGATGGCAAAAAGCGCCCAGAAGACGCCTGCCGCCAACACCAGCCCCAGGACCCGGACGCCACCTTGCCACAGCGTGTCGCGCGCCAGTCGGGTATCCGCTTGCACCGTTACCGTGCCGCGCGCGCCGCCGTCCAACGACACATAGGGACGCGATATCGACGGGGCCTGGACCATCAGCCAGGCACTGCGCCAATCGCCGTTGCGGGCGGTGGAGGCCTGCGGGCTGTTCCGCTCAATGACGGAGGCATCGCCTTCGTTGGTGATGCGCACCTGCGTATACAGCCCTTGTTCAAACAATTCATCAGCCAATGCCGCCCGTTCTTCGTGGCTGGACGAGGCATGCGCCAAGGCCCACGCCAGTGCGCTGGCCCCGCTTTCGCTCTGCTGGGCAAGTTGGGTGTTCAGATAGCGGTGGGCGGCCAGCATCCCCAGCGCCTGAGCGCCAAGCAGGATGAAGCCGACCAGGAGAGCAGTGCAAAAAAGTAATCGGCGTAATGTCGACATGTGGTTGAGTTCCCTTTGCGGGCAGCAAGCGCGCGTGTCGAAGACTACATGGCCGCCGGTTAAAGGGCGTCGGGCAACGAGGGTGCTCGACGTAAAGAAGCCTGGATAAGAAACGTGACACACGTTACTAATACTCCAGCGGCACCGCTTACACTGTAATTCGGCATGTCACATAACGTACAGAATATTACGAAATTCGGCGCAACGTCAGACGAGCTATGCAATTATTTCGATTGTGATGATCGCAAGCTTGAGAACTATTGAGACAGGGCGTATTAATTTTTGGGGCTTCGCTGTCGTAGTAAGGGCAGGGCATGGGTCAAGGGACCGGCCGGCACTCTGCGACCAAGGACCGACATGACCACCCGCAAGCGAGTAAAGAGCCTTCAGATTTCAAGGAAAAGAGGCGCGTTGCCTCCGAAGTGTGGCGTTTTTTTGCGAAAATAATGCATAATTTAAAAAATGTTACAGCCTTTGGGTTCTTTCCTGGACCGCAACGCCAAAGGTATCTAGATAGGGGGCTCCGTGCGTGAGAGTTACCTGCTCGCACTGTGCCTGACGCTCACGGGCGCACTGGCAGCGATAAGTTGGTTTTTCGTGCGCCGCGATCGTGCGCTGCGTCACCGCCTGACGCGCGACGAGCTGACCGGCGTCTTGAGCCAGCAGGAATTGCATCGGCGCGCCCGAGTCTGGCTGGCGCAAAAAGACGGGCCTGCGCGCCGAGGCGCGTTTTTTCTTGTCAGTTTCGAGCAATACGCCGAGATCAGCGCCATGCTGCGCGCGGGCGAAGACCAGACGCTTTTGGTGCATGTCGCCAACCGCCTGAGCCTGATCACGCGCACGCTGGGCGGTATGGTCGCCCGCAGCGGCACCGACACCTTCACCATCTGCGTGCCGGAAGTGGACGAGGTGGGCGCCGCCCAGGTGTCCACCAAATTGCTGGAAGACCTGAGCGAGCCCTATGAACTAGGTGGGCGTCCCCTGATCGCTGTGTTCAGGGTGGGCGCGGCTTTGTACCCGGAACATGGGCGCACGGTTGAAGAACTGCAACGTTGCGTGCAGGTGGCGCTGGTGCCCCTCAAGGAGCGCGGCGGGCCAGGGTGGAATCTGTTCGATTTCCGACTGTTGGCGCGGCACCGAGACCAGCAGGGTCTGGAGAATGACCTGCGGCTGGCCTTGACCACGCCGGCCATGGAGCAATTCGAGCTCTTTTACCAGCCGGTCTGCGATAGCGGCTCGGGCGTGGTGCAGGGGTGCGAAGCGCTGTTGCGCTGGCATCACCCGACGCTGGGCAGTGTGTCGCCAGCCGTCACCATTGAGCTGGCCGAGCGCAGCGGGCTGATTGTGCCCCTGGGCGCTTGGATTCTGGAACGCGCGTGTTCGCAGGCCGCCTTGTGGCCGCCGGCCTGGCGTGTGCATGTGAACCTGTCCGTCAAGCAGATGAATGAAGACGGGCTGGTGCAATTGGTGTCCGACGTCTTGGCCACCACGCAACTGTCGCCGCGCAAGCTGGTGCTGGAGATCACGGAATCGATCTTCATCCTGCACTACGAAAGGCACGTGAAGATGCTGAACACGCTGCGCGCCCAGGGCATCGGCATTGCGCTGGACGATTTCGGTTGCGGTTATTCCAGCCTGAATCATCTGCGCCATTTGCCCATTGATTGGGTGAAGATTGATCGCAGCTTCATTTCCGCGCTGGAGTCCGACGCTGGCAGCCGCGAGGTCGTCTCGGCGCTGTTCGGCCTATGCCAGGCGATGCGGCTGCCTGTCGTGGCCGAAGGCGTTGAAACCGAAGGCCAGCGCGAAATCCTGAAATCGTTGGGCTGCCGCGTGATGCAGGGTTTTCTACTTGGGCGGCCAGCGCCGGCTGCTGAAATCCAGGCTTTGGCCCTGGCGGTGTCATAATCGGGGTTGCTTGCAAACCCGACCTGTTGACTTCCTATGCCCGGCAATACCCTAGGTACTCTTTTTACCGTCACGAATTTCGGCGAATCCCACGGGCCGGCTATCGGTTGCGTCGTGGATGGCTGCCCTCCGGGGTTGAGCCTGGACGCGTCCGATATCCAGTTGGAACTGGATCGCCGCCGCCCGGGCACCTCGCGCCATGTCACGCAGCGCCAGGAAGCCGATCAGGTCGAAATCCTGTCCGGGGTATATGAAGGTGTCACCACCGGCACGCCGATTGGCCTGCTGATCCGCAACACCGATGCCCGCAGCAAAGACTATTCAAACATCGCCGACACGTTTCGGCCCGGCCACGCCGATTACGCCTACTGGCGCAAGTTCGGCGTGCGTGACCCGCGCGGCGGTGGCCGTTCATCGGCCCGCCTGACGGCGCCCACGGTCGCGGCGGGCGCCATCGCCAAGAAGTGGCTGGCCGAGCAATACGGCGTCAAGGTGCGCGGCTACATGAGCCAGTTGGGCCCGGTGGCCATCCCGTTCCTGTCCTGGGACGAAGTGCCCAACAACCCCTTCTACGCACCCAACGCCGAGGTCGTGCCGGAACTGGAAGCCTATATGGACCAGTTGCGCCGCGATGGCGATTCCGTCGGCGCGCGCATTGAAGTCGTAGCCGAAAACCTGCCCGCGGGCTGGGGCGAACCCATCTATGACCGCCTGGACGCCGACATCGCGCACGTGATGATGGGGCTGAACGCCGTGAAGGGCGTGTCCATCGGCGCGGGCTTTGACTGCATTGCGCAGCGCGGCTCCGAGCACGGTGACGAAATCACGCCTGATGGCTTTCTGACCAATCACGCCGGCGGCGTGTTGGGCGGCATTTCAACGGGCCAGCCGATCACCGTATCGCTGGCCATCAAGCCCACGTCCAGCATCCGCGTGGAACGTCGCTCGGTGAACCGCGCGAACGAACCCGTGATGGTGCAAACGCTGGGCCGCCACGACCCTTGCGTCGGCATTCGCGCAACGCCCATCGCGGAAGCCATGCTGGCGCTGGTGCTGATCGACCACGCGCTGCGCCACCGCGGGCAGTGCGGCGATCCCCTCTGATCCCCCCGGCATTCTCGCCATCGTTTCCAGGAGGCCGTCATGAATCGTAAACGTCATCTGTTGCGCGGCGCTGGGGCCGCGCTTGCCCTGGCCGTGTTGGCGGGCTGTACCGGCATGAACACCACGCAGTCCGGCGCCATCGGCGTCAACCGGACGCAGTACATGTCCAGCCTGGTGCCGTCCCAAGCGCTGGAGCAGGAAGCCAGCCAGCAATACGCCGACATCCTCAAACAGGCGCAAGCCAAGGGCTTGCTGGATCGTGATGCGCAGCAATTGTCGCGCGTGCGCACCATTTCCCAGCGGCTTGTTGCGCAGGCGGGCATTTTTCGCCCAGATGCGGCGGGCTGGAAATGGGAAGTCCACGTCTTGTCCAGCGACGAGGTCAACGCCTGGTGCATGCCCGGAGGCAAGATCGCCGTCTATACCGGCCTGATCTCGAAGATCAAACCCACCGACGATGAGCTTGCCGCGGTGATTGGCCACGAGATTGCTCACGCGTTGCGCGAGCATGCGCGCGAGCGCGTTTCGCAGCAGATGGCAACGAACCTGGGCTTGTCCGTGCTGTCCATCGCCACGGGTTCCAGCGCCGCCTCCGACCTGGGCGGCCAGCTTACCGACGTGATGTTCTCGTTGCCCAACAGCCGCACGCATGAAACAGAAGCGGATCGCATGGGTGTCGAACTGGCGGCCCGGGCAGGGTACGACCCGCGCGCCGCCGTGACGTTATGGCAAAAGATGGGGGCGGCCAGTAGCGGCAGTGCGCCGCCGGAAATCTTGTCGACGCACCCCTCGGCCGAGTCTCGCATCACTGATCTGCAAGCCGCCGCCCAGCAAGTATTGCCGCTGTACCAGCAGGCGAAGAAATAGAGTCGTCATTGCGCGGCAGCCACGCAAAAAAATAGCCGCCCGGGGTCAAACCCGGGCGGCTTATTCGTTGATGCGTCGTTGATGCGCGGCGCGGCTACGCCGGGTTTGCCACGCGCTTCACGCCCGGACCACGCATGACCTCGATGCCCAAGCCGGCCAGGATGCGCTGCGTTTCAGCGTCCGGCACGTCTTCGGCGTATACGTCGATGTTCAAGGCACGAGCGGTTTCCAACACCGAGGCCGTCAACTGTTGGCTGCCCGGGCTTTGCGACATTCCCCCCACAAAGCCACCGCCCAGTTTTACGTAGGACAAAGGCAGCGTGTGCAATTGGGCCACCGCGCCGAATTGCTGCGCCAGACGGCGCACGCCAATATGCGCGCCAAAGTCCGAGACAACGCGGGCCAGCGTGGCGATCTGCTCATGGCATTCCACCAGGCCATGCGCATCAATCTCCAGAAACAGACGATGGGCCAAGGGCCGGTGTTCCGTCAGCATCAGGGCCAATTGGCGGAAGAACTTCTGGCCGCGCAAGGACGGCAGGGCGACCCGCACCGCCAGTTCACCGTCATGGGCGGCAAGCCAATCCAGGCCCAGGCGCACCGATTCCAGGTCGCAATCCGCCACCAGATCCAGGCGCACGGCGGGGGGGATGAACAGCGTGGCGGGAATGGCAACCTGATCGGCGGACGTGCGCAGCATCAGCATGGCCTCGGTGCGCAAGGCGGTGCCGTCGGCCGCCAGCAGCCGTTCCGTGGCCAGTTCGAAGTGCTTGTCTTCCAGCGCGGACAGAATAGCGTCCTTCCAGGCCCGCTCTCCCGATTCCGATGGCGATTGCATATCCGTCGCGCCCGCGATCACGACCTGATCGTTGTTGGCGCTTTCCGCGCGCATCAGGCCGAAGTCCAGGCGCGCCAGTACCGGGCCGGCCTGGTTGCCCTGGCCGTAGTCCGTCATGGCCAGGGCCCAGCGGCAAAGGTGGCCTTCACCCACGGGAATGCGCGTGGCATGCAGGTCGGCCCGGAGCTGCTCGGCCACCATCATGGCCTGTGGCGCCGCGCAGCCCGGCAGCAACAACGCGAAGTCCGAACCGTTCAGGCGGGCCAGCAAGGGCGACGCCACGTGCAGCGCCTTCAGCGCACCCTGAATCCGTTCGCACGCGGCGCGTAGCCATTGGTCGATGAATTCGCGCGGCATGTGGCGGTTCAGGTCAGCCAGGTCGCGTTGGCGGAACACCAGCACGTGCCCGCCCGCCACCGTCGGCGCTTCCAGCGCGCGCCGGAATTCATTCACGAAATACTTGCGATTCGGCAAGCGGGTGACCGGATCCTGGTTCAGTTCCAGTTCCAGCGATTCGATCTTGGCATTCTGTTCTTCCACGCTGGCGTACACGCGCTCGCGGGTCTGGTTCAACGCCTGCACCACGCCAGACAACTCGGGCACGCGCGCCTCGACTTGTTCGGGCGGGGTGTCTTGGCCGATGCTGCGGACATGGTCGCTGATCTCGCGCAGCAGACGGTTCTTGATCCACCCCACCAGCACAAAAGCAAACACGGCCCACAACACGCCGGCGCCGACCACCAGCGCGATCATCTTCACGCTGCTGCGCCACAGGGCTTCCCAGGCGTAAGCGTCATTGGCGATCAAGGTCACTTCACCCACCTGACGCCAGCCGTCGCTGACCGCGTGGCTGGCCGGTTGCGTGTCCAGCGGCGCCAGCTTCTGAAACCAGGCGGGAACCGCATTCGGCGTGGCCGTGGACTTGCGTTCGATCAGCACCTTGCCTTCGGGGTCCGCCAGACGCACCAGCGAGAAATGCCCCCCGTCGTACAGTGCCGAGATCAGCAATTCCTGCAGCACCGGATCGTTATTGGCGGGTTGCGACAAGGACAATGCCAGCGACACGGCCGCGTCGGTGCTTTGCACCTGCAACTGGCCAGACAGGTATTCGCGCGCCGAGTTGATGCTAAGCGCCAACGTGCCCAGCAGGATGACGCCGATCGCGAGGGTCACGCTAAGCAGTAACTGTCGAAGTATGGACATAGTCTTGTTTCCGGCCATCAGGGGCGTATGCCGTCCCGTTCCATGCGTTGAAGTAGATCACGCCAGCGGCTGAGTCGGTCAACCGGCGCGGCAGGCTTGCCGTCAACGTAGACACCGTCGGCGTTGAAACTGAATACCGGCGTCAGGTCGCGACGTTGCGTGGCCGGCAAGATGGTTGAGATCAGGCTGTCCAGCACCAGCGGAACAGCGTTTGGCGTGTCGTAGTAGCCCAGCACCATGTGGGCGACCTGGCTGCTGCTGGCCGGCCCGCCCACGCGCGCGCGGACGTAGATGAAACGCAGCTTGTTGGCGGGCACACCCATCGCCAACAGGGTGAAGTACTTGCCGATGACGTAGTCTTCACAGTCGCCGGCGCCTCGGCCCAGCGATTCGAGCGGCGTGGCCCAGTAATCGGCCTGCTTCCAGAGGGTGATGTCTTCGGCGGACAGCAGCGCCTGGTTCCAGAAATCGTTGGCGAGCGTCAGCTTGTCCCGTTCTTGTGACGGGGGCGGGCTGCGCATCAACTGCAGCCAGTTGCCAACAGACTTCGCGCCCTTCGCGCCATAGCGGCTGGCGGCCAGGCTTTGCAGCCGTTCCGAGCTGAGATCCAGCGCGAAACTTCCGCCCCAGACGCAAGCCAGGCACAGCAATACCAGCCGACACAGGTTTACAAAGCCGCGGTAACGGTGAGTCGAAGACATGAAACGGATTTTCACATTTTTCCGACTCATGAAAGACGTGTCAGCAAAAAATATGGCGGGTTCAAGGGGAGGGCGGCTGCCCGCCGTCCCCTTGATGCCTAGGGCTTAGCTGTGATCGACGTTCAGCTTCCCCTTCTGCAGCAGGTCATTGATGATGGCCTGGTTGCTCATGACCTGGCCGTTGGCGTCATGCGTGAGGTCCACGTTTTCCAGCACGATCTTCTGGTCGGCGCCTTGGGTGCCAAGCTTGCCCTGGGTGTTGATCTCGACGAGCGTGTTGTTGGAGTTGGCCGGATCCTGCTTGAAGTTCAGATACTGCGACAAGTTGCCGTCGTGCTCGCCCACGAGAAGTTCCTTCAGGTCCAGGACATCGCCGCCATCGGCGATCGAGGCCTTCGAGAAATCCTTGATTGTGTCCACGGCCGGGGCACCGACGGTGCCCTGGTCGTTGAGTTCCCACTTGAACGTGTCGCTGCCTGCGCCGCCGACAAGGATGTCGTTGCCCTGGCCGCCGATCAGGACGTCATTGCCGTCGCCGCCGTACAACGTGTCGCTGCCGGTGCCGCCATACAACGTGTCATTGCCAGCATCGCCGTACAGGGTGTCGTTGCCGCCCTGGCCGTAGATGATGTCGTTGCCATTGCCGCCGTGCAATTCGTCATTGCCGCCGCGCGCGTCGCCCTGCACATCGAAGATCGAGTGATTGTCCAGGATGAACTTGTGCAGATCGGCATCCGTGGGCTGCACGCCGTTCTTCAGCAGCAGGAACTGCTTCAGACCATCCAGGCCAGCGCCGTCACCCAGGTCGGCCGGCTTGGCCGGATTGCCGCCAATGCCCCAGGGCAACTGATCGGTATTGACCGTGTCGCCGAACAGGATGTCGTTGCCGTCGCCGCCGAATATCTTGTCGTTGCCGACCGGGGCCAGTTCGGTAGTTGTGCTGCCACCGGCCAGCGCCGACTCCAGGTCCGACGGGCTCAGCACCACTTGCGAGTTGTCGGTGCGGCCCGACGTGTACGAGCGGATATTGTCGATATCTACTCGGAACGCGCTGTTGCTCGAACTCTTGTCATTGAGGGTGAACTGATACAGGTACTGGCCAGGGCCGTGGATGCTCGAGCGGGTGTTGGCTTCCGAGCCCGACTCCACCGGCGCCCAGGCGGTGCCATTCCACTTCAACAACACCCACTTGAAGGTATCGCCGGTTCCCTTGTTGGCGACGCTTGCGTCGAAGCTGAACGTGGCGCCGCCGGCGCTGTTCACGACCATCTTGTTGGCGGCATTCATGGTCACGGTAAATTCTTTACCGTCCGCCGTCGTGTCGGTGAGGCGCATCGCATTGCCGCTTTTCGCCGCAGAGCCGTCTCCATCCTTCTGCCAGTTGGCGGGATTATTCGCTCCCGAGGTTCCGGAGAAGTTCACGTAGACCTCGCCGCCAGAGGTATAGCGGCCGCCGGTGTTGTCGTACTGATTAAGTGTGGAAGTGGATACACCCGAGCCGATGCCTATGCCGTGCACGTCGCTCACGCCGGCCAGGGAGTTGAACTCGGCGTCTCGGTCATAGCCCCACCACCCTTCGGAGGTAGGCTCGCCGTCCGTCAGGAAGAACGTCAGGTTCTCGTACGGTTTGCCGTTGGCATCTACCGTGGGCTGGCCGTCGAACCAGTCCTTGGCTTCGTGGAAGGCAGCGCCATAGGGAGTACCTCCGTCAGCCTTCAGACCCATCAGAATGTCTACCATTTCGTCGACATTGCTGGAGTTCAGGCCAGAGATTTCCTTCTGCAGCTTGGCGCTGCTATCCGCGAAGGTGATCAGTGACACGTTGATGGTGCCATCGTGCATCGCCAGCTGATTTTCAAGCAGCGCCTTGAGGGCCTTCTTGGCGGTCTCGAGGCGTCGCTCTTGGTTGGATCCGCTGCCCCAGTAATAGTCCATCGAACCCGACAGATCCAACACCAGCGCGATGTTATAGCTCGCGCCCGGCGTCACATTCTTCACCATGCCGCCCTGGTCGCCCAACAACACGTCGTCGCCGGATCCGCCCTTCACGGTTTCGTCGCCGTTATTGCCTGTGGTGAACTGGTCGACATGCAGCGTGAACGTCTGCTCGCTGGACGTGTCCTGGCCGCCGTTGGCAGTGCCGCCGGTGTCCTTGACCTGGAACTGGAAGGACGCGCCCGCGTTCTCGCCAACGTTCGAGGTGTTCGGCGTGTATACCAGCTTGCCGCCGGCGAGATCCGCCGCGCTGATCTCCTGGCCTTGCGTCACTGCCTGGCCATTGAGGTACAGCGTGCCGCCCGAAGGCAGGGAATCGATGATCACCGACTTCATCGAATGGCCTTCCACCGGATCCGAGAACGCGAAGTCCTTCGTGCCGAACACGTAGTCCTTGCCCTCGGTCACGCTGCCGAAACCATCCTTGGACACAGGCGCGTCGTTCACGGGCAGGACATCGATGTCCAGCGAGGAAGAGACCTGGCCCGTGCCGTCCGTCACGGTGTAGGTGATTTGCGGCACCACACCATTCCAGTTGGCGTTCGGCGTGAAGACATAGCCGCCATCGGCATTGATGAAGATCGAGCCGACACCCACGATGTTGGCGGTGGCGCCAGCAGCATACTTCGTGCCATTGATGGTGAATTCGGCGACGCTCAGTGCATCGTTGTCCCGGTCGCCGGCACCGCTCAGCACGTTGCCGGACACCGTTTGGTCTTCCAGGCCGTGGTTGGTTTGAGCTTGGATCACCGGCAGGTCATTGGTGCCGTTGATGGTGATGGTAATGGTGCTGGTGGCGGTGCCGTCAGCGGACGCGACCGTGTAGGTCTCGACGACAGATTGGCCAGCCTTCAGGAACTGCACGGCGGCGTTGTCCACCTTGTAGGTGTACGTGCCGTCGGCGTTGATGGTGACCGCGCCCAGCTGGCCACCAGCATGCGTGCTGCCGGTGAACTTGAGGGAGCTTGCATTGAAGGTCGACTCGCCGGCGTCGGCGTCGCTGATGGTGACCGCGCCGTTCACGCTGAGCTTGCCGCCCGACACGCCCAGGTCTTCCGTGACCGACTTCGCGTCATTGGTCACCGTCGGCAGGTCATTTGTGCCGTTGATGGTGATGCTAATGGTGCTGGTGGCGGTGCCGTCAGCGGACGCGACCGTGTAGGTCTCGACGATGGACTGGCCGGCCTTCAGGAACTGTACGGCGGCGTTGTCCACCTTGTAGGTGTACGTGCCGTCGGCGTTCATGGTGACTGCGCCCAGCTGGCCACCGGCATGCGTGCTGCCGGTGAACTTGAGGGAGCTCGCATTGAAGGTCGACTCGCCGGCGTCGGCGTCGCTGATGGTGACCGCGCCGTTCACGCTGAGCTTGCCGCCCGACACGCCCAGGTCTTCCGTGAC
>NZ_JANUEY010000005.1:0-209584 GCF_024806975.1 Achromobacter sp. JUb104 | reverse complement strand
ACTCAAAGGAAGTGAGGTATGTTCTTAAACTTGACGTCTAAGGTACTTCACTTCTAGTGAGCACTTGATTTCATTGTGCTTGTGATAAAGCCAGGGTTTAACTCCCAACTTGATCACAGTGCATCGCATCAAGCGCCCACACTTATCGGTTGTTTAATTGTTAAAGAGCGGTACTGCTAAATTCTGTACTACCAACTTCTTGCCACTTACTGAACTTGCTCGCTTCGCTGCGGCTTTCGCCTTGCGTCGCTTGCTGTTTTCAGCAGCAGAGAGGCGAGATTATGAAGAAGTTTTTATCGCTTGTCAAGTCAGCTTCGTTCGCTTTCGCGCTACCGCTTTCTTGCTTGCGACCTCTTCAGATCACCCTCTCTTAGCAGCTATCGAAACATCAGAACACCCACTCGGGTTAACCCTAAGTTTTCGGCAACTGCCAAGCCTGAAACTATAACACAACTTTTGCAGATTATGCAACCGGCTCTTGCCTAATTTGCATCCTATCTTGCAACCTCGCCGCTCGCTTACGCTTTGCGTTGGCTCTGGAATCCAGAGGTTGGTTACTGAACCAGGTGGCTTGCAATATTGATTCGGGTAAACCCTGAATCGTCATCACCAGCCAAGCCCAAGACTATAGCACGACTTTTGCAGATTGCGCAACTGGCTTTTGCCTGATTTGCTGCAATCCCTGCAATAACCGCTTGGCTGCCTGCATAACTACTACTGGCTGCTTCGCGGCAGGCCGGGGTAGGTTTCCTTGCGGATCGCTTGCCGAGTGGCCTGTTGCGCTTGCTTGGCTTCGCGGCTCAAAAACTGCCTGAACTGCGAAGGAGCGAGACTATAGCACGGAAATTTCTACTGGGGGCTCCACATGACACCCATTTTTCAAAAAGGTGAACATTTATAGGGACACACCCTTTTAAGGGCCGCGCGGCACTCTATATAGAGGTGCTCCGGTAGCACCTCAAATATAGGCAGACCACGCTCTATATATAGAGATATATATAGAGCACACCACTACCCTACTCTCCGCCCTCACCTCACAACCTTAGCTCGGTGGTTTCCTTGATCTGCTGTAACGCGAAGAAGGAACGCATATCCACCACGGCGGGGTGGCGCATCAATGTGTCCATGGCGAAACGGGAAAAGTGCGCCAGGTCGGCCACCTGGATTCGAAGCAGATAGTCCATGTCGCCAGACATGGCATAGCACTCGACCACTTCAGGCCAAAGCTGCACGTCGCGCGCGAAGTCGCTCATTGGCGCGTGACTGGAGCCGCTATGCTTGTTCAGGCGGATGTTGACGTAGGCCAGCAGACCGAGCCCAACTTTCTCAGCGTCGATCAGCGCCACGTACTTTTTGATGAAGCCCTTCTCTTCCAGCCGGCGCACCCGCCGCAAGCAGGGACTGGGCGACAGGGATACGCGGTCGGCCAGTTCCTGGTTGCTAAGGCGTCCATCGCGCTGCAGTTCAGCCAAAATCCTTAGATCTGTCCTATCAAGCTCTATATCAGACATTTTTTGCCCGTTAATTTTCATATTCGGCAATATTATTGCCCAAATAGGGCGGTTCAACGCCATGTTTGCAATTGTCTGCTCGTCGATCCTACCTACAATCCTCTTCTAGACTTGAATAACAAGTCGTCCTGAAAAACGATGCAAGGGAGCAGACTTATGAGCAGCGCTTTCCAACCCTGGGACAACCCGATGGGCACCGCCGGGTTCGAGTTCATTGAATATGCCGCGCCGGACCCCGCCGCGCTGCGCAAGGTGTTTGAACTGCTGGGCTTCAAAGCCATCGCCAAACACCGCCACAAGGACGTCACGCTGTACCGTCAGGGTGGCGTGAATTTTCTGATCAATGCCGAGCCGGATTCCTTTGCCCAGCGCTTTGCGCGTCTGCACGGACCGTCGATCTGTGCAATTGGTTTCCGCGTTCAGGACGCCAATGCCGCGTATAAGCGCGCGTTGGAACTGGGGGCATGGGGATTCGACTCGCACAGCGGTCCGATGGAACTGAACATTCCGGCCATCAAGGGCATCGGCGACTCGCTCATCTACCTGGTTGACCGCTGGACGGGTAAGGAAGGCCATGGCGGCATTGGTGACATCAGCATCTATGACGTTGACTTCGTGCCCGTGGATCCGGGCAATGCGCTGGCGGACCTGAACCACCGCGGAGCCGGCTTGACGTTGGTGGACCACTTGACGCACAACGTGCACAAGGGCCGCATGGCCGAGTGGTCGGAATTTTACGAACGCCTGTTCAACTTCCGTGAAGTGCGCTACTTCGATATCGAAGGCAAGGTGACAGGCGTGAAGTCGAAGGCGATGACGTCGCCGTGCGGCAATATCCGCATTCCGATCAATGAGGAAGGCACCGAGGAGAAGGGGCAGATCCAGGAATATCTGGACCTGTACCGCGGCGAAGGCATCCAACACATTGCCATGGCGACGGATGACATCTACAGCACCATTGAAGCGCTGCGCGAGTCGGGTGTGGTATTTCTGGATACGCCGGAAACGTACTACGAACTGCTGGACCGCCGCCTGCCTAACCACGGCGAAGATGTGGCGCGCCTGCAGAAAAACCGTATCCTGTTGGATGGCGCGCCTGGTGGCGGCCTTTTGCTGCAGATCTTCACGGAGAACCAGATCGGCCCGATCTTCTTCGAGATCATCCAGCGCAAAGGCAACGACGGTTTTGGCGAAGGCAACTTCAAGGCCCTGTTCGAATCGATCGAACTGGACCAGATGCGCCGCGGCGTGGTGAAGAACGTCGAGTAAGCGCTTCCCCCGCCAGTGCCCGAGTGCCCTAGCATCGGCACTGGCTTTGTAGCCTCACCTTATGGTGAGGTTTTTTTTGCCCGTTCGAACCGACCCGGGCGTCCACGCGGCAGTTAGCGCTTCAGACGATCCTGGAATTGCTTGCGGAACTTGGCAACCTTGGGTGCGATCACGAACTGGCAATAACCTTGCTCGGGGTGCAGGGCAAAGTAGTTGCTGTGGTAATCCTCGGCTTGCCAGAATTTGGCGGGCGCCAACAGCTTGGTGACGATGGGCGCATCGTAAACCTGTTGCGCCTCGACCTCGGCAATGACCGCTTCAGCTTGCTCACGCTGAGACTCGTTCTGCCAGAAGATTGCCGACTCGTACTGCGGACCGATGTCGTTGCCTTGGCGGCCCGGCGTGGTGGGATCATGCGTGGCGAAGAACACGCGCAGCAAGTCACTGAACGACAGTTCGGTGGGGTCGAATTCGATTCTGGCGACCTCGATATGGCCCGTGTCCTTGCCGCACACCTGCTCATAGCTGGGGTTGTCGACGTGCCCGCCGCTGTAGCCGGGCAACACGCTCTTCACGCCGCGCAGATCGACGAAGACCGCTTCGACGCACCAGAAGCAGCCGCCGCCAAGGACGGCAACCTCATTGCCTGGGGATGGTTGTTCTGTCATGACAATTCCTCATTGATAAGGGGCCACGCCGCGCGGCCCACTTCCCGCGCTTCACGCCGGGGCATCAAGAATAAGACTACTGCTTGGTCGGCGCCAGCGACAGTATCCATTCGGCCAGCAGACGGGCGTCTTCCTGGTTGACATGGGTTTGGGCAGGCATGGGAACCGCACCCCAGGCACCGCGGCCACCACCACGAATCTTGCCGGCCAGGTAATCCACCATGGCGTCGCCCTGCCCCGCATAACGTTCCGCCACACTCTTCAACGGCGGGCCCACGCGCTTGGCCTCTACCTGGTGGCAGGCCATACAGGCCTTGCTCTTGGCCAGGTCCAGGCCAGTCGTTTGCGCCTGGACCGCGCCTGCGCTCAACACGCAGGCGACGGCCGCCCACAGACTAATCTTCAAATGCATCGGTAACTGCCCCACGGCTCGCGGTGCTGGCGAGCTTGCCGAACTTGGCAAGCACACCGCGTGTATAACGCGGCTTGGGCTGGACCCAGGCCTGGCGACGAGCCGCCAGGTCTTCGTCGCTGATGTTGAGCTGCAGCAGCAGCTTGTGGGCATCGATGGTAACCGAATCACCTTCCTGGATCAGGGCGATCGGCCCGCCCACGAATGCTTCTGGCGCCACATGGCCAACGACCATGCCCCAGGTGCCGCCGGAAAAGCGGCCATCGGTGATCAGGCCTACCGTTTCGCCCAAGCCCTGTCCCACCAACGCGGAAGTGGGCGCCAGCATTTCGCGCATGCCCGGCCCACCCTTGGGGCCTTCATAGCGGATGACCACGACATCGCCGTCCTTGATACGCTGCGCCATGATGGCGGTCATCGCGTCGTCCTCGGAATCGAACACGCGCGCCGGACCGGTCATGACGGGGTTCTTCAGCCCGGTGATCTTGGCCACGCAGCCTTCCGGCGACAAGTTGCCTTTGAGAATGGCCAGATGCCCCTGCGGGTAGAGCGCACGATCCAGCGGCATGATGACGTCCTGATCAGCGCGCGGCGCATCAGGCACATCGGCGAGCGTTTGCGCGATGGTCTTGCCCGTGATCGTGATGCAGTCGCCATGCAGCAGGCCGGCATTGAGCAACAGCTTCATGACTTGCGGGATCCCGCCCGCACGATGCAGATCCGTTGCGACGTATTTGCCGGATGGCTTCAAGTTGCACAGCACCGGCACGCGCTTACGGATACGCTCGAAGTCATCGATGGTCCACGGCACGTCGGCGGCATGGGCAATGGCCAGGAAGTGCAGCACCGCGTTGGTGGAGCCGCCCGTGGCCATGATGACCGACACGGCGTTCTCGATGGATTCGCGCGTGATGATGTCGCGCGGACGCAGGTTGCGCCGGACGGCGTCGACCAGCACGCGCGCCGACTCGGCGGCCGAGACGACTTTTTCTTCATCTTCATTGGCCATCGTGCTGGAATACGGCAGGCTCATGCCCATGGCTTCGAAGGCGGAGCTCATGGTGTTGGCGGTGTACATGCCGCCACAGGAACCCGAGCCAGGGATGGCGCATTTTTCGATCTGCTTGAAGTCGGCCTCGGGCATGCGGCCCATCGTGTATTCGCCCACGGCTTCGAAGACCGAGACGATGGTGAGATCGTTGCCCTTGTAGTGGCCAGGCTTGATGGTGCCGCCATAGACGTAGATGCCCGGCACATTCGTGCGCGCCAGGGCGATCATGCCGCCCGGCATGTTCTTGTCGCAACCACCAATGACCACCACGCCGTCCATCCACTGCCCTTGGGCGGCGGTCTCGATACAGTCGGCGATGACCTCGCGCGAAACCAACGAGTATTTCATCCCCTCGGTGCCCATGGACATGCCGTCCGAAATGGTGGGCGTGCCGAACACCTGGGGGTTGGCGCTGGAGGACCGGATGGCGTCGATGGCTGCGTCGGCCAAGCGCTGCAGGCCGCTATTGCAGGGCGTGATCGTGGAGTGGCCGTTGGCCACGCCTATCATGGGGTTGTTGAAATCGGCTTCCTTGTAGCCCAGTGCGTAGTACATGGCGCGATTGGGCGCGCGTGCTACGCCTTCGGTGATGTGGCGGGAACGTTCGTTGTTCGGCATGGTCAGTCTCTCCTGTCGGCGTCGGGGCGCGGACAAGGCGAACGCACCCGGGAAGCTGGCTCGCTTGCATGCATGCGAATCTTCAGAGCTCGCCGGTTATTATCATTCAACTTCATTGTGTCGGGCAGAACATGCTGCAATATCCAAAATTCGATCCCGTAGCCTTGCAGATCGGGCCGCTTGCCATCCACTGGTACGGCCTGATGTATTTGGCGGGCTTCGCCCTGGTGTACGTGCTTGGCCGCCGGCGCATCACCAGCGGCCACACCACATCGCTGAACGTGCGCGACCTGGAAGACCTGATTTTCTATAGCGTGCTGGGCGTCGTACTGGGCGGTCGACTGGGATATGTACTGTTCTACAAGCCTGCCTACTACCTGGCGCATCCGCTGGAAGTGGCGTACTTGTGGCAAGGCGGCATGTCGTTCCACGGCGGCCTGATCGGCGTGATCCTCGTCATGCTTCTCTTTGCACGAAAGAAGAAGCTGCCCTTTTTCGCGGTCAGCGATTTCATCGCGCCGCTGATCCCGCTGGGCCTGGGGTTTGGCCGCTTGGGCAACTTCATCAATGGCGAGCTTTGGGGCCGACCGACCGATGTGCCTTGGGCCATGGTGTTTCCCGATAGCGGCGACGGGCTGGCGCGCCACCCGTCCCAACTTTACGAGCTGGGCCTGGAAGGCATTGTGCTGTTTGTGCTGCTGTGGTGGTTTTCGAGCAAGCCGCGTCCACTTGGACAAGTGAGCGGGCTGTTTTTGATGGGCTACGGAACGTTCCGCTTCCTGGTGGAATTCACCCGCGAGCCAGACAACTTCCTGGGCCTGCTCGCGGGCGGATTAAGCATGGGACAGTGGCTGTCCCTGCCGATGGTCGCCTTGGGCGCCATCATGTTCAGCCTTACTGCAAAACGATCGTCCCGTTGACGGCGACGCTGACCGTGACGTCTCCCGCTTCCAGCGGGACGTCCGGGCTGTAGCCGCCAGAGGCGTCTTTGGCCATGGCCGCGCCAAGCATGCGCGGCATCGGCACGGGGCCGCCCGAGCCCCCGAGTTCCAGCTTGGACAAGCGGTAACCCGAAAAACCGAATGCGTTGGCAGCAGCCAATGCACGATCCTTGAACGCTTGGGCCGCTTCTTTCAGCAGCTTGCGCTCTTCGGCCTCGCGCGCGGGACGCGACAGCGAGAATCCGATATTGGAAATGGCGGTCTTGTCCGATAGCTTGGCTGCCAGTGCGGCAGCGGCTTCGAAGTCCTTGGACTCCAGCACGATCTCGCCCTGGCCGCGCCACGACGCAATCTTGCCCTTGCTGTTCGTGTTGGGCCACACGTTGAAACCACCCGTGCGCACTTCCACACCCTTGGTGTCGCGCGCGCGCTTGACGACATCATCCAGCACCGCCGTCAGCTTCTTGCCGGCGGCGGGCTGATCAGGCGCCTCGACCTCGGCGGACAAGGAAATGCGAACGGTGTCCTGCTTGACCTCCGACGAGGCGGCCGCTTGCAGTGTCAATTCCGGCGAACGATTCGTGGACGATTCCGCCGTTGCGGGCGCGCTGGGCGCCTGCGTCTGTGCGAATGCGGGTTGAACAGCAGCAATAGCGGCCACGGCTGCGCACGCTGCGCCGAGTTTCGTCAGCGAGAAAACAGGGTGTTTAAACATGGACGGGTCCTAGGAGGGAGGACAGAGGGAAAGAGAGGGGATGGTTGTGGCACCCGACGCGGACCTGCGCTGTTGGCAGGCCCGCTGGGATAGATGCCCCGCCTGTGCCGTCAAGGCCGGCATCTCGAACCCTAGGGTAAGAGGTGGTCGCGTTCCGCAGAGCGTCGGGTTCGTCTACGAGAGACGATCACTCCAGCTCTACACTCCCGCAACCATATGCCGAAAGCATAGGTTCAGAGAATGTATGGCCTAGTCACGGACACGGCAGGGACAAACTGAAAATTCTTGAATACAGCTTTATGAACGTTAGAGCAGTTTTTCCTGACCCGACAAGGCGTCATCGAGTACTGCGTTCATGTCCTCAATTCTACGCTTGAAGTCGCCAACCGCCAAACCCCCTAGCGGACCATCGGGTGCTTTCATGGCAAGAAGCTCGCCAGCGACCTGCAACGCCGCCATGACGGCGATGCGTTCATTGCTGGAAATCTTGCCGGTTCCCTGGATGCGGAGCATCAGTTGATCAACGTGGCGCACGGCGGCCATCAGCGTGGGCTTCTCTTCAGCGGAGCAGGCCAGCGAATAGTCGCGTCCCAATATGGTTACGTCTACGCGTTCCATCAGTGTTGCTCTCCAGACGGTGCGCCCGGCAGGCGGGCCAGCACGGCGTCAATGCGCTCGCGGGCCGAGGCGGCGGCCACGCGCAAGCGCTGTAGTTCGGCGTCGCGGGTTTGCAGGCTGCCCTGCAGTTCGGTTTCGCGAGCGGTGAAGCGCGACTCCAGCGATTGCCGTTCGGCGGATTCTCGGGCAAGCTGCTCGCGCAAGGCGACTTCGGCCTGCTGGGCTTGCTCGAGCATTGCGGAAACCGCGCCGTCGTGATCCTGAAGCTTGCTTTGCAACGTGGCGATCTCAGCCTCGCGCTCGGCCGCGCGTTGCTTCTGCACGCGCTGTTCAGCTTCGAATTCGTTCAGACGGAGGCGCAACGCATCACGCTCTGCGTGGAGTTGGCGGGTGCGATGCACCAGTTGCCCGATTCGGGCGGCGAGTTGGTCTAGGTCTTGCAGCATGGGCGCTATCGTAAACCATCCTGAGGTGAACCGGGCCACTTCACGCAAGGTGAGAAACCCGGCAATATTCGGTAGGAAATACGGTGTTGATTTGGGCGGCGCGAGACTAACCGATTCCGGCAAAAGAAGAAAAGCGCCTCCTCCAAAATCCCCGCATCCGGCCGATTCGGCTTTCGCATTTCTTTCTATAAACTTTCACTTAGCTTTCAAAAAGCCCTCATTCTTCCTGTGGCGTTACATCTGAGGCTCGGGAGTACCCGAATTCTAGGGAAAACCCCAGCCTTTCACCGACCTTACAGGGTTTGCAGCATGGCAGGCGTCCATTACCATTCGCCCTTTCAAGAAACCACGCCGTCGCTTTCAGAATAACTAATGGCACCCCGAAGTGCCTTTTTTGTGCCTGTCACTCGCCTTTCGGCGGGTCCCATCCGGCTACAAACTTTTTTATCTACATGCTGTAAATAGGAGCCAACCAATCATGCAGCTACGCAATCGACAGGACTTCTGGTCGGGGGTGATGTTCATCGCCCTTGGACTGGGATTCGCCTGGCAGGCCAGCAGCTACCAAATGGGTACTGCCGCCCGAATGGGCCCAGGGTACTTTCCTTTCTGGCTAGGCATTGTTCTGGCTTTGCTGGGCGCCATCGTGCTGCTTGGCTCACTTTCCAAGAAAGCCCACGAGACGCATATCGATAAGTTCGATTGGCGCATTGTCTTTCTCGTCGTGGGTTCCGTGGTCTTGTACGGATTCATCCTCAAGCCGCTGGGCATCTATCTTTCGGTATTCATCCTGGTTGTCGTAAGCAGCCTGGCCAGCCATGAGTTCAGCCTGAAGGTCGCCGTTGCCAACGCGATTTTCCTGGTGCTCTTCTCGTATCTGGCATTCGTCAAGGGGCTGGGGCTGATCTTCCCGCTGTGGCCGTCCTTTCTGGGCATGAACTAAGGAGCAACCGGTCATGGAATTGTTTGACAACCTAATGTTGGGCTTCTCGGTGGCGTTTACGCCCGAGAACCTGGCTTACGCACTGCTGGGCTGCATCCTGGGTACGCTGATTGGCGTGCTGCCGGGCATCGGCCCGGTCCCGACCATCGCGATGCTGCTGCCGATCACGTATGTGTTGCCCCCGATTGCAGGCCTGATCATGCTGGCCGGCATCTATTACGGCGCGCAATACGGCGGTTCGACCACGGCGATTCTTGTGGCGCTGCCAGGGGAAACGTCCGCGGTGGTGACCGTGCTGGATGGTCACCAGATGGCCCGCAATGGCCGTGCGGGCGCCGCGCTGGCCATTGCCGCGCTGGGCTCGTTCTTCGCTGGTTGCGTAGCAACGCTGTTGTTGGCCGCGTTTGCTCCTCCGTTGGCTGAAGTGGCGTTCAAGTTCGGCCCCGCCGAGTACTTCTCGCTGATGTGCCTGGGCCTGGTCGGCGCCGTGGTGTTGGCTTCGGGCTCGCTGCCCAAGGCGATCGCGATGATCATCCTGGGCCTGCTGTTGGGCATGGTGGGCACTGACGTCAACTCGGGCGTTGCCCGCTACGACTTCGGCATCCCCGAACTGCAAGACGGTATCGACTTCGCCATCGTGGCCATGGGCGTGTTCGGCTTCGCCGAAATCATGACCAACCTGGAGCAGAAGGAAAACCGCGTCGACATCACCGACAAGATCGGCACGCTGTACCCGAACCTGCAGGAATTCAAGGAAGCCGCTCCCGCCGTGCTGCGCGGTACGGCCCTGGGTTCGGCCTTGGGTATCTTGCCGGGCGGTGGCGCCGTGCTGTCGTCGTTCGCGTCCTACACGCTGGAAAAGAAGATCTCGAAGAATCCGGAACGCTTCGGCAAGGGCCACCCGGCCGGCCTGGCTGGTCCGGAATCGGCGAACAACGCTGCCGCGCAGACGTCGTTCATTCCGCTGCTGACGCTCGGTATCCCGGGTAACGCCGTGATGGCGCTGATGGTCGGCGCAATGACGATCCACAACATCCAGCCCGGCCCGCAAGTCATGACGAGCCACCCGGAGCTGTTCTGGGGCCTGATCGCTTCGATGTGGATCGGTAACCTGATGTTGGTGGTGCTGAACCTGCCGCTGATCGGCCTGTGGGTCAAGCTGCTGAAGGTGCCCTATCGCATCCTGTTCCCGGCGATTCTGGTGTTCTGCACGATCGGTGTGTATTCGTTGAACTACAACTCGTTCGACATCTTCACCACGGCGATGTTCGGCATCATCGGCTACGTGTGGTCGAAGCTGAAGTGCGAAGGCGCACCGCTGCTGCTGGGCTTGGTTCTAGGCCCCATGATGGAAGAGAACTTCCGCCGTGCCCTGCTGCTGTCGCGTGGCGATTTCAGCACCTTCGTGACCCGTCCCCTGTCGGCTTCGTTGCTGGCCGTGGCGGCCTTCCTTGTGATCCTGGTGGCGCTGCCCGCCATCCGCAAGAAGCGCGAAGAGACCTTCGTCGAAGAAGAGTAAAAAGCGGTCAGGCCGCCCACCGCGGCGCCTTGCCTCTTTCCAAAACCCCTGGGCTTGCCCCAGGGGTTTTTTTTTGATGGACTGGCCGCCGGCTTTTGGATTGCGTTAAGGTTAGTTCCCTAAGACTGACCTTACTCACATTGAGCGGAGTTTCCTGCAATGGCAACGATCGGTACCAAGAGCTACGACGCGGTCGTAGCCCAGAAAGTCGCTTTCCTCGGCCTGGGTGTCATGGGCCTGCCCATGGCCGGCCATCTGGCCCGCGCCGGGCACGACGTGACGGTCTATAACCGCACGCCCGCCAAGGCTCAGGCCTGGGTCGCGGAGTTCGGCGGCCGCCATGCGGGCACGCCGCGCGAAGCGGTGGCAGGTGCACAGATCGTCTTTGCCTGCGTGGGCAACGACGACGACCTGCGCAGCGTTGTGCTGGGGCCTGACGGTGCATTCGCGGGCATGGCGCCTGGCGCCGTGTTCGTCGACCACACTACCGCGTCGGCCGATGTGGCCCGCGAACTTTACGCGCAAGCCAAGGGCCTGGGCCTGAATTTCGTGGATGCGCCCGTGTCCGGCGGCCAGGCCGGTGCCGTCAATGGCGCGCTGACCATCATGTGCGGCGGAGAAGAAGCGGTATTCGAAGCCATCAAGCCCGTGGCCCAGTGTTTTGGCCGCGCCGTGACGCTGGTGGGCGCGCCCGGTTCGGGCCAGTTGGCCAAGATGGTCAACCAGATTTGCATCGCCGGCCTCGTGCAAGGCCTGTCCGAAGCCGTGGCTTTCGGCCAGGCGGCCAAGCTGGACATGAAGTTGGTGCTGGACGTGATCAGCAAAGGCGCGGCGCAAAGCTGGCAGATGGAGAACCGGGGCGGCACCATGGTCGACGACAAGTTCGACTTTGGTTTTGCCGTGGACTGGATGCGTAAAGACCTGGGCCTGGTGCTGGCGGAAGCGCGCAACAACGGCGCGCGCGTGCCCGTGACCGCGCTGGTGGACCAGTTCTATGCCGATGTTCAGAAGATGGGCGGCGGCCGCTGGGACACGTCCAGCCTGGTGAAACGGCTACGCGACTAGGCACTTAGCATGCAGCAATGAAAAGGCGAGCCACAAGGCTCGCCTTTTTTCTGACACGCGAACGAGGCCGATCAGGCGGCCAGGCCGTCCTGCGCCGCGTCCAGCACCAGGGCATCGATACGCTGTTTGGCCAGCGTCACGCCTTCAAGCGCAGCCACTTCGCCCATCGCCATGCCTTCGGCGGCGATGAACGTGACGTCGTCCATCCCCAGGAAACCAAGCATCTGACGCAGGTACGGCGTCATCGTGTCGGACGGCGTGCCTTCGGCTTTGCCGCCACGAGCCGTCAGCACGAACACCTGCTTACCCTTGACGAGGCCTTCCGGCACGCCTTCGGGCGTATAACGGAACGTGACGCCGGCACGGGCTACGTGGTCAAGATAGCTCTTGAACTGAGCGGGCAGATTGAAGTTGTAGACGGGCACAGCGAACACGATGCGGTCGGCTTGCATCAGTTCGGCAACCAGCGAATCGCTGAGCTCGACGATGCGTTGCTGCTCCACGCTACGGGCCTCTGCAGGGGTGAACAGCGCACCGGCGGTATTGCCGTCGAAGTACGGAATGGGCTGCGCGCCGAGGTCGCGGATTTTCACGGTATCGGCCGGGTGGGCGGCTTTGACGCGCGCCATGAAATGATCGGCCAATTCCGTGCTGTGGGAACGGTTGCCAAGAATCGAGGACAGGATGACAAGGGTCTTCATTGCGAATTTCTCCAGTGGTGGCCTGCCATGAGCAGGCGAGGGATCCGTCAGCGCCACGTCCGATTCATAAGGGGTACCGGACTGGGGCTGGGCGCCGGGTGGCGTTGGCAGATCCCGATTGCATGGCGTCACTGTAGACCGGTTCATTATTCACATAAACCCGGATATGATGAACTATTCGTTCCAGGAATAGAACAATCATGCAAGATCTAAACGACCTCTACTACTTTTCCCAAGTCGTCGAACAGGGCGGCTTCAGTGCGGCGGCCCGAGCGCTGGACATACCCAAATCCCGCCTTTCAAGGCGGATTTCACATCTTGAAGAAAGCTTGGGCGTGCGCCTGCTGCAACGCACGACTCGGCGCCTGCGGCTCACATCCGCCGGCGAACGCTACCTGCATTACTGCCGTGAAATGGCGGCATCTGCGCGTGCCGCGGACGACGCCATGCGGCAACTGCAATCCGAACCAGCAGGCCCGGTGATAGTCAGTTGCCCCGTCTCCATAGCGCAGGATGTGCTGGCTCCCCTGCTGCCCGAATTCCTGGACGCATGGCCGGCGATATCGGTGCAGTTGCTGGTGACCAACCGACGCGTGGACCTGATCCGCGAAGGCGTGGACCTGGCCTTGCGCGTGCGGACCAAGCTGGATACCGACGCCGAGCTGGTGGTGCGCCACTTGGGCACCGCGCGCGGCACGCTGGTGGCCAGCCCCGGCTACCTGCAGCGCCATGGCGCACCGGACACGCCGCAGGATCTGGCCTCTCACACCACGCTTAGCTTTTCAGACCCGCAAAACGAAGTGCGCTGGCCACTGCGCAATGACAAGGGCGAAGAGCTGCAGGTTGAGCTCAAGCCGCAACTGTCGTGCAACGACTTCATCGTTCTGACGGAAGCCGCGGTGCGTGGCCGAGGCATTGCGCTGCTGCCATCCATCGCCACGCAAGAGGAACTGCGCCGGGGCCAGTTGGTGCAGGTGCTGCCGCAATGGCAATCGCCGGAAGGCATCGTGCATTGCATCTATCCGTCTCGGCGCGGCATGATGCCGGCGGTCAGGACGTTGCTGGATTTCCTGTCGCAACGCCTGCCGTCGATGTATCAGCGGCTGGAGAAAGCCGCAGCCCCTCCGGCTCCTCAGTAGCCCCGAGTGCGTTCGACCACGCCTGTGATGGGTTCACCGCGCATCAGTTGCGCCACCTTGCCGGCGATTTGCTCGATGCTTTCATCACGCAGCGTGCGCGCGGCAATGTGCGGCGTGACATGCACACGGGGATCGCGCCAAAAGGGGTGATCGTTGGGCAGCGGCTCGGTGTGGAACACATCCAGCGTAGCGCCGGCGATCTCACCTTCTTCGAGCATTTGAACCAGGTCGTCTTCGACCAGGTGTTCGCCCCGGCCGACGTTGACCAGGTGCGCGTCAGGCAGCAGTTGCGATAGCGTGTCGCGGTTCAGGATGCCGTGCGTGTCAGGCGTCAGCGGCAATACGTTCACCAAGAAGCGCGTTCTGGCCAAGAAGGCCGGCAAGGCGGCTTCGCCCGCAAAGGATTCCACGCCAGGCAAATCACGCGGCGACCGCGACCAACCCGCCACGGGATAGCCGAAATCAGCCAGCGTCTGCGCGACGCGCGCACCCACCTGCCCCAGGCCCAGCACGCCAACAGGCCAATCCGCCTGGCGCGTACCTTCGCGGGTATCCCAATGCTGGCGCGCCTGCGCCTGGTCAAACGCTTCGAAATCACGCGACACGCGCAGCAGGGCATACAGCGCATATTCGGCCATCTGCACTGACATGCCGGCGTCTTCCAGGCGCACGATACGAACGTGCTCGGGGATCTCGGGCATCTTCAGCAAGGCATCCACTCCCGCCCCCAGATTGAACAAGGTTGAGATGTTGGTTTCGTGCTTGAACAGCTCCACGGGCGGACGCCACACCAGCGCCACTTCTGCCCCCGAGGACGGGCCATCGGGGTTCCACACCGAAATGCGACAGCCGGGCATTGCGGCTTCCAGACGGGGCACCCAGACATCGGGATCGTGAAGGGGGCAAGCAAAAAGGATATGCATGATGGCGGCTCTGCAAGGCGGTTTTCGAAACCGCAAGCATGCAGGATGGCGCCTCACAAATCAAACGGCCCGGCATGAAGCCGGGCCGTCTTATGCCTGCGTAGCAGCTTCGTTTAAACCGTCTGCGGAATTTCGGGCTTGTTCTTACCCTTACCCTTGCCACGGCGCGCGAAGGCCCAAAGCTGCAGGAAGATCAGCAATGCGCTGGCACCGATGAACCACGCGCTGATGGGGCGCTCGACGAACACCGCCAGGTCGCCGCGCGACAGCAGCAACGCACGGCGGAAGTTCTCTTCCACCATCGGCCCCAACACAAAGCCGAGCAAGATGGGGGCCACTGAAAACTCCAGTGTCATCAGGATCGCGCCGATCACGCCGAACGCCAACACTTCCCAAATCTGGAAGAGGCTGTTCTGGGTACTGAACACGCCCACCGCAATGAAGAAAAGCGCGGACGGGAACAGATAGCGATACGGCACTTGCAGCAGCTTGACCCACACGCCGATCAGCGGCACGTTCAGCACCATCAGCAAAACGTTCCCTACCCAGAAGCTGGCGATCAGGCCCCAGAAGATGTCCGGATGCTCGGTGATCAACTGCGGACCCGGCTGGATGCCTTGAATCAAGAGCGCGCCCAGAATCAGCGCCATGACCGCGTCGCCCGGAATGCCCAGACTCATCGTGGGGATGAAGTCCACCTGCGTCTTCGAGTGCGACGACGCTTCGGGCGAGGCCACGCCAGCGATCATGCCGGTGCCGAACTTTTCAGGCGTCTTGGAAATCTTGCGTTCCAGCGCGTAGGCAACGAACGTAGTGATGGTCGGCCCCGTGCCGGGCATGGCGCCGAACAGCGTTCCCACCGCGGTGCCGCGCACCATGGGCCAGAACGCCGTCTTCAGCTCCTGCTTTGTCGGCCGCATGTCCCGAATGCGCAGCTTGGCGCCGCTGCCGATGATGGTCATGCGGTTTACGCTCATCAGGAAGTCGGCCACGCCGAACAGGCCCATCGAAATAGCCACCAGCTCCAGGCCGTCGGACAAGTCCAGCAAGCCGAACGAGAAGCGGATAGTGCCCGTGTTCACGTCCGTGCCAACCACGCCGCACATCAGGCCGAAGAGCGTCATTGCAACGCCCTTGAGAGGTGAACCGCGCGACATCGTCGCGCCGGCCAACAGGCCCAGCAGCATGATCGAGAAAATCTCGGTCGGGCCGAACTTGAACGCCACTTCCACCAGCAACGGCGAGGCGAAGATCATGACGATGATGCCGACCGACGCCGCGAAGAACGAGCAGATCATCGTGATGCCCAGCGCCGTTCCCCCCTTGCCCTGCTTGGTCAATGGATAACCGTCAAGGCAAGTCACCGCGTGCGGCGGATGCGAAGGCAGGTTGAGCAGGATCGCGCCGATGGCGCCGCCATATTGCGAACCATAGAAGATACCGGCCAGCATCAGGATGGCGGGCACGGGATGCATGACGTAGGTCAGCGGCAACAGAATCGAGATTGCCGACAAGGCGCCCATGCCAGGCAGCACGCCGATCAGGTTACCCACCAGCACGCCGAAGAACGACCATACCAGGTTGTGCCACTGAAACGCGACACCGAAGCCGTACCAAAGGTCCATCAAAGATTGAGAGATCATGGCGCTTCAACCCCAACGAAACAGCGGCAACTGCAATTGCAGCGCCCACCAGAACACGACGACCGCGATCGCGGACATCGCGACCGACAGCAAGATGGCTTGTTTGATGGTGTTTTTGCGGTCACCCAACGCCGAGATGAAGACGATGGCAAACGTGGCCGGCAGCAGGCCGCCGTACTCGCCCAGCAGCAGAAACGCCAGGATGCCAAGAATGATGCAGACGCTGCCGCGCAGGTCGGGCAAGCCGTGTGCATGGCCGTCGCCCGGCGCGGGAGGCGTGGACTCACCCGACCGCGCGGACATCGCGATCAGCACACCCGTCAATGCAAGCAGGCCGCCAAGCGCGGCCGGAAAAAAGCCGGGCCCCATGTGGCTCAACGTGCCGATGTGATAGTCGGTGCCGCCGTATATCGCCCCCAACCCGATCAGGACCATCAGCGCACCGCCGTAATAGTCCTTCCTGTTGATATTTTTTTGCACTTGCTTCCTCCTTCCGGGTGCAGGACCGTGCTGGCCCTTGATGCGCCGCTCGACACGAGCCTCGCCCGGTCCTTCACAACGAACCGGAGCGCAGATTACGGAGGGAAGCTGCTAATCCGCTTTCTATGCGCTGTCGCATTCCTGAATCTGGGGGTTATCCCTGACAGGAAGAGCTCTAAGAAAGGGGGAAGAGAAGAAAAAAATTTGAAAGCCAGACGGCTTATTGCTCGCCGTTCAGGTCGACATCCGCCGGACGCGGATACTGCGAGACCGTGGGCGCCAAGGGTAGCCATAGCACTGACGCCAAGCCCACGCCGCCTTGCGCATTGGGTTCGCCGTCACGCAATTCGATATCGCCGTCGTTACGGCGCGCGTAGGCCCGGGCGATGGCCAGGCCCAGCCCGGAACCCGACGACACCACGGGCTTGTCCGTGCCGACGCGCTCGAAACGCGCAAATGCCCTGCTGCGCAACACGGGATCCAGGCCCGGACCGTTATCCGACACAGACACCTCGGCGCGATTTTCCAGTCGGCTGACCGACACCGTGATGCGCGCGCCGACCGGCGCGTAGTTGATGGCGTTGTGAACCAGGTTGGACAAGGCTTCGTGCAGTTCGGCTTCGTTGCCCGAAACCGGCGCGGACGTTTCCAGCCCCTCTTCGGAACCCGCTTGCACCCAGCCCAGGTCTTGCTGCTTTTCATGAGCCAAGGGCAGGTATTGCAGCACGACCTCACGCGACACCGCGTTCATGTCGAGCAACTGTCGCGGCAGCGGCTCCGCCTGGTTGGCGTGCGCCAGGGACAGCAGTTGTTCGGTCAGGCGACGGGTACGGCCCAACTGGTCGACGATGGCTCGCAGGCCTTCGCGCGTACGGGCGGGGTCGCGCTCGCGCAGCGCGTACTGCGCCTGCGTCAGCATGATGGCCAGCGGCGTGCGCAGTTGATGCGAGGCGTCGGCCAGAAAATGGGACTGCTCATCCAGCACCCGTCGATAGCGGGCAATGTGATGATTGACGGCATCGACCAGCGGCGCCACCTCGCTGGGTACGCGCGACGCGTCCAGCGGCGTCAGGTCATCGGGACGGCGGTTGCGGATATCGGCGCGCAGGCGGCGCAACGGCTTGAGCGCCCAGGAAACGCCCCACCACACCAGCAGCACCACCAATGCCAGCATGCGGGTGTCGCGCAGGATCTCTTGCCGCCGAGCGCTGTTTTCGGCTTCGATCCGTTTGCCCGTGCTTTCGGCGACCACAACCAGCACCTGGCGATGCAGGCCTTGGTAGTAAAGATCGCGCACCACGGCCACGACCCGCACCGGGTCATTGCGGTAGACGCCGTCGTAAAAGACAGGCTGTCCATTCGAACGCGGCCAAGTGGGCGGGCGCGGCATCTCCGGCATGCCAAGAAGGGTCTTGCCCTGCTCTTTAGGTACCGTCGATTCGTCCGGGATGGGCGGGTCAATCTGTTCGATGCGGAAGTACTTGCGCAGGCCGGCGCGGGATTCCAGCATGACCTGCGCGTACAGCGGCGTTGCCACCTGCAGATTGCCGTCGGGCGTGAACTCCAGGCTGCTTTCAAGCACACGGGCGGGTTCCACCAGCGCGCTGTCATAGGCTTCGTTGGTGATCTCGGACAGAGTGCGGTAGTCGTTCAGGCTGTCGATGACCAGCAGCACCACCACGCCGGGCAGCAGCAGGATGATAAGCAGCGCGCGGATGCCGACGCGCGGCAATCCGGGGATCCGCAGGCTCACTCAGCTTCCGTGGATTCGCTGGCCACGCTTTCCAGCATGTAACCCAGGCCGCGCACCGTCACGATGCGCACATCGCTGCCGGCGAGCTTCTTGCGCAGGCGATGCAGCACGACTTCGATGGCGTCGGGATTGGCTTCGCTATCGTGCGTGAAGACCTTGCCAAATAGTTGGGATTTGTCGACGGGGTAACCGCTGCGGGTCAGCAACGCCGCCAGCGCGGCGTGTTCGCGCGGGGTTAGAAACAGCAGGGAACCGTCCAGCGTGAACGCCCGACTTTCACTGTCGTAGGAAAGCGAGCCACATTGCAGGCGCGGATGCTGGCGGCCGCGGCTGCGGCGCACCAAGGCGGTCAGCCGCGCTTCCAATTCTTCCAGCGCAAAGGGCTTGGTGAGGAAATCATCCGCGCCCAGGTTCAGGCCGCGCACCCGGTCTTGCAGCGCGCCCTGGGCGGTCAGCAAGAGCACGGGGGTGCGGTCGTCACGGTTGCGCATTTCGCGCAGCACCACCAGCCCGTGCTTGTCGGGCAGGCGCAGGTCCATGACGATGGCGTCATATTCCGTGCCTGCCATGAAGGCCTCGGCCGTGCGGGCGTCGGCCGCGTGATCCGGCACAAATCCGCTTTGGGCGAGCGCGCGCATCAACCAGGACGCCATGTCCCGTTCGTCTTCAACCAACAATATGCGCATGACCGTCCGTTCCTTCGGGCAAATTCTCTGCTGCCCGCTGCCCATGCACGCGCTGGCGCAGGTAGCGGGTTTCGTGATGACGCCGAAAGAGGATCGCCGACAACTCGTTCAACGCCTGGGTGTAGACGTCTCGCTTGAACTCGATCACCGCGTCCAGGGGCACCCAATACTGGCTCCAGCGCCACGCATCGAATTCCGGATGCTGCGTCGCGCGCAGGCAAACATCGCTGTCGCGTCCCACCAGGCGCAACAGGAACCAAATCTGCTTTTGTCCTTTATAGTGGCCACGCCACTCACGCCGGACGAAGTGATCGGGCACGTTATAACGTAACCAATCTCGTGTACGCCCCAAAATACGGACATGCTCGGGCTTCAAGCCCACCTCTTCATGGAGTTCGCGATACATGGCCTGCACCGGGCTTTCGCCATATTTGATGCCGCCCTGGGGGAACTGCCATGCATGTTCCCTGATACGCTTGCCCCAAAAGACCTCGTTTCGACTGTTGACGAGAATGATGCCGACATTGGGGCGGTAGCCTTCGCGGTCAAGCATGGGCCACCCCCACCGAATTCAATACAATTACAGTCGATTATACGTATCTGCTGCCACCTTTAAACATGCGCGCATCCAACTACCACATCAACACCCTCAAAGAAGCCCCTTCCGAAGCCGAAGTCGCCAGCCATCAGCTGATGACCCGGGCCGGAATGATCCGCAAGCTCGCGGGCGGCATCTACACCTACATGCCCCTTGGGCTGAAGATCATCCGCAAGGTCGAGGCCATCGTCCGGGAAGAAATGAATGCGTCGGGCGCCATCGAGCTGCTGATGCCGGTGGTGCAACCCGCCGAGCTTTGGCAGGAATCGGGCCGCTGGGAGCAGTACGGCGCCGAACTGCTGCGCATCAAGGACCGCCATCAGCGCGACTTCGTGTTGCAGCCGACGTCCGAAGAGGTCATCACGGACATCGCGCGCAATGAAATTCACAGCTATCGCCAACTGCCGCTGAATTTCTATCACATCCAGACCAAGTTCCGCGACGAACGCCGTCCGCGCTTCGGGCTGATGCGTGGGCGCGAGTTCACCATGAAGGATGCCTATTCCTTCGACCGTGACGAAGCCGCCGCCTTGAAGAGCTACGACACCATGTACGCCGCGTACATGCGAATTTTTGGCCGTCTGGGCCTGGAATTCCGCGCGGTGGCGGCTGACACGGGTTCCATTGGCGGCACACGCAGCCATGAATTCCAGGTCATCGCCGACACCGGTGAAGACCTGCTCGTCTACAACGCCGAAACCGACTATGCCGCCAACATCGAGCTGGCCGAAGCCGTGGCGCTGTACCCCACCCGCGGGGACGCCACCCAAGCCATGGCCGACGTCGCCACGCCTGGCGCGGCCAAGTGCGAAGACGTGGCCAAGCTGCTGGGCCTGCCGCTGGAAAAGACGATCAAGTCCATCGTGCTTGCCACCGACGGCGACAAGGGCAAAGTGGATATCTGGCTGCTGCTCTTGCGCGGCGACCACGAGCTGAACGAAATCAAGGCAGGCAAGCTGCCCGGCCTGGCAGGCTTCCGCTTCGCCACGGAAAGCGAGATCGTTGAGTACTTCGGCTGCAAGCCCGGCTACCTGGGCCCCGTCAAGACGGTCAAGCCCGTACACGTGATTGCTGACCGCACCGTCGCCCACATGGCCGATTTCGTTTGCGGCGCAAACAAGGAAGACTTCCACATCCAGGGTGTGAACTGGGGCCGCGACTTGCCCGAACCCGAGCTGGTGGCCGATCTGCGCAACGTTGTCGCGGGCGACCCGTCGCCGGACGGCAAGGGCACGCTGTCCATCCAGCGCGGCATCGAAGTGGGGCACGTCTTTTATCTGGGCAAGAAGTACTCCGAAGCCTTGAAGGCGACCTTCCTGGACGAAACCGGCAAGCCGGCCGTCCTGGAGATGGGCTGCTACGGCATTGGCGTGACCCGAATCGTGGGCGCGGCCATTGAGCAGAACCACGACGCGCGTGGCATCATCTGGCCGCGCGCGATCGCGCCTTTCGAAGTGGTGATCTGCCCGGTGGGCTGGGGCAAAAGTGAAACGGTGCGTGACACCGCCATGAAGCTCTATGAATCGCTGTTGGCGCGGGGCGTGGATGTCATTCTGGACGACCGCGATGCGCGCCCCGGCGTGATGTTCGCCGAGTGGGAATTGATCGGCGCGCCCTTGCGTGTAACAGTTGGAGAACGCGGCTTGAACGATGGTGTGGTGGAATTGCAAGCGCGTCGGGAAACCGAAGCCGCCAAGATTCCGGTAGAGTCCGCGCTTGAAATGGTGCTGACGAAACTCGACACCCTTTAAACCCTATAGTAGATACGGACTTCACCGCGTCCCGACCCGCTTCATTGCTTATCCGTACCGTGACCGATCCGAAGTCCAGCGAATCCCTCCTGCAGGTCCGTGTCTATTACGAAGACACGGATGCGGGCGGGGTCGTTTTCTACGCCAACTACTTGAAATTCCTGGAACGCGCACGCACTGAGTGGTTGCGCGACCTGGGAGTCAACCAGTCCGGGCTGGCCGCCAGCGAACAACGCTTGTTCGTTGTCCGCTCCTTGGACATGTCCTACCGGAAACCGGCCAAACTGGACGATTTGCTTACCATACGCAGCCGAATCACCAAACTCGGCCGCGCTTCGATACACTTCGCGCAGCGCGCGGAACGCAACGGGGAACTGCTCGCCGAGGGCAACATCCAAGTCTGCTGTGTCGATGCCATTCATATGCGGCCGGCGGAGTTGCCGGCCGACGTTCGCGCAAAACTGGAATTCATTCAGGAATAACCATGCAAGTCACCAACGACATGTCGTTGCTTTCGCTGATTTCGCACGCCAGCGTGCCGGTCCAGCTGATCATGCTGATGCTGTTGGGCATCTCGATCATGTCCTGGACCTACATTTTCGCCAAGCGCTTGGCCATCAAGCGCGCGCACACCCAAACCCGCCGTTTTGAAGATGACTTCTGGTCCGGCGGCGACCTGTCCATGCTGCAACAAGCCGTGGCTTCGCGCCGCGACGAGCAAGGCGCCCTGGCGCGCATCTTCGATGCCGGCATGACTGAATTCCTGAAGGCGCGCCGCGGCAATTCCGCCGGCGACGCCACCGCCCTGCTGGACGGCCCGCGCCGCGCCATGCGCGCTGCCTACCAGCGCGAAATGGACGCGCTGGAATCGCACCTGAACTTCCTGGCATCCGCCGGTTCCGTGTCGCCGTACATCGGCCTGTTGGGTACGGTTTGGGGGATCATGCACGCCTTCATCGGCCTGTCGAACATGCAGCAAGCCACGCTGGCTTCGGTGGCGCCCGGCATTGCGGAAGCGTTGATCGCAACCGCCATCGGCCTGTTTGCCGCCATCCCCGCAGTGGTCGCCTATAACCGCTTCACGAATGATATCGACCGCATCTCGATCCGTTTCGACAGCTTCGTCGACGAATTCCTGAACATTCTGCAACGGCAGGTACGCTAATGCCCTCGGTAAGCTCACGCGGCAGGTCCGGCCGCCGCATGAAGGCCGACATCAACGTGGTGCCGTACATCGACGTGATGCTGGTGCTGCTGGTCATCTTCATGGTGACCGCTCCCCTGATCACGCCCGGACTGATTCAGTTGCCTTCGGTTGGCGCGGCCTCGGACGTGCCCGTGAAGCCGCTGGAAGTCCAGATTTCGGAAGATGGCAAGATCGCCCTGCGTCTGCGCGAACCCGGCGCCACCATGCAGGACATCGCGCGCCCCGAACTCGTGGCGCAAGTGCGTTCGCGTATTACCGCTGAAACGCCGGTGGTGATCGCTGCGGATGGCAAGGTGCCTTACGAGACGGTCGTGAAGGTGATGGACGAATTGCGCACCAACGGCATCACCCGCCTGGGCTTGCTGGTGGACCAATCCGCCGCCGGCACTTCCCAGCCCGCATCCGCGACTAAACGCTAACGCGCCGCCTTCCGCCGGCTCGGCCGGCATGCAACGCCCATGACGCCACCCATTATTAGACACCGCAGCGGCCCACCGGCCACCCCGCCTAACAACGACAACCGGAATGCGCTCATTCTGGCCGTGGCGGTGCATTTGCTGCTGCTGGTCGCCTTGATCCTGGGCGTGAACTGGCGCACGGAGGCCCCCGGCCCCGTCGAGGTCCAGCTCTGGGCCGACGGCAATTCGCCCGTCGCCCCGCCGCCCACGCCGCAACCCGAACAACCCAAGCCGCAACCCAAACCCGAGCCGCAGCCCGAGCCTGAAAAGGCGCCGGAGCCGCCACCGCCACCGCCGCCTCCCCCTCCTCCGCCTCCCCCGCCCGAACCCGAGGCTCAGCCGAAGACTGAGGAAGTCGACCCCGAAATCGCGATTCAGGAAGCGAAGAAGAAGCGCGAACAGGAAGAAAAGGCGCGTGAGGCCGCCGAGGCCAAGGAAAAGGCGCGCCTGGAAGAAGAGCGCAAGCAAGCCGAACTGAAAGAAAAGAAGCGCCTGGAGCAGGAACGCCAGGCTGCCGAGAAGGCTGCTGCTGAAAAGGCGGCTGCTGCAAAAGCCGCCGCCGACAAGGCAGCGGCTGAAAAGGCTGCGGCTGAAAAGGCCGCTGCCGACAAGGCCGCCGCGGAAAAGAAGGCCAAGGACGACGCAGCCAAGAAGGCTGCCGCCGAAAAGGCAGCGACTGAAAAAGCCGCGGCCGAGAAAGCAGCGGCTGACAAGGCTGCGGCAGCCAAAGCCGCCGCGGAAAAGGCCGCTGCTGAAAAGGCGGCTGCCGAGAAGGCCGCCGCCGCCAAGAAAGCGGCCGCGGACAAGGCGTTGAAGGACGCGTTCCGCAATGACGCCCTGGGCGCCGCCGGCATTCCGGGCGGCACGGCAGACCGCAATCAAGCGGGCGGCGGCCGAGACAACGGCTACGCCGCGAAGGTCCGCGCATGCATTCTTCCCGGTGTCGCTTACCAGCCTCCGCCGCGCAACGGCTCCGCGAATCCGACTGCACAATACCGGGTACAGTTAGGAACTGACGGGAAAGTTAACGGCGTGAACTTGACCCAATCTTCGGGGAATCCGGCTTTCGACCGCGCGGTCGAGACGGGCATCCGCCGTTGCAACCCCTTCCCGAAGCCCTCGACGGGCGGCTACGACAAGTTCATTGACGTAGTGCACAAAATGTATGATTGACAGGAGATTGATGAATATGACTCCCGCTTATAGCCGAAGAGGTTCCCTCCTCGCTCTCTGGCGATCGTATGGGCTCGGTTTGCTGATGATCGCGTTATGCCTGATGGCAGCCAAACCCGTCCATGCGCAACTGCGCGTTGATATTTCCGGCACGGGCGCCACGCAATATCCCGTGGCGATCGCCGACTTTGCCGTCGACGATACGCACGGCCGCGCCCTGGCTGAAGTGATCCGCGCCGACCTGACCCGCACGGGCCAGTTCCGCCTGATCAACGCCGCCGGCTCCGGCCTGAATGTCGACTCCCCCGTCGCCCACGACGATTGGCGCGGCAAAGGCGCCGACTTCCTGGCCTATGGCAGCATTACCCGTGGCGCCGATGGCCGTTACGACGTGCGCTACCGCTTGGCCGACACGGTCAAGAAGGGGCAACTGGACGGCGTGGCGTTCTCGGGTACCGAGCAGGAACTGCGCCGCGTGGCCCACCAGATCGCCGACCGTATCTACGAGAAGATCACCGGCGTTCGCGGCGTGTTCTCGACCCGCATTGCCTATGTGCTGAAGAAGGGCGCCACCTACGAACTGCAAGTGGCCGACGCTGACGGGCAGAACCCGCAGGTGGCCCTGCGTTCGCGCGAGCCCATCATTTCGCCGTCCTGGTCGCCCGATGGCGCCAAGCTGGCGTATGTGAGCTTTGAGTCCGGCAAGCCCGTTGTGTATGTGCATACGCTGGCCACCAGCGCGCGCGTACCGGTTGCCAACTTCAAGGGTAACAACAGCGCACCAGGCTGGTCGCCCGACGGTTCCAAGTTGGCCGTGGCCTTGACCCGAGACGGTCTGTCGCAAATTTACGTCGTTGGCGCGACGGACGGGTCCAATCCCACGCGAATTACGCGTTCTCCCGGGATTGACACCGAACCGACCTTTACGCCGGACGGGGCTTCCATTATCTTTACGAGTGACCGCAGCGGCGGGCCGCAAATCTATCAGACCGGCTCGACAGGTGGCGAAGCTCGCCGCCTCACGTTTAATGGTGGTTACAACATATCACCCCGAATTTCCCCCGATGGATCGACGCTGCTGTACGTTGCAAGACGCGACGGCGCGTTTCGAATCGCATCGTTGAACCTGTCCACAGGCTCCGAATCCTTGATCACTGATGGTCGTGACGATCAGTCGCCAAGCTTCGCGCCAAATGGCATGCAAGTCCTATACGCCGCCATTCAAAATGGTCGTAGCGTGCTTGCGGGTGTCTCGAGCGATGGCCGCGTACGACAGACGCTTTCGGTACTGAACGGGGAAATACGTGAACCGACTTGGGGCCCATTTACCCGATAACACGTGTGACTCTCTTTGCAAAGGAACTATCATGAAGTCGCGCATTGCCAAAAGCCTGACCATTGCCGCTCTGGCTGCCACTCTGGCAGCTTGCAGCTCCGTCCCTCTCGACGATAAAGCGGGTCAGGGCGGAGGCGCTGGCCAAGGATCTTCGGCCTCTGGCCAAATCCTTGATCCCTTTAACCCCCAAAGCATCCTGGCGCAACAGCGCTCGGTGTACTTTGATTTCGACAGCTACACCGTGTCGGACCAGTACCGCGGCTTGGTCGAAACCCACGCCCGCTACCTGGCCTCGCACCAGCAGCAGAAGGTCAAGATCGAAGGCAACACCGACGAACGCGGCGGTGCTGAGTACAACCTGGCCCTGGGCCAGCGTCGTGCAGACGCCGTGCGTCGCATGATGACCCTGCTGGGCGTCAGCGACAACCAGATCGAAACCATCAGCTTCGGCAAAGAAAAGCCGAAGTCGACGGGTACGTCGGAAGCCGACTTTGCTGAAAACCGTCGCGCCGATATCGAATATCTGCGTTAAGCTTTTCGCTTAGTCCAAGAGCCCTACCACGCGTCGGGACGGTCAGCCGGCCGTCCCGACGTTTGTTTTTATACCGGGAATATTTATGCGCGATAACGTTCTGTCCCTGCGTCCTCTGATTGTGGCCACCGGCCTCGTGCTTGCGGCTCTGGCGGCACCCGCTCACGCTTTTTCCGACGATGAGGCCCGCAAGGCCATCCTGGATTTGCGCCAGCAGGTTCAGCAGCAGAACGAGCAAAGCCAACGCGCCAAGCTTCAATTGGCCGACCAGATTCAAGCCTTGCAACAGGAAGTTGCCCAACTGCGCGACCAACTGGAACTGGTATCCCGCCAGCAGCCCAGCGCCAAGCCGGGCGCTCCCAGCGGCACGAACCCGCCGGGCGCCGCCGCTGGCGACCCGCAAGAACAGTCCGCCTATGACGGCGCGATGGACCTGTTCCGCAAGGGCCAGTACAAGGACGCCGCCGAGTCGCTGGCTGCCTTTACCGCGCTCTACCCCAACAGCCAGCTGGCCCCCAGCGCTCAGTTCTATCTGGGCAGCAGCCGCTACGGCATGAAAGACTTCAAGGGCGCCATCGAGCAATTGACCGCCATGGTCCAGAAGTCGCCCGACAACGCACGCGCGCCGGACGCCTTGTTGATCATCGCGGGCGGCCAGATCGAACTGAACAACCGCGCAGGCGCCAAGGCCACCTTGCAACGCATCGTTCGCGACTATCCGAACGCCCAGGCCGCCAGCACCGCCAAGAGCCGCCTGCAATTGCTGCAGTAATGTCACACGCCGCAAGCGCGGTCAGCGCCTACCGGCGCATCGTGCGCCGCCGCGCAGGGCTTATCGCCCTGCTGCTGGCGGCGATTTTCATGGCGCTGCTGATCGACTTCACCATCGGGCCTTCCGGCCTGCCCTGGCGGGATCTATGGCGCACCTTGACCACGCCTGCCTCCGCCGACGCGACTTACCGTGTAATCGTCTGGGACATCCGGCTGCCGTCCGCGTTGATGGCGGCACTGGTGGGCATGGCCCTTGGGCTGGCCGGCGCCGAGATGCAGACCATCCTGAACAACCCGCTCGCCAGCCCCTTCACGCTAGGCGTGTCATCAGCCGCCGCGTTCGGCGCGTCGCTGGCTATTGTTTTGCAGTTGGGCGTGCCGGGCATTCCCGACGCCTGGCTGATCGCGGGCAACGCTTTCCTGTTCGCCATGCTGGCAGCGCTATTGCTGGACGTGGTTGCGCGTTGGCGCGGCATGAACACCTCGGGCGTCGTGCTGTTCGGCATCGCGATGGTGTTCTCGTTCAATTCCCTGGTGTCGCTGGTGCAGTTTCTGGCCAGCGCCGAGGCCCTGCAAAGCCTGGTCTTCTGGACCATGGGCAGCCTGTCCCGCTCGGATTGGACAAGCGCCGGGGTGGTGGCCCTGTCCGTGGCCATTGGCCTGCCCCTGGCGATGCGCCAGTCATGGAAGCTGACCGCCCTACGGCTGGGCGAGGACCGCGCGGCCAGTTTTGGCGTTGACGTCCGCCGCGTGCGCGTGGCGGCGCTGGCGCGCGTGAGCCTGTTGTCGGCGTTGGCCGTGGCGTTTGTCGGCACGATCGGCTTCATCGGCCTGGTGGCGCCGCATATCGCCCGACGGCTATTCGGCGAAGACCATCGCTTTTATCTACCCGGCAGCGCGTTGGTGGGCGGCCTGATTTTGTCGCTGGCGTCGGTCGTATCCAAGAACCTGGTGCCCGGCGTAGTCGTGCCCGTGGGCATCGTCACGGCGCTGGTCGGTATTCCATTTTTTATCGCGGTGATCTTGCGCCGCCAACTGCCATGACGCGCGGCATGGCCTTGAACGTGCATCAACTGAGTGCGGGCTATGCCCGCGACGATGTGCTGCATGCGCTGTCGATACCGTCGCTGGCCGCGGGCGAAGTCACCGCCCTGCTTGGGCCGAACGGCAGTGGTAAATCGACCTTGCTGAAAGCCTTGGCGGGCTTGGTCCGCACCCGCAGTGGCAGTGTCTTGCTGGACGGCCAGGACCTAAGCCGATTAGGTGTGGGAGAACGCGCCCGGCATCTGGTCTACCTGCCGCAGAGCCTGCCCGCCGCCGTGCATTTGCGGGTGTTTGAATCCGTGCTGGTTGCTGCCAACGCCAGCCGGCACGCGCAGGCGCCTCCGCTGGCATTGACGGACATCGACCGCCTGCTGGAGCGGCTGGGCATTGCGCACCTTGCGCTGCATTACCTGGATGCGCTTTCCGGCGGGCAAAAGCAATTGGTGGGATTGGCGCAAGCCTTGATCCGCCAACCCCGTGTGCTGCTGCTGGACGAGCCCTTGTCCGCGCTGGACTTGAACTATCAGTTCCACGTGATGCGCCTGCTGAAACAGGAAACGCGGGAACATGGGCTGATCAGCGTCATCGTGTTGCATGACCTGAACGTGGCGCTGCAACACGCCGACCGGGCGGTGATGATTCAACACGGTCGGCTGCACGCGCAAGGCACGCCGGCCGAGGTGATCACGCCGGATTCACTGGCCACGGTGTATGGCGTGCAGGGCCGCGTGGAAGCATGTTCACGCGGACTGCGGCAAGTGCTGATCGACGGGCTGGACGAGCACCCGCGCTGATCTCGGCGCTTGCCCCGTGCACGTAGCCAATGTGCGTGACCAATGCGCGGAGTCAGCCGCGTTGGGCCACGTCCACCACGGGCGCGCCGGTCATGTCGGCTAGCTGCTTCGGCGTCAGGTTGAACACCGCGTGCGGGTGGCCAGCGGCGGCCCACAGGCTATCGTAATTGAAGAGATCCGCGTCCAGCAGCATCACCGGTTTGACGGCGTGGCCGATCGGGCAGACGCCGCCGATGGCGTAGCCCGTCATGTCGCGCACGAATTTGGCGTCGGCCTTGGCAAGCGCCCCCACCTGCTCCGCCACCTTGGCCTCGTCCACGCGATTGGCGCCGCTGGCGATGACCAACACCGGCGCGTCATCCGAGGCGCGCCGAAAAATGATCGACTTGGCAATCTGCGCCACCTCGCAGCCCAAGCCCGCCGCCGCCTCCGCCGAGGTCTTGCCGGTTTGCGGCAGGATCACGACCGGCTTGTCATGCCCAATTTCCAACAACAGGCGGGCGACGCGTTGGGCGGATTCGGGCAACAGGGCAAGGGACTCAGGGGACATCGTGACAGACTCCATGAAGACAAGACGGCAGCGATGCAGACGCTGCGTTCGGAAAGCCGACGATGAGTTTATCAGCGCTGCCCGAAGCAACTGGGCGGATGGGCCGCCGTCAGTGCCGGGCTAGAATGCGGACCTGGCCTTTCCGCTTTCTTCTCCCATGCGTTCCGAACCCGTCCTACCCCTGCAAACCGCCCTGATTGGCGGCTACGCCATGTCTTACACCGAATACGGCAGCGGCGTGCCGCTGGTGCTGGTGCACGGGTCGCTGTCCGACTGCCGCTACTGGAAGTCGCAGATGGCGCCGCTGGGAAAATCATTCCGCGTGCTGGCCGTGTGCCTGCGCCGGTATTGGCCCGAAACCTGGGACGGCGAAGGCGATGGGTTTTCCATTGAGCAGCACGCCGCCGACGTGTTGGAGTTCATCGATACCGTGGCCGGTGGCCCCGCCCATCTGGTGGGCCATTCCCGTGGCGGCCGCGTCGTGCTGGAAGCGGCGCTGAGCCAGCCTGATGCCGTGCGCAGCCTGACCTTGGCTGACCCGGGCCTGCCGCTGCCTGGCGGCGGCGACGCGCGCGGGGGATTTCGCCAGCGGGCCTTGGCGCTGATCCGCCAGGGCGAGGTCGAGCAAGGCCTGGCGCTGTTCGTCGACACCGTCACGGGGCCGGACACCTGGCAACGCATGGTGCCCTGGTTCAAGGAAATGGTGCGCGACAACGTGGGCACGCTCTTCGGCCAAGCCGACGAGCACCCGGAAGCGCTGACCCCGCAACAGATCCGCACGCTGAAGCTGCCCACGCTGTTGATCGGCGGGGCACTGAGCCCCGCCCCCTACCCCGCCGTGCTGGACGCCTTGTCTGAATGGCTGCCGCACGCCCAGCGCGTGACCGTCGTGGGTTCGTCCCATGGCATGAACCTGGGCAACCCGCGCGCCTTCAATGGCGCCATCCAGGAATTCATCGGCGGCTAAGGCTCATGCACGGCATTGCATCGCGTTGCGTTGCGTACGTGCTCAGCGCCCCGAGCCTTGGGCCGCGATGATTTCCTGCGCCACCTGGCGCGGCGCTTCGGCGTAGTGCTTGAACTCCATCGTGTAGGTAGCGCGGCCCTGCGTCAGCGAGCGCAATGACGTCGAATAGCCGAACATCTCGGCCAGCGGCACTTCGGCGCGCACGACCTTGCCGCCGCCGCCCGCAATGTCTTCCATGCCCTGCACCATGCCGCGCCGCGAAGACAGGTCGCCCATCACGTTGCCCGTGAAGTCTTCAGGCGTTTCCACCTCGACCTGCATCATCGGTTCAAGCAAGACCGGATCCGCGCGACGCATGCCTTCCTTGAAAGCCATCGAGCCCGCCATCTTGAAGGCGTTTTCGTTGGAGTCCACGTCGTGGTACGAGCCGAAGAACAGCGTCGCCTTCACATCGACCACCGGGTAGCCCGCCAGTACACCAGCGTTCAGGGATTCGCGTATGCCCTTGTCGACCGCCGGAATGAACTCGCGCGGCACCACGCCGCCCTTGATGGCGTCGACAAACTCGTAGCCCTTGCCGGGTTCTTGCGGCTCAAGCTTCAACACCACATGGCCGTACTGGCCGCGTCCGCCCGACTGCTTGACGAACTTGCCTTCGACTTCGTTGCAGACCTTGCGAATGGTTTCGCGGTACGCCACCTGCGGCTTGCCGACGGTGGCCTCGACGTTGAACTCGCGCTTCATGCGGTCGACCAGAATTTCCAGATGCAGCTCACCCATGCCCGAAATAATGGTCTGGCCGGATTCCTCGTCGGTGCGCACGCGGAACGACGGGTCTTCCTGCGCCAGCCGGTTCAAGGCGATGCCCATCTTTTCCTGGTCGGCCTTGGTCTTGGGCTCCACCGCCTGGGAAATGACCGGCTCGGGGAAGACCATGCGTTCCAGGATGATGATGTGGGCGGGGTCTGAAAGGGTGTCGCCGGTGGTGACATCCTTGATCCCCACGGCCGCGGCAATATCGCCCGCGTACACCTCGGTGATTTCGCGCCGTTCGTTGGCGTGCATCTGCAGGATGCGGCCCAGCCGTTCCTTCTTGCCCTTGATGGGGTTGTAGACAGAGTCGCCGGATTTCACCACGCCTGAATACACGCGGAAGAACACCAGTTGACCGACGAAGGGGTCCGTCATGATCTTGAAGGCCAAGGCCGAGAACGGTTCGTTGTCGGCGGAATGGCGTTCAATCTCGCCGTCGCGCTCGTCGTGGCCCTTGATGGCAGGCACGTCCAACGGCGACGGCATGTAGTCGATGACAGCGTCCAGCATGGCTTGCACGCCCTTGTTCTTGAAGGCACTGCCGCAAAGCATGGGCACGATTTCGTTGGCGATCGTGCGCGCACGCAGGCCCTGCTTGATCTCGTCTTCCGTCAGGGTTTCGCCCGACAGGTATTTTTCAAGCAGGGTTTCATTGGCTTCGGCGGCCTTTTCGACCATCTTGTCGTGCCACTTCCGGGCCTCGTCCTGCATGGCTGCGGGAATATCCACGTACTGGAATTTCACGCCCTGGCTGGCGTCGTCCCAAATGATGGCCTTCATCTTGACCAGGTCGATCACGCCTTCGAAGTGGTCTTCGGCGCCCACGGGCAGTTGGATCGGCACGGCGTCGCCTTTCAGGCGTTCGGCGATCTGGCGCTGCACGCGCAGGAAATCGGCGCCCACGCGATCCATCTTGTTCACGAACGCCAGGCGCGGCACCTTGTACTTGTTGGCCTGGCGCCAGACGGTTTCTGACTGCGGCTGCACGCCGCCCACGGCGTCATAGACCATGACGGCGCCATCCAGCACGCGCATGGACCGTTCAACTTCAATGGTGAAGTCAACGTGGCCCGGCGTGTCGATGATGTTGATGCGGTGCTCGGGGTAATTGCCCGCCATGCCCTTCCAGAAGGCGGTGGTGGCGGCCGACGTGATGGTGATGCCGCGTTCCTGCTCTTGTTCCATCCAGTCCATCACGGCGGCGCCGTCATGGACTTCGCCGATTTTGTGGGTGATACCGGTGTAGAAGAGGATGCGCTCGGTCGTCGTCGTTTTGCCCGCGTCGATATGGGCGCTGATGCCGATGTTGCGGTAAAGCTCGATGCGCGTCTTGCGAGTCATGGCCTCTTCCTTGCAGTAAACCACTAGGCAGTACGGCAAGCCCGACCGGGCGCTGCCGCGGCGGGCGCCATGCCGCGTTTCGTGTGGGGTGATGCGTAACCGCGCCCGCGCTGATGCGTGAATATTACGCGCCGCGCGCCAAGTTTCAAGCTTTGCCACTACGGCCGACAAGGAAACCCGGCATCGCGGCTTTACCGCCGCCCCGCCGGGCGGCAACGCGTGCGCAACGCCCACAAAAAAGCCCCTCTTGAAAGAGGGGCTGTGCACGGCACGCGAGGCGGCAGCGATGGGCCAGGCGCGCACGCCCGGCCTTGCCGCCCGCCTTACTTCTTGTCTTCTTTGACGCGATACACCAGCACGGCGGTGGTCGCCAGCGACAGCACCTTGGCGGTGACGCTGCCCAACAGCAGGCGCGACAGGCCGCTGCGGCCGTGGCTGCCGATGAAGATCAGGTCGCAGCCGACGTCGGAGGCGGCTTGCACGATGCCGTCCGCAACGTTGAAGTTGGACACGGCGCGCGATTCGGATTTGACCCCGGCGGTATCGGCGCGGTCGGTGATCTGCTTCAGATACTTGTCGGCTTGCTCGGCCGATGCCTTCTCGTAGTCTTCGTCGGTGATGGCGTAGGCGGCGGCCATGCCGTCAAACCCGATGGTGGCCGCAAACGGCTGGGTAACATACAGCGCGACGACTTCCGCGCCGACCGAACGTGCGAAGGAAATGCCCGCATTGGCGGCTTGGGCCGACAACGGCGAACCGTCGGTGGGAATCAGGATCTTCTTGAACATCTTGCCTGCTCCTGTTTGAGAGGGATCTTTATGCTACCGGAAAGCCGCCCGGCCCACATCAAGGTGAGCCCGGCGATCTTGACGTGCGTCAACCTAATTGCTGGGCTGCGGCGTACAGGTTGGTGCAACGGGTGCCGGTGCGGCAATAGGCCAGCACGGGACCCGGCAGGGTTTTCAGCAATTCGGCAAAGCGAACCACATCCGACACCGTCATGGCGCTGCCCACCACGGGTTGGTATTCGATTTTCAGGCCGGCCGCTTCGGCGGCCTTGGACACGTCGGCGGCGGTGGGCTGGTCCGGGCCGCCTTCGAAGTCGGGGCGGTTGATGATGACGCTCTTGTAGCCTGCGGCGGCCACTTCAGCCATGTCATCAGGGCCGAGTTGCGGCGCGACGGCGAAGTTTTCAGTCAGGGGTTTGATCGGTGCGGACATGGCGGTTCCTTCAAATAGATAGCTGCATATTATTGATTGTAGGAGCCGTTTTGCGCGAAGAGTTTTTCCAATTGGGTCCAGATCCCGCGGTCATCGGCGATCGAGACGGAAAAGCGCAGCATGGTCGACGGCGCCTGCGACGGGGAAAACAGCGTGCCCGGCGCCAGCAACATCCCCCGGTCGGCGGCCTCGCGCGCCAGCACCTCGCTATCGCGTCCGCAGTCAGCCCAGACAAACATCCCGGCATTGGGCTCGTGGGGCACTGTCAGGCCCAGCTTCAGCAAGCCTTTCAGGCAGCGCTGACGCGCGTCGTCCACTCTTGCGCGCACGCGCTCGATGTGGCGCCGGTACTGCCCTTCCATCAGCACGCGATGGATCACGCGCTCGCCCAGTTCGGGCGAAGTCAGGCCGGCCAGCATTTTCAAGTCGGCCAATTTTTGAAGAATGTCGGGGTTGGCCGCGACGTAACCCACGCGCAGGCTCGCGGCCAGCATCTTGGAATAGCCGCTGACCAGGATGACGCGGTTCAGCCGGTCAAGCACGGCCAGTTTCATGGCGCCGCCCGGATGCAGTTCGCCATAGGTGTCGTCCTCGACGACCATGAAGTCGTGGCGTTCGGCGATGCGCAGAATGTCGTAGGCCACGCCGGCGGACAGCGTGTGGCCGGTGGGGTTGTGGACGGCGCTGTTGATGATGAACAGCTTGGGCTTGTGCTCGGCGGCCAGTTGCTCCAACAGGGCGATATCCGGGCCATCGGGCCCGCGCGGCACGCCGATCAGGCGTGCGCCAAATGCCGCCAGGCGGCCGAAGATGACGAACCAGGCGGGGTCTTCCACCAATACGGTGTCGCCGGGTTTGACCAGGTACCGGGCGATCAGGTCCAGGCCGTGCGTGACGCCGTTCGTGGTCAGCAGATTCAGTTCGGGGTGCGCAGGCACGCCGTCGTTCTGCAAGGTGGCCGCAATCTGCTGCCGCAACGGCGCAAAGCCCTGCGGGTGACCGTAACTGACGAGGTTGGCGCGCACCGACCGCCCCACCGCGCGCACCGCGCCGGCCACCATTTCAGGATCGAGCCAGTCGGCCGGCAAAAGGCCCGCGCCGCCCGGCATGCCCTGTGCGGTGGTTTCGCGAAACATGCTGCGCAGCAACCAGGCAATATCGATGCGCGCGGGCGGCGCGAGCGAAGCGGCAGGGGCTGTGGCCACCGCCGCCAAGGGGCCGCTGCGCGCGCGGACGAAGAAGCCGGCCCCACGGCGTGACTGCACCAGCCCCCGGGCGACCAGGCGATCATAGGCCTCGACCACGGTGAACCGGCTGACGCCGGACTGCTCGGCCATTTTGCGAATGGACGGCAGCCGCGTTCCCGGACGCAGACCTTGTTCGTCGATGCGGCGCGCCAGGCCGTCGGCCAATTGCGACACCAGCGAGGCATCGGCCTGGCGCACGGGCAGCCAAGGCAGGGAGGAAGCGGGGGGAGGAGCAACTGTCATGGGAATTTGACCAGGCCAGTGATTAAAGTGATATGCCGAAGTGTACCGGTACTGTACCGATAACTATGCGTAGAGTGACAGCAATACGGCTTGCCCGCAATGGGTGACGTCCTCCCCTGTTTTCCGGTAATCACATGACCCGCTCCACGCTCTATCCCCCGGCCCCGGCGATGCCCGCCGCGCCCTCCTCTGTCTGGGAAGGCTATGGATACGGCTTCCTGGGTGTCCTGGTCTTTTCCCTGACGCTGCCCATGACCCGCTTGGCCGTGGCCGAACTGGCTCCGCTATTGGTCGGGCTGGGACGAGCGCTGGTGGCGGCGGTACCGGCCGTCGCCCTGCTTTGGGTGACGCGCAGCCGGCGACCGAACCAGCAGGAATGGCCCGGCGTCATTCTTGCCGCCTTGGGCATCGTGGTGGGCTGGCCCCTGGCGTCGTCCATGGCAATGCAGACGGTGCCCGCCGCGCACGGCGCGGTGTTCAACGGGCTGCTGCCGCTGTCGACCGCTGCCTTTGCCGCATTACGCAGCGGCGAACGACCTTCCGCCTCCTTTTGGAGCTGGGCGATCGTCGGCGCGGCGCTGGTGACGGTTTATGCGCTGCGCCAGGGCGACGGCACCTTGAGCACGGGCTACCTGTGGTTGCTCGTGGCGGTTGTGCTGGGCGGCATGGGCTATGCGGAAGGTGGACGCGCCGCGCGCACGCTGGGCGGCTCGCGCACCATTTGTTGGGCGCTGGCGATCAGCGCGCCCGTCGTCGCCGCGCCGGTTGGCTGGATGGCGGCGCAAGCCACCTGGCCAAGCGCCGCCGTGGTGTCAGCTTGCGCGTATCTTGCGATCGGATCTATGTTTCTTGGATTCTTCGCTTGGTATCGCGGCCTGGCCGTGGGCGGCATTGCCCGGGTAGGCCAAGTGCAGTTGCTGCAGCCCTTCCTGACCGTCGTCGCGGCCGCATTGTTGTTTGGCGAAACCGTGGAGGCGTCGACATTCGTCTTCGCCGCTGCCGTGATCGCCGTTATTGCCGGCGGACGCCGCGCCATCGTAAGGACCCAAAAATGAATCTGTTCCCGACCAACTGGGCCGACGTGCCCCTGGCTTCCATGTCGCTGTTGGGGCCGCTGGCCCTGTTTGCGCTGGTGAGCTCGATTACGCCGGGACCCAATAACGTCATGTTGGCGTCGTCCGGCTTGAACTTTGGCTTTCGCCGCAGCCTGCCCCACCTGCTGGGGGTGAACCTGGGATTCACCTTGATGATCTTCCTGGTGGGCATCGGACTGGGTTCGGCGTTCCAGCAGGTGCCCGAGCTTTACACCGCGCTGAAGTACGCCGGCGCGGCCTACCTGCTTTACCTGGCCTGGAAGATTGCCAACTCCGGCGACATGGAAGATGGCGAGGCGCGCGGCAAGCCGTTCACTTTCCTGCAAGCGGCGGCGTTCCAGTGGGTCAACCCGAAGGCCTGGGTCATGGCGGTGGGCGTGGTGGCCACCTATACGCCGCAAAACGGCTTCTTCGCCAATCTGGTCATCGCCACCGTGGTGTGCGGCGTGGTCAACCTGCCCAGCATCGGCGTGTGGGTCACATTCGGCACCGCCCTGCGCCGCGTACTGCACAAGCCCTGGGCGATTCGCGCGTTCAACGTGGGCATGGCGCTGCTGCTGGTGGCATCCCTGTATCCCGTGGCGCTGGACCTGCTGCGCTGAAGCCAAGGCCAGCTGGCGGGCACGGGGTGTTGACGGCCCCGGCGCATCCGGGAGTATGCTGACGGCGGAACCCAGCCGGCCCAACAGGGTCATATTTTCCATGCCCGCCCTTCCCCGCTTTTCTCCCCGCCGACTATTCGTCGCTGCCCTGCTGGCCGCCGCCAGCGTGGTCGGCTGCTCGCAGTTGGACTCCTGGCAACGCCAGACGATCTTCTCCCCCCAGTCCGAACCACAGACGTGGTGGCGCGAACCGGCCGCCGGCACCGAGGTCTACGACCTGAAGCTGGCCAATGGTGACCAGATTCGTGCCTGGTACCGGCAAAGCGCCCAGGCAAACGCGCCCACCGTGCTTTACCTGCATGGGGCGCGCTGGAACCTGAACGGCAGCGCCTTTCGCATCGACGGATGGGCGCGCATGGGCTATTCGGTGCTGGCCATCGACTACCGGGGGTTCGGGGCCTCGACACCGCGCCTGCCCTCGGAAGAAAGCGCGCTGGAAGACGCCATGGCGGGACTGAAGGAATTGGCCCGGCTGCAACCCAACCCCGCGCGCCGCTTCGTTTATGGCCATAGCCTGGGCGGCGCCATCGCCATCGACCTGGCGGCCCGCCCCGAACAACCCGATTTTGCCGGCCTGATCGTGGAATCCAGCTTCACCAGCATCGGCGCCATGCTGGGCACGTTGCGCTGGGGCAAAGTTCCCGGCGCCGGGCTGCTGGTCACGCAGCCCTTTGACTCGGTGGACAAGCTGGCGCGCATGCATACGCCCATGCTGTTCATGCACGGCACGGCCGACCGCGTGGTGCCGCACACGATGAGCGACGAACTGTTCGCCGCCGCCCGCAATGTGGCGCCGGAGCTGAAGCGGCTGGTGAAAATCGAAGGCGCCTCGCACTCGGGCGCCTTCCGCAGCGGCCCGCAGTACGATGCCGCCGTAAGAACCTTCATGCAGGATGCCTCGCGCGCCTACACGCGCAAGGAAGGCTGAGCGCGCCTTCGCTCGCGCCAATGCGCTAGGTTACGATACGGATCGGCGCAAACTGCTGGCCGGCAAGCAATGGTGCACACCCAAGGAAAGCAATAATTCATGGCTGGAGCAGAGCCCAAGCGGCGCGCCGCGGACGTCGCCTACGGCCAGATCGAAAGCATGATCGCCACGCTGCAATTAGAACCGGGCAGCGCGGTGGTGGAAGCAGATCTGGTTGAAAAAACCGGTTTGGGGCGAACGCCGCTGCGGGAAGCGCTGCTGCGCATGGTGGCGGCCGGCCTGATCCGCCAGGAACCCAGGCGCGGCCTGCGCGTATCGATGATCCAGTTGGCGGATCACATGGATCTGATTCAGACCCGCCGCGCGCTGGAGCATCTGATAGCCGCCAACGCCGCACGCCGGGCCACGCCCGCGCAACGCAGCCAGATCGTGGAATGCGCGGCGCAGATGATCCGTGCCTCGGAAGGCGGCAACCTGGACGACTACATGCACGCGGACCAGTTGTTGGACCATGTTTGCCATCAGGCCTGTCGCAATGAGTCGGCGGTGAACGCCGTCGAGCCGCTGATCATCCAATGCCGGCGCTTCTGGTACGCCTATCAGCATGAAGGCGACATCGCCGAGGGTGCGCGCCGCCACATGTTGATGGCCCAAGGCATCGCCACCGGCAACGAAGCCGACGCCATCAAGGGCGCCGATTCGTTGATGGACTACCTGGAGATGTTCACGCGCAAGGTGATCAACGCGTAATTTAATCAGCGCGTAATGGGAGCGACTGTCGGGGGAGCGACCGTCGGGGTAACGGCCGTCGGCGGCGCCTCGTCCGCCTTGCCCCGGCCCAGCCACTGCATGACGCGCGGGCGCGAGCGGTCGTAGGCCAGGTTGTACAGGAAGGCGTAGGGCAGGTAGAACAGCACCAGCGCGATGTCCAGCACGAAGGCTTCCCACAGGCTGATATTGAGCCACCACGCCGCCAGCGGAATCACGATCAAGATCAGGCCCAGCTCGAAGCCAAAGGCGTGGACGACCCGCACGCGCATGTTGCGGGTGAACCCCAAGCGGTTTTCCAGGCGGTCGAATCCGGCGTTGTAGATCATGTTCCACACCAGCGCGATCCAGGCGATCACCGCGGTCAGCACGCCCATTTCAAACAAGGATTTGCCCATGGCCCAGGCGGCAGCCGGCGCGCACAGGCCGATGGCCAGGATTTCGAACAGGAAAGCGTGGAAGAAACGTTCTTTGAGGGTTTTGGTGCTTGGGGTTTTGGAGGATTGCGACATGACCCACCTGCGGTCGATTGAAGAGAACGGCGACGATTTTCGACGATATTTCCGGTACGATAAAGATACTATCCATCGGAAAACCCGATATAACCATGCGCCACTCGCTCGAATCCCTGGCGGCATTCGCCCAGGTCGCCTCTGAAGGTTCCTTTTCCGCCGCCGCCCGCAAGCTGGGCAAAAGCCAGTCCACCATCAGCGAGACCATCGCGAACCTGGAGGTGGACCTTAACGTCACCCTCTTCAACCGCAGCCAGCGGCAGCCCGCCCTGACCGAAGCCGGCCAGGTGCTGCTGGGCCAGGCGCTGCAGGTGCTGGCCGCCAACGACCGCTTCAACCGCAGCGCCAACCAGTTGGCCGAGGGCCTGGAACCCCGGCTGACCGTAGTGCTGTCGGACACGTTCCAGTCGAAGACATTCGAGAACATGCTCAGCCAGATCGACCAGCGCTACCCGGCGCTGCGCTTTGAATGCCTGATCGCCGAATACGAAGACGTGGTGGCGCTGGTGCAGCAAGGCCGCGCGCATTTGGGCCTGATGGCCGCGCAGGACGATTACCCGCCCGACGTGGCGCACGCAACGTTGTCGGAGCTTTCCGAAATCGTCTTGTGCGTAGGCCGCAACCATCCACTGGCCAGCCAGCCCAGCGTCGGCACCGATGCGCTCAGGCTCGAACGCGAACTGCGCCTGAGCACCTACGAGCTTGACGATAAGGACGCCGCACCGCCGAACGCCACCTGGTCGGCGCCGGGTTACCTGATGCTGCTGGAAATGGCGAGCCTGGGTTTTGGCTGGGCCGAACTCCCGCGCTGGATGATCCAACGTTTTGGCCGCGACCAACTCGTGGAACTGACGGTGCCGGGCTGGCCCCGCCACATCCGCGTGGACGCCGTCTGGTCCACCCGACGCGCGTTGGGGCCGGCAGGCGCCTGGCTGCTGGATAGCCTGACCCGCGACGCTTCCCGGCAGCGCTGATCCGCGCGCGGCCCGCTTCAGTACGCGGGCAGCCGAGAGATGCGCACGCCATTGGCGTTCATCCAGTCACCCAGCTTGGGGCTTGCCAGTACATCGAACTCGGCACGGCGTTGGCTCGACATTGGATTGCCCTCTTGGACGCGCATGGCGGGATGGCACATCAGCAGATCGCCGTCGCGCGCATTGAACAGCCAGTGCTGCAACAGATCCGCATAACGCCGCTTGCCGCCTTCGAACCCATACACGCCCAGCAGCCGGCGATTGGTGCGCAGCCCGTCGCGGCTGGCCTGACGCGCCAGCGCCCCCGCACCCAGCGCCCCGATGACGCGCGCCTTGATCGATTCCTTGAGCGGAATACCGCAAAGCATGCCCGGCGCGGTCTGGCGCAACCAGGGCCGTTGCGCGCCCTGGCGCCGCTTCAACTGCGACAGCACCTGATCGCGTATGCCCGGCAACTGATGCACGTGCTGATGGCCATCGACGTAATCCGGCGCACGGCCGAACGCGGCTTCAAACGCATCGAACTGCTGGTCCAGTTGTGCCTGAACCCAGTCCGTGTCCAGGCGGCCCGCATAGGCGTTGAAGATCAGCTTGCCCAAGGCAGGCATCGGCATGGCCCCGGCGCCCAGCGATTCAGTCAGGTTCACATGCAGGCCGATATCGACGTTGCGCTCGCCCAGGCGGCGGGCGTTGGCGGCAAAGGTTGGCCCCAACACCAGACAACTGACCGCGCTGATTCGGCCCATGTCGGCCAGTGCGATCATGCCTTCATCGATGTCGGCATTCATGCCAAAATCGTCGCCGCAGACTATGACTCGTTTGCTCATCGCATTTACCTCAATATTCCCATTCACGCCGGCCCAATGCGCGCCTTGCTTCACCAGATCAGCCTCTTTGTTGCCGTTGGATGCGCCGCGGCCGCAACGCATTGGGCGGTTGCCGTCGGCTGCGTCGAGGCCTTCGCCATGCCGCCGCTGGCCGCCAACCTGATCGGATGGCTGGTCGCCTTCGCCGTGTCGTTCGCTGGCCACTATCGGCTGACGTTCCAACATGCCCAAATTCCCTGGACCATAGCGATCCGTCGTTTCTTCCTGATTTCAGCGGCAGGCTTCGTCATCAACGAGTCGGCCTATGCGCTGCTGCTGCACACCACCAACATCCGCTATGACGTCTTGCTGGCCCTGATCCTGATCGGTCTGGCGTTCGCCACGTTCGTGGCGAGCAGGCTGTGGGCCTTTCGCAAGCCCGCCAATTGAGCGGCGCACGAGCGGGGTCAGAGGCCAGGATCAGACGCCAGGCTTGCCAGAGTCCGTGCCGGCATCCATGGGCCGGCCGCGCCGCTGGCGCACCACATACAGCGGCCGCCCCTTGACCTCGTCAAAGATGCGCGCGACGTATTCGCCCACGACACCCAGCGAAATCAGGTTCACGCCGGCAAAGAAAAGCACCGCGGTGACGATGGTGGTCCACCCCGAAACAGGGTTACCCGAGCGCAGGTAATCACCCACCAGATAGGCCGCGTAAGACATTGCCACCAACGCGAAGACAGCACCGGCCAGGCTCACCAGCCGCAGCGGCCAGGTGGTAAAGGCCGTCAAACCGTCCAGTGCCAAGCGAAACAGGCGCAGGCTGCCGAAGCGGCTGTCGCCATGCATGCGCTCATCGGGCGTGTAGGGCAGCGCCTCGCCTTTGAAGCCGACCCAGGCGTACAGGCCCTTCATGAAGCGAGTGCGTTCGGGCAAGGCGTTCAGCGCGTCCACGACGCCCCGGTCCATCAGGCGGAAGTCGCCCGCGTGTGCCGGCACATCGACGCCACGCGCACTGCTCAACAGCTTGTAGAACCAGCGCGCGCCAGAGCGCTTGAACCAAGACTCGTCATGCCTGGTTTCGCGCACGGCGTAAACCATCTCGGCGCCCGCGGCCCAGCGGGCCAGCATCTGCTCGATCAACGCGGGCGGGTGTTGCAGGTCGGCATCCAGGCAGATGACGGCGTCGCCGATGGCGGCTTGCAGCCCGGCGCTTAGCGCGGCTTCCTTGCCAAAGTTGCGCGATAACTGCACGTAGCGAAAGCCCGCGTGCTGCGTCCATTCGGCCATCAGCGATTCCGTGGCGTCCGTGCTGCCGTCGTCCGCCACGATGATTTCCCACCGGGAGCAAAGCACCGACAAGCGACTGCGCAAGAGCGGCAGCAAGACGCGCAGATTTTCGGCTTCGTTCAGGCAGGGAACCACGCAGGAGACACAACTGTCATATGGCACCGCCGCGGACGCGACCGCTGCTCTCGCGGCCCAAGGCGTCTCCAGCGGGTACGGGTGAGTCAGCACGCGCTGAGCTATCGGGTCAGACCGGAAATGAAGATGCATACGACGGTGGTCTAGGAATGCAGGGAATGCAATGACGCGAAGTATGTGCGGCACTGCGTCAAATTTTCATGAAATGGCCAAGCGCCAACCTGCCGGCCCGGCCGGCGCAGGCCCCCTGGCTGCCGCTATACGTCCCTGATTCGTCACGCCCCGCGAAACGGCGTCCCGGCCCGCATCGGTAAAATGCGCGGCAGTTTTTTTGTCTTTACAGGTTGTTATGCAATACCGAGTCCGACCTATGCTTGCCAGCGACATGGACGGCATCTTGGATACCCAGGCCCTTGCCTATCCCAACTTTCTGCTGGAAAGCGCTGCGTTCTTTTTGAATCGCTTGATGCTCGCGCCCGATCACTGCTGGGTGGCCTGCGCGTCGGACGATGACGCCGTGCTGGGTTATCTGATTTCGTATCCCTGGGACGCGGGCTTGCCGCCTGCCCTGGGGGTGGCGTTGACGGCGCTGCCCACGCAGGCTGACCACTGGTTCCTGCACGACTGCGCCGTGGCGCCGTCCGCGCAAGGGCTGGGCGTGGGCCAGGCGCTGCTGCACACCGCGGCTTCGCGCGCCATGGAATGCGGACTGCAACGCGCCAGCCTGGTGTCGCTGGCATCGGCGACCAGCTACTGGCACCGCCACGGCTACCGTCCCGTGTCCGAGGCAAACGCCACGCCCGATAAAAACGATTTGGCCTTGGCCGACAAATTGGCGGGCTATGGCCCTCAAGCCAGCTACATGGCGCGCAGCTTTCCGCTGTAGCCGCCGTGTCCCGGGCCTTGCATCGCGAGGCCCCGCGCGTTGACGCTTCTTTTCTATACATCGCGACATTCGCGGCCGTAATATAGGGCCGCAATCTCAATGATGTGGCGGCAACGGTTCCGATAGTCTGACTTGCTGCGCCCCGCCCGGGCGCGAAGGTTTATATGATCTCGCTTTCGCCCGTCCAGTCCCTGCTAGCCTGCTGCCTGGTGCTAGTCATCGGCCGCGTGCTGACCACCAACATCGGCATCCTGCGCCGCTACAGCATTCCCGACCCCATCGTAGGCGGCCTGTTGTTCGCCATCCTGGCCTACGCTCTGGCGAACTGGGGCGGCGTTTCCGTCTCGATGGAAACCAGCATCAGGCCCACCTTGCTGCTGCTGTTCTTCGGCTGCATCGGCCTGACGGCAAACCTGAAATTGCTGGCCAAGGGCGGCCCCCGCCTGATCGCCTTTCTACTGGCGCTGATCCCCTTCCTGATTTTGCAGAACGCCGTGGGCCTGGGCATGGCCTGGCTGCTGGACATGCATCCGCTGATGGGACTCTTGGGCGGCACGATCACCCTTGTGGGCGGACATGGCACCGGCGCGGCCTATGCGACGCGCTTTGCCGACTTCAACAACATCCAGGACGTCATGGCCCTGGCGATGACCTCCGCCACCTTGGGCCTGGTGCTGGGTGGCGTGGTGGGCGGCCCGGTGGCGGAATGGCTGATGCGCCGGCACAAGCTGGCCGGCAGCCTGGACCCCCAGGCAGATACCGGCAACAAGGTGCCAGACCTTGCCGAGCCCACGGAACCCGCCACCGCCGGATCGTTCATCGTGTCGATGACGGCGGCGTTTGTCTGCCTGGTCGTGGGCGGCTATCTGGCCATGCTGGTCGAGGACGCCCCCGTCAGCCTGCCCAACTTCCTGTGGTGCCTGGCCACCGGCGTGCTCATCCGCAACGGCGGCGCGCGCCTGGGCCTGAAGCTGGACGACCGCGTCACCGAGATCATCGGCACCATCGCGCTCTCGCTCTTCCTGGGCATGACCATGATGACGCTGGACCTGTCCAGCGTGGCGCGGCTGGCCGGCCCGCTGGCCCTGATGCTGGTGGTGCAGACGCTGTTCTGCGCGCTGTACGCCGCCTGGGTGGTGTTCCGGCTGCTCAAGAGTGACTACGAAGCGGCCATCATGTCGGCAGCCTTCTGCGGCTTCGGCCTGGGCGCTACCGCTACCGCCATTGCCAACATGCAAGCCTTGACGCGCCGCCACGGCCCCGCGCCGGAGGCGTTCATCGTGGTGCCGGTCACGGGCGCGTTCCTGGTCGACATCCTGAACGTCATCGTGCTGACGTCCTTGATCTCCTTGCCGTTCGTGGGGGGGATGTGACCATGTTCAAACGCCTTGTCCTGATCGCGCTCTGCCTGATGCTGGCCGCTTGCGGCCGCGCACCCGATGCCGATGCGCTACGTGCCGACGTCAACTCCGCGCTGGCCGCCACCTATGGCGAGGGTCTGTTCCGCATCACGGACCTGAAACGCCGTGGCTCCGCCTCCGACAGCAATGCGCCCGCGGGCGAAAGCCGTCGCGTGGTGTATTACGACGTCGAACTGACCTTGGGGCGCGACATCGCGCTGGGCGCCTGGGACCAACCCGGCGCGGCGTCGCTGGTGACATTGCTGGGCGCGGGCCCGCGCAGCATCAGCGGGGTGAAGTCTGGCGGGAACCAGGCCGGCGACCGTCTGGTGGCGCACGCCAGTGCCATCTATCGCCAAGAGGGCGACACCTGGAAACGCGTTACGCCGGCGGGCTTCAAAGCCGCCGAAGCACCGTCGCTGGATACCGGCGCCCCGCCCCCCGTCACCCGGCGATTGCTGGATGCGCTGGACCAGATCACCCATTCCGTCGCCTACAGTGCGTCAAGCACGGCACAGAATGTGGTTCAGCAGGAACTGGAACGCTCGGTCGCGCGCATCAATGGTCGGCTGGCGCGCCTGCAACAAGGCTACCCACTGGCGGGCGGCCCCGACGGTGGCGAATACGTGGCATTCGCGCGCGCCCTCAGCGCCGTGGCGCGCGCCCGCCAGATCCGCGTAACGCCGCTTATTACTGGCGGCGGCGCCGAGAACATCGCGCTGCTGCGCAGTGGCGACGCGGTGGTGGGGCTGGCGCAAGCCGACACCGCGCGCCTGGCCTATGAAGGCCGCGGACCGTTCGCCGCGCAGGGGCCGTTCGGCAGCCTGCGCGCGCTGGGCAGCCTGTACCCCGAACTGGTTCACATCGTGGTGCGCGACGACCCCGCATTGCGGGGCGTGCGTGATCTGAAGGGCAAGACCATTGCGTTGGGGCCGGAAGGCTCCGCCGTGCGCGCCACATTGGAGGCCGTGCTGGCCGCCCACGGGTTGCAAGCGGGCCGCGATTACACCGTGGCGGATACGCCTTTCGCGGCGTCCTTGCCCGCGCTGAACGCCGGCTCGGTGGATGCGGCGGCTCAAGTGATCGGCGTACCCGCCACGCCGCTGCGCGATGCGCTGACCCAGGCGCAGTTGAAACTGCTGCCCCTGGACCCTGCCGCCATCAAATCGCTGACGGCAAGCAACAGCGACCTGATGCCGCTGGAAATCGCCGCGGGCACGTATCCCAACCAGACCGCGCCGATCGCCACCGTCGGCACGGCGGCCCTGTTGCTCACCACGGCAAACCTGACCCGCGACGAAGCGTTGGTAGTGGTGCGCGCCGTCTATCAAACCGGCCAGGACCTGCTGGCCGCCGGCTCGGCCCAAGGTGCCCAGGTGTCGGTTGCCAATGCGCGACGCGGCCTGAGCGTGCCGCTGCACGACGGCGCCGAGGAAGGTTTGGCGGGGTTGGAGCACGCCAAGGCGCGCTGATCGCGGATGCGCTTATGATTGCGCTCCTAATCAGGAATTCCCATGAATAAATTCGACCTCCAAAAAACCCAGGCCTTGAAATTGGCCGGCCAGCTCAAGCAGTCCGCCACCCCCGACCGCTTCGGCGTGGCATCGCAGGCGCCCGATCGCCGGGAACAGCGCAAGCTGGACCAGGCGGCCGGCCTGGTGCCGTTTCCGTTGAAGCTGTCGCAGGCGCACGCTGACAAGCTGCGTGCCCTGGCGGCCGAACGCGGCGTGTCCACGAATGACATCGTGGCCGACGTCCTGCAGAAAGCCTTGGGCGAATAAGCCCGTATGCACATCTGGGTCGATGCGGACGCCTGTCCCGTAGTCATCAAAGACATTTTGTTCCGCGCGTCGCAGCGCTGGCAGGTGCCGTTGACCTTGGTGGCCAACCAGGCGCTATTCACGCCCCCTTCGCCGCTGATCCGCGCGGTGCAGGTGCCGCGCGGCTTCGACGTAGCCGACGCGCACATCGTCGAACGCGCGGAACCCGGCGACCTTGTCATTACCGCCGACATTCCGCTGGCCGCCGAAGTGCTGGCCAAAGGCGCGATGGCGCTCAACCCGCGAGGCGAGCGCTATTCACCTGAAACCATCCGGGAAAGGCTGGCGGTACGCGACATGATGGAAGAACTGCGGGCTGCCGGCATCGATACGGGCGGCCCATCGTCGTTCAGCCAAGCCGACCGCAAGGCGTTCGCCAATCAGTTGGACACCCTGCTGGCGCGTCTTAATAAAAAGTGATGTAGGCCTTGTACAAGATGGTGCCGATGGCCGTGATCAGGCCAACGCCCATCAATCCCATCCCGATATTGCGGTCGCGAAAGCCGAAACCGATCAGCATCATCGCCACACCCGTGACGACAATGATCAATATGGTGTTGTTGTGGGTATACATGGACGTCTCCCAGGCGCCGACAAGCGCCGCTTCCCTATGCTCGGACAAGCGCCGTTGAAGGATGCCCTTCCGCGAGTTGCCGCAAAACAATCATAGGGACGCCGGGACACGCTGGCGCACAACGGCAAGCGCCATGCTTGCGCCAAGTCAAGAAAACAAAAAAGCCAACCGGTTAGGGTTGGCTTGCTTTGCTTTTTTTTCCTTTCTTTTTTTTCTTTCTTCGCTCTCCAGTTTTTCAACTGGGTTGCTAGTTCCAAAGACGCTTTGCTTTTACGCTTTACCTAGTAGACAACAGCAATGAATAAATCCCTGCGCTGTCTTCCAAGGGTCTTTGGTGGGTGGTACAAGTTTCGAACTTGTGACCCCTGCCGTGTGAAGGCAGTGCTCTACCACTGAGCTAACCACCCTGAAAGAGGCGAAATAATAGCATAGATTTAAAAACGTGCGCAAGCGGACTGCGGCGATTATTTACGCCGCCGTCACCGGCGCATCCAGCTTGCGCCACACGCACTCGCCGCCCACCGACTTGTCCAGCGCGGCCAGATAGGCGTCATGCTCGGCCAGCTCTTCATCGCTGGCCTTCAGTACGATCAGACCCGAAGCGTCAAACTTCGCCAACACGATGCCGTCGCTGCCCGCGCCATCGTTGTCGTCCACATCGATCAGCAGCGCGTCCTGGCCGCGCGTCATGGCCAGCCACACTTCCGCCAGCAATTGCGAGTCAAGCAGTGCGCCGTGCAGCGTGCGGTGCGCGTTCGAAATGCCGAAGCGGTCGCACAGGGCGTCCAGCGAATTGCGCTTGCCCGGGAACAACGACCGGGCGTGCAACAGCGAATCGGTGATGGCTTCGCAGAACTCGGAGATCGGGCCGCGGCCCGTCTTCGCCAGTTCGGCGTTGAAGAACTTCACATCGAACGCGGCGTTGTGCGCGATCAGTTCCGCGCCCTGGATGAACTCGACGAACTTGTCCGCCACCTCGGCAAAGCGCGGCTTGTCAGACAGGAACTCCGTTGTCAGCCCGTGCACGGCCAAGGCCTCGGGGTCGCTCTCGCGGTCGGGGTTCAGGTAGATGTGCAGGTTATTGCCCGTGGGCATCCGGTTGACCAGTTCCACGCAGCCGATCTCAACGATGCGGTGACCCTGTGCGGGGTCCAGTCCGGTGGTTTCCGTGTCAAAGATGATCTGGCGCATAACTTATTCCGACGCTGCATTGGCCGACGACGGCGGCGTGTGGGCGCCCGGCGGGTGAGCCGGCGGATGCTCCGCGCTACCGGCATGGCCGGGTTTCTTGCGTGCGGTGGCAATCAGCGTATAGGCCACCGGCACGACGAACAAGGTCAGTAGTGTACCCAGCAACAGCCCGCCCACCAGCACCCAGCCGATCTGCTGGCGCGATTCCGCCCCCGCCCCCGTGGACAAGGCCAGCGGCACGGTGCCCAGCACCATCGCCCCCGTCGTCATCAAGATCGGGCGCAGCCGCAGCACGCTGGCCTCGATCACGGCGGTGAAAAGCTCTTTGCCTTCGTCGCGCAACTGGTTGGTGAATTCCACGATCAGGATGCCGTGCTTGGTAATCAAGCCCACCAGCGTGATCAGGCCGATCTGGCTGTAGATCGACAGCGTGCCGCCCGTCAGCCACAGCGCCAGCAGCGCCCCGGTCATGGACAGCGGCACCGACAACATGATGATGAAGGGGTTGCGCCAGCTTTCGAACTGCGCGGCCAGCACCAGGTAGATGAAGGCCAGCGCCATGCCGAAGACCAGATAGATGCTGCCCGATGAATCCCGGAACTCGCGCGACTGGCCGTCCAGGTCGGTGATGATGGTGTTGGGCAGTACGTCACGCGCCACCTGGTGCATGTGCGTCAGCACCTCGCCCAGCGCGTAACCTGGCGCGACCGCCGCATCGATTTTGACCGCGCGCAGGCGGTTGAAGTGGTTCAGCGACTGCGGCGACACGCCTTCATGCACGCCCAGCAGGTTGTCCAACTGCACCATGCTGCCGTCGCGCGCCCGCACGTAGATGCCGGAAATATCGGTGGGGTTGGCGCGGTCGCGCGGCGTCACCTGGACGATCACGTCGTACTGCTCGCCCTCGTCCTTGTAGCGCGTGACCTGGCGCCCGCCCAGCATGGACTCCAGCGTGCGACCCACCGTGTCCACATTAGCGCCCACGTCGGCCATCTTGTCGCGGTCCACGCGCACCCGCAATTCGGGCGTGTTCAAGCGCAGATCCGTATCCAGGTTGAGCAGGCCGGGATACTTGCGCAGCTCGGTCAGGAAAACCTCGGTCAGCCGCGCCAGCTCTTCGTACGACGCCTGGCTCATGATGATGAATTCCACCGGCTTGGACCGGGCCGACTGGCCCAGCGACGGTGGGTTGGTGGGAAACGCGCGCACGCCAGGCAGGGACGCAAACTGCGGCTGCAACTGCTGGGTGATTTCCTGCTGCTTGCGGCTGCGCTCTTCCCACGGCTTCAGGCGCAGAATGGCGGTGCCGTCCGTCACGGTGGGAAAGCCCACCGTGACCTGGCTGCCGCTGGCCTCGGAAATCTGTGAATAGAACTTCTCGATACCCAGCATGCTGTCCAGCGTGTAGTTCAGCGTGGCGCCCTCCGGCGAGTTGACGATGCCGAACACCACGCCGCGGTCTTCGACCGGCGCCAGTTCGCTTTTGACCACCGTGAACAGCACGCCGCTGCCCCCCGCCACCGCCACGCCTATCACCACCACCAGCCAACGATGACGCAGCGACGCGCCCAGCAGGCGGCGATAGCCGTTGCTCATGCCGTTGAGCCAGCCTTCGATCAGGTTGTACCAGCGGTTGTGATTGCTTTGATGGCGCAGCAGCACCGAGCACATCATGGGCGTCAGCGTCAGGGCAACGAAACCCGACACCAGCACCGCGCCAGCCAGCGCCAGCGCAAATTCAATGAACAGCCGGCCGGTGCGGCCCGTGGCGAAGGCAAGCGGCGCGTATACCGTCACCAGCGTCATCGTCATGGCCACCACCGCAAAACCGATTTCCTTGGACCCTCGCAGCGCCGCTTCCTTGCGCGGCATGCCGTCTTCGATATGCCGGTAGATGTTCTCCAGCACCACGATGGCGTCATCCACCACCAGCCCGATCGCCAGCACCATGGCCAGCAGAGTCAGCGTGTTGATCGAAAAGCCGAAGAAGTACATCAGCGCGCACGCCCCGACCAGCGACACGGGGATCGTGACGATGGGGATGATGCTGGCGCGCAGGTTGCGCAGGAAGAAAAAGATCACCAACACCACCAGGACGATGGCCTCGCCGATGGTGTGGAACACGGAATCAATGGAGCGCTCGATGAACACCGACGAGTCGTACGCGACGTTCAGCTTCATGCCCGCCGGCAGCGTTTCGTTCAGCCGCGTGACTTCCTGGCGCACCGCCGTGGACAGTTCCAGCGGGTTGGCGGTGGATTGCCGCGTGATACCGATGTTGATGGCGGGCTTGCCGTTAAAGCGCGAAAGGATGCGGTCGCTGGCCGCGCCGATCTCCACATTGGAGACATCGCGCAGGCGCACCGGGTAGCCCTTCACGTTCGCCACGATCACGTCTTCAAACTGCGCGGGCGTTTGCAGGTCAGTGGACGACACCACGGAAAACTCGCGGGCGCGCGATTCGATGCGGCCGGCCGGAATCTCCACGTTCTGGCTGCGCAGCGCGGCCTCTACGTCCTGCACGGTCAAGCCGTAGGCGGCCAGTTTGTCGCGGTCGACATAGATGCGCATGGACGGCAGGCGTTCGCCAAACACACGCACTTCCGCCGCGCCGGGCAATACGGACAGCCGGGTCTTGATGTAGCGATTGATGTAGTCGGACGTCTGGATCGCCGAGTACGAGCCCGACTCCACCGCGATGTAGATGATGGGCTGGGAATCGGCCTCAACCTTGCCGATGATGGGCTCGTCGATCTCATCGGGCAAAAAGCGCCGCGCGCGCGAGACTTTGTCGCGCACTTCGGCCGCCGCCGCGTCCGGATCGCGCGACAGGTTGAACTTGATGTTGATCAGGCTGCGTTCGGAACGGCTGCGCGAGGTCATCACGTTCACGCCCTCGATGCCCGCCAACTGGTCTTCCAGCGGCTTGGTCACCTGGGACTCGATCACCTCGGGCGAGGCGCCCTTGTAGGTCGTATCCACCGAGACAATGGGCTCGTCGATCTTCGGATACTCGCGCACCGTCAGGCGCGAATACGAGATCAGCCCGATCAGGACAATGATCAGCGACAGAACCGACGCAAACACCGGCCGCTTGATGCAGGTTTCCGAGATACGCATGGCGTCACCGCTAAAAAGAGAGAGGGGCCGCGCTCACGAGCCGCCGCCGACGACGTTCACGGCGGCGCCGTCCGTCACGCGCTGTATGCCCGCCACCACAAGTTGGTCGCCCGCCGCCACGCCGGTCAAGATTTCGACACGGCCTTCGCGGCGCTCGCCGATGGTGACTTCGCGCCGCTCGGCCTTGCCATCCTTGACCCGGTAAACGTACTGCGTTTCCCCGGACGGCGACAGTGCGGCTTCGGGCGCCACCAGCGCCTTGTCCTGATTGAACAGCAACTGCACGCGGGCGAACATGCCCGGGCGCAGCACGGCGTCGTTGTTGGCCACCGTGGCGCGCAGCAGGATGGACCGGCCGCCCGCGTCAACCAGCGGGCTGACGGCATAGACCTGCCCTTGGCGCTCCTGCCCCGGCAGCGCGTCCAGGCGCAGCGTCAGTTGCTGGCCCACGCGCACCTTGCTCAAGTACATTTCCGGCACGCGAAAATCCACTTTCAAGGGGTCGATCGCTTCCAGCGGTGCCAGGTCCTGCCCCTGGTTGACGTAGTCACCCACGGATACGCTGCGCAAGCCGACAATGCCGGCGAACGGCGCCGAAATCGTCATCTTGTCCAGGCGTGCCTGCGCCAGCGCCACGGCCGCCTCCTGCACTTTCAGCGTGCTGGCCGACTCGTCGCGCGCCTGCTGGCTGACGAAACCCTTGCCCTGCAATTCCACAGCGCGCCGGTAATGGCTTTGCGCCAACGTCAAATTGGCGCGCGCCTGCGAAAGTTCGGCGCGCGGCACGGAATCGTCCAGCCGTACCAGCACCTGGCCCCGGGCAACCGGCTGGCCTTCCTTGAATTCAATGGCTTGGATCCGCCCCACCACTTCCGGCCGCAGCACCACGGATTCGTCCGATCGCAAACTGCCCACGGCGGACAGGCCGCGGGCGAACGGAATTTCCTTGACGGTGGCAACCTCGACCCGAACGGGAGCGACAGGCGTGACAACCGGCCGGGCGGCGCTCTGGGCGGGAGGCGTTGCGCCGGGCGCAAGCCATCGCGGCACGAAAACGCCCAATGCGGCCCCCGCGGCCAACCCGGCCGCGACGGCGGCCAGCAGTACAGCTTTTTTCATGCGCGAATGTGGCTTTGATGCGGCGCGCCCCGGACTCCCCACTTGGACGACGCCACAGGAACTGGAATGGGGAAGGCACTGTAGCACCCGAATTTACATACTGGAACAATCCAGAAGCCGGATGAAAGAACTAAATCCGCCTCTCCAGGCGGATTTCAGGGTATTTCCCGATGTCTTCAGGCCCGCCGAGCCACTTCCACGCCCAGATTCGCCAACTGGTCGGCCCGCTCGTTGCCCTCGTCGCCCGTGTGGCCACGCACCCAGCGCCACGACACTTGGTGCCGCTGCACCTGCTCGTCCAGCGCCTGCCACAGCTCGGCGTTCTTGACCGGCTTCTTCTCCGCGGTCATCCAGCCGCGGCGCTTCCAGTTCACCAGCCACTCGGTCATGCCCTTCATCACGTACTGCGAGTCCGTGTGGATGGTGACGACGCAAGTGCGCTTGAGCGCCCGCAGGCCTTCAATGACGGCCATGAGCTCCATGCGGTTGTTGGTGGTTTGGAGTTCTCCGCCATGCAGGGTTTTCTCGTGGCCACCCGCACGCAGCAAGACGCCCCAGCCGCCCGGCCCCGGGTTGCCCTTGCAGGCCCCGTCGGTCCACATTTCCACTTTCTGGTCGATCGCTTTGTTGTCCTGCATGGTGCTGCTTGATAGTCCTTGTTCGTGCAAAGTAAGACGCGTGGCGCCGCGCTCAAGAGGGGTCGATACCATCGTCGGCGTGGCGGTTGACCACCACGGAAGCGGCGCGCGCGCGCTTGGGCTTGGTCTTCCAGGGGGCCCCGATGATACGCATGCCGGCCACGCGTTTGACGGCAGACACCATATATACCGCCCCGCCCACGCTCCACCAGCGAGCGCCCGCCGACTCCAGGAAGCCCCAGCGCTGCAGCCATTTTTCACTGCGGCAAGCCGGCGCATAGCAGCCGAACTGGCTTTCCTCGACCTCAAGGGACAGCAGCTTGAACCAGTCTTTCAGGCGCGGCAGCGACACTTGCGACGCGGGCGGTTGCGGCAGCCAGGGCTCCATGCCGGGCATGCGCGTACGCGCGCCCCACATGCTCCAGGGATTGAACCCGGAAATCACGACCCGCCCTTCCGGCACCAGCACGCGTTCGACCTCTCGCAAGACGTTGTGCGGGTCCTGCGTGCACTCAAAGGCATGCGGCAGAATCAGCAAGTCCACGCTTTGGGATTCGAATGGCAGGGCCTCGGGTTCGGCGAGCACCACCCGCGACTGCCAGTCGGCAACGCTTTCCGCCGAGGGGGTTTCCGTGCCCACATAGCCCTTGAAAGGCATGCGGTTGGCGCGCAGCAGATTCATGTCGGCCAGGCCGACCTGCCAGGCATAATAGCCAAACACATCCGCGACAGCCGCGTCGAACTGGGCCCGTTCCCAGGCCAGGGCGTACTGCCCCGGTGGCGTCTGGAACCATTCGGCCAGTTCTACAATCGGCGGAGTTTCTTCTGCCACGTTCTATTCCTTCGAATCTCATGCAAGCCTTGACCGCCCCCGCAGGCGGCCGCGAGCAACATGCCGCGGTCTTGCCTCTACCCGCCTTCACCGACAACTACATCTGGGCCATCGTCCATGGCGAAAACGCCGCCGTGGTGGACCCGGGCGAAGCCGGCCCGGTAGTGCAATGGCTCGAGCAGGAAGGCTTGAGGCTGCGCGCCATTCTACTCACGCACCATCACGGCGACCATGTGGGCGGTGTTCTCGAATTGTCACGCATGGCGGACCTTACCGTATACGGTCCGGCGCGGGAAAGCCTGCCGCGCTGCGATGTCGCGTTGGCCGAAGGCGACCGCGTCACGCTGCCCGAACTGGACCTGGACCTGCGCGTGCTGGACGTGCCCGGGCACACCGCCGGGCATATCGCCTACACCGGCCGGGCGGCCGGAATAGAACCCGTTCTGTTCTGTGGCGACACGCTGTTTGCCGGGGGCTGTGGTCGACTTTTCGAGGGGACTCCCGCGCAAATGCATGATTCCTTGGAAAAATTTTCCGTTTTACCGCCAGATACACAGGTTTTTTGCGCGCACGAGTACACTCTAGCGAACTTGCGCTGGGCATTGGCTGTGGATCCCGCCAACCGCACCCTGCATCAGTGGTATCAGCGAGCCCAGCAATTACGAGCAGAAGGTCTTCCCACGCTTCCGTCGACGATCGGTCAGGAACGCGCGACGAACCCGTTTTTGCGTACGCAGCAAGTCGACGTCATCCGTGCCGCAGCCAGCTGGGCCGGACACACTCAACCTACGCCGGTAGAGGTCTTTGCCTCCCTGCGTGAATGGAAGAACGATTTCAAGTGACCGCCTGATGAATCTATCCCGACTCCTTCTGCCACTCATGTTGGCAGTCCTCGCCGGTTGCGCAGGAACCAAAGCCCCCGACAGTAAAAACCTCACCACCAATTCCCAAGGGCGTTACATCGCCCGGGATACGTCCCGAACGGTTGACCTGACCAACCCGCCGAGCGACGCCTGGGACCGCATCCGCCGCGGTTTCGCCATCCCCAACCTGAACACCGAGCTCTCGCAGCAGTGGACCGACTACTACGCGTCCCACCCCGAGGCCGTTCAGCGCATGGCCGAACGCGCGGGCAAGTACCTGTACTTCATCGTCGACGAAATCAACCGCCGTGGCCTGCCCACGGAATTGGCGCTGCTGCCCTTCGTGGAAAGCGCCTACAACCCCACCGCCCTGTCGCGCGCGCAGGCCTCGGGCCTGTGGCAGTTCGTGCCGGCCACCGGCCAGCACTTCAACTTGAAGCAGGACTGGTGGCGTGACGAACGCCGCGATCCCATCGCGTCGACCAACGCTGCGCTGGACTATCTGGAAAAGTTGTTTGAGATGCAGGGCGACTGGTACCTGGCGCTGGCGTCCTACAACTGGGGCGAAGGCTCGGTGCAACGCGCCATGGCCAAGAACGAAGCGGCCGGCCAGAACACGGACTACCTGTCCCTGAACATGCCCAGCGAAACCCGCAACTACGTGCCCAAGTTGCAGGCCATCAAGAACATCATTGCCGACCCGCAGCGCTATGCGGTGGCGCTGCCCCCCGTGGGCAACACGCCCTACTTCGTGACGGTGCAGAAGAACAGCGACATCGACGTTGAAATCGCCGCCAAGCTGGCCGAGATGCCGGTGGACGAATTCAAGGCGCTGAACCCGTCGTTCAACCGCCCGGTCATCCGTGGCGATCACGGTCCGACCCTGCTGCTGCCGGCCGACCGCGTCGAGATCTTCAACGCCAACCTGACGAACTACAAGGGCGACCTGAGCGCCTGGAAGATCTATCACTCGCGCCGTGGCGAATCCTACGCCGCGATTGCGAAGCGCTTTGGCGTGACGCTGGCCGAACTGCGTGAAACCAACGACATCAGCTCGCGCCAGAAGTCCGCGTCGGGCCAGGCTCTGCTGGTGCCAGGCGAACCCGGCAACGCTGGCGTGCAACTGGCATCGCTGGCAGCACCGGTGGGCGCGCTGGAGCAGGCGCCGTCCGACAACAAGGCGGCCGCCCCGCGTGGCCGAGCCGCCCCGGCGCCCGCCGCCCGCGTGGCCAGCGCCCGCCCCAATGTGCGCACCCACAAGGTCCGCCAGGGCGACACGCTGTTCTCATTGGCCAAGCAGTACGGCACCTCGGTCGATGCCTTGCGTGCCCTGAACAACCTCAAGGGCAGCGCCCTGAAGATCGGCACCCCCTTGCGCGTGCCGGGCACCAACGCCCGCGGCTGATATCCGCCAGTCGTCCACCTAGAACGGCGCCCCCAGCGGGCGCCGTTTTTACAACTGCGCGAAGCCGCCAAACTCCTTAAAATGGGCGGTCTTTCAGCAGGAAAAAACTAAAGGAACCATCATGGGCTTTCTCGCCGGCAAGCGCATTCTCGTAACGGGAGTGCTTTCAAACCGATCCATCGCCTACGGCATTGCGCGCGCCTGTCACCAGCAAGGCGCCGAACTGGCGTTCACCTATGTGGGCGACCGCTTCAAGGATCGCGTGGTCGAATTCGCCGCAGAATTCGGCAGCAAGATCGTGCTGCCTTGCGATGTGGCCGAAGACAGCCAGATTGAAGGCGCCTTCACGGAACTGGCCCAGCATTGGGACGGCCTGGACGGCCTGGTGCATTCCATCGGCTTCGCCCCCCGCGAAGCCATCGCCGGCAACTTCCTTGATGGCCTGTCGCGTGAAGGCTTCCGCATCGCCCACGACATTTCCGCCTACAGCTTCGCCGCCATGGCCAAGGCCGCGCTGCCGCTGATGGAAGGCCGCAACGGCTCGGTGCTGACCCTGACCTACCTGGGCGCCGAGCGCGTGGTTCCCAACTACAACACCATGGGCTTGGCCAAGGCATCGCTGGAAGCCAGCGTGCGTTACCTGGCCACGGCGCTGGGCCCGCGCGGCATTCGCGCCAACGGCATTTCCGCCGGCCCCATCAAGACGCTGGCCGCAAGCGGCATCAAGGACTTCTCGTCCATCCTGAAGTTCGTGGAATCGCAGGCGCCGCTGCGCCGCAACGTCACCATTGACGACGTGGGCAATGTAGCGGCGTTCATGCTGTCGGACCTGGCCGCCGGCGTCACCGGCGAAATCACCCATGTGGACGCCGGCTTCTCGACCGTCGTCCCGGGCATGGAAGACTGATTCTTCACCTGGGGCGGGGCGGTTTACCTCCCCACCCCAGGGTCGGCTCAAGCCGGCCGCACCACCAGCGTGGACACCTGCACGTCCACCGCCGTCATCAGCTTGTGGATCGGGCATTTCTCGGCAACGGCCAGAAGCTCATCGATCTGGGCGTCTGACAGCTCGCCATGCAGCGTCAGCTTGGCAGTCAGGCGATAAACGCCCTTGCGCTCCTCGCTGGCGTCGCGTACCACCTCCACATCCACCGCCTTCAGCGGCAGCTCCTTGCGCTGGGCATAGACCATCAGCGTCATTGCCTTGCAGCCCCCCAGCGCGGTGTCGAAATAGTCATGCGGATCGGGGCCCTCTCCTTGCGGCCGCGGCATCGCCAGCGGCAAGTCGTGGCCCTCGGCCGTAGCGGTGAATTGCAACGTGTCGGGTGCATTCTGATGGACGCGGATGCTCATGAATCGGATCTCCTGGAGTTGGCATCCGTTGCGGACGCCGCAAGCCCACTTGTAGCATCCGCCGGCGTCATCCACACCTGACGGAGTGCTGAACTTATTCTTGAGCCACTGGTCGGATATCCCTATCCGCAATTCACGAACTGACTTAGGGGGACGCATGAGCGCCAGACAACTTCTTGATCAATTGCTGCAATCGGGCCAAGGCCTGCTTTCGGACGCCACCAACCGCGTACAAGGCGCGACGGGCGGCTCGGCAGGTGGCAAGGGGTCGTTCCTGACCGGCCTGGGCGGCGGTGCGCTGGGCGCAGGCGCGCTGGGCTTGTTGATGGGCAGCAAGAAGGCACGCAAGATCGGCGGCAAGGTTGCCATGTATGGCGGCATGGCGGCGCTGGGCGCGCTGGCCTACCGCGCTTATGGCGACTGGCAGCGCAACCAGGCCGGTGGCGCGCAAGCCGCGCCGCCTCAAACCCTGGACCGCCTGCCCGCGCCCGAGGCCGAGCAGCACAGCAACGCCGTGCTGACCGCCATGATCGGCGCGGCCAAGGCCGACGGCCACATCGGCCCCGAAGAACGCGGCCTGCTGGAAACCGAATTGGCCAAGCTGTCATCCGACGCCCAAGACCGCCAGTGGCTGGAAACGGAATTGTCGCGGCCGCTGGACCCGGCTGCCGTGGCCCAGTCCGCCAAAACACCCGAAATGGCCGCCGAAATGTATCTGGCCAGCCTGCTCGTCGTGGACGAGGAAAGCTATATGGAACGCGCCTACCTGGACGAACTGGCGCGTCAGCTTCGGCTGGAGCCCGGCTTGAAGGAAAAGCTGGAACAGCACGCCAAGAGCGCGGTCGCCTGATCGGCGTCGATGACGTCGGCACAGGGCCGACGCCATCGACACCACCGCCCTGTCAATCCGCGCGCAGGCCAATGGACGCCGTCAACGCCGTATAGCGGTCGATGTCGGCATGGATCATCGACTGAAACTCTTTCGGTGTGCTGCTGGCGGGCGTGAAACCTTGTTCGCGCAGCGCGGCCTGCATCTCGGGCCGCCGTACGATCTTGCTCACGGCGGCGTTCAGTTTGTCGACCACGGCGCGCGGCGTGGCGGCTGGCGCCAGCAAGCCATGCCATTGGTCCAAGGCGTAGCCCGCAACGCCCTGCTCGGCAACCGTGGGCACGGTGGGCATCAACGGCGAACGCGCTGGAGACGTCACCGCCAACGCGCGCAGCTTGCCCGCGGCAATCAGCGGCGCCGCGCTGGACGCCGTCACGACACCCATCGCCACCTGGCCTGCCGTCACATCCTTCAGCGCGGGGCCGCACCCCTTGTAGGGCACTTGCTGCAACACCGCGCCGCTGGCTCGCGCCAACATTTCCCCGGCCAGGTGTTGCGGCGTGCCGTTGCCGCACGAAGCAAACGGCAAGGGTGCGCCGGGCACGGCCACGGCCAGCGCGTCCCCCAGGGATTGCAGCGGCGATGCGGCCGGCACCACGAAGACGGACGGCACGAACGCCACATTGATCACGGCGGCAAAATCCTGCTTCGGCGAAAAATCCAGGTTCCGATAGACCCCGGGATTGATGGCGAATGAACTGTTCACCATCAACACCGTGTAGCCATCTGGCGGCGCCTCGGCCACGATGCGTGCGCCGATATTGCCGCTAGCGCCGGGCCGGTTTTCGACGATCACCGGCTGACCCAGTTGTTCTTGCAGGCTGGCGCCGATGCGACGCGCCAGCAAATCCGTGCCACCGCCCGGCGGAAATGTCACCACGATGGTGATGGGGTGCGTGGGGTAGGTGGCGTCGACCGCCGCATCGCCCGACGGCGAATTGCCGCAGGACGCCAGCGCAAGAACGGTACCCAAGGCAAGACTAGTTCGAAGCAGGCTTTTCATGATGGGCTCTCAGGCGTCCAGGCCGATGTCCAGCACCTTGGCGCTGTGGGTCAACCAGCCGACGGCAATCTGGTCCACGCCGGTGGCGGCCACGGCGGCGGCAGTCTCGGGAGTGATGCGACCCGAGGCTTCGGTTATGGCCCGGCCGCGCGCCATGTCGACGGCGCGGCGCAGGTCGTCCAGGCTCATGTTGTCCAGCAACACCACGTCCACGCCTAGCGATAGCGCCACGTCCAGTTGCGCCAACGTGTCCACTTCCAGCTCGATCTTGACCATGTGGCCCACGCCCGCGCGGGCGCGCTGCACGGCGTTGGCAACGCCGCCCGCCAGTGCTATGTGGTTGTCTTTGATGAGCACGGCGTCATCCAGGCCGAAACGGTGGTTGCTGCCGCCGCCCACGCGCACCGCGTACTTCTGCACGGCGCGCAAGCCCGGCAGGGTCTTGCGGGTGCAAGTCACGCGCGCGCCGAAGCTGGAAATGGCACGCGCAATCGAAGCCGTCGCGGTCGCCACACCGCTCAGATGGCACAGGAAGTTCAGCGCCACCCGTTCCGCAGTCAACATCGCCCGGGCATTGCCATGCAAACGCGCAATCTCGGTGCCCGGCGACAGGTCGGCGCCATCGCGCAGCGATGCGCTGAAGCGGATGGCTGGGTCCATGGCTTGAAACGCCAGGCGCGCCAGGTCCAAACCGGCCAACACGCCCTCTTGGCGTGACACCAGCCGGGTTTCGGCGATGGCGTCGGCCGGCACGATAGCGTCGGTGGTCAGGTCACCGGCGCGGCCCAGGTCTTCGAGCAAGGCGGCTTGAACCAGCGGCACGAGCATGATGTCCGGCAGAGGCGCGACAGTCAGGCGAAAGGCATTCGTAGGCACTTCGGCATTAATGCTCATTTTGAGTATTTATGAGTTAAAAAAAGGCGCGCAGAGGTTGCGCACTAGTTATGCTAAATACGAGCATAAGCCTTGTCAAGCGTCATAAGGTCCGCGACAAGGGCAATTTGCTACCGGCAATGGCGCGTTCCAGCAGCACGTCGCGCCGGAAACGGAACAGCTTGGCCGGCCGGCCCGCCGTGCCCGTCGCCATCTCGCCCGTTTCTTCAACCAACGCCTGCTGCTCGATCAGGCGACGGAAATTCTGTTTGTGCAGTGCCCTTCCCGCCAAGGCTTCAACCGCCAATTGCAGTTGCAGCAAGGTGAACTGGGCCGGCATCAATTCAAACACCACGGGCCGGTACTTGATCTTGGCGCGCAGGCGCGCAATGCCGGTCGCCAGAATGCGGCGGTGATCGTGGCGCATCGGCTCACCGGGCAACACGGCCTTGCCGCCCCCGCGCCGCACGGCCTCGGGCACCGCCCCCGCCTCGAACAGAAGCTCGTAGCGCTGCAACACCATATCTTCATTCCATGCCGCGCCGTCCAGGCCGAAGGTGATGGCGGCACGCTGCTGGCGGCGCGTGCGCACGGCGGGGTCAGCGCTGGCCCCGCACCATTGCGCCAACCACGGCACGATCAAATCCTCGACCAATGCGGGCGCGCCGGCACGCCGGTCTTCCCACGGGAAATAGCGGTACCAGTCTTGCCAGCCAACCTGCGCCACGCCGGTTTCGCCGGCTTCGCGCGTCAGGCCCAGATAGCTGACCGACATGACGCGCGCGCCCGATTCGTCGGAACGGTCGCCGTCGGCAAAGGTGTAGAGCTGTTCTACATAGCCCAGCGGATGGTGGGTTTGCGTTTCCACCCAGGCGCGCAGGCCGGCTTGCAAGGAACGATGCGACAGTTCGAACGGCCCGGCCGGCAAGGCGCTTGCGTCATCCGTGGTCAACACGCGCGGCTCGCCATTGGTCACGGCCACCAGCACGGCGACGAGTTCGGTATGGACGGAGCGTTCGACGGATTCGGTCAAGGATGGAGGTCGCGAAGGGTGGACGAGGGGTGAGCAAAGGGCGTAAGCAAGCGCATTGCACGGGCCTCGCCGCGAAACGGCGAGGAGCCGGAATTATAAGGTTCTGGCGCTGCAACAGCCCCTTGCAAACGTGACAGGCCGGATGGCCGCCAGAGCGTGCCCAAGGTCTAAGATAAACCGCAGGTACACAGGCGCGTCGCCATCCTGGGACGCCCGCAAGCGGAGCAAAGCCATGTTGAAAACTGCCCCCGACCCCCAAGCGCCGGCCAACCCCAAGGCCGTCGACCCACGCCCCCCCACCGACCCGCGTAAAGGCACGGAAACGCTACCGATGCCGGACCAAAGCAAGCAAGTGGCTGGCATGCCACGCGACGGACGCGCCATTGCGCAACCCGGAGAACCCGGCGTCATCACGCCCGAGGACGATGTGCTGGATACGTCCTACGAGAACCGCAAAACCTGACGCGGCGCAACGAGCGATGATGCGCTAGCCGCATCGACACGGTTAGCGTGCGGGCCGGACCGGCAACGGTTCGGCCCGCTGCACTTGAACACGGGAAATAGGCGCTCGCCTATATCAAGCAGGGGGCACCCGTTTCTACACTGCTACGCTTTCAAGGCCCTTTGGGCCGATGCCTTAGCGATATCCCCCATGTTCAAAAATTCCTTTCCGCGCATCGTCGCGGCATCTCTATTTGCCCTCCTTTTCCCCACCAGCCAAGCCCTTGCAATGGGCATCCAGCCTGAAACGTCGGTCGTGCTCGTGCACGAAAATACCGGCGAAGGCACCATCGGCATCAAGAACACGGGCGACGAACCCGTGCTGCTGATCTCCACGATCGAACACATTACCGAAGACCAAGACAATTGGGTCATGGTGTCGCCGCCCGCTGCCGTGGTGGCTCCCGGCAAAACGCAGTTGGTGCGCTTTTTGCTCACGCATGACAAGCCGCTGGACGTGCAGCGCATGAAGCGCGCCATCTTCGAAGGCATTCCGCAAACCGGTGAACAGGGCAACAAGCTGCACCTGACCATCCGACAGGACCTTCCGCTGATCGCGCTGCCCAAGAAGGTCGCCAACGACAACGCCCCGTGGCGCTCGCTGCAATGGGCCGCGCACGACGGCAAGCTGACGGTGCACAACCCCAGCCCCTACGTCGTGCGCATGGACCAACGCGTCAATGTGCAGCCGTCGGATCAGGCGCTGATCCTGCCCAAGACCTACATCTTGCCGGGTGAAACGCTACAGCTGGCCGGCACAGACGCCCCCCTGCAAGCGGGGCAGTCAAGCGTTCGCCTGTATCCCGCCAGCGTCTACGGCTATCAAGTCTCGTCTTTCGACGCGCCGATCAAGAACTGACGGCATCACTCTGCCCCCACGGGGCATCAACTCGCTTGGCCATGCTCGCAAGATCCGGCACCCGGGTCTTGCGGGCGTTGCGCGCCGGCTCCACTCATGGTTTTTCATGTTCTGCACCCGCTTACGCAATGCTCGCGGTGGTGCCTTCGTCGCCGCGAGCCTCCTGCTGTGCCTGCACCGGGCTGCCATCGCGCAGCCCGGTGCAGGCGGGTTCGACCTTGAAACCCTGAAAAGCCGCGGCTTGAATCCGGCCATCGCCTCACACTTCAAGAACGGGCCGCAATTCCTGCCAGGCCAACACACCGTGCACGTGAGCGTCAACGGGCGCAACGTGGGCCGCGCTGTCGCCACATTCGATGCCGGCGGCACGCTCTGCCTGACTCCGGAACTGCTAACCTTGGCCGAGTTGAAGGTGCCCGAAGCACAAGCCGCGGACTCGCAAACCTGCCCTGACGCATTTCTTCAGACATGGCCAACTACCACCATCGCGCTACAGCCCGAGCGCATGGCCGTGGACATCGTCGCGCCGCCAGGCGCCATGAACAGAACCGCCGCCACCACAACGTATCAGTCGGGGGGCCGCGCCGCCATCCTGAACTACGACGTCCTGTCGAGCCAGACGCGCCATATCGGCGGAAGGTCGAATTATCTGCAGGCTTATACCGAAGTGGGCCTGAACGTGAACGACTGGATCCTGCGCAGCAACAGCAGCTATTCCAATAGCGGCGGGAAGTCGACGTGGAACCACGTCGATGCTTACGCGCAACGTACATTTTCCACGTGGCACACCACTTTACAAGCGGGCCAAATCAATTTGCGAGGCGCGCTGTTTGCCGGCGTGCCGATCAACGGCATGCAGCTGTTTCCGGAAACCGCGCTACAAAGCAACGATCGTGGAGGCCCGCCCATCAGCGGCATCGCCCACACTCAGGCCCGCGTCGAAGTTCGGCAGAACGGTATTCCGCTGGCGTCCGCCATCGTGCCCCCCGGCCCGTTCACCATGACCGATGTACTGCCCCGGTCGTTGACGCAAGACCTTGAGGTCGTCATCCACGAAGCCTCGGGCGAAGAGCGCGTGTTCTACGTGCCCGCGGCGGCGTTGCAGGTGGACCGCGTTGGCGCAGCCACCGGATTCACCGGCGGCCTGGGCATGCTGCGCCAAACTGGCGGGGCGGGTGGCGACTCCCGGCCGGTCGCGGCGGCGGAATACGGTATCGCGGTGGGCAAGCGCGCCAATGTCGCGGCCGGATTATTGCTGACGCAGGACTATCGCTCGCTCGGGGCCCGCACGGACTTGGCTCTGCCCGGCAACATCCAGACCAGCGCACAGAGCACTTTCTCGCAAAATTCCCATACGGGACGCAGCGGGGCTCAGCACATCATATCGGTCTCGGCGCAAGTGCTGCCGGGCGTGTCTTCGAACCTGTCGCTGCTGCGTCGCACGGACGGCTACAGCGAAGTGCTGGACTACGCCAGCAGGCCGGTGAACGGTACGCAGTGGTACCCGAATCTTCGCGAAGACCGCATCAAGCAGCAGATCAGCGCAGGGTTGGGCTGGAACGGATCCACGCTGGGCGGCTTCAGCATGAATGTCAGCGAATCCCAGAGCACGCGCGGCCACTTGTCGCGTCGCGGCATTTTCAGTTGGGGCAAGAGCTTCGGTCGAACCAGCCTGTCGCTGTCATTCGAGCGTGACATGGGTTCCAGCCATCGCAACCAGGGCGATCTGATGTACCTCAACCTGAGCTTGCCGTTGGGTAAGCAGAGCGTCAGCGCATCGATGCAGCGGCAGGACAACGGCATGAGCTATGGCGTCAATACCGGCGGCGCCATCAGCGAGCAAAGCAGCTACACCCTGGCGGCCAATTCCGGTTCGCACGGCCAGACCAGCTATTCCGGTTCGGTCGGCGTCAATTCAGCCTTTACACAGCTGAACCTGGCGGCCAGCAGCTTCAAGGGCGGCTACAGCCATTCCGCGCGCATGCGAGGCGGACTGGTTGGGCACGCGCAGGGCTTGAGCTTTTCGCCCTACCGCGTCCAGGACACGTTCGCCATCGCTTCCGTGGGTGGCCTGTCGGGCGTCCGCCTGAGCACGCCGGCCGGCAACGTATGGACCGACCCCTGGGGCCGGGCCGTCATCCCGTCGCTGCCGGCGTACCGCAACGGGCAGATCCAGGTCGCCACGGCATCGCTCGCGCGCAATGTGGACTTGATCAACGGACGCTACAGCCTGGATCCGGCGCGCGGGTCGGTATCGGCCGTAGACTTCACGGTAGTCAGGGTTCGCCGCGCGCTCGTGACCGCCACCTACGCTGACGGCACGCCGGTGCCCAAGGGCGCAGCCGTGCTGGACGCCAACGGCGTATTCGTCACGTTGGTGGGCAGCGGCGGCCAGATATTCCTGCCCGACATGCTCGCGGGCGCCACGCCGTTCAGCGTGTCGCCATCGGAAGAGGCGTCATGCACGCTCGAATTCGACATCGCCGATACGCCAGACCTGAACGCGTTGTACGAACGCGCCAGTGCGACATGCACCCCGTAGAAGCCCCCCGTCTTGCCTAGCGCAAAAGGACACCATGACTCTTGCCCCCCCTCGTCTCCTTCGATCGTGCCGGTCCGCGCTGGTGCTGGCAGCGATGCTGGCAACCGCCGCCTGGACCACCCCTGCCGCGGCGCAGGCGCCGCACTCAGCGCCCATGACGCGCGGAGCAGCCGTAGCGCCGACAGCGGGCTGCATGGTGTCATTCGGCCAAGCCACCATCGACTACGGCAGCTTCACGGCTGGACAGTTGCGTCTGGATGGCAACCAGCGCTATCAGCTTGAGCCGCGCTTAGTGCCCTTGACCGTCAATTGCCCCACCGCGCGCCCCATCGCACTGCGCTTGAATGCCGCCGCGGGGCATCACGGCGCCGCGAAGTTCGCCGGCAACGGTGCGTTGCACGTCATGCTCAGCCACGTCCGGATTGACGGCCACGAAACCCAAGTGATCAACCCGGATGCGCCCCATGGCGCCCAACCCCGCATCGCCCTGCGTCCCGGCGACACCGTGATGCTGGAGAACGGCCGCGCCGGACGCAGTCTTACCGCCCAGGTCGCGTTGAACCCCGAAGTGGGCGATGCCGACATCCGCGTCGCGGACCAGACAGAATGGTCGGCGACCTTACAGCTTGAATTGGTGGATCGATAGCAGGGGCCGTTCGCCGTCCATGACGGTGAGCGTTGGGCTTACAAAAGCCCGCACAGCTTGAACAAGCCGTTGTCCGTAGTGACGCCCAGTTTGCGATAGGCCGTGCCTTTTTGCGCGCTGATGGTTTTGGGGCTGCGCCCAAACTTGATCGCAATGTCGGAAATGGTCATGCCCGCGAGCAAGCAGCGAATCACCTCACGTTCTCGGCCCGACAACGATGCGCCATCCAGCAAGCCACTTGTCGATGCGGACAAGGTTGCGTCGTCCGAAGGCGTGGCGCCCGCCAAGGGCTCGATCTGTTCGGTGCTTGCGCCGGACAGCAGATACGTCATCTGGGGATCGCAGTAGATGCCGCCCGCCGCCACCTTGCGCAGCGCAAGCACGATTTCCTCCTCGCGCCCGCCCTTGCCCACAAAGCCGTGCGCACCGGAACGCAAGGCCAGCGCAACGGTTGCGGGGTCGTAGAGCGCGGAGAACACCAAGATGCGCGCGTCGGGAAACTTGATGCGCAACATTTTGATCAGCGAAATGCCGTCAACCTCGGCCGGACCCAGCGAATAGTCGATCAACAGCACGTCGACGGATTGATTCGCAAGCGCCAGAATCATGTCCCGGCTGGTCTCGAATTCACCGATGACAAAAACGTTCCGGTTCTGTGACAGGTAGGCTGACACGCCAGCCCGCACTACCGGATGGTCATCCAGGATTGCGATACGCAACGGATAGAAATGAGATGCTGACAATATGGAATTCCCCGGTTGAGCCCAGATTTTCCACTGCTTCTCGTTGAGCGAAAAACCAACGTGGACAAATAGTAACGCAGCCGTTTACGCAACTGTAATGAAGATTAGGCTCATGCCTATATCCTAAAAGGCATCTGTCTCCTAGAGTGATTCCTTTGTCCCACCAGAAATTGGATAGTCATGAATCACTCGGTACGCCCTCTGCCCGCCCTGCGTTGCCTTCTCGCCGCAAGCTTTTTGATCGCCGCCTCGGCTCAAGCTGCTCCCACCGCGGACCTGACAATCATCGGCCGCATCACCCCGCCTTCGTGCAACCTTGAACTGGCTGGCGGGGGAATACTGAATTTCGGTGAGCACGCATTCAACTCACTCGCTCACGACGGCACCAAACTGGATTCCAAGACCATCGGCCTGAACATCACCTGCAACGGCAAGACGCGCGTGGGCCTGCACGTGGTAGACAACCGCGCCAGCAGCAAAGTTCTGAAGGCCTCGTTGAACATCAATGCCTGGGGTTCAACCAACGCCACCATTAGCGACCCGTTCATCTTCGGCCTTGGCTCCGTTGCCGGGCCGGACGACACGCAGGTTCCTATCGGCGGCTACATGTTCGGCTTCAAGGAAGGCGACGTCCAAGCCGACGACACCAAGGCCACCGTCCTCTACAGCGCGGACAAGCGCACTTGGCTGGCCGAAGCCATTCAGCGGCAGTTCATCAGCCCGAATTACACCTATGGGTTCTTCCTGGGTTCGCCGGGCGCTGGCGCCACGCCGGCAGCGGTCGCTTCGGTAACCGGCTCGCTTACCGTCACCCCGACGATCAACCGCGCCGCCGCTCTGCCGACCACCACGGCCATTGACCTGAATGGCAGCGCCACGATCTCGCTGGTCTACCTGTAAGCGCATTGCGTAGGGCGCGCTGTGGCGCCCTGCCGCAATCGAACAAGCCCTTAAACCAAGCGCGGCGTCCGGCTGTGCGGCCTTCAAAGGCCGCACAGCGGCGCAGCCATTGCATAACGCCAGGGCCAGCTCGCTCGCTGTCTTCCGTGGACGGCATTTGTTCACATCAGGAACGTTCATCATGAAAAACCAATTCTTCGTCGGCGTGGCGTTTGCCACGCTGGCTGCCGCATCGCACGCTGCCGGCAATAGTGACCTCAATGTGACGGGCAAACTCATGCCACCGGCATGCAATGCTCATTTCGGCGGCAACGCAACGCTGGACTTTGACGTCATCGCGTTCAACGCCCTGGACAACAATGGCACGAACCTGGGCAGCAAAGACACCGCCCTGCAAATCAACTGCGGCGGCCCCACGCGCGTCAGCGTTGTCGCGCTGGATAACCGGGCAGGCTCGGGCATCACGATCCAGGAAGCCCCCAACCTGAACTGGCCGTACCAAAACCCCGAAAATGGCAGCAAGTATTCCTGGGGCTTGGGCTTTGCGGACGGCCAAAAAATCAAGACCGGCGCCTTGATCGGGCTGATCACCCCCGCTACCACCACAGTCGATGGGGTGCTGCTGACCACGGCGGGTGCGCAGAAGGTCCTTGCACGCCCCACGGGCAGCAATAGCTGGACGGTGGCGTCGTCGCATTACTCGCTGAACCTTAGCCCTGACCTCGAATACTCGTTCGGCCCGATTGGCGGCCCCGCCGTACCGATTACGAACGCGCAATTGACAATGGGGCTCACGCCCATGATCGGCCAACCGGCGACCTTGCCGTCCGCGAACGAAATTCCGTTGGATGGGTCGATCACGTTCACTTTGCGTTACCTGTGAATATGTTCCGGTGGCATACGCACGATCCTGACCATGTTTGCTGACAGGATGAAAACCGTGCCACGTCTTTTCGTATGCCTGGCCTTGGCCGCTGCAAGCAGCACGCATGCCGCGACCGACCAAGCGAACCTGGTCATCGCCGGTCAACTCACTCCGCCAGCCTGCAACCTGGGGTTTGGCGGAGGGGGGTCCATCGATTTCGGCACGTTGCCGTTTCAAAGCCTGAACCACAACGGCACGTTGCTGCCCGAAGAGCGCCCCCGCTTGGAAATCGTTTGCGGCGGCCCGACGCGCGTCGCGTTCACGGTCCATGAAAACCGTCCGGACAGTGCCTTCACGCATCAGGAAGCCATCGCTGCCGGCATGCCCTGGCCTTATCAAAACCCGGTGAACGGCACGCCCCACGCTTGGGGGCTGGGCCGTATCGATGATGTCAAGATCGGCGCCGTCGTACTGCTGGTGCGCCCCCAGGCCACTGTTGTTGACGGCGTCCCGCCCTTCCTGAGCACGTCCATGGTGCTTTCCCGTCCAACTGGGGCGTCAAGCTGGCCGGTTCAATCGGCCATGGACACCATCAACGTGAATCCGGCTGACGAATACTCGTTCGGCAAAGACGCCTCCGCCATGCCCATCACGACCGCATCCGTCAGCTTGGCCGTGACACCCGTGTTGAACAGAACCGCGGCCTTGCCGACGTCCAACGAAATCCCGCTTGATGGTTCGGTGACGTTCACGTTGCGCTACCTGTAGCCGCACAGCCGGTTGCAAAACAAAAAGGCCCTCGGCTTCATTGAAGCCGAGGGCCTTATGTGTTTCATCTGTACCGGATCGGTATAGCTTGGATGGTGATTACCATCTGTGTTCTTGGCGGACAGAGGGGGATTCGAACCCCCGATACGCTTTTGACGTATACACGCTTTCCAGGCGTGCGCCTTCAACCGCTCGGCCACCTGTCCTAATCGGCATTTTCGTAGGCAAAAAGACACTACGAAAATTGCGAATCCGCGATTCTAGCAGGTTTCGGCGCGACGCAGCAAGCCGAAGCACAAAGGGGGACGCACCGAGCAGTCTAGCTCAGTGTGTTCCCCCTTTTGCCTTTCAGTGCGAGGATGGCGGTTCCTGCTCGCGGTAAGAACTGACCGTGCCGTCCGGCTCGGTTTCTTCCAGCCTGACCTTGAAGCCCCACAGACGCGCCAGATGCTTCATCACCTGCTCGGCATCTTCGCCCGCCAAGGGGCGGCCACGACTCTTCAAATGCCGCAACACCAACGAACGATCCGAATCGCGGTTGAACCGCACCACCTGGATGTCCGGCACCTGGTTGTCGCGGTTGTGCTGTGCGGCCAGCAGGCGGCGAATGTCGCGATAGCCCTCGTCGTTGTGGATGGCGGCCACTTCCAGCTTCGGGTTCGACTGATGGTCCGAGATCGCGAACAAACGGAATTCGCGGATCAGCCGCGGCGACAGGTACTGCGAGATGAAGGACTCGTCCTTGAAGTTGCGCATGGCGAAGTCCAGCGTCTTCTGCCAATCGCCGCCCGCAATATCGGGAAACCACTTCCGATCCTCGGGCGTGGGCGCTTCGCAGATGCGGCGGATGTCCGTCATCATCGCAAAGCCCAGCGCATACGGGTTGATGCCGCCATAGCCGCGTTCGTCAAAGCCGCGCTGGCTGACCACGTTGGTATGGCTTTGCAGGAACTCCATCATGAAGCCGTCGTTGACCAGCCCTTTTTCATGCAGGCGGTTAAGGATGGTGTAGTGCCAGAACGTGGCCCACCCTTCGTTCATGACCTTGGTCTGGGTCTGCGGGTAAAAGTACTGGGCGATCTTGCGCACGATACGCACCAACTCTTTTTGCCACGGCGCCAGCTTAGGCGAGTACTTCTCAATGAAGTACAGCAGGTTCTCTTCGGGCTCCGGCGGAAACACCGATGCCTCTGTGCGCGTGTCCTTGTCCGATTCCAGGCGCGGCAACGTGCGCCACAAGTCGTTGTATTGCAGCCGCGCATGTTCCTTGCGCTCGGCCTGGCGCGCGGCCTCTTCCTTGAAAGACATCGGCGCGGGCCGCTTGTAGCGGTCCACACCGTGGTGCGACAACGCATGGCAGGAATCCAGCAACGATTCCACCGCGTCGATGCCGTAGCGGTCTTCGCACGACATCACATACTTGCGCGCGAACACCAGGTAGTCCAGCACGCCATCGGCATCGGTCCATTGCCGGAACAGGTAATTGCCCTTGAAGAACGAGTTATGCCCGTAGCACGCATGCGCAATCACCAACGCCTGCATCGTCATGGAGTTTTCTTCCATGAGATAAGAGATGCACGGGTTGGAATTGATGACGATCTCGTACGCCAGGCCCTGCATGCCACGCCGGTAGTACTGTTCGTTGCGGATGAATTCCTTGCCGTATGACCAGTGCGGATAGCCGATAGGCAGCCCGGCCGACGCATAAGCGTCCAGCATCTGTTCCGAGGTGATTACCTCGATCTGGTTCGGATACGTGTCCAGGCCGTACTCGGCCGCGACCTTGGAGATCGCGTCGTCATAGGACTGGATCAGTTCGAACGTCCATTCGGAACCTTGGGATATCGGCCGAGCGCCGCCGGCCGTACCCGGCTCCACGAGAGCTCCCACGATGGCATTCATGCGGTTTCCTTCTTGAACAGGTCATGGAACACGGGGAAGATTTCGCCGCGATCGCAGATGCGCCGCATGACGAAATGCGGCTCCAGCTTCTGTTCATACTCGGCCCACAAGCTGCTCTTGCGAGCCTCTTGCGAGTCGGGAATTTCGATATAGGCAAAATACCGTGTCGACGGCAGCAAGTGTTCGGCCAGGAAACGGGCGCTCTTGCCCGCGTCGGCGCCGAACGAATCGCCGTCGCTGGCTTGCGCCGCGTACACGTTCCAGGCCGAGGGCGGATAGCGCTTTTCCAGAATCTCGCGCATCAGCTCCAGCGCGGACAGCACGATGGTGCCGCCGCTCTTGGGGTCGTAGAAGAACGTTTGCTCGTCCACTTCCTCGGCGTTGTCCGTATGGCGGATGAAGACCAGGTCCACGTGCTCGTACTTGCGCGACAGGAACAGATACAGCAGCGTGAAGAAGCGCTTGGCCAGGTCCTTCTTGCCTTCGTCCATGGACCCCGACACGTCCATCAGGCAGAACATGACCGCGCGCGCCATCGGAATGGCGACTGACACCCGATTGCGGTAGCGCAGATCCAGGTCGTCCAGGAACGGCACGCGCGCGAGACGCTCGCGGCAGTCCTCGACATCCTGCTCCAATGTGCGGATGGTCGCGGCGGGCGCACTCGCCGCTCGCGCATCGGCCAAGGCCTTTTCAGCATCTTCAAGATCGGCGCGCGCTTTCACGTTCAGCGCAACACGCCGCGCCAACGATGACTTGAGCGTGCGGCTGATGCTCAACATGCTGGGCGAGCCGGTCGTGGTGTAACCGGCGCGCTGCCATTTTTTCTGGCTGACTTCACCCAACTGGTTGCGCGCCAGATGCGGCAGTTCCAGGTCCTCGAAGAACAGGTTCAGGAATTCGGCGCGCGACAGGCTGAAGGTGAATTGATCAACCGATTCCCCTTCACCCGGGTCGGACCCGCCCTCGCCTTGGCCGCCCTGCGGCCGGTCGATGGTGTCGCCCTTGGCGAATTCGCGGTTGCCAGGGTGCACCATCTCGCGGTCACCGCCCGAGCCGTGCCGGAACGTCGGCTCGGAAATATCCCGGGCGGGCAGGTTGATCTCTCCGCCTTGATCCATATCCTGAATGGAGCGGTCACGGATCATCCCGTGAACCGCCTTGCGGATCTGGTCCTTGTAGCGCCGCAAAAAACGCTCGCGGTTGACGGCGCTTTTATTGCGCCCGTTAAGACGGCGATCGATCAGTGAATTCATGATTCACCTCGCTCAGGAAGACTTCCTCACTCGGAGGTACCACTCGCACAGCAGCCTGACCTGCTTTTCCGTGTAGCCCTTTTCCACCATGCGATCCACGAAGCTCTGGTGTTTCGACTTGTCCTCGGCCGAAGCCTTGGCGTTGAACGAAATCACCGGCAGCAGATCTTCCGTATTCGAGAACATCTTCTTCTCGATCACTTCGCGCAGCTTTTCATAGCTGGTCCAGGTCGGGTTGCGGCCATTGTTATTGGCACGTGCCCGCAGCACGAAGTTCACGATCTCGTTGCGGAAGTCCTTCGGGTTCGCAATTCCAGCAGGTTTCTCGATCTTTTCCAGCTCGTCGTTCAACGCGCTGCGATCGAAGCTTTCGCCTGTTTCCGGGTCGCGGAATTCTTCGTCCTGAATCCAGCAATCGGCAAACGTGACGTAGCGGTCAAAGATGTTCTGGCCGTACTCCGAATACGACTCCAGGTAGGCAGTTTGAATTTCCTTGCCGATGAATTCCGCGTAACGCGGCGCCAGGAACCCTTTGATGAATTCCAGATAGCGCCGGCGGATCTCTTCCGGATAGTCCTCGCGGCCGATCCGTTGTTCCAGCACGTACATCAAATGCACCGGGTTCGCGGCCACTTCTGTCTGGTCGTAGTTGAAGACGCTGGACAGGATCTTGTACGCGAATCGCGTGGACACCCCGTTCATGCCTTCGTCCGTGCCGGCGTAGTCCTTGTATTCCTGCAAGGCCTTGGCCTTCGGGTCTACGTCCTTCAGGCTTTCACCGTCATAGACGCGCAGCTTCGAATAGATGCTGGAGTTCTCGGGTTCCTTCAGGCGGGTCAGCACCGAGAACTGCGCCATCATGTCCAGCGTTCCCGGCGCGCACGGGGCGGACGACAACGAGCTGTGATGCAGCAGTTTTTCGTAGATGCGAACTTCTTCAGACACCTGCAAGCAGTAAGGCACCTTGACGATATAGATACGGTCAAGGAACGCTTCGTTGTGCTTGTTGTTGCGGAAGGTCTGCCATTCGGATTCGTTCGAGTGGGCCAGGATCGTGCCGTTGAACGGAATCGCGGAGAAGCCTTCCGTGCCCTTGAAGTTGCCTTCCTGGGTGGCCGTCAACAAGGGATGCAGCATCTTGATCGGGGCCTTGAACATCTCGACGAATTCCAGCAGGCCCTGATTCGCCAGACACAAGCCGCCGGAATAGCTGTAGGCATCCGGGTCGTCTTGCGAGTGGCGGTCAAGCTTGCGGATATCGACCTTGCCGACCAGCGAGGAAATGTCCTGGTTGTTTTCGTCGCCCGGCTCGGTCTTGGCGATGGCCACCTGGCGCAGCACCGAAGGGTTCAGGCGCACGACGCGGAATTGCGAGATGTCGCCATCGAACTCTTTCAAGCGCTTGACCGCCCAGGGCGACATGATGCCCGTCAGGTATCGGCGCGGAATGCCGTATTCCTTTTCAAGCGTGTCGCCAAAGCGTTCCGGATGGAACAGGCCGAGCGGTGATTCGTTGACGGGCGAGCCCTTCAAGGCATAGATGGGATAGCTTTCCATCAGGGCCTTCAGCCGCTCGGCGATGGACGACTTACCGCCGCCCACGGGCCCCAACAGATAGAGGATTTGCTTGCGCTCTTCCAGCCCCTGCGCGGCGTGTTTGAAGAACGCGACGATCTGCCCGATCACGTCCTCCATGCCGTAGAACTCCTGAAACGCTGGATAGCGCCGGATGGTCCGGTTGGAAAACAAACGGGAAAGACGTGGGTCGTTGCGTGTATCCACGACTTCGGGTTCACCGATTGCCGCCAGCATTCGCTCAGCGGGACTGGCGTACGCCATGGGATCACGTTTGGCGAGGTTCAGATACTCCTCAAGAGAAAGCTCTGACTCCTGCTCTCTTGCATACTGCGACTTGAAGCCTTCGACGATGTTTTGCACGGAAACCTCCTACAACACGCGAAAAATTCACTACGCCTACGTGTCCCCATTGTGCCTCAGTGCCTGCGCATTACTAGACAATCTCGCGATTAGCATTTTCGGCCTGTTGTTATGTTGCTTTCGCCACACAACAACCATGAAGCACGCTCGAACCCTTTCCGTTTAGGCTGCACCCAGCGGACACAAGTTCCGTCAGGGAATGCAACTTACGTGAATAAGTTAACTGGCTCGTCTTCAGCATATTGCTATGGCAGGCACGCGTGGTGCGACTGCACATGAAATGGTCAGCAATGATTTGAAGGGATGAGCGATATCCCGGTGGATTCTTATGATTCGGGCAGTAGCCCGATGCGTCCGCCATGCGATGGCGGCGAACGTTCTGAAGAGCGCGTTGCGCTTCGTTCAGCAGCGTGCCGGTTCGGTTATGAAAAAGCGCCGATATCGCGGCACGGGAATCCGTGGTGACGAGGGCGTGTAGCGCTGTTCGGTGATGGCCGTATGCACGAATCGCCAAGTCATGTGCCTATGCTAAAGCCAATTGACGGTTTTGTGGCAATTCATTTGGCGTAATGATCAAAATCGTAATGCGGGTTTTCAGCAAGAAAACCGGGCGAGCAAACACTCGCAAACTTGCGCCAATTGCCTTGCTGAACGCGACACGGATCATCGCCAAGACGACTTACACGCGGGATTAGCAGCCATTGAGCTTGAGTGCTAGCACGCGCGAAATCGAGCAATGGCTTGCACGGCACTGCACAGCATTCACGACGCAACCGGCGGCAGCGCCACGCGCTGCATAAGTGTGCGCCACGTGCCTTCCACCCGCGCGCGCAGGCGAAAATCCGCGCCCACTTGTGCGCTATCGATGAATGCGTAACGCCGCGCGGCGTCCAGATGCTCAAGCATCGGCAAGCGCACCATGCCCGCTGCATCGCCAAGCAGCACGGGCGCAAAGTACAACAGCAGCTCATCCACACAACCCGCTGCCACCAGCGCGCCGCTCAAGCCCGCGCCGGCCTCGACATGGACCTCGTTGAACTGGGCCTGCGCGAACCATTGCATCATGCCGACAAGGTCCACACGCCCTGGCGTCGGGCCCGGCAACACCACTACTTGCACGTTCTTGTCCGCCAGGCGTGCCGTTTTGGCGGCGTCTTCGCGCGCGGTGAAGACGATAACGGGCCCGCCGTCGAACATGCGGGCGTTCTCGGGAATATCGAACAGGCCGTCCACGACCGCCCTGTGCGGCTGGCGCGGTGTTTCCACTTCGCGCACGTTAAGCAGCGGATCATCTTTCAGCACGGTGCCCATGCCGGTCAGCACCACGCAACTACGCGCGCGCCAACGATGGCCATCCGCACGGGCTTCCGGGCCGGTGATCCATTGGGACATGCCGTTATGCAAGGCGCTGCGGCCATCCAGGGACGCGGCCATCTTCATCCAGACCCAGGGCACGCCACGGCTCATGCGCGAGATGAAACCCGCATTGATGGCCAGCGCTTCTTCGGCGCAAACGCCCGTGGTTACCGCGATGCCTGCCGCGCGCAAGCGGGCAAGCCCTTGGCCGTTGACCAGCGGATTCGGGTCGCCGATGGCCACAACCACGCGCGCCGGCCGGGCCGCCAGCACGGCGTCCACGCACGGCGGCGTGCGCCCGAAGTGGCTGCAAGGCTCCAACGTGACATACAGGGTGGCCCCCTCGACCGTCTCGTTGCGCGCCTGGGCGTCGCGCAATGCGCGGATTTCAGCATGTGGGCCACCCGGCGGTTGAGTCGCTCCCTCGCCCAGCACACGGCCGTCGCGCACGATCACGCACCCTACGCGAGGGTTGGGCGTGGTGGTGTAGAGCACGCTCTCGGCCTGCGCCAGGGCGCGCCGCATCCAGAAGATATCGTCGGAATCGCTTGGGGTCGTCATGGCGGAATTGTATGTCCGGCGACAGGCCTGCGGTGCCTCGCCGCCCACTGCCAAGAGGTATGCTGGCGTCATGCGCGCCTTTTACGTGTATGTCCGTTTTGGGCCGCTACGTGGCTTGGGGCGATCTCGCGGGCGGCGGGAATTACCCGCAGAATGTGTTCACCCCCTCTAAAACCCTAGGCCAGGAGCCCGGAACATGAAGCAAGCACTGATCGTCATCGACGTACAAGAGTCCTTCCGTCACCGTCCGTTTTGGGACGAAGCTGAGTATCCCGCATTTCTGACCAAGATCCAGGGCTTGATCGATGCCGCCAACGCCCAGGGTATTCCAGTGCTTCAGGTGTTTCACAAAAGCCCGTCCGACGATGCCGCCAACCCGTTTTCACTGGCCTCGGGGCATGTCAGGACGCTCGAAGAATTGCGAATTTCTCCCAGCGCGGTGTTCCACAAAACCGTGCATTCGTCGCTGTATGCACAGGGCGCGAATGGCGCCACGCTGCATGACTGGCTGCGCGAAAACGGCATCGAAGGCATCATCGTCAGCGGCATTCGTACCGAACAGTGCTGCGAAACGACCTCGCGCCACGCCAGCGACGCCGGCTTCAAAGTCGTGTTCCCGACGGACGCCACGCTGACCTTCGCCATGCAGAGCCCGTCGGGCAAGCACTACACGCCCGCCGAAATCCGGGACCACACCGAGCTGGTGCTGAACGGCCGCTTTGCCCGCGTCACCCACGCCGCCGACGCACTGGCCGGCTGAACAAGGCAGAGCCACGCATGATCCCCGTGCATTTCATCCTGACGCGGGGCATCGTCCTGCTGGACCTGGCGGGGCCCGCCGAGGCGTTCCGCGTCGCGGAAAAGCTATGCCCGGGAACCTTCGAACAACACTTCTGCGGCCCGACGCCTGAAGTGGAAAGCGGTCTGCCGGGCTTGAATCTGGCGCGCATCCGGCCATTGCCGACCGCACTGCCCGCCAACGCGCTTGTCATTATTTCGGGCGTGGTGGGCAAGCACACGCGCCTGGACTCGCCGGATGCGCACAGCATCATCGACTGGCTGGCCGTGCGCCACCCCGCGGACGAGTTCACGCTGATGACGGTGTGCGCCGGCGCGCTGTTCGCCGCCTCCGCCGGACTGACCCGCCAGCGCGACTGCACCACGCATCATTCCTGTCTGGCGCAGTTGGCCGACATCGACCCCAGTGCGCGCGTGCACGACAACCGCATCTTCGTCGAAGACGGCAACCTGGTCAGCAGCGCCGGCATCACGGCGGGCATCGACCTGGCGCTGCATATGGTGGCGCGCCATTGCGGGCCGCGTGTGGCCAGCGAGGTGGCGCGCGACATGGTTGTCTACCAGCGTCGCGCGGGCACGGACACCACGCTTTCGCCGTGGCTGGAGCACCGCAGCCACATGCACCCCGGCGTACACCGCGTCCAGGACGCGGTGATCCGCAATCCGGCGGCGCCGTGGTCCGCCCAATCGTTAGCGGACCATGCACACACCAGCCCGCGCCACCTGACGCGGCTGTTTCGTGAACACGCCGGCTGCACGCCGATGGACTATCTCTATCAGATCCGGGTGGCGCTGGCACGCGACCTGCTGCGCGAAACGCGATTGGATCTGGAGCGCGTGGCGGAGAAATCCGGTTTCGGATCCGCGCAGCACATGCGCCGAGTCTGGCGCAAGTTCCAGCCGAATACGCCTAGCCTGGCGCGGTCGGCCCCCATGCAATAACGGCGCCGAAGCGCCGTTATCCGCCGTCATGTGAACAGCGTTTATTCCTTGCGCAGCTTGCCCGGCAGCAGCGGCCCTTGCATTTCGCGGATGGCCTCAACGAATTCGCCGATGTCCTCGAAGCTCTTGTAGACGGATGCAAAGCGAACGTAAGCCACCTTGTCCAGCTTGCGCAGTTCGTTCATGACAAGTTCGCCGATATGTTCGGACGGCACTTCACGCAGCCCGCTGGCCAGCAATTGCTCTTCGATGCGGGCGACCGCCGCATCCACGTCTTCGGTGCTGACGGGGCGCTTGCGCAACGCCAGGCTCAGGCTGGCGCGCAATTTGACGGGGTCGTAATCGCTGCGGCTGCCGTTGCGCTTCACGATGGAAGGCATGGCAAGCTCAACCCGTTCATAGGTGGTGAAGCGCTTGTCACAGGACAGGCAACGGCGGCGGCGACGAATGGCATCGCCCTCTTCCGAGACCCGGCTGTCGACAACCTGCGTTTCGGCATGGCCGCAAAATGGACACCGCATGTGTGTTCCCTATAGGCACGGATAGCAAAATTTGAGCATATTGTAACGACGCTCCCCCGGGAAGCGTCGAGACGGGCTAATTCGTCCCCAATATCATCACGGCTAGCAACGAGGATAGCGCCCGCCGCCCTGAAAGCAAAGGGACGGCGCCTTGCGGGGCCGTCCCTTTCTGTAGCGGCCCTTCGGCGGGAAGCCCCCGAAGGTTTACCGCTGGCTGCTTATTGCTTGCTGTAGACCGGCAGGCGCGAGGTCAGTTCATTGACGCGGGCGCGCACGGCGGCGATGTTGGCTTCGTCGCGCGGATTGTCCAGCACGTCGGCGATCAGGTTGGCGGTGAGTTCGGCCTCGGCTTCGGTGAAGCCGCGCGTGGTCATGGCCGGCGTGCCCAGGCGGATGCCGCTGGTCACGAAGGGCTTTTCCGGATCGTTCGGGATGGCGTTCTTGTTGACCGTGATGTGGGCTTGGCCCAGCACCGCTTCCGCTTCCTTGCCCGTGATGCCCTTGGCGCGCAGGTCAACCAGCATGACGTGGCTTTCGGTGCGGCCGGAGACGATGCGCAGGCCGCGCTTGACCAGCGTGTCAGCCAAGACCTTGGCGTTCTTGACCACTTGCTGCGCGTAGTCCTTGAAGCTGGGGTCCAGCGCTTCCTTGAACGCCACGGCCTTGCCGGCGATGACGTGCATCAGCGGGCCGCCTTGAATGCCCGGGAAGATGGCCGAATTGATGATCTTTTCGTGCTCGGCCTTCATCATGATGACGCCGCCGCGCGGGCCGCGCAGCGACTTGTGCGTGGTCGACGTGACGAAGTCGGCGTGCGGAACCGGGTTGGGGTAGGCGCCGCCGGCAACCAGACCCGCGTAGTGGGCGATGTCGACCATGAACAGCGCGCCGTTTTCACGCGCGATGCGGGCCATGCGCTCGAAATCGATGTGCAGGGCATAGGCCGATGCGCCAGCCACGATCAGCTTGGGCTTGTGTTCCTTGGCCAGTTGTTCGACTTGCGCATAGTTCAGGACTTCGTTTTCGTCCAGGCCATACGAGATGAAGTTGTACAGCTTGCCGGAAGCGTTGACCGACGCGCCGTGCGTCAGGTGGCCGCCTTCGGCCAGGCTCATGCCCAGCACGGTGTCGCCCGGCTTCAGCACGGCCATGTACACGCCCTGGTTGGCCTGCGAACCCGAGTTGGGCTGCACGTTGGCGGCTTCGGCACCGAAGATCTGCTTCAGGCGATCAATGGCCAATTGTTCAACCACGTCCACGTACTCGCAACCGCCGTAGTAACGCTTGCCCGGGTAGCCTTCGGCGTACTTGTTCGTGAGCTGCGTGCCCTGAGCTTGCATGACGGCCGGGCTGGCATAGTTCTCCGAAGCGATCAGCTCGATGTGCTGCTCTTGGCGTACGTCTTCCTTCTGGATGGCGGCCCAAACGTCCGGGTCAGCCTTGGACAAGGTGAGGTTGCGGTCAAACATGACGGGGGATTCCTGAGGCGGTAAGAGAGGAGAAAGCAGTGTCGGGTGGGTAAACCCGAAGAATTCGGTTAGTTTACCCCGTCAGCCGAAATCAAATGCCGCCCAAATGCGCCGAAGGTGAGCAAAAACCGTGCGACGAGCACGAAAACCACGCTATCGCACGGCGCCCGAAAACCGCTCTCAATCCGACTTGAGAAACTTTCATGCAAACCGCCCTGCCAAGAATCTACTCGCTAGTAGCTGACGGGCCGCGTACGGATGGCAAACGAAAAAAAGCCGCGATAGCGATATCGCGGCTTTTTGCGCTGCCAGACGCGCCAAACAGTTACGAGGCGGAGGTCGCGCCGATCTGCTTGGGCGCCAGCCGGGGATTCAGCGTGTAGGTGCCCGTGACGGAAGCCTGGGCCAGCACGTGTTTCTGCATGGCGCGCAGCGCGTCTTCGCCCGTGAACGAGCCGTTCAGGTTCAGGCTGCCGACGTCCAGCGCATACAGGGTGAAGACGTAGCGGTGCACGATGGAATCGTTCCATGGCGGGCACGGGCCGTCGTAACCGAAGTAGTCGCCGCTCATGTCGTGGTCGTTGGCGAACCACGACGAATACGAGTTGATGCCCTGGCGGGCATCCATCGGCGCCAGCGGGCCGCCTTTTCCGCGCGGCGTGATGCCATTGGAAAAGGCGCCTTCGTCGATGTCCCGCAGGTCCGCCGGCAGATCCACCAGCACCCAATGGAAGAAATCCACGCGCGGCAGGTCGGCCGGCACTTCGCGGCCTTCCTGGTTGACGTCATCGGGCCGCGACGGCACGTCCGGATCATGGCAGATCAACGCGAACGACTGCGTTCCCGCTGGGACATCGTCCCAGGAAAACTGCGGGTTGTAGTTATCGGCCAGCGCGACGTGCGATTGCGCATCGATCTTGCCGAACGCATAGCGTTCCGGAATCGACTCGTGATCGGAAAAAGACAAACTCGAAAGTTCCATGTCGTGCTCCTTGAAATGCCGCAAAGGCGTACCAGCCCTTGTCCGTTTGCTCAGCGTATCAAAACTTCGCAATCATGGGTTCAAGTTAACACGCGCGAACTTGCGCTTGCCCACCTGCACCACGTAAGTTCCAGCCGGCAATTGCAACGATTTATCTTCGACCCGATCGCCGTTGACGCGCACCCCGCCCTGCTCCACGTTGCGCTGGGCTTCCGAGCCGGAGGCCACCAGGCCCGCCTCGCGCAGCAGCTTCAGGATGCCCACCGGCGCGCCGCCAATGTTCACTTCGGGCATGTCTTCGGGAATGGCGCCGTCACGGAAGCGCGCCTCGAAAGCGGCCAGCGCGTCGTCCGCCGCCTTGGCGGAATGGAAGCGGGTGATGATTTCCTGAGCCAGCATGACTTTCGCATCGCGGGGGTTGCGTCCGCCATCCGTCTCTTGCTTGAGAGCGGCGATGTCTTCCAGCGACCGGAAGGACAGCAGTTCGAAATACCGCCACATCAGCGTGTCGGAAATCGACATGAGCTTGCCGAACATCGAGTCGGGCGACTCCGAAATACCGATGTAGTTGCCCTTGGACTTGGACATTTTCTCGACGCCGTCCGTACCCACCAGCAGCGGCATCGTCAAAATGCACTGGGGCTCCTGGCCATATTCCTTTTGCAGCTCGCGCCCGACCAGCAGGTTGAATTTCTGATCGGTGCCCCCCAGCTCCAGATCGGACTTCAGCGCCACGGAGTCATAACCCTGCATCAAGGGATATAGGAATTCGTGCACCGAAATCGGGATGCCGCCCTTGAACCGCTTGGTGAAGTCTTCACGTTCCATCATGCGGGCCACCGTATAGCGCGAGGCCAGCTGGATCATGCCGCGCGCGCCCAGGGGGTCGCACCATTCGGAGTTGTAACGGATCTCGGTGCGTGCCGGATCCAGCACCAGGCTGGCTTGCGCGTAGTAGGTCTTGGCGTTGGACTCGATCTGTTCGCGGGTCAGCGGCGGGCGGGTGCTGTTGCGGCCGCTGGGGTCGCCAATGGTGGAGGTGAAGTCGCCAATCAGGAAAATGACGTTGTGCCCCAGATCCTGCAATTGGCGCATCTTGTTCAGCACCACCGTATGGCCCAGGTGGATGTCCGGCGCGGTGGGGTCCAACCCCAGCTTGATGCGCAGCGGCACGCCGGTCGCGCGGCTCTTGGCCAGCTTGCGAGCAAACTCGGATTCAACCAGCAATTCGTCGCAGCCGCGCTTGGCTATACGCAGATCGGCTTCAACTTCAGGAGAAATAGGGGCTTCAGAGGGAGACATGGCAGGGGGACCAAAGCGGCTTCAGCCGACAAAAAGGTGTAAAAAGTGACGAAAACTATCGAAAATTCTAGCCGAATCAGCTAGGATACCGCCCAATCATACGCAACTGCCATCTATACGCAGTTGCGGTTCGGCCTACCACCCGTTGTTCACAAGATGCGCCTAGCGCCAGCCCTTGCCCCGGATCTCGGATGCGCGGGGGCCGATCGTGTTACGCACCCTGCGAGCCCAGCTACCTGAGAGGGTTACTTCACGATGAATCGTGGCCTCCACGAACTGGCGAGTAGCATCAAGCGCAAAGTTGCTGCCCTGTTTGCGCCCGTTGAGCCCAAGCCCCATCGCTCGGGACTTTTCCGCCGCACTCTTCTCGTCACCGCAATCGGTTTGTTTGCCGGCGCCGCCGCCTTGGGCATGGTGCAGCAACCCGACCGCTCCGAACTCCCCCCGTCCCGCATTATCCAGAGCGTTCTGCCGCTGACCGCCGAGCAAGTCGAAGTCAGCACGCCGAGCGCCGCCCCGTACATCAGCGAAACGCGCATCCGCCCTGGCGACACGCTCTCGGCGGTGCTGCAACGGCTGGAGCTGGACGCGCCCAACCTGCAAAGCTTCCTGACGCACGACGCCAGCGCCCGCAGCATCTACAAGCTTTATCCCGGCCGCTCGGTACAGGCCGCCACGGACGAACAAGGCAACCTGGTCTGGCTGCGTTACATCCACACGCCCGGCAACGAGTCTGACGGCCAGGTCGTGACGCGCATGCTGCATGTTGCCCCGTCGGGCGATAGCTACAAGGCCGAGGAAGTCACCGAAAGCACCGACCGCCAAACCCGGGTGGCCGTGGGCACGATCAAGTCGTCGCTCTTCGGCGCCACCGACGGCGCCGGTATCCCGGATTCGGTCACCATGCAGATGGCCGACATTCTCAGCGCCAAGATCGACTTCCTGCGCGACCTGCGCCAAGGCGACCAGTTCCGCGTGGTGTATGAAGTCCGTTCGCACGACGGCCGCTACGCCGGCGCGGGCCGCGTTCTGGCCCTGGAATTCATCAACGGCGGCAAAACCTACAACGCCGTATGGTTCAGCCCGGACGAAAAGTCGGGTTCGTATTACGACTTCGATGGCACCAGCCTGCGCGGCGCCTTCCTGCGCACCGCGTTGAAGTTCAGCCGCATCAGCTCCACGTTCGGCATGCGCATGCACCCGATCCACAAAACCTGGACGGGCCACAAGGGCGTGGACTACGCCGCGCCTTCGGGCACGCCGATCCACGCCACGGCCGACGGCACGGTTGAATTCTCGGGCTGGCAGAACGGCTACGGCAACGTGGTCATCGTGAAGCATCACGGCCAGTATTCGACGCTGTACGCTCACCAGAGCCGCATCGCCGCCGGCATCACCAAGGGCTCCAAGATCTCGCAAGGTCAGTTGCTGGGTTACGTGGGATCCACGGGTTGGGCCACCGGCCCGCACCTGCATTACGAGTTCCGCGTCAACAACGTGCCCATCGATCCCCTGTCGGTCGACCTGCCTGTTGCCCGCGCCCTGGAACCGGCGGAAGCCCGCGCGTTCAACCAGGCCGTGGCGCCCTACAAGCAACAGATCCTGCTGCTGACGCAGTTCCAGCAGACGCTGCCCGATGCGCTGACCAACGTGGCCAGCCGCTAGACGGCGCGCAACAGCCAACGTCCCAAAAGGCGGCCCGCGCACACTCTGCCGGCCGCCTTTTTCTTTCTTCGAGGCGCCCGTGAGTTCCACCGTACCTGTATCGCCCGCCAGCGCGGCGCTCTATATCGGCTTGATGTCCGGCACCAGCGTGGATGGCGTGGACGGTGTGCTGGTGCGTTTGGGCGACACGCAAGCACCGCAAGTGCTGTCCAGCGCCAGCCTGCCCATGCCGGAAAACCTGCGGCACGAGCTCTTGGCGTTGAATCGGTCTGGCGACGACGAACTAGCGCGCGCCAGCCTTGCCGCCAATGCGCTGGCCAGGCTGTATGCCCAAGCCGTGGCCGCCTTGCTGCAAGACGCGGGGCTGCATGCCCGCGATGTGACTGCCATCGGCGCCCACGGCCAGACCGTCAGGCACCGGCCGGACAGCGGCTACACCGTGCAACTTAACGCGCCCGCGCTGCTTGCAGAACTGAGCGGCATTGATGTGGTGGCGGATTTCCGCAGCCGCGACGTGGCGGCGGGCGGCCAGGGCGCGCCGCTGGTTCCGCCCTTTCACGCCGCAATCTTCGGCGCGCCGCAAGGCCGCGCCGTCCTTAACCTGGGCGGCATCGCCAACGTCACGCTGCTCGCGCCCGGCCTGCCCGTACGAGGCTTCGATACGGGGCCCGCCAATGTCTTTCTGGATGCGTGGTGCCAACGGCATCTGGGGCAGCCCTATGACGCTGATGGCCGTTGGGCTGCCACGGGCAAGGTCATCGCCCCCCTGCTTGAACAGTTGATTGCCAGCGAACCCTGGTTCGCCCTGCCGGCGCCCAAATCCACCGGACGCGACCTGTTCAACCTGCAATGGCTGGACGACCGTCTGGCGGCCTTTGACGGCCCCACACCGGCGCCCCAGGACGTGCAGGCCACGTTGCAGCGCCTGACGGCCCGAACCGTCGCGAACGCCATCGACGCGGCCGCCGCGCACACGCAGGAAGTTTTTGTCTGCGGAGGCGGCGCCCGCAACGCCGGCCTTATGCAGGAACTGGCATATTGCCTGCAGCGCCCCGTGCATCCGACAGACGTGCTTGGCGTGCCGGCGCAGCAAGTCGAGGCGCTGGCATTCGCATGGCTTGCGCAGGCCTTCGTCCAGCGCAAGCCCGCCGGACAGCCAGCGGTGACGGGAGCTCGCGGCCCGCGGGTCCTGGGCGCGTTGTATCCCGCATAACGATCTCTAGGGATCCCTTAGCGCGCATCGCGTGCGCGTATTCCGTGACCCATGCAAAAAGCCCTTCGGCATGCCGAAGGGCTTTTACTTTCCTGCCAGGGTGATTACACCGAGAACGAGGAACCGCAGCCGCAGGTGGTGCTGGCGTTGGGGTTGCGGATGACGAACTGGGCGCCTTCCAGGTCTTCCTTGTAGTCGATTTCAGCACCGACCAGGTATTGGAAGCTCATCGGGTCAACCAGCAGTTGAACGCCAGCCTTGTCCAGCACGGTGTCGTCTTCGTTCACAACTTCATCAAACGTGAAGCCGTACTGAAAGCCCGAACAGCCGCCACCTTGGACGAAGACGCGCAGCTTCAGGTCGGGGTTACCTTCTTCCGCCAGCAAATCCTTCACTTTGGCGGCAGCCGAGTCGGTAAATACCAAGGGCACAGGCGGGGCGGCCTGAAGATCGACGGTTTCGGTTACTGCATTCATGGTTCACTCCTGGCCGGATCGGCCATATTTCGGTGAGCGGCAACGGCGCTCGCATAGTGTCACTATAGCGCAGGGCTTGACTAGACTCAAAGTTCGAGTTTGACACTTCGTGTAGCGCGGACGGTTTCGCCTTCCAGGACGCTGACGGTCACGCTTTCGGGGACAAATCCCTCGGGGATCGCCAGGATGCCCTGGCTGCGTTGGTACTGATCAAACTGCAAGGCGAGCAACGCGGCTGAGGTGGACTCGGCGGCGGCCGTGGCCGATACCGGGCCGGTTTCGGCCTTGACCTGCATGGGGGCAAGTTCCACCGTGACGGTTTCGCCCTTGAGCACACCCGTGGCCTGGAACCGCAACGCACCCGCGAACGATGCGCCGCCATTGCGGCCGCTACGCATCAGCAGCACTTTGTAGCGCAAACCACCGCCTTCACGGTCGATCTGCACACCGCGTATATCCACGGACCCTTCCGGTCCGGCGGGCAAGAGCTGCTCGTAGAACGCCAGTTGGTCGCGCACCCGGCCGACCTCGGCCTGGGCGGTGCGTAGCTGGGTTTCAAGCTCTTGGCGTGCCGCGCGCTCGATGACGAGTTCGCCGTCCGCCGTATCCAACTGGCTTTGGGTGTAGCGCAACTGCGCGCCCTGCTGGCGCATGGCTTCGGCCTGCTCTTCAGCCTGTTGCCTGCTGATTACTACCACGTCTTGTGGCCGCGCTTGCCGCTGCGCATAGCCATAGCCGGCGGCGCCACCTACCAACACGCCTATCAGCAGCCCCGCAAGCAGGCGCAGCATCCCGCTCAGGGAGCGGGTTTGCGGGCCGGGGGATGCAGGGTCGACTGACATAAAGCGAGCGGGGCCGGCGACACACGCCGCCAGCCCGTGCCAAGCCTCAAGGCAGAATGGCCACCTGGTCCAGGCCCGTGGACTCGGCAACGCCGAACATCAAGTTCATGTTCTGCACTGCTTGGCCCGCCGCGCCCTTGACCAGGTTGTCCTGGACGACCATGACGATCAATTGGTCACCATTGCCCGGACGGCTGAGCGCAATGCGCAGGTTGTTCGACGCGCGCACCGAACGGGTTTCAGGCAGGCTGCCGGCCGGCATGACGTCAACGAACGGCTCATTCGCGTAGCGCGCCTCAAACAGCGCCTGGAAGTCCGTGTCGCGGGCCTCGGGCAGGATGCGGGCGTAAAGGGTGGAGAACATGCCACGGATCATCGGCACCAAGTGCGGCACGAACGTCAGCCCAACCTTGCCCCCGGCGATCTTCTCCAACTGGGCAACGATTTCCGGATGATGCCGGTGGCCGGACACGCCATAAGCCTTGAAATTGTCGGACGCTTCCGAGAACAGCGAGCCCACTTCCGCCTTGCGGCCCGCACCCGACACGCCGGATTTGCAATCGGCGATCAGCGTTTGCGCATCCACCAACGACTTGCCGCCTTCCAGCAGCGGGGCCAGGCCCAACAGCACCGTGGTCGGGTAGCAACCGGGGTTGCCGATGACGCGCGCCTTGGCGATGGCGTCGCGGTTCAGTTCCACCAGGCCATACTGGGATTCGGCCAGGATGTCGGGGCAGGTGTGGGGAATCTTGTACCAGCGTTCGAACGTGGGGATGTCCTGCAAGCGGAAATCAGCGGCCAGGTCGATGACGCGGGTGCCCGCGGCAATCAGTTCCTGGGCTTGCGCCATGGCGACGCCATGGGGCGTGGCGAAGAACACCACATCGCAGTCCGTCAGCGAGGCTTTTTCCGGCGCGGAAAAGGCCAGGTTCACGCGGCCTCGCAGGTTCGGGTACATATCAGCGACCGGCAAGCCGTCTTCCTTGCGGGACGTGATGGCGGTCAATTCCACATTGGGATGCTGCGACAGCAAGCGCAACAGCTCGACGCCGGTATAACCGGTGCCGCCGACAATACCAACCTTGATACGGGTATTCGATGCTTGGGCCATGATAGGTATGAACTCTTCGTAGGACGAAAACAGATTGTATCGCCCGGAGAATACAGGGTTGCGCCGACGCGGGCATTGCGATGGGCGATCTGGACTCATCCGACCGGGAAAGATGGGGCGGAGTTCCGCGCTGTAGAAGGTAGCAGTGATGCCGTTGCCCCCCCGAACCTACGCGGAGATGGCAGAAAGGATTCTAAGTTCCTCGATGAGGCCGGGCCTGGGCTTGTCCAACACCTTGTCGCGCATATCGAACACGACGGACTTGATCAGGTCGGTCTTGTTCAGCAACGTGCTGGCCTCCAGGCGCCGAAGATCTTCAGTGACCCGCGCGGGCACTTTCATCGATAGACGACGGCGCGCGGCACCGCGCCTTTCCGGAAACGCCTCCAGGGCTCGTTGAAACGTCTGCCTCAGCATTTCGGGCGCTTGGGCATCGTTGGCCGCCTTGTGCATGAAATACGTCAGCAAGACGCGCCGAAAGTCCGTTGAGGCGCGATGGTCGATCGTATGTACGATGTAGTCCAGGATGTCTACATAGATGGCCGGCAGATTGGTTTCAATGGATTCAAGCGCCTGCTTACGCGCTTTGCTGATCGCCGGTGTGGACTGCGCCGGAATGGACACCGTTGCGCCGCATGAGTCGCAGGCGCCAATCAGCAACCCCTTGACCGCGCCCGACCCGTCACTGAACGGAACATCGCGACGGACGAACGTCGTGCTCACCAAGGCGGCGCAGTCGCGACAAAACGCTTGGCTGCGATCCCCTTCCTGAAAAATTCTCATGACGCCCTCAACGGTGAACACTGATGAAGATGGTGGTCGGACTAATGAAGTAAAACTTCACGTACCAGCCGCTGGCCCGGAGAACGTGGCAATCAATCGCAACTCCACCATGCAGAGGACTGCACGAATAGCCGAAGCCGTCGCAGCGACGAAGAATATCGACGAGTTCTCCGGCAGAGACCTCGCCGGTCGCCAGAAGGTTCTTCACGTCGATATGGTTGCGCGCCTCGTGCTGATAAGCGCCGCACAGCAAGGCAGCAATGACCCGCGCCCTGACTGCCTTGAACCCACGCGGCTGAACCATTGCCTGCTCCAGACAATTATACGAACATCATCGTATAAATGAAAACAGGAAAGGAGAGCAAGGCGTAGTGACCGCAAGCGCATCATTACCGCCCAAAAACAAAAAACCCGCCGAAGCGGGTTTTTTGCAGCAACATTAACGCTTGCTGAACTGCTTGCGACGACGTGCCTTGCGGAAGCCGACCTTCTTACGTTCGACTTCACGGGCATCGCGGGTCACAAAGCCAGCTTGCGACAGTGCGGGCTTCAGGGTCGCGTCGTAGTCGATCAGGGCACGCGTGATGCCGTGACGGACTGCGCCAGCCTGGCCGGTTTCACCGCCGCCGTGGACGTTGACTTTGATGTCGAACGATTCCAGGTGGCCGGTCAGTTCCAGCGGTTGGCGCACGATCATGCGACCAGTTTCGCGGGCGAAGAAATCGTCGACGGGCTTGCCGTTGACAACGATCTTACCCGTGCCCTTCTTGATGAAAACGCGAGCCACCGAAGTTTTGCGACGGCCGGTTCCGTAATTCCAGTTACCGATCATGGCGTTTCCTTAGATATCCAGCGTCTTGGGCTGCTGGGCGGTGTGCGGGTGCTCGGCACCAGCATAGACCTTCAGCTTCTTGATCATGGCGTAGCCCAGAGGACCCTTGGGCAGCATGCCCTTGACGGCCTTCTGAATGGCGCGACCGGGAAAACGCTCTTGCATTTTCTCGAAGTTCGTTTCGCGGATACCGCCCGGGTACGTGGTGTGGCGGAAGTACTTCTTGTCCTTCGCCTTGGTACCGGTAACGACGATATCGGAAGCGTTGATGATGACGATGTAATCGCCAGTATCAACGTGCGGCGTGAATTCAGGTTTGTGCTTGCCACGCAGACGACGTGCGACTTCGCTGGCCACACGACCGAGGACTTTGCCCTTGGCGTCGATCACAAACCAGTCACGTTGGACTTCATGCGGCTTGGCCACAAAGGTCTTCATGATGGTTCCTAAGAATAAAAAGTTCTTGCTGGCTAGAACGTCTAGCCAGTGTTCTTTCCCCAACTGGGCAAAACCTTATGAACTGAAACCCAGAATTTTGGTTCGGGTTTTGGCCTTTGGTTTTGCCTTTATCGACGTCCCGCCTAAGCGTTATTACCCGCCCGTGCAATGGTCAAAATGAGGGAAAGCCTGAAATTCTAACACGGCTGCTCAAAGATTGGGCAAGTGAAAAGAACTCAGGCAGTGGCTGGCCGCAAGCAACGTTGCAGCCAGCGCACATGCAAATCCGGGGACAAAACCCCGGAACGCGAGGCGCGGTCAGGCGCCCAGATACGCTTCCAGCACGCGCGGATGGCCCAGCAATTCGCGGCCCGTGCCCGTCAGCGCCATGGCGCCGTTTTCCAGCACATAGCCGGTTTGGGCAATCTTCAGCGCCTGGCGCACGTTCTGCTCCACCAGGAACAGGGTCAGGCCATCGGCATTGATGGCGCGCAGCGAACGGAAAATTTCCTGTACGACGATCGGCGCCAGGCCCATTGACGGCTCGTCCAGCAGCAGCAGGCGCGGCTTGGCCATCAAGGCACGGCCGATGGCCAGCATCTGCTGTTCGCCGCCCGACAGGTTGCCGGCGATACCCGTGATCCGTTCCTTCAGGCGCGGAAACAGGTTGAACACGTATTCCAGGTCGGGACCCACATTCTTCAGGCCCCGGCGGTAGGCGCCCAGTTCCAGGTTTTCCTGCACCGTCATGGTGGTCAGGATGGCCCGGCCTTCCGGCACCTGCACGATGCCGCGCGCCACCAGTTGATGGGGCGCCAGGTTGGTGATGTCTTCGCCTTCGAACAGGACGCGGCCGCGCGCCTTGGGCAACAGGCCCGACAGCGCCAGCAGCGTGGTCGACTTGCCGGCGCCATTGGCGCCGACCAGGGCGGTGATCTCGTTGGCGTTCAGGTCCAGATCGATGCCGCGGACGGCTTCGATATGGCCGTAGTTGACCTCGAGCCCGCGGACTTCAAGCATCGCGCTCATTGTGCAACCTCCGCGCAACGCGCTACGGTATTCGTCTTGGAAGCGGCCCAGCGACTCATTTGGCGGCCTCCACTTGTTCGGTGTCTTCGTCGTCTTCGCGGCCCAGATAGGCCTCGATGACTTGCTCGTTGTTGCGGATTTCGTCGGGGCCGCCGCAAGCGATGATCTTGCCGAAGTTCAGCACCGCGATGCGTTCGCACAAGCCCATGACAAAGCGCATGTCGTGCTCGATCATCAGGATGGTGTAGCCGCGATCGCGAATGGCGAGGATCTCGCGCATGAGTTCGGCGCGTTCGTTGGTGTTCATGCCCGCAACCGGCTCGTCCAGCAACAGCAGCTTGGGCTCGGTGGCCAGCGCGCGCGCCAGCTCCAGGCGGCGCTGTTCGCCGTAGGACAGGTTGTCGGCCAGATCATTGGCCTTGTGATCCAGGCGCATCCACGTCAGCAGCTCATGCGCGCGTTCGCGGGCGCGCTTTTCGTGCTCGCGGTAACCCGGCAGGCCCAGCAGCAGGCTGGGGAAGCCGTAATTCATGTGCCGGTAGGCGCCCACCACCACGTTTTCCAGCAGCGTCATCTCTTTGAAGAGACGAATGTTCTGGAACGTACGGGCAATGCCCATGCGCGTGATGCTGTGCGGCTTCTTGGCCAGAACGCTTTGGCCCTGGAACGTGATGGAACCGCCGCTGGGCGGCAACAGGCCGGTGATCAGGTTGAACACCGTGGTCTTGCCGGCGCCGTTGGGGCCGATCAAGCCGAAGATGGAGCCTTCGGGCACCGACAGGCTGACGTCATGCAGCACATGCAGGCCGCCGAAGCTCTTGGAGACGGAGGAAAGCTCAAGCATGGCGCTTGCCTCCCTGGCCACCCTGGCCGTGACGCATCCAGCGCTTGAAGCGCGCCGGATCCCAGATGCCTTGCGGCAGGAACAACACAATCACCACCAGAATCACTCCGTTGGCGACCAGGCGCAGATCCGCAAAACCGCGCAGCAATTCCGGCAGCACGGTAATGATGAAGCTGCCCAGCACGGGACCGGCCAAGCCGCCGATGCCGCCCAGGATGGCCATGGTCAGGATTTCGACACCACGGTCAAAGCCGTATTCATTGGGGCCGATGAAGAAGGTCAGGTGCGCGTTCAAGGCGCCGGCCAGGCCCGCGATCATCGCGCCCGCCACGAACGCCAGCATCTTGTTGGCGCGCACGTCGATGCCCATCAGGCCAGCCGCCGTTTCGTCGCCACGGATGGCGTCGAACGAGCGTCCGATCTTGGAAGCGCGAACGCGCCACAGCACGAACAGAACGATGACCACCGCCAACACCACATGCCACCACTGCGTCAGCTGCGGAATGCCGTTCAGGCCCAGCGCGCCGCCGGTGATGGAATCGGTGTTCAGGATGGTGACGCGCACCACTTCGCCGAAGCCCAGCGTGGCCATGGCCAGATAGACCCCTGACAATCGCAAGGTCGGCAAGCCGATCAACGCCGCCACCAACGCGGGCGCGGCCATGCCCCCGGCAAGCGCAACCGTGAACGGGGCGTCGTAGTTCATGGTGAGCAGCGCGGCGGTATACGCCCCGATGCCCATAAAGGCGGCGTTGGCCATGGCCAGCATGCCGCAGGCCAGGGTCAGCCAGATGGAGAGGGCCAGCAACGCGTTGGTGCCCAGCGTGAGCACCAGGTTGCCGTAGATGGCCCAGAAGTTTTCGAATCCGCTCATTCTTTAAGCCTTGCGTTGAACCACTTTGCCGAACAGACCTTGCGGGCGCACCAGCAGGATCAGGAACAGCAGGCCGAAAGCCACCGCGTCGCGCATGGTGGAGCCGATATAGGCCACCGACAGCACCTCGGCGAATCCCAGGAACAGACCGCCCAGCATGGCGCCGCGTATGTCGCCCATGCCGCCCAGGATGATGACCGCGATGCCCTTGTGCAGCATCGGCTGGCCCATCAGCGGAAACAGCGCGTTCGAGTACAGGCCGATCAGCACGCCGGCCACGCCACCCAGGGCGGCCGCCGCGAACGAGGTCGTGACGAACAGCTTTTCGACGTTGATGCCCAGCAGCCAGGCGGCCTTGGGCGATTCGGCAATGGCGCGCAGCGCGCGGCCGAACTGCGTGCGGCGCATGACGTACATCAGCACGGCCATCAGCGCGAACGACAGGAAGATGATGCCCAGTTCGATGACGGTCAGGTGCAGGCCCGCGACTTCGATCACTTCTTCGGGCACGGTGCCGTGCGGAAAGCGCAGGTTGCTGGCGCCGAAGATGCCTTGGGCGCCGTTATTCAGGATGATGCCTACGCCGATGGTGGCGATCATGGGGATCAAGTGCGGCGCGTTGCGCTTGCGCAGCGGCTTGAGCACCAGGTAGTCGATGATGACCCCGGTGAAGCCTGCCACGAAGAACGCGGCCATCAGCGCCGCCCACAGGGGCAGGCCGAATTGCTGGACCACGAACAGTGCCGCGTAGGCGCCAACCATGAAGACGGCGCCGTGCGCCAGGTTGATCACCCCGAGCACGCCGAAGATCAGCGTGAAGCCCAGCGCGAACAGTGCATACACACAGCCCAGCGACAAGGCATTGACGAATTGTTGTTCGAACATGATGGGACTTTCCAGATCTATGAGGGCCCCATGCAGCGCCCACTGCATGGCCTGACGCCGCCCGCGAAGACGGCATTGCTTTTATTGGGACGGCCCTGCGATAAAAAGCGCCTTGCGGGCTGCCTGACGGCGGTCCGCAAGGCGCATCCCCCCGCGCGGGGATGCGTAGCGCTTACTTTTCGATGACGTACTTGCCGTCCTTGGTCACGCTGACGATCGGCGACTGGTCGGCATCATAGCCGGCGGGCTTGCCGGCGCGGTCCTTGGCTTGGCGGAACTTGAACGGGCCGGTGGCGCCGGTCCAGGTCACGGCGGGCAAGGCGTCGCGCAGGGCCGCGCGGTCCTTGGCCAGTTCACCCGTGATCTTGGTGTTCTTCAGGGCCTGGGCCACGATGTACAGGGCGTCATACGACTGCGCCGCGAACTGGTCGGGCGAACCGTTGAACTTGGCCTTGTAGGCGTCGATGAACTTGACGTTCTCGGGGGCCTTGTTCTCGATGGACCACGGGCTGCCGATCCACAGATTGTTCGATGCGCCGCCAGGGGCCAAGTCGAAAATCTTGACCGAGTTCATGCCGTTGCCGCCGATGACGGGCACGTTCAGGCCCAATTGGCGAGCCTGCACCATGATGGGCGCGCCTTCGGCCAGCAGTGCGGACAGCACGATGGCGTCGGGGTTGGTGCCCTTGATCTTGGTCAGCTGGGCCTTGAAGTCCACGTCGCCCTTGGCGAACGTTTCGGTGGTGGTGACCGGAATCTTCTGGTCTTCCAGGGCCTTCTTGAAGTTGTCGTAGCCGCTCTTGGTGAAGACGTCGTCATTGCCGTAAAGCACGGCCACGTTCTTCAGGCCGGTCTTTGCCTTGACGGTGGAAATCGTGGCCGGCAGCACGTCGGCTTCGGTAACCGAGTTGCGGAACACGTAGTTGCCGATGGACGTAATGCCGTCAGCGGTGTTGGACGTGCCGAAGGCAACCGTCTTGGCCGCTTGGGCGACCGGGTCGGCGGCCTGGGCCGAGTTCGACAGCGTCGGGCCGAAGACCATCAGGACGTTGTCTTTGAAGATCAGTTTCTTGAAGACGTTGATGGCTTCTTCTTTCTTGCCTTGTTCGTCTTCAACCACCAGCACCAGCTTGTTGCCGTTGATGCCGCCCGCGGCGTTGATTTCGTCAGCGGCAAGCTGGAAACCGTTGCGGATCGACACGCCGTACTGAGCGGCGCCGCCGGACAGGGCTTCCGCCACACCCAGCTTGATGTCAGCCGCGTGCGCAGCCGGGACGATACCGGCGGCGATCAGCGCGGCCAGCAGCTTCTTGGTCTTGGATTGCATGGTTGATACCACCTTAAAGTCTGTCTCGGAATATTGGTAATCCGGGCTGGTGTAATCCCGCCGGATTGACGTCATATGCCGCCTAAAGGCGCCATGGTTGCGCGTCAAGACCCGCGATATTACTCCTTTGTATCAGGCCGAAACTCGAATGTGGTTCGAGAAAAGCCCGAAAACCGCCCATTTTTTTGTAAAAAATGCGGTATTGCTAGCAAAAACCCTACTTTGCACCGAATGCCATTCGGCCGTCGGCGCCCTCCCTGCTACCTGCCGGAAAGCGCCACGGCCACATACTGGCCGTAGGCGTTTTCCGTCAAACGGAACCAGGGCATTTCGCTGTCGCGAAAGCCCATGTAACTGTCGTGTATTGCCTTGAACCGCGCGTCTTTGGCGGACAAATCCTGGTAGACCTGCTGGGTGGCTTCAAACGCCATGTCCATGATGGAGCGCGGAAATGCGCGCACTTGCGCGCCGCTTGCCGACAATTGCGCGACGGCCGCCGGGTTGCGCGCGTCGTAGCGCGCGGTCAGTGAACCATGCGCGGCCAGCGCGGCGGCCTGCACTACGGACTGGTAATGCTTGGGCAGCTTGTTCCAGGCTTCGTCATTGATATAGAGCGACAACTGTTCACCGGGAACCGACCAGCCGGGTCCGTAGTAATACTTAGCTACTTTATTCAGCCCCAGCTTGGCATCGTCATAAGCGCCTGCCCCCGCGATGGCCTGCAAGCCTTCTTTCTCGAACGCTTCCGCCAGCGGAACCTGGCTTGTGGGTTGCGGCGCCGCACCCAGGCGCGCCAGCACGTTGGCGGCAAGCCCGGCGACCTGGATCTTCAGGTCTTTCAGGTCGGCCTGACGCTTGATTTCCTTTGCGTACCAGCCGTCCATCTGCGCGCCGGTATTGCCCAGCGGGAAGTTGATGATCTTTTCGGGCTTGAAGAGTTCGCGCGTCAGGCGCAGGCCGTCGCCTTCGCTCATCCAGGCGTTCATCTGACGCGCGCTCAATCCAAATGGCACGGCGGCGTCAAAACAAAATGCCGGGCTCTTTGCGTAAAAGGCGCGAGAAGAACCGTGCCCGCATTCCACCTTGTTGGTGGAGACGGCCTCGAGCAGGTCGGCAGCCGGCACGATCTCGCCTTCGGGAAAGTGGCGGATATTGAATTTTCCGCCCGTGGATTCCGACACGAATTTGCAGAATTGCTCGCCGGCGCCAATGCGCAAGTCCAGCGCAGCGGGAAAGGCGGACGCCAAGCGCCAACTTAACGACGGCATGTCTTGCGCGAACGCGGGCGCGCTGACCGCGGCGCCCGTCGCAACGGCGCCAAGCCCTGCGTGCTTCAAGAATGAACGTCGTTGCATCGCAATGCTCCTGACCAACAGCTTCTAGGGACTTCGAGCAATACCCGCCGGATATTACACGTTGGGCGGGGGTGGGTGAGTAGAGGAATTCCCGGGCTGTTGGTGGTGGGTTTGGGTGGGATGGTGGTGATGGGTTCGCGCGGAGGGGGTGGTGATGGGTTTGCGCGGGAGGTTGCTGATGGGTTTGCGCGGTGGCGGGTTGTGTTTTGGTTTAGGGGGTGCCGCGCTACACCCATCCTACGTTTGTAGGATGGGTGTAGCGCGAGACGGTCGCCAAAAGGACGAAACCGGGCAACGCGCAAACCCATCATGCCTGTCGCACCGCGATCAATCAGGTTCCCGCAATCGCCATTTGCTCGATCAAAATCGAACCTGTGGTCTTCGTGCCGCGCGAAATGGTGTCCGCGCCCACTGCCACGATCTGCTGGAACATGTCGGCCAGATTGCCGGCGATGGTGATTTCCTGGACGGCGTGCTGGATCTTGCCGTTTTCCACCCAGTAGCCGAACGCGCCGCGCGAGTAGTCGCCCGTGACGTAGTTGACGCCCTGCCCTATCAGTTCGGTGACCAGAAAGCCCGTGCCCATTTTCTTGAGCATGGCTTCGAAATCGTCACCGCGCTTGGTCTGCGTGGAGCTGAACACCAGGTTGTGCGAGCCGCCGGCGTTGCCGGTGGTGGCCATGCCCAGCTTGCGCGCCGTGTAGCTGGACAGGAAATAGCCTTCAAGCACGCCGGCCGACACGACGTTGCGGCGGCGGGTTCGCACGCCTTCATCGTCGAAGGGCGAACTGCCCATGGCGCCCGGGATGTGCGGATCTTCGGTCAAGTTGATGTGCTTGGGGAAGATGGGCTTGCCCAGCGCGTCAAGCAGGAAGCTGGCCTTGCGGTACAGCGCCCCGCCATTGACGGCTTGGGTCAGCGCGCCCACCAGGCCCAGCGCCAGCGGAGCCTCGAACAGCACCGGAAACTTGCCGGTGCGGATGCGGCGGGCCGACAGGCGCGACAAGGTGCGTTCGGCGGCATAGCGGCCGATGGCCTCGGGCGACGCCAGCTTGGCGGGATCGCGTTCGGACGTGTACCAGTAGTCGCGCTGCATGCCGTTGCCGCGGCCTGCGATGGGGGCCACGGACAGGCTGTGGCGCGAATAGGGGTAGCCGCCCAGGAAGCCGCGGCTGTTGCCCATCACGAACTGGCCTTCGTAGGTGCCCACGGTGGCGCCGTCGGTGTTGGTGATGCGCGGATCGACATCGCGCGCGGCGCGTTCGGCGCGCAACGCCAGTTCAGCGGCTTCCTCGGTGGAAACCGTCCAGGCGTGGTGCAGGTCCAGATTGGGGAATTCAGTGGCCAACTGATCGGCGTCGGGCAAGCCGGCGGCCGGATCGGCGGCGGTGTGGCGGGCGATGTGCCAGGCGGCCTCGACCGTCTGGCGCAGGGCGGCTTCGGAAAAGTCGGAGGTCGAGGCGGAGCCGCGGCTCTGGCCGGCGTAGACCGTCAGGTCCAGCGAGCGGTCGCGCGTCTGCTCAACGGTCTCGATGTCGTTCTTGCGGACCGAGACCGACAGTCCCAGGCTTTCCGAGACTTCCGCCGCCGCGTCCGAGGCGCCGATCTGGCGCGCGTAGGCGAGGGTTTGTTCGACGAGTTCGGAAAAACGCGCGTGATTCGCCGCCAGCGGCAGGGATGAGGAGGATTTAACCATTGCTGTCCAATTTGCAGAGACGGTTATCATAGCCAAGTCTGTCATTGCGCAGTTTTCCATGAATTCCCATACTGAAGAAGAATCCGTCGACGACGGTTACGACGAGAACGGCTACGACCGTCCCAGCAAGTCCCAGGTCAAGCGTGAAATGCACGCCCTGCTGGACCTGGGCAAGCAGCTGATCGAACTGTCCCCCGACCGCCTCAAGCAATTGCCGCTGGCCGAACGCCTCTATGAGGCGATCCGCACAGCGCAGCGCACGACCGGGCGCGAAGGCCGACGCCGCCAAGTCCACTTTGTGGGCAAGCTGATGCGCGACGCGCCCGCTGACGAAATCCGCGCCCAGCTTGATGTCTGGGAGAACGGCTCGCGCGAGGAAACCGCCGCCATGCACCGCCTGGAGGGGCTGCGCGACCGCCTGCTGGACGACGATGACGCGTTGACCGCGCTGCTGGCGAAAAACCCGCAAGCCGATGCGCAGCAATTGCGCACGCTGATCCGCGCCGCGCGCAAGGAAAAGCTGGGTAACGCCTCGCTGCTGCAAGGCCAGGAACCGCAAAAGAAGCACTATCGCGCGTTGTTCCAGGCCTTGAAGACCCTGACGCTCTGATTTCCCCTTTTTGAAATTTCCCCGCGGCCGCCATGAACGCTCCTACCGACCTGCTCGATTGCATCGAGATCGAAACCGCCCCCAACCCCACGCACGCCGTCATCTGGCTGCACGGCTTGGGCGCCGATGGCAACGACTTCGCCCCCATCGTGCCGGAACTCGACTTGCCCGCGGGCCTGGGGGTGCGCTTTGTGTTTCCGAACGCACCGGTCCAGCGCGTGACGATCAACAACGGCATGGCGATGCGTTCCTGGTACGACATCCTGGTCATGGACCTGGTGCGCGTGGAAGACGCCAAGGGCATCCGCGCGTCGGAAGCGGCCGTGCACAAGCTGATCGCCCGGGAGAATGCGCGGGGTATTCCGACGTCGAACATCGTGCTGGCGGGCTTCTCGCAAGGCAGCGCCATGACCTTGCATACGGGGTTGCGGCTGCCGGAGAAGCTGGCGGGGATGATGGCGCTGTCGGGGTATCTGCCGCTGGTGGACACGGCCGAAGCGGAACGCAACGCCGCCAATAACGCCACGCCTATCTTCATGGCACATGGGCAGTACGACCCGGTCGTGTCCCTGGCGCGCGCCGAGGCGTCGCTGACGGAATTGAAACGCTTGGGTTACGACGTGCGCTGGCACACGTATCCGATGCCGCATTCGGTTTGCGCCGAAGAAGTGCGGGACATTTCAGCGTTTTTGAATGCCGTGTTGGGGTGATGATGGGGGCGACTGTCGCGGGGATGTGATGGGTTGCGCGCGGTGGGCGGTGGGGATCTGCTGCGCTTGAATTCGCGCTTCACCCATCCTACGGGGTGTGACTGTCTCAAGGGGTGTGATGGGTTGCGCGCGATTGGCGGTGGGGATCTGCTGCGCATGATTTCGCGCTTCACCCATCCTACGGGGCGTGACTGTCGTTCGTAGGATGGGTGTGGCGCGGGCAGGTCGTCACGCGCGTACTGCACGTCAGCGCGCAAACCCATCACCCCGCCAAAACCCCATTCTGTATACCAACCAGTATCCAAGCCCTAAATTCTCCTGGGCTGAACGGCGCTCGTCCATAGAGAAAAACGCCAATCCCAAAACGCTTGTCGCCCCCTTGTATTGAATATAGTATTCGATCCATGCCTTATCGGCCCGGGCAGCAAGTGTTCGGGCTTCCCTGTTGTTGTTGTCGATTCCACCCCATTGGCCATGTTGCGCCGGGTTTCGGCGTGCCATACAAGACGCAGGAGAAAGTCCCGTGAAATCCTTGCCATTGCCTCGCCTGGCGGGCGCGGCGCTGCTCGCGCTGATCGCCCCGCTGTTTGCCCCCTTGGCCGCTCAGGCCGAAGCCTTGAATCCCCCCGTGAAGGTGCGCTACGAAGAGGTCGTGCGATCCATCCTGTACGTGCCGAAATACGTGGCCCTGTCGCAAGGCTATTTCAAGGATGCCGGGTTGGACGTGTCCATGAAAACCTCGCAGGGTACCGACAAGGGCATGACCGCGCTCTTGTCCGGCAGCGCCGACATCGTGCTGATCGGACCCGAGGCGTCCATTTACGTGCAGAACAGCGAATCGCCGGTCAAGCCGAAGATCTTCGCAGGCCTGACCGCCACCGACGGCTTCTTCCTGCTGGCGCGCAAGCCGATCGAAAAGTTTGACTGGTCCATGCTCAAGGGCAAGGAAATCATCGGCTTTCGGCCCGGTTCCAACCCCATCGTGTTTCTGGAAACCGCCTTGCGCAAGCATGGCGTGGACCCGCAGAAAGACGTGAAGCTGCTGAACAACATCGGCATTCCGGCCCGTGCCGGCGCATGGATGGCAGGGCAAGGCGAATACGGCATCTTCCTGGAGCCCGAAGCCGGCGAACTGGTCCGCAACGGCAAGGGCTATATCGTGGCCTCGGTGGGCCATGAGGTCGGCCAGGTGGACTACACCGTCTTTACCGCCACCGACAAATACATTCGCGACAACCCCAAGGTCATCCAGGCCTGGACCAATGTGGTCGCGCGCGCCGAGAAATACGTGAAGGACACGCCGGCCGCCACGCTGGCGCCGCAGATCATGACGTTCTTCCCGGGCATGGACCAGGGCGCGGTGACCGAAGCCATCGAGCGCTACAAGCAATACCAGATCTGGAAGACGACGCCGCTGGTTACGGCCGAGGCCATGAATCGCCTTCAGGACATGCTGATTGCCAGCGCCGTGATGAAGGACTCCGCCCGCGTGAAATACGAAGACGTGGTGGTGGCTGACTTTGCCAACAAGGTGCAGTGATGGGAGCCGCCGTCCACAACCTGAAGCCCGCCACCGCCACGGCGAAGATCGAACTGCGCGACGTGTGCCTGTCGTACTTCACGGCCGAAGGCGAAACCGAGGCGCTGTCGAACGTGTCGTTCTCGCTGGCGCCGGGCGAATTCGTCAGCCTGATCGGCCAAAGCGGCTGCGGCAAAAGCACCCTGCTGTCGCTGATTGCCGGACTGATCCCACCGACATCCGGCGCGGTGATGATCGACGGCCAAGGCGTAACCAAGCCGAACCCGCGCATTGGCTACATGCTGCAGCAAGACTACCTGTTTGAATGGCGCACCATTCTGGACAACGTGATGCTGGGCGCAGAGATCCAGGGCCGACGCGATGCGCGCAGCGAAGCGCGCGCCGTGCATCTGCTGGAAAAGTGCGGGTTGGGCGCGTTCCTGTCGCACACGCCGCGCCAGTTATCGGGCGGCATGCGCCAGCGCGCCGCGCTGGCGCGCACGCTGGTGACCGAGCCAGACGTGATCCTGCTGGACGAACCCTTTTCGGCACTGGACTCGCAGACGCGCCTAGCCATCTCGGACGAAGTCGTGGACATCTTGCGGCGCGAAGGCAAGACCGTGGTGCTGGTCACGCACGATATCGGCGAAGCCATTGCCATGACCGACCGCGTCATCGTGTTGTCGCGCCGGCCCGGTCGGCTGAAAAGCCAGTACCGCATCCACTATGGCGACGGCGCGCGGCCCACGCCCTTCCAGGCGCGATCGCGGCCCGAGTTCAACGTTTACTTCAAACAGCTATGGGACGAGTTGGACGTCCATGTGGAGGGTTGACCCATGAATGCTCCCATCGCCAATACCGTGCCGCTGCGTGCCGTGCCCGCGCCCAGCGCCAAGTACCTGGACTATCTGCGGCGCGACCGCGCCAAGAAGCGCAACATCCGCCTGACCCAGGCCATGCTGCTGGTCGTGTTCCTGTGCGCGTGGGAAATCCTGCCGCGCATGCACATCCTGAACCCGCTGCTGACCAGCTACCCCAGCGCGCTATGGCCCACCTTTCTGGACCTGTGGACCAACGGCCAACTGGCCAAGCACATCATGACCACGCTGTCGGCCACGCTGGTCGGCTTTACCTTGAGCATGGTGATCGGCATCGTGGTGGCCGCGGCGCTGTGGTGGTCCGACTTTCTGTACAAGGTGCTGGACCCCTTCCTGGTGGTGGCCAACGCCATGCCCAAGATCGCGTTCGTGCCGATCTTCTACCTGTGGCTGGGGTCTGACTACGCCGTGTACGGCATGGCGGTCGCCATCGCCGTGTTCGTCACCATCATGGTGGTGTACGCGGGCTTTCGCGGCATCGACCTGAACAAGGTGAAGCTTGCCCACACCTTCGGCGCCAGCCGCTGGCAGGTGCTGACCAAGGTGGTGCTGCCCGGCAGCGTACCGACCCTGATCGCCGCCGTGAAGATGAACATCGGCCTGGCGCTGGTGGGTGTCATCGTGGGCGAATTCCAGTCAGCGGATTCCGGCCTGGGCTTTCTCATCATGAACGGCAGCCAGGTGTTCAAGCTGAACATCGTCATGACCGCCATCACCATGCTGGCGCTGATTTCCAGCGTGATGTACATGATCATCTACCGCATCGAAGCCGCCGTGGCGCGGCGCTACGGATAAGGAACCGTCATGGAATTTCCGCAATGGGTACAAGATCGCGTCGTGGCCCGCCAAGGCTGCCTGCATCCGTATGACGAACTGCCCGCCGGCCGTACCGCGGTGGTCGTGATCGACATGCAGCAGTATTTCACCCTGCCCGGCTATCAGGGCGAATGCGCGCCGGCCCGCGAGATCATCTCCCCCGTCAACCGCCTGTGCGACGCGGTGCGCGCGGCGGGCGGCACGGTGGTGTGGGTGCAGACGGCGTCCGACAATGCCGACGCTTTCTGGTCGCACCATCACGGCGTGATGCTGACGCCCGAGCGCAGCAAGCGCCGGCTGGAAACACTGCGCCGCGATTCGCCGGGCTTTCAACTGCACCCCGACCTGCATGCGGCCGATACCGACCTGCGCGTGGTCAAGCGCTTCTACAGCGCCATGGCGCCGGGTTCGTCTGAACTGGAACCGCTGTTGCGCGGCTTGGGCGTGGACACGCTGCTGATCGCCGGCACTGTCACCAACGTGTGCTGCGAGTCCACCGCGCGCGACGCCATGATGCGCGACTTCCGCACGATCATGGTGGACGATGCGCTAGCGGCCGTGACGCCGGCCGAGCACGAGCATTCGCTGCAAGGCTGGATGCTGTTCTTTGGCGACGTGCTGTCAGTAGACGAAGTGACGGCGCGGCTGACGCTCGCGCAGGCCGCGCGCAAGACCGCCTGACAGCGAGCGCCGGCCCGTCACGGGGCCGGCCGCGCGCCTTGGCCGTCATAGCCTCAGGTCAGGTTCAGCCAGACGCGACGCATGGTCGGGTCTTCCGGATCCGCGTCGTTGGTGAAGCCCAGGCTCGTCATCAGCGCCAGCATGGGCCGGTTGGTCGACAGCACCAGGCCATCGATATATTCCAGCCCCTGCTCGCGCGCGGCGTCGATCAGCGCCGTCATCAATTGACGGCCCAGGCCACGCCGCTGCCAGTCGTCGCCGATCACCAGCGCGTACTCCGCGCCGCGCCCGTCCGGGTTGCGCAGATAGTGGGCAAAGCCCACGATCACCTCGCGCGGATGCCCCCGGTTGGCCGGGTTGGGCACCTGCGTGGCCGCCACCAGCGCCAGCTCGCGGTGATAGTCCACCTGCGTGTAGCGTGACACCATGCGCGGCGTCAGTTCGCGCATCATCGACACAAACCGCATGTAGCGTGACCGCTCCGACAAGCCGCGAATGAATTCCTGCAGCGCGCTCCCGTCTTCCGGACGAATCGGGCGCAGCACCCACGGAATGCCGTCGTTGAAGCGGCGCACATGCACCAGCCGCGCCGGGTACGGGTGGATCGCCATGTGCGGATAGCCCGAGGTCTGCGGTGTTTCGCAGCCGGGCGTCTCGGTCAGCGTCATGCGCAGCCCGCCCGCGCGCAAATGCGTTTCACCGGCGTAGAGCGGGTCGATATCCAGCGATGCGATGTCGGGCAGTTCCGACACCAGCTCAGACACCAGCACCACCGCCTGCTGCAAGGCTTCCGCCGCCATGTGGCCGACGCGCGGCGCCAACACGCGGCGCCACAGCCGGCTGCGTTCAATCAGTTGGCGGGCCAGAAAGCCGTTGAGCGGCGGCAGGTCCATGCCACGGTCGGACACGGACAGCACCGCGTCGGGGCCGCCCGCGCCAAAGCGGATGACCGGGCCGAACTGGGGGTCGCGCCACACCTGGATGGCCATCGGCCGGGATTCGGGTTCCGCCGACGCCACGTCGATCGGCATGTCGCGCAGCGGCACATAGAAGAGGCCCAGCAGCGTGCGGATTTCAGAGGTGTTCAGCTCGCGCCGGCAATCGGCCCGCACGCGCGCGATGAGCTCGCGCGCGGCGGCCAGGTCGGGCACGTGGCTGGGAGGTTCCTGCGGTTGCGTCTGCAACAGCAGTTGCTGGTTGTAGTGGTGCGAGGCCAGCACTCCAAACGCATCGGCGGCCGATTCCGGGGTGCGGAAGGCGGGTGTGCCCGCGTCGTCCAGCATGCGCCGCAAGGGCCGCATGCCGGCGTCGCCCATGAAGCAACTGACGACCGGCTTCTTGGCCGTGGGTGCGATTTGCGCCAGCTCGCGGGCAACGGCCGGCATATCCGCCAGCGCGTCGGGCGCCAGCAGCACCAGCACACCGTCCACGCCCACGTCATCCAGCACCGTTTCCAGAATGGCGCGTATGCGCTCGGGCGTCAGCGGCGTGTAGGTAATGACCGGGTTCTGACAGGCCGCGTCCGGCTCCAGCATGGCCTCCAGCGCGCGGCGGGTGGCGGGGGCAAGGTCGGCGCGCAGCACGGCGGCGTCGGGGCCGATCAGGTCCATCGCCAACTGGGGAGGCCCGTTGCCGTTGGAGATGAGCGCCACGCGCCGGCCCTTGGGGCGGCGCGTATAGCCCAGCACTTTCACGGCCGAGAACAGTTGCACGAAGTAGCGCACGCGCACGGCGCCCGCGCGGCGCAAGGCGGCGTCGAAAATGGCGTCGCCGCTGTCGGCGTCGGATCGCCCCGCCTTGAGCACGATGACCGGCTTCACGCTGGCCGCCGCGCGCAAGGCGCTCATGAATTCGCGGGCGGGCCCCACGTCTTCCAGGTACAGCACGATGCTGTCGGTGCGGGGGTCGCTGGCCAGATAATCCAGCACCTTCGACAGCCCCACCACCGCCTCGTCGCCCAGCGACACCGCCGTGGAAAAACCGATGTGCACGTCTTCGGCCCAGTCCATGACCGCGGCCATGATGGAACGCGACTGCGCCACCAGCGCCACGCGCCCGGCGCGCGCCAGCACCGGGTGCTGGCTGAAGTTCAGGCCTGCGTGCGGCCGCTGCGCGCCAAAGGAACGCGGGCCCAGCAGTTCGCAACGATTTTCTTCCGCCCACGCCCGGCACAACGCCCATGTGCCGCGCGGATACGGGTCCGGCAATGGATGCGGCAACAGGATCACGGACCGGGGCGCCAACGCCGACAGCCGGCGCAGCGTTTCAGGCAGCACGGCCGGCGACACGCAAACCAGGGCCAGATCGGGACGCGCCCCCGCCGCCAGGCCTTCCAGCGCAACGGGCAGTTCCGGCGCGGCGCCCGGCTCGCAATCCACCACCGTGGTTTTCGCCTTGAGCGCGGGCGACAGCGAGCCCGCCGCCGGCAAGGGCCGGTCGGCAACGATCACCAGCGAACTGGGTTCGAACATCGGGGCAAGCGCGTGTCGCAACATAGGGAGGGTCGCCCTAATCTAAAATACCGTTCATCGTAACAAGACAAGCCCGCCGTCCGCTTGATGTGGACCGTGTCCGACGCCGCTTTGTGGTGCCGCAGCCGCTATCATTGCCCCCTATGACTTCCAACGCCACTTCCCCCATCCGTACCCGCTTCGCGCCTTCGCCCACGGGCTTTTTGCACTTGGGCGGCGCGCGCACCGCGCTGTTCTCCTGGGCGTTCGCACGCCATCACCAAGGCACGTTCGTGCTGCGCATTGAAGACACGGACGTCGAGCGCTCCACGCCGGAAGCCGTGCAGGCCATTCTGGACAGCATGGAATGGCTGGGCATGCAGCCCGACGAAGGCCCCTTCTACCAAATGCAGCGCATGGACCGCTACCGCGAGGTGGTGGCGCAGATGCTGGCCGCCGGCACCGCTTACCATTGCTATAGCTCGCCCGAGGAAGTGGAAGCCATGCGGGAAGCCGCCCGCGCGCGTGGCGACAAGCCGCGCTATGACGGCACGTGGCGCCCGGAACCGGGCAAGACGCTGCCCGCCGTTCCCGAAGGCCGCAAGCCGGTGGTGCGCTTCAAGAATCCCCAGGAAGGCGCCACGTCATGGAACGACATGGTCAAGGGCACGATCAGCTTCGACAACACCGAACTGGACGACCTGATCATCGCGCGCCCCGACGGTACGCCCACCTACAACTTCTGCGTGGTGGTCGACGACTGGGACATGGGCATCACCCACGTGCTGCGCGGCGATGACCACGTCAACAACACGCCGCGCCAGATCAACATCCTGCGCGCGCTGGGCGCGACGTTGCCCGAATACGGCCACGTGCCCATGATCCTGGGCCCGGATGGCGAAAAGCTGTCCAAGCGCCACGGCGCGGTCAACGTCATGGAGTACGACAACGAGGGCTATCTGCCCGAGGCCATGATCAACTACCTGGCCCGCCTGGGCTGGAGCCACGGCGACGACGAGCTTTTCTCGCGCGAACAATTGGTGTCGTGGTTCGACACCAAGCATTTGTCGAAGTCCGCGTCGCAATGGGATCCGAAGAAGCTGAACTGGGTCAACGCCCACTACATCAAGCAGATGGACAACGCGGAACTGGCCGAGCGCGTGGCCCCGCGCGTGGCGAACCGTGGCGGCCATCCGGAAAAGATTGATCTGCCGGGCGTGATGGGCTTGCTGAAAGACCGCGCGGAAACGCTGGAGCAACTGGCCGACGGCGCCATGTTGTTCTGCGCGCCGTTCACGCCCGCCGCGCCGGAACTGGTCGAACAACACCTGACGCCTGCCGCGCGCGAGGCGCTGGCCGACTTCGCGCAGCGCGCCAAGGATACGGACTGGACCCGTGAAGCGTTGTCGGCCCTGATCAAGGCGGTGCTGGCTGATCGTGGCTTGAAAATGCCACAACTGGCGATTCCGCTGCGCGTGGCGGTGACGGGTCAGACCCAGACGCCGGCGGTTGATGCGGTGCTGGCGTTGTTGGGTAAGGAAACGGTGCTGGGACGGTTGGGGGGGATTTAAGGCTGGGGGCCGATCACGGACTCTTGGGGGTGCGGGTCTTCTGAATCCCAAGGGTTACGCGCGGTCTCCGGTGGTGTTCTTTTTGGCACCGCATGGGTTGCGGGTGATCGGCGGTGGTGTTCGGTGTAGAGCCGCATGGGTTGCGCGCGATCGGCACTAGTGTTCTTTTTGGCGCGGGCGCGCGCTTCACCCATCCTACGGGGTGGAGGGTTTGGGGCGGGCTTTTAGGGCGCGGGCGAAGAAGGCGCCTAGCAGCGGGAGCAGGATGGCGGAGCCGCCGAAGAGGGCTGCGGCGCCTATCTCGTCTACTACCGCGCCCGCCAGCGCCACGCCGGCCGCCTGACCCATGAACAGGCAGGAGGCGAACCACGCCACGGCAGTGCCGCGCGCTGACGGCACCATCTGCGTGGCGTTGGTTTGCAGGGTGGCGTGCAGCAGGTAATAGCCAAAGCCGGCCAGCACGCTGGCAAGCAGGCTCCACATCCACACCGGCCCCAGTAAGTACGACAGGAAGGCCACGCCCAGCACCAGGCCGCCCGCCACCGCCAGGCCGCGTTCACCCAGGCGCTTGAGGATGCGGCCGGCCACCACCGTGTAGATCAGCCCGCCCACCGCGTAGACCGCCACCAAGGCGCCCGCGGCAGTCAGCGAAATATCGAAGCGTTCGTGCAGATAGGACGGGGCAAACGCCAGCGCACCAAAGACCAGCAGGCCTTCGACGAACACCGTCGCCAACACGATACGCGCCCAGGGGGTGCCCAGCACCAGCCGCGCCTGCCCCACAAAGCCCTGGCGGACGGCGTTGGGGTCCACCTGCGCAAAGCCCGCCGCGCGTTGGCGGCGCACTTCCAGGTGCAGCAGCACGCCAACGATCAGGTAGCCGGCCACCAGCGAGGCAAAGGCCCAGCGCCAGCCCACCGTATCGGCGAACAAGCCACCGGCCAATTGGCCGGCCGACATGCCGAGGATGGTGCCGGTTAGAAAGCGCGCCAGCGTTGCCTGCCGGCGCTCATAGGGCACGTTGTCGCCGATCCATGCCATGGACAGCGGGACGATGCCCGCCCCTGCCGCGCCCGACACGGCGCGGCACAAGACCAACATATCCAGGGAATCCGCCATGACGGCGCCGGCGCTGCCCACGGCGCAGGCCACCGTCGCCACGCTGACGACGCGGTACTTGCCGTAGCGGTCACCCACCGGGCCGAAGAACATCTGCAACACGCCATAGGCCACGGCAAACGCCGTCACCACGCGCGCGGCCTGCCCGGTAGAGGTGCCGAATTCCGCCGCCAGTTGCGGCAGCATGGGGTCACAAATACGGAAGGCGCTGGCGCTGACAAAAGCAGCCAGGGCAAGCAGCGCGATGGCGCGTGCTTCAGAAGACATGGCGGGCATGGGAAACCGGCGGCAAGGCAAAAGTCGAAGCCCGCACCTTACCGCAGCCAGCCCAACCTGGCGCGGCGGACGCACGCAGTGTCCGCCCCGCGCAACGGTCAGTAAGGCAGGCGGTAGCCCTGCGGCATGCGACGCGCGGTCACCAATTGACCGCCGCTCTTGAGCTCGCGCAGCGTCAGCTTGGCGCGCTCAACCTTTTCGACGCGGTAGCGGCTCAGGTAGATGGGGTCCTTGGTATCCACGGGCTCGCCGGCGGATTTGGTCGTCTGCATCGTGTAGACGTTGTCGGCCACGGTCCAGCAGCCGGTCTCACGCAAGGCCGGACGCGCCTTGCGCCCGATCTTGAGCAACGACTCATAGGCCATGGTGCCATCGGCGGACAAGACGATCAGCGATTGCAGTTCCCCGCTGACGTCGCGCGGCCGCGTGTTCGACAGCCATGTCCCGATCATGGGGTCACCCGTTTTGGCGGGCTCGCAGGCCACCGGTTTGGGCGGTGCCTCGGGCTGGCCGTCGGTGATGGCGGCGGGCTTTCTGGCCACGCAACCGGCCAGGACAAGAACGGCACAGGCGATGCTGGCCGAACGCAAATACACACTGCTCATGACTTCCTCAACACGTCTGTCGACGCGGCGTACCGATCAGACCGGCACGGGCTTCGCGCAGCAAACATGACGCACTCTAATGAGCCGCTAGGGAAGAATCAACGACGATCCGCGCCGTGTGCAATTGCGCAACAGTGCACGCCGGAATGCGCCGGTTTTAGGTGTGGAACGCGCACGAATGCGTTGGTTTCAAGCGACACCGCACCAGCGCTCTCTATATATATAGAGAGCGCCGTAAATCAATTACAGCGGCAGCCGCTGTTCATGCTTGATCTCGCGCAGCGCCACGATGGTGCGTGTCTGGCGGATGCCGGGCATGTTGAACAGGAAGCGGTGCAGGAAACGGTCGTACGCTTCCGGGCTTTCCACCAGGATCTTCAGCAGGAAGTCGGAATCGCCGGTCACCGCATAACACTCCAGGATCTCGGGCGCGTCGCGCACCGAACGCTCGAAGTGCTCGACCGTGTTCGAGGAATGCCGCTCCAGGCTGATCTGCGCGAACATGCAGCCCAGCCCCACCTTGCTGCGGTCCACCTGGGCGCTATAGCCCTGGATGACCCCGCTGGCTTCCATCGCCTTTACCCGCCGCCACACCGGTGCGGCCGATAGCCCCACCTTGTCGGACAACTGCTGCGCCGAAGCCCGGCCGTCCTCCTGCAAGGCCTTGAGGATGCCGATATCGGTCTTGTCCATCGCTTTGTCTCCTGGTTTTTGTCGAACACGAAATGTTCATTGCGTATTATAGGGATAGCACGATCCAAAAACGCAATAAATCGGATGCTCCGCGAACCTATCATGGTGCCAAATACCAGGAGCATTCATTATGGACGGCACTCCCGCCCCCGATCCCCAGTTGGACCTTGACTACCAGCTTGCCGACAACCTCACCCGAGAGTCCGGCCGCATCTTCCTGACGGGGACGCAAGCGCTCGTGCGGATCATGCTCACGCAGGCGCGGGTTGACCGCGAACGTGGGCTGAACACCGCCGGCTTTGTGTCGGGCTATCGGGGATCGCCGCTGGGTGGCGTGGACATGGCGATGTGGAAGGCGAAGAAGGCGCTGGACGCCAGCCAGATCTCGTTCTTGCCCGGCATCAATGAAGACATGGCGGCCACCGCCGTCATGGGGACGCAGCAGGCCGGCGTGCGCGCCGACCGCAACGTCGATGGCGTGTTCGCCATGTGGTACGGCAAAGGCCCGGGCGTGGACCGCGCGGGCGATGCGCTGCACCACGGCAACGCGGCCGGCGCATCGCGCAACGGCGGCGTGCTGGTGGTGGTGGGCGATGACCACACCGCCGTATCGTCGTCCATTCCGCACGCCAGCGAAGCGTCGTTGATCGGTTGGCAGATGCCTATCGTGCATCCGACGTCGATCGATGAGTACGAAACCTTCGCGCTGTGGGGCTGGGCGCTGTCGCGCTATGCCGGCACCTGGGTCGCGTTCAAGGCGGTATCCGAGACCATCGAAAGCGGCCACTCGTTCACGCCGGCCGCCGTGCAGCACTACGACATGCCGGCCAATCCCGACATGCCGCCCGAAGCGCTGGAATATTCCGCGCGCGACTTCCTGTCGCTGGCCGTCGAAACGCGCATGAACCTGCGCATGAAGGCGGTTGCCGCGTTCGCGCGCCGCCATAGCATCGACCGCCTGACCTGTCCCGCGCCCAAGGCGACCGTGGGCATCGTCACGGTCGGCAAGGCGCATCTGGACACCATGGAAGCGCTGGCGCGCCTGGGTGTGGACACCGTCACCGCCAACGCACCGGTGCGTATCTACAAGCCGGGTCTGACCTGGCCGATGGATGGCGAACGGCTGCTGGAATTTGCGCGCGGGTTGTCGCACATTCTGGTGGTTGAAGAAAAAGGCGCCGTGGTCGAAAGCCAGATCAAGGATCTGCTGTTCAATTTGCCCGAGCGCCCGTCGGTCATCGGCAAGAAGGGCTTTGGTGGCGAAACGCTGGTGCCCTCGGCCGGACAACTGCGCCCATCGCTGCTGGCCCAGCCGCTGGCCGCCTGGCTGACCCGCACCGCCGGCCTGCCGCTGGGTGCGGACCTGGCGGCGTTCGAATGCCAATCGGCGTTGTCCAATGATGCCGACGGCATGCGCCGCCGTCCCTATTTCTGTTCGGGCTGTCCGCACAGCACGTCGACCAAGGTGCCCGAGGGCAGCCAGGCGCTGTCAGGCGTGGGCTGCCACTACATGGCCGCCTGGATGGACCGCGACACGGGCGGCCTGACGCAGATGGGCGGCGAAGGCGTCGATTGGATCGGCCTGTCGCGCTACACCAAGATGCCGCACATCTTCCAGAACATGGGGGAAGGCACCTATTACCACTCGGGCTATCTGGCGATCCGCCAGGCAGTGGCCGCGCGCGCCAACATCACCTACAAGATCCTGTTCAACGACGCGGTCGCGATGACGGGCGGGCAGCCGGTGGACGGGCCGATCTCGGTGCCGCAGATCTGCCAGCAACTACGCGGCGAAAACGTGGCGCGCATCGTCGTCACCAGCGACGAGCCCGAAAAATACCAGGGCGTGGACCTGGGCCCCAACATCAAGGTGCACCATCGCCGTGAGCTGGACGCGGTGCAGCGCGAGCTACGCGAGATTCCCGGCGTGACCGTGCTGATCCATGATCAAACCTGCGCCGCAGAGAAGCGCCGCCGCCGCAAGAAGAACCAGTTTCCCGACCCGGCACGCCGCATGCTGATCAACAGCGCGGTGTGCGAAGGCTGCGGCGATTGCGGCGTGCAATCGAACTGCCTGTCGGTGGTGCCGTTGGAAACGCCGTATGGCCGCAAGCGCGCCATCGACCAATCCAGCTGCAACAAGGACTACTCCTGCGCGGAAGGGTTCTGCCCCAGCTTTGTGTCGGTCATGGGTGGCAAGCCACGCAAGAGCGCGGCGCCCAAGACTGATCAGGAACGCCTGCAACGTCTTATCGAACAGTTGCCGCAGCCCGCCACGCCGTCGCTGGACCGACCCTATCGGCTGCTGGTCGCGGGCATGGGCGGCACGGGCGTCATCACCATCGGCGCCATCGTGTCGATGGCCGCGCACCTGGAAGGCCTGTCGGCCGCGGTGCTGGACCTGACCGGCCTGGCGCAGAAAGGCGGCACGGTGGTCAGCCACATCCGCTTGGCCCCGGCGGGCGCGCCGGCAGGCCCCGTCCGCCTGGACTGGCAGCAGGCCGATGCCGCCATCCTGTGCGACCCGGTAGCCTCGGTGGCGCCGGACTCGCTGGGCGCGCTGCGCCGTGGGCATACCCAGGTCACGGTCAACACCTACGTTGCGCCGGTATCCGAATTCACCCGCAACCCCGACGCCGCCATGCGCCCCGAAGCGCTGCTGGCCAAGATCCGCCACGCTGCGGGCGATGCCAACACGGCCGCCATTGATGCGCACGAAGCCGCGCTGGCCTTGTTCGGCGACAGCATCCTGTCCAACATGTTCATGTTGGGCTATGCGTGGCAACGCGGCGGCGTGCCGCTGTCGCAAGCGGCCATCAACCGCGCCATCGAGCTGAACGGCGTGGCCATCGCGGCCAATCGCGCCGCCTTTGACAGCGGCCGCTTGGCCGCACACCAGCCCGATGCGCTGGAAAGCGCCTTGCGTCCGCGCGCCCAGGTCGTGCAACTACATGTGCCGGAAACGTTCGACCGCGCCGTGGCCCGCCGCATCGCGGACCTGACGGCCTACCAGGACGCCCGTTATGCGCGCGTCTACCAGGACGTCGTCGAAGCCGTCGCGGCGCGCGAGCGTGAATTGGCGCCCGACACCAAGACGCCGCGCCTGGCGATGGCGGTGGCGCGCGGCCTGTTCAAGCTAATGGCCTACAAGGACGAATACGAAGTGGCGCGCCTTTACACCGGCGACGCGTTCCAGGCGCAATTGAAGGGCCAGTTCGAAGGCGACTACAGCCTGCGCTTTCATATGGCCCCGCCGATCTTCGCCCGCAAGGACCCGCGCACCGGCGTGCCGCGCAAGATGACGCTGGGTCCGCGCACCATGACGGCACTGAAATTGCTGACGCGCATGAAGGGCCTGCGCGGCACCTGGTTCGATCCCTTCGGCCACACCGCCGAGCGCAAGATGGAACGGGCGCTTGTTGCCGAGTATCGCCAGACCATAGACCAACTTCTTGTAGGGTTGAACCGGGACAACATCGCGCAAGCAGCTACAATCGCCGGCCTTGCAGAAACCATCCGCGGCTACGGCCACGTGAAGGCAGCAAGCGTCGAGAAGTACCGGACGCAATTGGGTCGATTGATGCAGAGCTATACAGCACCGGCCCCGCGCGACATGCCTCTGCGGAAAACCGCATAAACAGTCGCTTTGAGCCGTGCACTACTGGGCGCGCCTTACTGGGCGCGCCCAGTGCATTTAGTAACAATCTTTTGTGAGCTTCGTCATACCTTTTTCTTGTTCCCGTAGTTCTCGATCACTAGAATTAGTGTCCAACGAGGGGTGCTACACTACATGTTGTGGTCGCCTAAGCGCTGATTCTCGTCGGCCACGCCTTTTGGACTAAGCCGTCCAAGCCGTTCCGACCCCCTCAAAAGATCCACATTCATACCCGGCATGACCGCCGTCATGTCGCTATCTACGCGTTTTCGCACAGGAGCTTCCATGCAGACTACGATCGCCTCTGTGACCCGGCCTTCGGCCGTGCCGCCCTCACAAACCGATTCCCCTGCCGACGCCAATGGCGGGCAATGGGCCAGCTACAACATCATTCGCCGCAATGGCTCGGTGGTTGGGTTTGAACCCAGCAAGATCGCCATCGCCATGACCAAGGCCTTCCTGGCCGTGAACGGTGGCCAGGGCGCAGCGTCCGCCCGGGTGCGTGAACTGGTCGAGAACCTGACCAGCCAGGCCGTGAACGCCCTGGTGCGCAACCGCCCCAACGGCGGCACCTTCCATATTGAAGACATCCAGGACCAGGTTGAACTGGCGCTGATGCGCTCGGGCCAACATGATGTTGCCCGCGCCTACGTCCTGTACCGCGAGAAGCGCACGCAAGAGCGCGCCGCCGCCGCTGCCGCCGAAGGCCAGGAAAAGGCCGCCGCCGCGCCCGTGGAACACGTGCTGAACGTGACCGACGCCGGCGTGCGCCGTCCGCTGGACCTGGCTGAACTGCGCGCGACCATCGTCGCCGCCGGCGAAGGCCTGGCCGAATTCATCGACAGCGAATCCATCCTGAAGGAAACGGTCAAGAACCTGTACGACGGCATCCCCGTCGACGAAGTGTTCAAGTCCGCCATCCTGTCGGCGCGCGCGCTGGTTGAAAAAGACCCGGCCTACAGCCAGGTCACCGCCCGCCTGCTGCTGCACACGATCCGCAAGGAAGTGCTGGGCGAAGAAGTCTCGCAAGACGGCATGATCGCGCGCTACGCCGAGTACTTCCCCACCTTCATCGCCCGCGGTATCGAAGGCGGCCTGCTGTCGCCCGAACTGGCCAACTATGACCTGACCCGCCTGGGCAAGGCCTTGAACGCCAAGCGCGACCTGCAATTCGGCTACCTGGGCCTGCAAACCCTGTACGACCGCTACTTCCTGCACATCCGCGGCACCCGCATCGAACTGCCGCAGGTGTTCTTCATGCGCGTGGCCATGGGCCTGGCGCTGCGTGAAGCCGACCGCGAAGCGCGCGCCATCGAGTTCTACGAGATCCTGTCTTCGTTCGACTTCATGAGCTCGACGCCGACGCTGTTCAACTCGGGCACGCTGCACTCGCAGTTGTCGTCGTGCTATCTGACCACCGTGTCGGATGACCTGGAAGGCATCTACGACGCCATCAAGGAAAACGCGCTGCTGGCCAAGTACGCCGGCGGCCTGGGCAACGACTGGACTCCGGTGCGCGCGCTGCGCAGCCACATCAAGGGCACCAACGGCGAAAGCCAGGGCGTGGTTCCGTTCCTGAAGGTCGTCAACGACACCGCCGTCGCGGTGAACCAGGGCGGCAAGCGCAAGGGCGCGGTGTGCACGTACTTGGAATCGTGGCACCTGGACATCGAAGAATTCCTGGAACTGCGCAAGAACACCGGCGACGAACGCCGCCGCACGCACGACATGAACACGGCGAACTGGATTCCCGACCTGTTCATGAAGCGCGTCATGGAAGGTGGTGAATGGACGCTGTTCTCGCCGTCCGACTGCCCCGACCTGCACGACAAGTACGGCCGCGCGTTTGAAGAAGCGTATATCGGCCACGAAAAGCGCGTCGCCAGCGGCGAGCTCAAGCTCTACAAGAAGATGCCGGCGCTGACGCTGTGGCGCAAGATGCTGTCGATGCTGTTCGAAACCGGCCACCCGTGGATCACGTTCAAGGATCCGTGCAACATCCGTTCGCCGCAGCAGCACGTGGGCGTCGTCCACAGCTCGAACCTGTGCACCGAGATCACGCTGAACACCAACGAATCCGAAATCGCGGTGTGCAACCTGGGTTCGGTGAACCTGGTCGCACACATGAAGCCGGCTGCCGGTGGTGGTTTCGAACTGGATCACGACAAGATCAAGCGCACCGTCAGCATCGCGATGCGCATGCTCGACAACGTCATCGACATCAACTACTACGCCGTCGAGAAGGCCCGCAATTCCAACGCGCGCCATCGTCCGGTGGGCATGGGCATCATGGGCTTCCAGGATTGCCTGCAGATGATGCGCGTGCCGTATGCATCGCAAGCCGCCGTTGAATTCGCTGATCGTTCGATGGAAGCCGTTTGCTATCACGCCTACTTCGCGTCGAGCCTGCTCGCCGAAGAACGTGGTCGCTATCAATCGTATGAAGGTTCGTTGTGGTCGCGTGGCATCTTGCCGCAAGACACGTTGAAGATGCTGCGTGATGAACGCGGTGGTCATGTTGAAGTTGATGAATCGAGCACGCTCGATTGGGATACGTTGCGCGCGCGCATCAAACAACATGGCATGCGCAACTCCAATTGCGTGGCAATTGCCCCAACCGCGACTATTTCCAATATCATTGGTGTATCTGCGTGCATCGAACCTACTTTCCAGAACTTGTACGTCAAATCGAATCTCTCCGGCGAGTTCACGGTCGTTAACGATTACCTCGTGCGTGACCTGAAGAAACTCGGTCTCTGGGACGAAGTCATGGTCGCCGACCTCAAGTACTTCGACGGCAGCCTGTCCCGCATCGATCGCGTACCTTCCGAACTCCGCGAACTCTACGCCACCGCGTTCGAAGTCGAACCGAGCTGGCTGGTTGAATGCGCGTCGCGCCGTCAGAAGTGGATCGATCAAGCCCAGTCGCTGAACATCTACATGTCGGGCGCATCGGGCAAGAAGCTGGATGACACCTACAAGCTGGCATGGCTGCGTGGCCTGAAGACCACGTACTACCTGCGTACCCTGGGCGCCACCAGCGCCGAGAAGTCCACCGGTCGCGGCGGCGAATTGAACGCCGTCACTGCTGGTGGCCAATCCACGGCCGCGGCCGTGGGCGCCGCACCTGTTTTGCCGGAACCCGAAGTTCTCGGGGCGGTTTGCACCATGCGGCCGGGCGACCCCGGCTTCGAAGAGTGCGAAGCCTGCCAATAACCGCCTCCGGAGAATTGAAATGATTAATTGGGAAGACGACACCACCGCCACGCAACCTGCTTCCCCCGCCCCCGCGGGCGGCCAGCAGGCTGCGCCCGAAGTCCGGGCGGCGACGGGTGTGTTCGGCGACACCGCCATGCCTACGCCTGCCGCGCCTGAACACGCGGCGGGTCTGGCCGCCAGCGGTGCAGCCACCGCGCAGCGCGTGAAGGTTGCCGACAAGCGCATCATCAACGGCGAAACCGACGTCAATCAACTTGTGCCGTTCAAGTACAAGTGGGCGTGGGAAAAGTATTTGGCCACGTGCGCCAACCACTGGATGCCGCAAGAGATCAACATGTCGCGCGACATCGCGCTTTGGAAGAACCCGAACGGGCTCACCGAAGACGAACGCCGCATCGTCAAGCGCAACCTGGGTTTCTTCGTCACGGCCGACTCGCTGGCCGCGAACAACATCGTGTTGGGCACCTACCGCCACATCACGGCTCCCGAATGCCGCCAGTTCCTGCTGCGCCAGGCATTCGAGGAAGCGATCCACACGCACGCTTATCAATACATCGTCGAAAGCCTGGACCTGGACGAAGCCGAGATCTTCAACGCTTATAACGAAGTTCCGTCCATCCGCGCCAAAGACGAGTTCCTGATCCCGTTCATCGACGCGATCGCGGACCCCCACTTCAAGACGGGCACGCCCGAAGCCGACCAGACGCTGCTGAAGTCGCTGATCGTTTTCGCTTGCTTGATGGAAGGCCTGTTCTTCTACGTGGGCTTCACGCAGATCCTGGCGCTGGGCCGCCAGAACAAGATGACCGGCGCGGCCGAACAGTACATGTACATCCTTCGCGATGAATCCATGCACTGCAACTTCGGCATCGACCTGATCAACACCGTCAAACTGGAAAATCCGCATCTGTGGACGCCGGCTTTCCGCGAAGAAATTCGAGAACTCTTCCGCAAAGCGGTCGAACTCGAATACGCTTACGCCGAAGACACGATGCCGCGCGGCGTGTTGGGCTTGAACGCACCTATGTTCAAATCCTACCTGCGCTTCATCGCCAACCGTCGTTGCCAGCAAATCGGTATCGAACCGCTGTACCCGCAGGAAGAGAATCCCTTCCCTTGGATGGCGGAAATGATCGATCTTAAAAAGGAACGCAACTTTTTTGAAACTCGCGTGATCGAATACCAAACCGGTGGCACGCTGAGCTGGGAGTAAAGCAGTACGTCATCAGGCCCGGCGCGGGCACGCTCTGCCAACACAGAGCGTCGCGTTCGCGACAGGCTTGATGACGCGCTTCCTGGTCAGGGTGTTTTCGAACACGTAGAACAAGCGGTCGGCGGCCTGTGATCAGGCTGCGACCGGCGCCATTTGAAATGGCTCGCGCCAAAGGAGCGGGGGCCATATCAAATGGCTGTGCCGAATTCATTAGCGCAAACCGTAGTAGCTGTTGCTCGCACAGAACAGCGGCATGCGCCGATGAATAGCCCGGGCACGATTCGCTTTGTTGGCGAGTCGGGGCACGGGTTTAAGTTCTGGGACCCCTGAACCTAAGGAGCATGACCATGGCAACAGCCAAGAAAGCCGTAAAGAAAGCCGCGGCGAAGAAGCCCGCCGCCAAGAAGGCAGTCGCTAAGAAGGCCGCACCGGCCAAGAAAGCCGCTGTCAAGAAGGTAGCAGTCAAGAAAGTCGCCGCCGCCAAAAAGCCGGCAGTGAAGAAGGTTGCCGCCAAGAAGCCGGCGGCCAAGAAGGTCGTCGCCAAGAAAGCGGTAGCCAAGAAGGCCGTCGCCAAGAAGGCAGTCGCCAAGAAAGCGGTAGCCAAGAAGGTTGTCGCCAAGAAGGCCGTTGCCAAGAAAGCGGTAGCCAAGAAGGTTGTCGCCAAGAAGGCCGTTGCCAAGAAGGCCGTTGCCAAGAAAGCGGTAGCCAAGAAGGCCGTCGCAAAGAAGGCAGTTGCCAAGAAGGCCGTCGCCAAGAAAGCGGTAGCCAAGAAGGCCGTCGCCAAAAAGGCCGTTGCCAAGAAGGCCGTTGCCAAGAAGGCGCCCGCCGCCAAGAAAGCAGTTGCCAAGAAAGCGGTAGCCAAGAAGGCCCCCGCTGCCAAGAAGGCGCCTGCTGCCAAGAAGGCTCCCGCTGCAAAGAAGGCTCCTGCCGCCGCCAAGCCGGCTGCTGCCGCCAAGCCCGCCGCTGCCAAGAAGCCTGCCGCGAAGAAAGCCGCTCCCAAGAAGCCCGCAACGCCGCCGTCCACGGCTGCTGCCCCGGGTGCAAAGACCGCGCTGAATCCCGCCGCTTCGTGGCCGTTTCCCACGGGTGGCCGTCCCTAATCAGGACGGTTCGAAGCTGTAGCTTCACTAGAGCCGCCTGGCCTTGGCTAGGCGGCTTTTTTGCGTCATCTCCATCCGCCAAACGCCGCAGCAAACTTTCCACGCAGCGTGCGACAATTGATTCCTCATTTTTTCGGTGATCGCCTCCATGCTCGGTGAAATCTTCCGCTTCCTTCTCGAAATCGTGTTCACGCTGTTCGGCGCGGCATTGATTGCCCGCGCCTGGATGCACGCGATCCGCCTCCACGCCTTCAACCCGATTGCGCGCACCATCTACCAGGCGACGAACTGGCTGGTGATGCCGCTGCGCAAGATCATTCCCGCCGGCAACAAGATCGACTGGACGAGCCTGGTCGCCGCCTGGCTGGCCGCGCTGCTGTATATCGTGCTGATCTGGCTGCTGGCGCTGGGCGCGCTGATTCCCGCCGCGCTGCTGCCGGCCGCCATGGGCTCGGCCTTGATCATGACCATCAAGTGGGCGCTGAACCTGGTGGTGTGGTTGACGCTGATCCAGGCCGTGCTGTCCTGGGTCAATCCGACGGCGCCGATGATGCCGCTGCTGCAGGCGCTGACCGCGCCCATGCTGGATCCCATCCGCCGCATCCTGCCGCGCACCAGCATCGACTTTTCGCCCTTGGTGCTGCTGATCGTGGCGCAGGTGCTGCTGATGGTGCTGGCCAATCTGAGCCAGCGCATGATGGGGCTGTAGACCAAAGACACGGGGCATCGCGCCCCGTTCTTGATTCCGCTATGCCGGAATCCCGGCGTAGATCTCGACCAGCTTCTTGCGGTCGATCTTGTGGTTGTTCGACATCGGCAATGCCGGGCACGCCACCAATTCCGACGGCACCATATAGGGCGGCAGGCGCTGAGCCAGCCGCGCTTTGCAATCGGCCAAGGCATCGGGCGCCAGCAAACGCGCATCCGGCTCCCGCGCCACGCCCGCCACAAAACCAATCAGGCGCACCGCCGTGCCATCGGGACGACGCAGCACCGCGCAAGCGCCGCCTTCCACCCCCGGCAGGCCGTGCAGCGCCTCGTCGATTTCCGCCAGTTCGATGCGATAGCCGTTCAGCTTGATCTGGTCATCCATGCGGCCTCGGCAAAACAGCAAGCCGCCCTCTTCCATCTGGCCCAGGTCGCCCGTGCGGAAAGCGCGGCGGCCATCTTCGTGGGTGTAGAGCTTGGCGTCGTTCAGATCAGGCCGGTTCAGGTAGCCGCGCATGACGTGGTCGCCCACGATGCAGATCTCGCCCTCGTCCACGATCAACAGGCTATCCGGCTTGGCGTGGCCCACCGGCAGCGGGTCGTGGGCCGCCAGCACGGCGTCAGTGACTTCGATCCAGGTGGTTGCCACGGTGGTTTCCGTGGGGCCATACGTGTTCAGGATGACGGCATCGGGGAACCGCTGGCGCAGCTTTTTGGCCAAGGCCGCCGGCAGCGGCTCGCCGCAGAACAGGAAAGTGCGCAGCGCGGGCAAGGTGGCCGGGGAAAAATCCCGGTTGGCCAACTGCTGGTGGGCGAATGATGGGGTCGACACCCACACCGTGACGCCATGTTGTGCCAGGCGCGGCATCCACGTGCCGGCCGCCGCGATCTGCTCGCGAGCATTCAACACGCAGGCGCCGCCCGAGGCCAGGGTGCCGAAGACCTCGTACATGGACAGGTCGAAGCTGAACGGCGCCTGGTTCATGAACACCGGTGCATCGCCCAAGCCAAAGCTGCCCAACATCCAGTCGCCCAGCAGGCCCGTGCTTTCGCGGCCGATCTGCACTCCCTTGGGGTCGCCCGTGCTGCCCGAGGTGAACATGACGTAAGCCAGGCCGCGCTCGGCAAGCAACGCGCCTTCGCCTTGGGTGAACGTGCCGGCGGCGGCATCGTAGACGGCCGCGGCGCGCACGATCTCGACAATGCGGCGCAACCGCTCCACCGGGTAGATGGTGTCGACCGGCACGAACGGCGCGCCGATCAGCAGCGCGCCCACCATGGCGACGAAGAACGACGCTTCTTTGTGGCCGTAGATGGCCACCGGCACATCCGGGCCCGCGCCATGCTTGCGCGCGTTCTCCGCCCAGGCGTGCGCCTCGTCACGCAACTGCGCCCAGCTCAAAGAGCGATCGGCGGCGGCGACGGCCAAGGCGTCGGGCGACATTCCGGTATCAACGAACTGGAACGTTTTCAGGTCAAAACGCATGCCGATACTCCCGGCGTCAGATGGGGCTGCGGCCGCTGAACACGTACAGCGCCAGCGCGGCCAGAATCAAGGTAAGCACGCGGCCCATGAACCGCATCACCGGATGCGCCAACGTGGACTGCAAGGCGGGCCGGGTGCGCGCCGCGTTGACCAGCAGGTTGTGCCCCACCGAATACGCGCCGAACATCAGCCCGCTCACGATGTAATGCAACGACAAGCCGTTCCACACGCCCATGGCCAGCAGCGTGGCGAAGATGCCGATGTTCTGCGCCGCCATGCGATGGCGTCCGAAGAACCTGGTCTTGCTCAACGCCTTGTAGATCGGCATGAACACCACATCGCGCAACCACTCCGACAGGCTGATGTGCCAGCGGCGCCAGAAGTCCTGCGGGTTCAGCGTGGCCAAGGGGTTGCGGAAGTTGATCGGCAAGGTGAAACCGAACAGCATGCCGATGCCGATCGCCATCGTCGAATAGCCGGCGAAGTCGAAGAACAGATACGCGCTGTACAGCGAGGCGTTCAACACCACTCCCGTGAACGAATAGTCGTGCGCGTCCAGCGTGGCCAGGCCATAGCGCCAGATCAGCTCGGCCAGGCCGAACTTCTGGATCACGCCCAGCATGATCAGTTCCAGCCCGGTCAGCCAGGTGTTCAGGTTCACACCTTCATAGCCGCGCTTGAGATCCGCCTGGAAATTGCGCCAGCGGTACATGGGGCCGGCCAACAGCGTCAGCGGGAAGAACAGGTAGATGAAGTAGTCCAGCGGCGACACGCGCTCGTTGCGTTGCGCGAACAGCAGCACGTCGATGGCGCGGAAGGTGGCGAACGACAGGCCCAGCATCGCCCCCAGGTGCGACACGCCGGTCTTCACCAGCAGCAGCGGCGTCATGGTGATGATGACGGCCAGCCAGGTGGGAATGTAGTTGCGGCGCACGGCCCACAAGGCGCTACCCGAAATAGCCAGCAGCGCGATGGGCTGATAGGGCCGCGCCCAGAACACCGCCATCCAGACACCCAGGCAGATCACCCCGATGATGTGGCGGTAGCCAATGCGAAACGGCATGCCGAATGAGCGGTATGCCAACAGGCCCAGGCCGCCGCACAAGGCGCCGCCAAAAAAGCTCAAGCTTGCGAACAATTCCATGGCGCGGCTCAGAACTGCTGGTATTGAAATTCGACCTTGATCGGTCCGCCGCTGCCCGTGGTGGGCTGGGCCTGCAGTACAAACACGAGGATGACCCCGACGTACAGGCACAAATGCCAAAAAAAGCGGCGTCCGGCGCCGTCTTTACGAAAGAATTTCATCGGGAAAAGTACTCCGCAATGCCTTGGTCCGCCATGGCCCAGCCCAGCTCGGCCAGGTGCATGTCGTCGCGTAGCATGCCCGGTTCGAACGGGATGCTGTAAAGGTCCAGGCAACCCATCTGATAGCGCGTGCACATGCCCGTGATGGCGGCCACCACCGGATCAAAGCGCTCGACATCCAGGATGAGCTTGGGGTTGAACGGCTGAATGACGAAGTAGGCCTTCACCTTGCGTTTTTGCAGCAAGGCCATGACGCGCGACAGATCGCCCAGCTCGGCGCGGGTGATGGGGTCGACGTCGGCGAACTCGTTGCGGGCCGGCGAGTACAGCGGCGCCAGGTACTGCTTGTAGTAATCGTCGCGCACGTCGTAAGGGTTATGGCCGCCCAGCCTGTGCTCCACCTCGCGCGCCTGATGCGTCAGCTGCCCCCACTGCCCTGCGTTCAAGCGCGCGGCGGATGGCCAGGACACGAAGCGGTGCGCGGGCACGGACAGCTTGGTGCGCGGGCGGTCGGGCGCGGGTTCCTGGCGGGCATGCCACCACAGCGCCAGCTTGTCTTTCAGCTCGGCCGCCTGGCCGTTGGCAATCAGCCAGAGCAGCCCCCAATTCGCGTTGTCGGTGATCCAGGTCTGCATCTGCTCGCGCGTGCTGGGCTGGTCCCAAAGGCGGTCCCAGACCGGGCCGGTCACGTGCTCGGCGAACGCGCTGCGCGGCAACTGGCCGCCCGAGGCGAACCACGCGGGCGACACCATGATCACCAGCCGCGTGTTCGGCGTCAGGGAATCGGCCACGGATTCCAGCACGCTGACGATCCCATAAGACTGGAACATGGCGTGGCCATAGGCCAGCGTCGGCATTTTCAGCTCTTCGGGAAAGAAGCGGTAGGGAACGAAACGCAGGTCGTGGCTGGACAGCTCGGACGAGCCCAGCACGACCAGCGTGCCGTCGCTCAGGGCGTTGCCCAGACGATTCAGGTTGACGTGCTGGGTGCCCCAGTCCGGTCCCAGATTAGGCAGGTAGTTGTTCTTGCCGGCCGTGGCCGACAAGGGCGCGGCGGCGGGCGTCACGATGCGGCTGAGCACATCGTCCGCCCCCCAATACGCGCCAACCGCCAGTGCAACCGCCGTCGCGGCAGCCGCGACGTGGGACAGCAAGCGCGTGTTACGCAGAATGGGCAGCAACATAGCCGGCAAGCGTACGGACCGACTGCAGGATTTCCGCGATTTCAGGAGCCGGGATGCTGCAGCCGTACTCCGATTCAACCGCCAGCGTGATGTCCACGGCGGCCAAGGAATCCACGAGGCCTGTGGCGATCAATTGCGTGTCGGGGGTGACTTTCTTCATGACGATCGACTCGACGATATCGCCGATCTTGGTGTGGAGTTCTTGCTCGGTATACATAAGGTGTGCGGGGCGCCTCGTCGGCGAAACACCCCCGCTCGCAGGGATTCAGGTGCTTGAGGATATAGAAAAAAGCTGAAGCTCAACTGACGGGATTCAGCCATTCAGAATGACGCCAAGATGCACTCGGTTACATCAAAAACCGAGTTTGGCCTCGTTCGCAGGCGCAATCATTGCACTTCGACCGTTGAATCGCCATCGAACTTTTGGGCTTGATGGCGAGAAATGGCCGGGAAAGGCGACAGCTGCGGGTAAATCCTGGGGGGTCACGTTGCGGCCGAGCGACATTCAGGCAAAAAAATGGCCCCTTGATAGGGGCCTGTGCGCGCCTTGGCGCGGCAATCGAAAAGCCCGCTTGCGCGGGCTTTGACTTACATCGGAGTCACGCGGGTCGGGCCTGCGCCGCTGATCACCTGCACGCGCTGGCCCACGCTGATGGGCAAGTCCGCTTCCTGCGCCACGACGCGGGTTTCGCCGTTGTCCAGGCGCACCGTGATTTCGTAGCCGGAATTCTTGCCGACCCGGTTTTCCACGGCGTTACCGGCCAGGGCACCCAGGATGGCGCCACCCACGGTGGCGATGGTGCGGCCCGTGCCGCCGCCGACGGCATTGCCGGCCACACCGCCCAGCGCACCGCCGGCCAACATGCCGACACCGCTGGACTTGTCATTCTGGATCACGATGGGGCGCACGCCCGTGACGGTGCCCGTGCGAACGATCTGCTCGCGCTGGGCTTGGTCGTAGCTATAAACCCCGCTGGATGCGCTGGGATTCGCGCAGCCGCCCAAGACTGCCATCGACGTCACGACGGCCGCAACGGCCAGCCACCGGCCAGTACGCGGCGTTACCAGGGAAAGAGATTTGCTTTGGTTCATTTGGACTCCTCGATCGGGCACTGCCGACGTCGTTGATCATACCGCGCCCGCCATCTTCGCCAGGCTCGGCTGCAACACACTGAAACTCACGGCCAAAGCCAGAAAACACCTGCTGAAAGCGGTGGCGATAGCGCCACCGCATCAGACGTTTGGACGACCGTTCGACCGTGCAGTCTTGAGGCAGTTCCCGAGCAGTCCAGGGTTCACGCCGGCAGATGGATGCCGTAGGTGGCGTGCAGCACCGCGTCGATATCAGCGCGCGACGGCGCGTGGTTCTGCGGCCCGCGCGAAGCAATCTTGAGGGCGCCCATGACGTTACCCAGGCGGCAACTGTCTTCCCAGTTCCAGCCGCTGGTCAAGCCGTAGAGAAGGCCGCCGCGCTGCGCGTCGCCGCAACCCGTCGGGTCCACGACCTGCGTCGCCTTCACGGGCGCGATGGTGATGGTCTTGCCGCCGGTCATCAGCGTGGCGCCTTCCGCGCCGCGCGTCACCACCACGGCTTGAAGCGTCTGGGCAATGTCGGCCATGCTGCGGCCGGTGCGCTGCTCAACGACGCCCGCTTCGTAATCATTCACGGTCAACGCCTGCGCCATCTTCAGCATGCGTTCGAGGTCGGCGCCGTCGAACAAGGGCATGGCCTGGCCCAGATCGAAAATGAAGGGGATGCCGCGCTGATGCAGGCGTTCGGCGTGGGCGAACATGCCTTCCTTGGCGTCCGGCGCCACGATGGCCCAGGCCGCGTCCGCGTCGCTCAGGTCGTTGTCCGCCGCGAACGACATGGCGCCCGGGTGGAACGCGGTGATCTGGTTGTCGTCCAGGTCGGTCGTGATGAAGCACTGCGCGGTGAACGTGCCGGGCACCACCTTGACGCGGGAAGTGTCGATGCCCAGGCCCGACAGGCGCTCCATGTATTCGCCGGCGTCTTCACCCACGGTGGCCACGGGCACCGGCTTGCCGCCCAGCAGATTCATGTTGTAGGCAATGTTGCCCGAGCAACCGCCGTATTCCTTGCGCATGCTGGGCACCAGGAAAGACACGCTCAACGACTGGATGCGGTCGGCAAGAATGTGCTCTTTGAAGCGGCCTTCGAACACGGCGATCGTGTCGAACGCCATCGAACCGCAAACCAGGACGGGGGTTGCCATGCGTGTCATCCTTTAAGGAAAGAACTTATCAAGTTGGTAGCCATTGACTTGAACGCCAGTCACTTCAATGGGCACTGAAATTTTGAGCTCGCCCGCCGGGGCGAAAGGCCCGCGCAGTTGCTCGGGCGTCAGGTAGTCCTCGGGCTTGAGCACCTTGCGCACGACCACCGTGTCGGACAGGTCAGTCAGGTCCAGCACCAGCGCGGGCCAATGCTGCGGCTTGTCGTAACGGTTGCGCAGCACCAGGTTCAACACCAGCCGACTGCGGCCGTCGTCGATCGCGGCGGCGCCCGTGGGCGGTTGCAGCGACGACGAAGAAATGGCGATACGTTCCAGGCGGCGCGCATAACCCACGGTGCAGCCCAGCGGCTGGCACACGGTTTCCAGCACCGGGCGCAAGGCGGGCGCGGAATTGGCGATGTCGGTGCGGTAGACGTAAAGCAGTTGCAGGCCCAGGGCGATCAGACCCAGCAGGCAGGCATAGCCCCAGATCTTGCGCATCAGGCCCCGGCGTTCGCTGCGGTCCTGATCCAGGAACTCCGGCGGCGCGCGGCCGACGTCGGTGGCGCTGGAATAGCGGGTGCGCGCCTCGCCCAGCACGGGCTCGCGGTCGTCGTCTAGGTCGCGGTCGTCGTCGTGGTCGCGATCTTCGTCGAGATCGCGATCGTCGCCGTCATCGCGGCTGTCGTGATCATCGGGCGCGTCGCGGTCGTCCCACTTGATGATCGGTTCGTTGTCGCGCGACGCGATGATGGGCTTGTCGTAGCGGGAATCGGTGCGGAAGTTATCAGTACGGCCGGTATAGGCACGGCCATGCGGCGCTTCACGCACTTCGTCTTCCAGGTCGTGATCGTCGTCGGGCTCGTCTTCCGGCAGCGTGTCTTCGGGCTCCACGGGGCGGCGTATCGCATCACGCCCCCGCAGGACCGCCGGCGGGATCGCGGGCGTGGCCACGGGCGAAATCACGGGTTCGGCACGCACGGTTGGCGCAACGGGAGTGAAGGGCGCGGCGGGAGCGGGCGGCGGCGCGGCGGGCGCAATGGGCGCAGACCGTAACGCGGCGGGTTCGTCTTCCCAGGGCGGCGTCTGGCTCGGCGCGGCGGACGGGCGCGCTAGCGTCGGCGCCAGGACCGGCGCCGCGGCGGCCGCTGCGGAAGATGGCACAGGCGGCACGGGCGACGCGGATGGCGCGGACGGCGCGGCGGACGGCAGCGATCCGGCCTCGGGCAGCAGGCAGGCGCGGCCGTCGAAGACGGTCGAGCAGGCGCCGCAGCGCACCAGGCCATTGCGAACGCGGAGCTGGTCAGGCACCACCTTGAACGTGGTGCCGCACTGCGGGCAGCGGGTGGTCAGAGCCATGTGATGCAATCCTGCCTATCCGGTCACTCAGGCCTTCTGGCCGTGCAGGCATACCCAGCCGTCGCGGGCACGCCAGACCGACATGGCAAGCCAGGGCGCGTAAGCCGCGGCCACTTCCTCGGCCTGACGCTCCAGCACGCCGGACAGCACCAAGTGGCCACCCGCGGCAACGCGGCCCGCCAACATCGGCGCCAACACCTTCAACGGATTGGACAGGATGTTGGCAACCACTACCTGGAAGGTACCGTCGGCCAGCGCATCGGGCAGCATGGCTTGCAATTCGACGCGGTTGACCTCGGCGTTGTAGGCCGTGCTTTGCACCGCCTGCGCGTCAATGTCGACTGCCAGCGTCGGACCGGCGCCCAGCTTGCGCGCGGCAATGGCAAGAATGCCCGAACCGCAGCCGTAGTCCAGCACCGTGGCGCCCGTGGGCAATTCGGCTTCCAGCCAGGCCAGGCAAAGATGCGTCGTGGGATGGCTGCCGGTACCGAAGGCCAGGCCCGGGTCCAGTTCGATATGAATGGCGCCGTCTTCGGCGGCGGCCGGGTCCAGGCCCGGCACGTCGGGGTTGTCGCGGTGCCAACTGGGCACGATCCACAGGCGTTCAGCAATGTGGATGGGGCCAAACTGGGATTGCGTCAGGCGCACCCAGTCAGCGTCCGGCACGTCGCGCAGCGTCCAGCCGGCAAACAGCGCCGGGTCCAGTTCGCCGGCCGAGGCGGCCTCTTCCATGATCTGCGTGGGGTCGGCGCCATCGGGCAGCAAGGCAACGACGCGGTTGCGGTCCCAGGCTTGGATGTCGGGCTCGGTACCGGGTTCGCCGAACAAGGGGCGTTCGTCATCGGTGCCGAAGTCGGCATCTTCCACGGATACCGACAGCACGCCCGCTTCCAGCAACGCATCCGACAGGGCTTCGGCCTGCGCCTCCAGGCAATGGAGCACGAGTTCACGCATGATTATTCTTCCATCTGGCCATCGGGCCACGGCTCGCGCCGCGGCCCGATAGACCATAAACGTAAAAAGGGGCCGTGAGGCCCCGGGGGTAGTTGGTCAGGGGCGCTGAGCCAACTTGTTTTCCAGATAGTGGATGCTGGTGCCGCCTTCGATGAAGCGGGCGTCTTGCAGCAGTTCACGATGCAGCGGGATGTTGGTGGAAATGCCTTCCACCACCATTTCCGACAGCGCAATACGCATGCGGGCCAAAGCCTGATCGCGCGTATCGCCATACGTGATGACCTTGGCGATCATCGAATCGTAGTTGGGCGGCACGAAGTAGCTGTTGTAGGCATGCGAGTCGATACGCACGCCAGGACCGCCCGGCGTGTGCCAGTTGGTGATACGGCCGGGGCTGGGCACAAAGCGGAAAGGATCTTCCGCGTTGATGCGACATTCGATCGCATGGCCCTTGAACGTGATGTCGCGCTGGCGCAGCGTGAACTTTTCGCCCGCGGCGATCAGGATCTGCTGCTGCACGAGGTCAATGCCCGTGATCAGTTCGGTGACCGGGTGTTCGACCTGGATGCGGGTGTTCATTTCAATGAAATAGAACTCGCCGTTTTCAAACAGGAATTCGAACGTGCCCGCGCCACGGTAGCCCATCTTGCGGCAAGCATCGGCGCAACGGTCGCCGATACGCTCGATGGCGCGACGGGCGATGCCGGGAGCCGGCGCTTCTTCAATGACTTTCTGGTGGCGACGCTGCATGGAGCAGTCGCGTTCACCCAGCCAGACGGCGTTGCGGCCGCCATCGGCCAGCACCTGAATTTCCACATGGCGAGGGTTCTCAAGGAACTTCTCCATATAGACTTCCGGGTTGTTGAACGCGGCGCCCGCTTCCGAACGCGTCATGGTGACGGCGTTCAAGAGCGCGGCCTCGGTGTACACCACGCGCATGCCACGGCCACCGCCGCCGCCTGCCGCCTTGATGATGACCGGATAACCGACTTCGCGCGCAATGCGGATGATTTCCTGCGGATCTTCGGGCAACGCGCCTTCGGAACCCGGCACCACCGGCACGCCCGCTTCGATCATGGCGCGCTTGGCGCTGACCTTGTCGCCCATCAGGCGAATGGTGTCGGGACGCGGGCCGATGAAGACAAAGCCACTCTTTTCGACGCGATCGGCGAAGTCGGCATTTTCGGACAAGAACCCGTAACCCGGGTGGATTGCCTCGGAATCCGTCACTTCGGCGGCCGAAATGATGGCCGGCATGTTCAGGTAGCTGTCACGCGACGGCGCGGGCCCGATGCACACGGATTCATCGGCCAGGCGCACGTACTTGGCCTCGCGGTCAGCCTCGGAGTGCACGACCACGGTTTTAATGCCCAGCTCACGGCAAGCGCGCTGAATGCGCAGGGCGATTTCGCCCCGATTGGCGATCAGGATTTTTTCGAACATTTTCAGCTATCAGCCAATGACGAACAGGGGTTGACCGTACTCGACGGGCTCACCATTTTCGACCAGGATTTCTTTGATGACGCCGGACTTGTCGGCTTCGATTTCATTGAGCAGCTTCATGGCTTCAATGATGCACAGCGGATCGCCTTCCTTGACGGTGGCGCCCACGTCGATGAACGGGGCAGCGCCCGGGTTCGGCGAACGGTAGAACGTGCCAACCATCGGCGCCTTCACGACATGGCCCTGGATGACCGGGGCGGCTTCGGCGGCCGGCGCGGCAGGCGCGGCGGCCTGGGCGACGGGCGCGGCGTGCGCGCCGGCTTCGGGCTGGTGGTAAGCCACCGGCTGCAAGGTTTGCGAGAACTTGACGATGCGTACCTTGCCTTCGCCTTCGGTGATTTCCAGCTCGGCGATACCCGATTCAGCCACCAGGTCGATCAGGGTTTTGAGTTTTCGAAGGTCCATAGAAGCTGCTTCCCGAGATAGTGTCGGCGGCGTCCCAGCGTGGGGTCCGCGCCGTGTATAAGATGTAAAAGCCGTGAGTTTGGTGCGAGATCAGTGCCGCACTGCGTAACGCAGAGCCGCCTCGTAGCCGTCCGCGCCCAGGCCGGTGATAAGGCCTATCGCCAAGTCGGACAGATAAGAGTGATGCCTGAAGGGCTCTCGCTTATACAGATTGGACAAATGTACTTCAATAAATGGGATCGCGACCCCAGCCAGCGCATCGCGAATCGCGACGCTGGTGTGCGTATAAGCCGCCGCGTTGATGATGATGAAGTCCGTGCCGTCTTGCCGGGCCGCCTGAATGCGGTCGACCAACGCACCTTCGTGATTGCCTTGCCAAGCAGTCAGCTTGGCGCCCAATTCCCCTGCAAGCAGCTCCAGGCGCTCATTGATCTGGGGCAGCGTCAAACTGCCGTAGATATGAGGTTCCCGGGTGCCAAGCAGGTTCAGATTCGGGCCATGCAATACCAGTATGTTTTGCGCCATGCGCTTGCCAATGAGTGGATTGCCAACGGTGGAATTGCTGGCAAAACAGCCGATAAACCAGCTTTTTACGCCAATTCCTACTATTTGTCCAACAGACTTATGCCTTCAAACCCGACAGGGTTTTGTTCAGGTCGTCTGGTTGAATTTCACCCAATATCTTCCGGTTAATTCCGCCATCAGCATTGAACACGATGGTAAAAGGCAAGCCGCCGCTGGGGTTTCCCAGCTTGCGCAAGGTGTCGATGGCGCCCGCCCCGATCACCCACAGCGGGTAGGAAACTTGCACTTTCTCGACAAATTTTTGCATGTTGGCGGCGGAATCAACGCCGATGCCGACAAAGCGCACATGCGGGTATTTTTTCTGCAGCGCATCCAGTTCTGGCATTTCGCGCACGCAGGGCGCGCACCAGGTTGCCCAGAAATTGACCACCATCGGCTGGCCTTTCCAACTGGCCAGCGACTGCGTCGCGCCGTTCAGGTCGGGCAACTGCAATTGCATGAGCCCGGCGACGGGGTCGCTGGCGTCGGCCGGTGCCGAAGACGTGCGGGACTTTTGCCCCAGCAAGGTGTAGGCGCCCGCAACCGTGGCGGCCACGGCCACGCCGGCGGATAGAAGTAGGCGTCGATTCATGGCGCGATCATAACCGCTGCCGCTGTTTTGCGCGTTGTTGCGGCGTGGCCGGCGAGCCCGGTTGGTGCCTCGCCAAGCACGCCCCAGCTCAGCGCCCCGGCTCGTCCGCTATATATACAATGCCGGACAGGAGAGTTTTCAATGCACCTGCACATTCTTGGCATCTGCGGTACGTTCATGGGCGGCTTGGCGCTGATTGCGCGGGCCGCCGGCCACAAGGTCACGGGTTGCGACGCGGGCGTGTACCCGCCGATGAGCACCCAGTTATCCGAACAAGGCATCGAGCTGATCGAGGGCTTTGGCCCCGAACAGATGGCGCTTGCGCCCGACCTGTACGTGATCGGCAACGTGGTCAGCCGCGGCAACCCGCTGATGGAAGCCATTCTGGAATCTGGCGCGCGTTACGTGTCCGGGCCGCAATGGCTGGGCGACAACATCCTGCCGGGCGCGCACGTGCTGGCAGTGGCGGGCACGCATGGCAAGACCACCACCAGCTCGATGCTGGCCTGGATACTGGAAGCCGCGGGCCTGGCGCCCAACTTCCTGATCGGCGGCGTGGCGGCGGACCTGCACGTGTCGGCGCGCTACGACCCCGCGCGCCGTCCCTTCGTGATCGAGGCGGACGAATACGACACGGCCTTCTTCGACAAGCGCTCGAAGTTTGTCCATTACCGCCCGCGCACCGCCATCCTGAACAACCTGGAATACGACCACGCCGACATCTTCCCCGATCTGGCAGCCATCGAAACGCAATTCCACCATTTGGTGCGCACCATCCCCGGCTCTGGCCGCATCGTGCGCCCCGCCCATTGCGACGCGCTGGACCGCGTGATTGCGCGCGGATGCTGGTCTGAAACCGTCACGTTCGGCCCCGATGGCGCTTGGCAAGCATCGCCGCCCGATGACGACGGCGCGTTCTCCGTGCTGCGCAATGGCGTTGAAGCCGGCACCGTGCGCTGGAACCTGAGCGGCGAACATAACCGCATGAACGCCCTGGCCGCGCTGGCCGCCGCCGAACACGCTGGGGTTTCGGCCGCCGACGGCATCGCCGCGTTGACTCGCTTTGCCGGCGTGAAGCGCCGCATGGAATTGCGCGGCACGGTCAACGGCGTCAAGGTGTTCGACGATTTCGCGCATCACCCCACCGCCATCGCCACCACGCTGGAAGGGCTGCGCCGGCAGGTCGGTTCGGCCCGCATCCTGGCCGTGCTGGAACCGCGTTCCAACACGATGAAGCTGGGCACCATGGCCGCCCGCCTGCCCGATGCCCTGGCCGACGCCGATCTGGTGTTCTGCTTCGGCGCGCACGGCGGCAAGCACGCCCTGGGCTGGAACCCGGCGGACGTCCTGGCGCCGCTGGGCGACCGGGCTTCCAGTTACGATGACATCGACGCGCTGGTCGCGGCCGTGACCGCCGCCGCCCGCCCCGGTGATCAGGTGCTGGTCATGAGCAACGGCGGCTTTGGCGGCGTCCACGGCAAGCTGCTGGATGCGCTGCGAGCGCGCGGCTGAATCCCCATCTTGGACGAGCACGAAATGATTCTCTACCTGCACGGTTTTCGTTCCTCGCCAAGCTCCACCAAGGCCCGGCAGATGGCCGACGCCATGGCCCAGCGCGGGCTGGCCGCGCTATGGGCCTGCCCGCAGCTTCCCGCCAGCCCCCGGCAAGCCATTGCGCTGTGCATGGACATTGCCCAGCGCCAATTGCAGGGCGCTGACAGCCCCCGCGCGCTGACCGTGATCGGCTCATCGCTGGGCGGCTTCTACGCCACCTGGCTGGCCGAGCAACTGGGTTGCAAGGCCGTGCTGTTGAACCCCGCCGTCGAGGCGGCGCGCGACCTGGCCACCCAGGTTGGCGAGCACCACATGTATCATTCCAACGCGCCGTTCGTCTTTCTGCCCGAATATGTGGACGAATTGGCGGCCATCCACGTCCCTCGCATCACCCAGCCCGACCGGTACTTCCTGCTGGCGGCAACTGGCGACGAGGTGCTGGATTGGCGCGAAATGCGCGATCGCTACCTGGGTTGCCAACAGCGTATCGTCGAAGGCAGCGACCACGGTTTGTCCGATTTTGAACGTTGGATGCCCGAGGTGCTTGAATTCGCCCTTGGCGGCAAGCAGGTTCGCCCTCAATAATCAGTACCAGGCATCAACACTCTATCTATATAGCTGCGCAAGGCGGCGCGTGCGCGTCGCCCAGGAAGATCCCCACCATGTATGTGTTTTACGAAGATGACGGCAGCTTCAAGGCCGGCAACATCCTGTCCGAAACCGACGCCAGCCTGCAGGTGGAGTCAGAGTCGGGCAAGCGCAGCAAAATCAAGCGCGCCAACACCCTGTTCAATTTCGCGTCGCCCGAACCGGCGGCGCTGATGAGCCAGGCCGCCGCGGCCGCCGATGAACTGGACCTGCAATTCCTTTGGGAATGCGCCCCCCAGGAAGAATTCGACACGCCGGCGCTCGCCGCCGACTACTTCGGCCATGCCCCCACGCCCGTGGAGCACGCCGCGCTGCTGATGCGCCTGCACAGCGCGCCCGCGTACTTCCACCGCCGTGGCAAGGGCCGCTACCGCCCCGCCCCGCCGGACATCCTGGCCGCCGCGCTGGCCGCACTGGAAAAGAAGCAGCGCCAGGCCGAGCAGCAACAGGAATGGGTCGATGAGATGGCCGCGGGCCGCTTGCCCGAGCCCATTGCGCAGGTTGCCGAAACCCTGTTGATCCGTCCGGACAAGAATTCGCAGCAATGGAAGGCGCTGGACGCCGCCTGCGCCAAGCTGGGCAAAAGCCCCGACCGCCTGCTGCTGGAATTGGGCGCGTGGCCGCATGCGCTGGCGCTGCACAAGCGTCGCTTCCTGGCGGTGAACTTCCCGCGCGGGCTGGAATTCCCCGAGCTGGAACTGCCGCCCATCGACCGCGAACTGCCGCTGTCGGACGCCGAAATCTATTCGGTCGACGACGTCACCACCACCGAGATCGACGACGCGCTGTCTGTCACCACGCTACCCGACGGTCGCCTGCGCGTGGGCATACACGTGGCCGCCCCCGGCCTGTCGGTCACCCGCGACAGCGAATTCGACAAGCTGGCGCGCGCGCGCCTGTCCACCGTCTACATGCCGGGCGACAAGATCCCGATGCAGCCCGACAACGTCATCAAGGCGTTCTCGCTGGACGCGGGCCGTGAAGTGCCCGTGCTGTCGCTGTACGTGGTGGCCGACCCTGAAACGGGCGAGATCATCGAATCGGATACGCGCCTGGAACGGGTAGTCGTGCGCGAAAACCTGCGCCACAACATGTTGGACGCGCAGGTCACCGAGGCCAGCCTGGCTGACCCGTCGGTCGATATTCCTTATGGCCACTGGCTGCGACCGCTGTGGAAGCTGGCGCAGGCGCTGTCGGCGCAACGCGAAAACGTGCGCGGCAAGCCCGAAAACAATTCCCGCGTGGAATACAGCTTCTATTTGGACGGCAACCCCGACGATCCGGACACGCCGGTACGCCTGGTGCCGCGCCAGCGCAACGCGCCGCTGGACCGCATGGTGGCCGAATACATGATCCTGGCCAACAACCTGTGGGGCGGCCTGCTGCACCAGCATGGCGTGCCGGGCATCTACCGTTCGCAGCAGGCGGGCCGTGTGCGCATGAGCACGCAGGCGCTGCCGCACGAAGCGATTGGCGTGCCGCAGTATGCATGGAGCACGTCGCCGCTGCGCCGCTATGTCGACCTGGTCAACCAATGGCAGTTGATTGCCGCGGTGGAACACGGCGTGTCGGCGCGCCTGGTGGCGCCGTTCAAGCCGCGCGACGCGGACCTGTTCGCCATCATCGGCGCCTTCGACGCGCAGTACGCCGCCTGGGCCGAATTCCAAAGCGCCATGGAACGCTACTGGTGCCTGCGTTGGCTAAAGCAGCACGGCGTGACCCGCACCGTGGCGCACGTGCTGCGCGACGATCTGGTCCGCTTCGCCAACGCACCGCTGGTGACCCGCGTGGGCGGCATGCCAGAACTGGAACGCGGCACCGCCGTGGAAATCGACATCCTGGGCATGGACGAACTGGGCCTGGAGCTAGACTGCCGCTACGTAGGCGAACTAAGCCCCGCCGCCACGTAGGATGGGTGAAGCGCGCAGGGCTTCATGCAACTGAAACACGGCCCAGCGCGCGCAACCCATCAAGCGCCCGTAACCACCCAACGCCCCAGCCCGGCCACAGCGCCAGTGGGTGCGCGACGGCGTGGCCGCCTTGCGGCATGCCGTCCAAAAGCTGTTACACAGCGGTCGGCCGGCATGGCCGACCGACGCGGACTCGCCTTACAATGCGACCGTGCAACGCCCTGACTCCCCCTCCCCGCTAGGCCGTTACCTGCGGTGGCTGGGCGCTCCCGCCCAGCACTACCTGCGTATCGGCATTGCAATATCGCTGTTGGTGCACGCCGGCGCCCTGGCGTGGCGGTTCGGCGCGCCCGCGCTGACGCGCCCGCCCGTGACCAGCCTGGAAGTGGTGCTGTTGAACGCGCGCAGCGAAACGCCGCCTGAGGCGCCACGCGCCCAGGCCCAGAACCAGATGAGCGGCGGCGGCAACGCCGAACGCGGCATGACCACCACGCCGCTGCCCCAGACCGGCGAGTCCGCCGAGACCATCGTGCTGGAGGCCATGCGCAAGCGCCAGGTGCAGTTGGAAGCCGAACAGACCCGCCTGATGACGCAGTTGCGCTCGGCGGACAAGGCGGGCGCCGAACGGCAGGCCGTGAACCCGTGGCCGGATGGCGCCGACCTGGGGCAAGACGCCGAAGACCAGGCCAGCGTGATTCAGAATGCGCAAGTGGCCGCCCTGGCCGAACGGGTCCAGCAATACAGCAACGAACCGCGCAAGCAATTCGTGGCGCCCTCGGCCGAAGCCTCGCGCTACGCCGCGTACCTGGACGCCTGGCGCGCCCGCATCGAGGCCATCGGCACCCAACACTATCCCGACGAGGCGCGGGGACGCATCTATGGCTCGTTGCGCATCACCGTGTCGGTGCGTGCCGACGGCAGCATCGCCGACGTGGAAATCGACCAACCGTCCCCGCACGCCGTACTGAACCAGGCCGCCCGCCGCATTGTCCAGCTGGCCGCGCCCTTCCCCCCCTTCCCGCCCGATATCGCCCGCGATACGGACGTGCTGGTCATCACCCGCACCTGGCACTTCGTCAACGACACCCTGGAAACACAAGCCCCATGACCGAGGCGTCCCCTCTTGCCCGCTACGCCGTCATCGGCAACCCCATCGCGCACAGCCGCTCGCCCCAGATCCACGCCCTGTTTTCCCAGCAAACCGGCAAGCCACTCAGCTACGAGCGGCTGCTGGCGCCGGTTGATGGCTTTGCCGAGGCCGTTGCCGCGTTCGTGGCCGAGGGAGGGCAAGGTCTGAACGTGACGGTGCCGTTCAAGCTGGACGCCTACGCGCTGGCGGCGAGTCATCTGTCCACCCGCGCGCGGCTGGCCGGCGCGGTCAACACCTTGTCCTGGCGCGATGGCGCCTGGCACGGCTGCAATACCGACGGCGTGGGCCTGGTGTCCGACCTGCTGCGCCTGGGCGTGCATCTGTCCGATGCCGCCGTGCTGCTGGTGGGCGCGGGCGGCGCCGCCCGGGGCGTGCTGCAACCGCTGGCGCAAGCCGGCTGCGCGCGCATCCATATCGTCAACCGCACCGCGGCCAAGGCTTTGGAACTGGCCGACGCCTGGCGCGCCAGCGGGGTGTCGCCGCAAACCCAGGTCACGGCGGGCGGCCTGTCCGACGCCGCGCGGCCGGGCGGCTGGAACGTGGTCATCAACGCCACGGCCAGCGGCTTGCAGGATGCCGCGCCCACATTGCCGGGCGGCCTGTACGCCGATGGCGCGGCGGCCTACGACATGATGTATGGCGCCAGGCCCACCGCCTTCATGAAGCAGGCCGAGGCCGACGGCGCCGCGCTGACGGCCGACGGCCTGGGCATGCTGGTGGGCCAGGCCGCCGAAAGCTTTTTCATCTGGCACGGCGTGCGCCCCGACCCGGCGCCCGTGCTGGCCGCGCTGCGCGAGGCCCTGGCGGCCGGGCATTAAGCGGCATGGCGACGCGCAAGCAAGGCCGATCCTGGTTCCGGATCACCACCGGCGTGCTGATGGCGCTGGTGTGCGCGGTGCTGCTGTACCAATTCTGGCTGTTCTCTCAGGTGGTCTGGTACAACTACCGCGATCCCGGCAGCAGCGCCATCATGCGCGAAGAACGCTCGCGCCTGCGCGAAGGCAACCCCGCCTTCCAACTGAAATATGACTGGGTGCCCTACGACAAGATCAGCCGAAATCTCAAGCGCGCGGTGGTGGCGTCCGAGGACTCCAAGTTCACCGAACACGACGGTATCGAGTGGGACGCCATCCGCAAGGCCTGGGAATACAACCAGCGGCAGGAAGAGGCCGGCCGCAGCAAGATGCGCGGCGGCTCTACCATCACGCAGCAACTGGCCAAGAATCTGTTCCTGTCCAATTCCCGCAGTTACATCCGCAAGGGCCAGGAACTGGTGCTGACCTACATGATCGAACACGTCATGAGCAAGGAACGCATTCTTGAGCTGTATCTGAACGTGGCGGAATGGGGCGTGGGCGTGTTCGGTGCGCAGGCGGCCGCGCAGCACTATTTCAATACCTCGGCCGCCAATCTCAGCGCCAGCCAGTCGGCGCGGCTGGCGGCCATGCTGCCCAACCCCCGCTTCTACGACACCCGCCGCAATTCCAACTACCTGAACTCCCGCGTGGGCGTCCTGACCCGCCGCATGCGGATGGTTGACATCCCCTGACACGCAAAAGCACGCGCCACCGTCCGGTCATCCCCACCCTGGAGGGCGGGATTTGTTAAGCTTTCACGTTTAGCGCTCCCCCATCATTTTCATGCGTACCGCACGTCGCTACCTGGCCCGCGAGATCTATCGCTCTTGTGCAGTGGTCCTTATGGCCCTGCTGGGCCTTTTCACGTTCTTCGCGCTGGTGGACGACCTGGACAACGTGGGCGACAAGTTCTCCATGATGGCCCTGCTCTACATGCAGGCGCTGGCCATTCCCACCCGCTTGTATGACCTGCTGCCCATTGGGCTGCTGATCGGCGCGATTTTGGCGCTGGCCGGCCTGGCCCAGCGTAACGAGCTCGTCATCCTGCGCGTGTCGGGCGTCAGCGGCATGCGCCTGTTGCGCATGCTGTGGGTGGTGACCATTCCGCTGATGATCGGCGCGGCCCTGCTGTCCGAATACGTCACGCCCTGGGCCGAAATCAAAACCGGCGAAGCCAACCTGATGTTTCGCGGCAAGGCCGGCGGCGACCGCCTGAAAAGCGGCTACTGGTTCAAGGAACCCACCGCCGATGGCGGCATGCGCATCATCAACATCGCCGAACTCAAGGGCGACGGCCAAGTGGCCGGCATCACCCTGTACGAATTCAAGAAAGACCAGACGCTGACCGCCCTGTCCACCGCGCCCACCGGCTTGTTCGCCCACGGCGACCTGGTGCTCAAGGACGTCTCTGAGACGCGCCTGGATGACGACGCGGCCGATGCCTTGGCCGACGCCCGCCAGCCGAAGAACCCGCCCGCCTCGGTGGTGAAGCTGCCCGAGCGCACGCTGGACACGACCCTTAGCGCCGAACGCCTGCTGGCCCGCGTGCTGACGCCCGAGCGCATGTCCATCGTTACCCTGTTGGACTATGTGGAGTATTTGCGCGACAACCAATTGCAATATGGTCGACAGGTAGTCGCCCTGTGGCGCAAACTGGCGTATCCCTTCACCCTGCTTGTGATGATCACGATTGCTGCCCCCATCGGCCTGATGCAAACGCGCCGCGGCGGCGTGGGCGCGAAGGTGTTCATCGGCATCTTGCTGGGCGTGGGCTTCTTCATGCTGAACCAGTTGGCGTTGAACGTGGGCATGCTGGGCAAATGGCCGCCCTGGTTCACCGCCCTGGGTCCGAATATCGGCGCCATGGCGCTGGCGCTGGGCGCCATGAGCTATATGGAATACCGCCACACGATTACCCGCATCGTTCAACAACGTTGGCCCTGGAGCAAGAGTCCCGCATGAACGGCAGTATCTGGATGATCGGCGACGTGCAGGGATGCTGCTCGCCGCTGGATCGCTTGCTGGCCCATCCCGACCTGGTCGGAGATCCCCGCTCGCGCTTCTGGTTCGCGGGCGACCTGGTCAACCGTGGCCCCCAGTCGCTGGAGACCCTGCGCCGCATCGTCGACCTGGGCGACCGCGCAACCTCGGTGCTGGGCAACCATGACCTGCACCTTCTGGCCGCCGCCGCCGGGGTGCGCAAGCCGTCAAAGTCGGACACGCTGGACGAAATCCTGCGCGCGCCTGACGCCACCGACCTGATCAACTGGCTACGTTTTCGCCCCCTGGCCCATTTCGAACAGGGTCACCTGTTGGTGCATGCGGGCACCTTGGCGAAGTGGGATGTCTCCAAGACGCTGGCCCTGGCCGGGGAAGTACAGGACGCCTTGCGTGGCCCCAATTGGCAGAAGGCGCTGCAAAAGATGTACGGCAACGAGCCGGCCACGTGGAAAGAAGACCACAAGGGCGGCAAACGGATGCGGGTCATCATCAACGCGCTGACGCGCATTCGCCTGTGTACCCCGAACGGTCACATGGAGTTCGCCACCAAGGTCGCCCCCGGCGCCTGGCCCCCGGGCCTGGTGCCCTGGTTCGACGTCCCCAACCGCGCCACGCGCGACATCACGACGGTGTTCGGCCATTGGTCCACGCTGGGCTTGCTGCAGCGACCCGACGTCATCTGCCTGGACACCGGCTGCGTCTGGGGCGGTTCCTTGACCGCGCTACGCTTGCAGGACCGCAAGCTGGTGCAGGTAAAGTGTTCGCAATTCCAGGACCCGTTGTCGGAATAACGGATCAGGCATCCGTTGCTGATGGGTTACGTGCGGCAAGCACCGCATTTTTTCGGGCCGTCCACCTCGCACTTCACCCATCCTACGAAGCCAAACCGTAGGATCGTAGGATGGGTGAAGCGCGGCGGGGCCGCCAAAAGAACCCATTCCACGACCGCGCGCAACCCACCACCGCCACACCCAAACCGTCCCCGTAGGATGGGTGAAGCGCGCCAAGGCCGCCAAAAGAACCCGACTCAAGAACGCGCGCAACCCATCACTCCCCAAAAAAACTCAATGCCGAATCTCCGCCAGGAACTTCTGCGCCCGCACCGTTCCCGGCCGGTTGAAAAACTCCTCCGGCGCCCCCGTCTCCACAATCCGCCCCGCATCCATGAACCACACCCGGTCCGCCACCTCTCGCGCGAACCCCATCTCGTGTGTCACGCACACCATCGTCATTCCGTCCCGGGCCAACCCCTTCATCACCTGAAGCACCTCGCCCACCATCTCCGGATCCAACGCGCTGGTCGGTTCATCGAACAACATCACCGGCGGATTCATCGCCAACGCCCGCGCGATCGCCACCCGTTGCTGCTGCCCACCTGAAAGCTGGGCCGGATACGCCTCGGCCTTGTGCGACAGCCCTACCCTTTCCAGCAACTGCATCGCCCGCTCGCGGGCCTCGGCCCGCTTTGCGCGCTTGAGTTGCAGCGGCGCCAGCATCAGGTTTTCCAGCACCGACAAATGCGGGAACAGGTTGAACTGCTGGAACACGAATCCAATATGGCTGCGCAACTGATCCAGATGCACCTTCGGGCCATAGATATCCTGGCCATTGACCTCGATCACGCCCTTCTGAATAGGCTCCAGGCGGTTCACGGTACGGATCAGTGTGGACTTGCCCGACCCCGATGGCCCGCAGACCACCACCACCTCTCCCTGCTTGACCTCTTCGGTCACGTCGGCCAGCGCCTGGTAGTCGCCGTACCACTTCTGCACTTGTGAAAATCGGATCATGTCGGCACCACTTTAGAGACAGCCCCAAGCCCGGCGCGCCGTCTGCCGATACGTCGTTCGGTCAGGTGCACCAATGAACTCAGGCCAAAATTCAGAATGAAATACGTCATCGCCAGCAAGCCGAACACCTCGAACGGCTTGGTCAGCAAGACGCTGTTGATCTGGTTGGCGGCGTAGGTCAGTTCCTGCACGCTGATCACATAGGCCAGCGACGTTTCCTTCACCGTCGACACGAACTGGCTCAGCATGCTGGGCAGCATGTTGTAGAGCGCTTGCGGCAGGATCACGCGCCGCATCGTCTGCATGTACGACAAGCCCAACGCCCGGCTGGCCTCTTGCTGCCCCGGCGGCAAGGCCTGGATGCCCGCGCGGATGATCTCGGCCAGGTAGGCGCTTTCGTAGCAGACCAGCGCCACCACCATCGTGGTCGTGCCCGCAACGGGGCGGCCGATGATGATCGGTACAAAAAAGTACGCCCAGAAAATGAACATCAAGAGCGGCAGCCCGCGCACCAGATACACCACCGCCGACGACGGCCAGTAGAAGATGCGGTACGGGCTGATGCGACCCAGCGCCAGCAACACGCCGCAAGGCAAGGCCAGCGTCAGGCTGATGGCCGCCAGGCCCAGCGTGGCCACCAGCCCGCCTATCGGGCCGTGCGGATACTGCCCGATCAGAAGCAGCAGCCAATTGTCTTTCAGTATGTCCCACATCTCAGCGCGCCCCCAGCGGACGATAACGTCGTTGCAAGATCGCGCCGCCGCCCATGATCAAGAACGACAACAGCAGATAAATAACCGTCACCACTGCATAGGCCTCGAAGGTGCGGAACGTGTAGTTCTCGATCTCGCGCCCCGCTGCCGTCAGTTCCGTTACGCCGATCGCCATCGCCAGGCTGGTGTTCTTCAACAGCAGCAGGGTCTGGTTCAGCAGCGGCGGAATCGCGATGCGAAACGCCTGTGGCAACACGACGCAGCGCATCGTGCGCAGAAAGCTCAGCCCCAGCGCGCGCGATGCCTCTACCTGCCCCGGCGGGATGCCGCGCACGGCGCTGCGCAGGTCTTCGCAGATGTAGGCCGACATCACCAGCCCGATCGCGATGCACGACATGATGAATTCACTGCCGTGGCTGTTGAGCCAATCACTCAAGCCTTGCGGCAGCAATGCCGGCACGCCGAAGTACCAGAACAGGATGTGCACCAGCATGGGCACGTTGCGGTGGAACGCGACATACACCGCGATCACCGCATTGGCCACGGGCGAGCCCGTCAGGCGGATCACCGCCAGCAGGCTGCCCAGGAAGAACGCCAGAACCCAGGCCAGGCCGGCCAGCGCCAGGGTGGTGATCAACCCCCTTAGCAGCCAGTCCGGGTACTCGCCTTGGAAAATGGCGCTGAAGTCGAAAACGTAGTGCATCGAACGAGGCTCCAGCGCGTGTCGCGCATCAACCCTTGATGGCTTCGATGCGGAAGTCGCGCTTCATGTTGAACTGCGTGCCCGCGCCGAACCATTTATCGAACAGCTTGGTGGCCTGGCCCGAGGCTTCCATGCCGTCCAGCACCTTGTTCACCTGGTTCAACATGGCGGTGTCGCCCTTGCGCACGCCCATGCCCCAGGGTTCAACGAACAGCGCCGGTTGCAGGATCTTCACGGGCACCGCGCTGCCGGCGGCTTGTTGCTGAAGCTTCACAAGCATCATCTCCGACGCGACAAAGCCGCTGACCTTGCCCTGCTGCAGCGCCAGGAACGCGCCGCTGGGGTCTTTAAAAGTCACCGTATCCACATTCGGGATGTTCTTGCGCGCGCCCTGCTCCGAGGACGACCCGCGCACGGCGCTGACGCGCTTGCCCGCCAGGTCGGCAGGCGCCTTCACGTCTTTCTCGGACTCGCGCGCCAGGATCTTCTGCAGGCTCACGAAATGCTGGTGCGAATAGTCGATCTGCTTCGCGCGGTCCGGGCTCCAGCCCAGGTTGGCGGCCACCAGGTCAACGCGGCCGGCGATCAGTTCGGGGATGCGGGCTTCGACGGCAATCAGCTTCAGTTCCAGCGGCACGCCCAGGCTATCCGCCACGGCCTGGCACATATCGACTTCGTAGCCGACCACCGCGCGGGTCTTCGGGTCCTGGAAGCTGAAGGGCTCGGCCGTGCCCATGGTGCCGCAGATGAATTTGCCGCGCGCCTTGATGTCTTGCACGGTGTCCGCGTGCGCGGCGGGCGCCAGCGTGGCGGCCAGGCCGACGGCGGCAACGAAGGAAGCAATGGTGGTCTTCATGGTAATTCCCCTTGAATATAGGTATGGGTACTGCCAGGTATGCGTACTGCCAACAAAAACGGCGTTCAGGAAACCGCCGCGTTCAGCGCAGCGCCGCGCAGGCGCTGTTGATACGGCGGCATCCTTCTTCGATGTTCTCCATCGACGTGGCGAAGCTCAGCCGCAGGTAGGGCGACAAGCCATAGGCCGCGCCATCCAGCACGGCAACGCCGGCCTCGTCCAACAGGTACATCACCACGTCCAGATCGCTTTCCAGCACGCGGCCGGCTGGCGTGCGCTTGCCCAGCAACCCTTCAACCGACGGGTAGACATAGAACGCGCCCTGCGGCTCGGGGCAGCGGATGCCCGGCACCGCGTTCAGCAAGGCCACGATGCGATCGCGGCGTGCATGGAATATGGTGGCGGCATCGCTGACGCAGCGCTGGTCGGCGGTCAAGGCCACGCGCGCGGCCGACTGACTGATGGCGCTGACGCAACTGGTGCTTTGCGAAATCAGCGTGGCCATGACCTTGATCAGCGGCTTGGGGCCGCCGGCGTAACCCAGGCGCCAGCCGGTCATGGCGTAGGCCTTGGACACGCCGTTGATCGTCAGCGTGCGGCCCGCCAACGCCGGCACCACCGCGGCGGGCGATGCGTGGCGCGCGTCGCCGTAGGCCAGGTGTTCATAGATTTCGTCGGTCATCAGCCACACGTGGGGATGGCGCGCCAGCACCTCGCCCAAGGCACGCAGTTCTTCCACGCTGTACATCGCACCGGTCGGATTGCTGGGCGTATTCAGCAGCACCCATTTCGTGCGCGGCGTGATGGCGTGTTCCAGCGCTTGCGGCGTCAGCTTGAAGCCGTCGGCTTCAGGGCAGGCCAGCACCACGGGCGTGCCATCGTTGACCAGCACCATGTCCGGGTACGACACCCAGTAGGGCGCGGGGATGATGACTTCGTCGCCGGCTTGCACGGTGGCGGCCAGCGCGGTGAAGATCAATTGCTTGGCGCCCACGCCGACGATCAGTTCGTCCAGTCCGTAGTCCAGGCCGTTTTCGCGTTCGAACTTGGCGCGCACGGCTTCCAACAGCGGCTTGGCGCCGGCGGATGCGGTGTAGCGGATGTCGCCGCTGTTCAGCGCGTCGATGCCCGCCTGCACAATGTGCGCGGGCGTGGGCAGGTCGGGTTCGCCCACGGTGAAGTCGATGATGTCGCGGCCCTCGGCACGCAACTGGTCCACGCGCGTCTTGGCGGCCATGCTGGGCGACGGCTTGATCGCGCGGGCGCGTTCGGCCAGGAAGGCGGTATCGGCGGCGCTCATGCCAGCCCCTTGGCGGCAAAGGCGGCCTGCATCCAGCTTTGCGTCTTATCGCCCTTGGCGATCTCGGCCATGATGCGTTCTTCCTTGGCCGCATGCGCGTGCGCGGCGGCAATCAGGCTTTCCGCGTCGGACGCGGCAAAGCAGACCAGGCCGTCTTCGTCGCCCACGATGATGTCGCCGGGGTTGACGACTTGGCCGCCGATCGAAACAGGCACGTTGACCTCGCCCGGGCCGTCCTTGTAAGGGCCGCGATGGATGTGGCCACGCGCATAGCAGGGGAAGCTGTCCGCTTCAAACGCGGCCACGTCGCGGATGGCGCCGTCCACCACCACGCCCGCGCAGCCATGCACTTGCAGGTAGCGCTTCATGATTTCACCAAGCACGGCGTTGGACAGGTCACCGCCCGCGTCCACCACCAGCACGTGGCCGGGCTGGATCTGCATCATGGCCTTGTAGATCATCAGGTTGTCGCCCGGGCGCGTCTTGACCGTCAGCGCGGTGCCCACGAGCTTGCCGCTGCGGTTGTAGCGGTGCAGGCCCGAGATGCCCTCGCGGCGCGCCAGGTTGTCGCTAAGGTGGGGCGTGACGATGCCGGCAAGCGCTTCAAGAATGGCGGCGGGAGCAACGGGGGAAGCCGGCAATTGGCGGGCGCCGGTAAGGATATTGGCCATGACGATCTGCAGTTCCTGGGTCGGTAGCCGCCGGCAACCCTGTGGAATTTTTCAGGATGCAGGACGGCCGGGTGAACAATCAGATGGCATGTTGCGAGCTTTTCGTTTTCAGAAAAAGGGATTAAATTTCCACGAGCTTCATCAATTTTTGGAATATAGGGGTTAGCCCTAGGCGGAAATTTCGGAATGAACTTCTCTACGACGCGGTGCCCGGCATGCTGACTTTCAAGCAAATCGAGGCCCTGTACTGGACCGTCCGGCTGGGCACGTTTTCCGCATCTGCGCAGAAGCTGCACACGACCCAATCGGCCATCACCAAGCGCATCCAGGAACTGGAGGCGGACTTCAATGTGGCGCTATTCGACCGCTCGGGCCATCGCGCCGAACTGACCGCGCGGGGTCACGAGGTCTATGCGCTTGCCGAAGACATGCTGGGCCATCGAGACCGCTTGCTGGTGCGGCTGAAAGGCCAGCACACGCTGACCGGCACGTTCCGTTTCGGCATTACCGAGATCACGGCCATGACGTGGTTGCCCGCCTTGATCCGCCTGCTGCGCGCGCACTATCCGCGCATCACGCTGGAACCGCACATCGACCTGGGCGCGGACCTGCTCAAGCGCTTGCAGGCGGGGCAGTTGGACATGGCGTTCCTGCACGGGGAATTCGCGGAACCGAACCTGCAAGTCGTGGCGCTGCAACGCCTGGAATTCGCCTGGATGGGCAGCCCTGACCTGATCGACGCCAGCCGCGTCTACACGCCCGCCGACATCGCGCGCCTGCCGCTCTTGCGCCAAAGCCGCGAGTCGGGCTTGAACATGATCTACGACGGGTGGCTGCGGCCCCATACGCCGGACAGCAATATCTTCACGATCAACAGCCTGATCGCCATGGCGGGCCTGACCGCCGCGGGCTTCGGCGTCAGTTGCCTGCCCCGCGATTATTTCGCGGACATGGTCAGCAAGAAGCAGTTGGTGATTGCGCGCACCAGCACCGCGCCGCCGCAATCGGTCTACAGCGCCATGTTCCGCCGCGACGCGGACGTGGCGTTCTGTGAAAGCGTGGCCGAGCTGGCGGAAAGCTGCTGCGAGTTTTCCGGCGGGGTGTAGGGGGGAGGCCTGCGCTTCAGGCCCGTGCTTCGGGCCCGTGCTTCAGGCCCTGGCTTTACAGCGCACCAAGGATCGCGTCGCGCGCCTGATGCGACAGCTCAAGCCGGGTCGGCAAGCTGCCATCCGGATGCCTTGCCGCCAATACCGGCAGAAACACTACTTCGACGGACAAGCCCGTCGCGCCCAGCACGCGCCAAAGATTGGCCACCAGGCTTTCTTCGCCAACGAACGCCGCAAAGCCATCGCGCTTGCCGTCGCGCAGGAATCGCAAGGCCACGGGTTGGATTTCCACGGCCGCCGAACGCGCCGGTTCGAACAGGCTGGCGTGGAAAGGAAGCAGGTCGAAGCCTTCTGTCGTCGTGCCTTCCGGAAACAGCCCGACCGCGTCACCCAGCTTGAAGCGGGCTTGCATGGCCTCGCCCATGGCGTGTACCGCGTGGCGCTGGCCGCGTTCGATGAAGAGCGTGCCCGCCCCCGCCACCAGCCAGCCGATCACGGGCCATTTACGGATCTCGCTCTTGGCCACGAACGACGTGGGACGCGCGGAATTCAGGACGAAGATATCGATCCACGAGACATGATTGGCCACCAGCAATACCGGGCCGCTCATGCGCGGGTCGCCCTTGAAGGTCACCTTCACGCCGCAGGCCGCCATCAGCGCGCGCGACCACGAGCGGTTCAGCCAGGCCCGGCTTCGCGGGCGGATGAAGGGGTAGACCAGACCCACGCAAAACAAGCCAAACACGATCAGAGGCAGCACCAGGGCCAGCCGTAAGACAAAGCGCAGCAGCTTCAAACTGAGGTCTCCCAGACCAGTTGGCCACCGACCACGGTGGCGCGTACCCGACCGGGCAGCATCATACCCGCGAACGGCGTATGGGGGCTGCGGCTTTGCAGCGCCGTGGGCGTCACGAGCCATTCAGCGTCCAGATCCACCAGGCAGGCGTCGGCGGGCGCGCCCACGCCCAACTGGCCGGCCTGGGCGGCGGGGTTGCTTGTGCCACTGCTTGTGCCGCTGCTTGTGCCACTGCTTATGCCGCCGCTGATACCGCTGAGTACCGCGCCCGGCCCCGACGTGACCCGCGCCAGCGCGTCGGCCAGCGGCACGCGGTGGTCGCGCGCCCATTTCAAGGTCAGCGACAGCAGCAGTTCCAAGGCCGTCGCGCCGGGAGTGGACACGGGAAACGGCGCGGCCTTGCCGTGCTTGTCCACGGGGGTGTGGTCCGAGCACAGCGCCTGGACCAGTCCTTCGGCCAGCGCCGCCTGGATGGCGTCGCGGTCGCGCTGGCCGCGCAACGGCGGTTGCAGGTGGAAGTGCGTGTCGAAGAAGCCGATATCGACATCGGTCAGGTGCAGGTTGTGGGCGGACACGTCCGCCGTCACCGCCAGGCCTTCGCGCCTGGCCGCTCGCAGCAGCGCCAGCCCTGGCGCGGTGGACAGGCGGGTCAGGTGCACACGCGCGCCGGTGGCGCGTTGCAGCTCGAAGATGGTGTTCAGGGCGACCGTCTCGGCCTGCGGCGGCAGGCCTTCCAGGCCCAGGCGTTCGGCGTACGCGCCGCTGGCGGCAACGGCGCCTTGGGCCAACCAGGGGTCTTGCGGACGCAGCCACAGCGTGTAGCCCAGCCCGCTGGCATAGCGCATCGCGCCCCACAGCACGCGCGTGTCGGCAATGCCGTGCTCGCCTTGGGCAAAGGCCAGGCAACCCGCTTGCGCGAGCAGGCCCATTTCCGTCAGCGTCTCACCCGCCAGGCCCACCGTCATGGCGCCCAGCGGATGGATGCGGGGTTGGCCGGCTTCCATCTGGCGCGTCAAGGCGTCGACCTTGCCGGGCTCGTCCAGCGCGTCGTCCGATGCGGCATCCGGCGGCATCACCAGCCGCGTCACGCCGCCGGCCAAGGCCGCGCGCAACTCGGCGGGCGCGAACGCCAGGCCCGTTGCGTGGCCAGGTTGCGCCACGCGCGCCGACAGGTCCACCAGGCCGGGCAATACCGCCAGGCCGGTCGCGTCCAGCACGCGATCGGCCTGAAAGCCGTCCAGCGTGGCGCCGGCGGCAACCACGGCCACCACCCGGCCGTCGGCAAGGTAAACATCATGCGGCCCGTCCACCCCATTGGCGGGATCGATCAGGCGGCCATTGGCAATGTGCAGCCTCATGGCGTGTCTCCGGCCAGGACGCTCAAGGCGGCCAGGCGCAGGTGTTGTTCCAGATCGGCCAATTGCGTCTGCACGGGTGGCAGGCCGGCGGCCACGTCGCCATCCACTTCCACGCCCGGGGTAAGTGCGCCACCGGGCAAGAGCAGCACGTCCGGCTTGGCGTGGGACAGCGTGGCGGGGGTCAGGCCATAGGCATGGGCGTATTCACGCGCGGACGGCAGCAGCGCGCCGCTGATGCGTTCCACCTGCAAGGGCAGCACGATGATGACATCGGCCTCTTGCAGCCCTTCGCGCAGGGTCGCGCACTCGCGCACGCCCAACTGCGGCAAGCCTTGCGGCAGCAGCGTGCGAGGCGCAACCGCGCGCACCTCGGGCACGCCCAAGGTGGTCATGGCATGGATGACCGAACGCGCCACGCGCGAATGCCGGATATCGCCCACCAAGGTCACGGCCAGGTTCGTCAGGTCTTGCTTGGCGTGGAGCATGGCCAGCACCAGCGCCAGCGCCGGCAAGGGGTCCGCGTGGCACCCATCACCCGCGTTGATCACGCGCAGGCCCGGCGCGGCGTGCGCGGCGGCGCAATGGGCGGTGCCGCTGGCCGCGTGACGCAGCACCAGCACGCCGGGTTGCAGGCGCGCCACCGTTTCGGCCAGCGCGTCGCCGGCATGCGAGTGAGCCGCTGGCGGGGCGAACGGGGCATGCACGTCGGACAAGTGTTGTGGGTGTTGTGGGTGTTGTCCGCGTTGCTCATCCTGCGCGTCCAGCACCACAGGCAAGAGCGACAGCCGGGTCGCCAACGCGGCATAGGCGTCGCGGTCGGCAAGGTCATCGCCCAGGGACAGAAAGACGGCGCATGGCGCGGCGTGCGCGTCGGGCATCAAGGCGGCTGGGGAACCGGCGTCGCCCGCTGCCGCATAGGCACGCGCGGCGTCCAGCAAGCGCTCGACGTGGCGCTTGGGCAGCCCTTCCGTTGTCAGCAGATGAATGAGTTCGCCGCGGCGATCAAGTTGCGGATTGAGCATAGAAAAGGCCGGGCCACGCGCGTTACGCCGCAGGCAGGGTGTCGAGATATCGTTGCAGGATAACAGCCGCCGCCATCGCGTCATCGGCGGCGTGCGTGCCCAAGAGGCGCTGCGCTTCCATGCTGGAGCCGCGCTCGTCCACCAGTTCGACCGCGATGCCGAAACGGCCATGCAATTGATTGGCGAAACGCCGGCAGCGCGCGGTGGCGGGCTGTTCGCCGCCATCGGCATCCAGCGCCAGCCCCACCACCACGCGATGGGGCTGCCACTCCTGCAACAGCGCGGCGATGCGGCCAAAGCGCGCATCGCGGATTTCACTGAAGATGATTTCCAGCGGGCGCGCCTGGCGCGTCAGGGTGTTGCCGATGGCGATGCCGATCTTCTTTTCGCCAAAGTCGAAACCAAGCAGTGTTTCTTCAGGCATGGCCCGCATCGCCCGCCAGCATGACCGGATCAATGCCCAGCAGCTTGAGCGCGGCGGGGTAGCGGTCTTCGGCGGGCACGTCGAAGATGATGTGGTCGTCGGCGCCCACGCTGAGCCATGCATTCTGGCCCATTTCGCTTTCCAGTTGCCCTGCGCCCCAGCCGGCGTAACCCAGCGTGACGAGCATGCGGGCGGGGCCATTGCCGTCGGCCACGGCTTGCAGCACATCGCGCGAGGTGGTCAGCGCCATGGCGCCCATCTTGATGCTGGAACTGTAGTCGCCGGCGGGCGCGTGCAGCACGAAGCCGCGGTCGGTCTGGACCGGGCCGCCGAAGTAAACCAGCGTGTCTTTGACCGGGCCGATTTCAAGCGTCAATTCGATGCGCTCGAACAAGGTGCCCAAGGTCAGGTCGGTGGGCCGGTTGATGACCAGGCCCAGCGCGCCGCGTTCGGTGTGTTCGCACACGTAGATGACCGAGCCGGCCAGGCTGCCTTCAACCATGCCGGGCATGGCGATCAGGAACTGGTTGGCAAAGTTGGCCGCCTGCGATGCGGCGGATTCGTGATGTTTTTCCGTCATGGCAACCCCTTTGGGTAGTCTGAAAGAACCGTGGACGTCGCACACGCGAGCGTGGCCGTCTAGCCTGGCGGCAGACCGTCTTTGGTTACGTGGGATGGGGTCAATGCCCCATCTTACGAGCCCTGGCGGAATGGGTCAGCGGGTCGGGTTCAGATTTCCATCAATTCAAAGTCCTCTTTGCGGGCGCCGCATTCGGGACAGACCCAGTTCGGCGGCACGTCTTCCCAGCGAGTGCCGGGAGCAATACCTTCGTCGGGCAGGCCGGCCTCTTCGTCATAGACCCAGCCACAAATCAGACACATCCAAGTACGCATAGTTCTCTCTTACATCAAAACCCCACCCGGTTCCCCGAGGCGGGGCAAAGGTGGGGGGCTTCCATTAGAATGGGGACAATCTTACCGAAACCCAATAGGGGTTCCCCTGATTCACCTCAAAATGAATCCGGGTACTCCGCTCAAAGCTCAAGCGCTGTCTACGTGGCCCCCGTTACCCCCCCTCTCGTTTTGGTCTTCGGCCCGTTCGATCCCTCGGGATCCGACGGCTTGCCCGCGGATGCCGTCACCTGCGCCCGCCTGGGCTGTCATGGCCTGGCGGCCGTGACCGCGCTGACCGTGCAGGACACTGCCGGCATCGAAGAAATCCATCCCGTTTCGCCCGACCTGCTGGACGACCAGGCTCGCTGCCTGCTGGAAGACATGTCCGTGCAGGCCATCAAGGTGGGCGGACTATACACCGCTGAAACTGCCAGCGTGGCAGCCCAGGTGGCCGCTGACTACAGCCAGGTGCCGCTGGTGCTGCACCTGGGCCAGCGTGCCCCCCTGCCGACCGACGCGGCCGACGAAGACGAGGCCGACGACCTCCTGGCCGCCACGCTTGAACTGGTGCTGCCGCAGACGGACCTGGTGATCATCGAGCATCTGCGCCTGGCGCAATGGCATGCCGACGGCGACATCGATATCGGGGACGCACCTTCGCCCATGCACGCCCTGGTGGCGGCGGGCGCGCAGTGGGTGCTGGTGCTGGGCAGCCCGCAGCGGCCCGGCCATTTTGCCAATGTGCTGCTGGGCCCCAACGGCCAGACCCACACCTGGCCGTGGCAGACGCCGCCCGACCGCAACGGCGACGCCGGCGGCCTGGCCGCCACCGCCATCACCGCCATGCTGGCGCGCGGGCTCGAGATGCCCGAAGCCGTGCGCCAAGGGCTGGCGCATGCCGATGCGTCGGTCGCGGCCAGTTTCCTGCCCGGCATGGGCCGGCGCATTCCCAATCGGATTCAACCGCAATGAAACCCTTGCGTTTTCCCGCCGGCCTGTATGGCGTCACGCCTGAATGGGACGACACCGACCGCCTCTTGCAAGCCGTGCGCAAGGCCGCCGAAGGCGGCATGCGTTCCCTGCAATTGCGGCGCAAGAACGTGCCTGACGCGGTGCGCGCCGAACAGGCCCGCGCGTTAGCGCCGCTGTGCCGCGAGCTGGGCGTGGTGTTCCTGATCAATGACGACTGGCGCCTGGCGCTGGACGTGGGCGCCGACGGCGCGCACGTGGGCCGCGACGACGAAAGCCTGGCGCGCATCCGCGCCGAAGCCGGCCCCGACCTGATCCTGGGCGGCTCCAGCTACGACGACCTGACGCGCGCGCGCGAACTGCTGGACGCGGGCGCCGACTACATCGCCTTTGGCGCCATGTTCGCGTCCACCGTCAAACCCGACACCGTGCGCGCGCCGCTGTCGGTGCTGACCGAAGCCCGCCGCCTGGTCGACGAGCGCGATGCGCCCCGCCCCGCCGTGGTGGCCATCGGCGGCATCACGCCCGACAACGCACGGCTGGTGGCCCAGGCGGGCGCCGACGCCATCGCCGTCATCACCGCACTTTTCGAAGCGCCCAGCATCCGCGCCGCCGCGACGGCCTGCTCCGCGCCCTATTCCGTCAACCCTCTTCGCAAGCCTTGAACGCCATGTCCCGTAACGAACAGCTTTTCGAACGCGCCTGCCGCAGCATCCCCGGCGGCGTCAATTCGCCCGTGCGCGCTTTCCGCTCAGTCGGCGGCACGCCGCGCTTCATCAAGCGCGCGCAAGGCCCGTACGTGTGGGACGCGGACGACAAGCAGTACATCGATTACGTGGGCTCCTGGGGCCCCGCCATCCTGGGCCATTCGCACCCCGACGTGGTGCGAGCGGTGCAGGAAGCCGCCGTCAACGGCCTGTCGTTCGGCGCCCCCACCGAAGCCGAAATCGAACTGGCCGAAGTGTTGATCTCGCGCTTGCCGTCGCTGGAACAGGTGCGCCTGGTCAGCTCGGGCACCGAAGCCACCATGACGGCAATCCGCCTGGCGCGCGGCGCCACCGGCCGCGCCAAGATCGTGAAGTTCGAAGGCTGCTACCACGGCCATTCCGACAGCCTGCTGGTCAAGGCGGGCTCGGGCCTGCTGACCTTCGGCAACCCCAGCTCGGCCGGCGTGCCGCCCGAGTTCGTGTCGCACACGCTGACCCTGGAATACAACAACCTGGACGCGGTGCGCGAGGCCTTCGCCCAGCACGGCGCCGACATCGCCTGCATCATCGTGGAGCCCGTCGCCGGCAACATGAACCTGATCAAGCCCACGGCCGGCTTCCTGGAAGGCCTGCGCGAGGTCTGCACGCAGCACGGCGCGCTGCTGATTTTTGACGAAGTGATGACGGGTTTCCGCGTGGGTCCGCAAGGCGTGCAGGGGCTGACCGGCGTGAAGCCGGACATCACCACGCTGGCCAAGGTGATTGGCGGCGGCATGCCGGTGGGCGCTTTCGGCGGCAGCGCTGAAGTCATGAAGCACATCGCCCCGCTGGGCGGCGTATACCAGGCCGGCACCTTGTCCGGCAACCCGGTGGCCGTGGCGGCAGGCCTGGCCACGCTGCGCCTGATCGCCGCGCCCGGCTTCTACGACAAGCTGTCGGCGCAAACCGCCAAGCTGGCCCAGGGCCTGCAAGAGCGCGCCCGTGCCGCCGGCCTGGCCTTTTCGGCCGATTCGGTGGGCGGCATGTTCGGCATCTATTTCAGCAACACCGTGCCCACCTCGTTCGCCGAGGTCTCGAAGTGCGACACGGCGGCGTTCAACCGCTTCTTCCATGCCATGCTGGACCACGGCGTGCACTTCGCGCCGTCCGCGTTCGAAGCGGGCTTCGTGTCGGCCACGCACGACGACGCGGTGATCAAGTCCACGCTGGACATCGCCGAAAAGGTTTTCGCCGCGATTTAAGCGGCTGGGGTCCGCCCAGGGCCCCAGTTAAAAAGCCCGGTATAAAAACCCCAAACAAGACGCCCTGCTCAGGGCGTCTTGTACTGTTCGTAGAGGGCGGTCACGTCCCTGACATACGCCTGGGTTTCGGCATACGGCGGCACCGCATCGTATTTGCGCACCGCCCCCTCGCCCGCGTTGTACGCCGCCAGCGCCAGGTCCAGCCGGCCGGGGTATTGGTCGATCAGCCGGCGCAAATGCCGCGAGCCCGCCTTCACATTGGTCGCCGGGTCCACCAGCGCACGTTCAATATCGTCCACCGCCAGCACCGCCGCCGCCGTGGCGGGCATCAGTTGCATCAGCCCCAGCGCGCCCTTGGGCGAACGCGCGTCGCTGCGAAACCCTGATTCGATGGCAATAACGGCCGTCAGCAAGGCCCGGTCCACGCCGGAATCCTTGGCGGCGCGCTCGATCAGGCCATCATGCGCGGTGGGCAGCTTGATCTCGCCCCAGCGCTGCGCCCGGGACGTTGGCGCCAGCGTCGCCATGCGCGCACCGTCGCCCTGGCGCGGCGCGCATTCCAGACAGACCTTGGTGGTGGCATTGCGGCGCCAGGCGGTGCGCGCCTGCGCCCGCTTGTAATGTTTGCCGTAACCGGTGGGCACTTTCATCACGCGCCAGACGCCGTAGGGGTCTTTGTAGCGGTAGATCTCGGCGGCCTGGGCGGGGCTTGCGGGCGCCAGCGCCAGAGCACCCACCGCCAAGGCCATCAGCACCGCCATGCCGCCAATGCGCGCCAGGAAGGCACTACAAACGGGCGGGTAACTTCGGTGTCGAGGGTCCATGGTTTGGGGCTCCGGCGGCGTCCGAAGACGCGTTGGCGAGCCCCTATGCTGCGGCGATCAACCCGGTTTGTCGCTCGCCCCTTCGCCCTAATCCTCGCTTTGCCCGGCCGCCACCGGGAACCGGCAGAAAAACTTCGAAAACCTCGGGGACTTACCTAGGGCATACGGCGGACGTCTGAGCTAATATGTCGCAATATTTCCGTTATTTACCAAATGAATGAACCTGGCCGCTCGTGCCAGGCTGGGAGAGGCAAAGATGGACGCAGAAAACACGTTGCAGCTGGTGCTGGACGCCGGCACCAACGTCCTGTCGGCAATTTATACGCCCCCGCCGCGCCCTGATCCCGACCCGGTAGAGCCCTCCACCGCAGCCATTGAGCCAGCTCCCGTTGGCAGCCCCGGCGACACCCAGGCGTCCGAGGCCGACCTCGACGTAGCCGCCGGTGACGTGGCGGCAGAGGTGGAGACCGAGCCCGCCCCCATCATCAATACCGACATCCCCAGTTGGGAAACCCTGACCGCCGCCGCCATCGCCCACGGCTGGAGCGCCGACGCGCTGGACAACCACGCGGTGCTGGCCTTCATCGACCGCTGCCGCAGCGCCACGGAACCGGTGCAGTTTCCGGTGGGCCAGGTGGTGGACGGCTCGTTCGAGCTGGAACTCGACCCCGACCGCATGACCGCGCTGCTGACCCTGCACCCACCCAGGGGCGGCCAGCCCGTCACCCTGGACATGCTGCGCCAGGCCGTGGCCGACCGCGGCATTGTGCATGGCGTGCAGGAACAGGCGCTGGCCGAGGCCGTGGAAAAGGGCAATGGCGAAACCGTCGTCATCGCCCAAGGCACGCCGCCCACGCGCGGCACCCCCACCCGTTTCGAAAGCCTGCTTGACCGCCTGAAGCCGCGCGCGCAGGAAATCGACGAGCTGGCCCATGTGGACTACCGCGACCTTGGCAGCCTGCTGCTGGTGTCGCCGGGCACGCCCTTGATGCGCCGCTTCCCGCCCCTGCCGGGCGTGGACGGCGTCAACGTGCTGGGCGAACCGGTGCTGCCGGACGAAATGCCCGACACGCCGTTCTCCAAGGATGTAAGCGGTGTGGCCGTGGACCCGGAAGACCCGCTGCTGCTGCGCGCGACCATCGCCGGCACGCCCACGCTGGTCAGCCACGGCGTGCAGGTGAACCCGATGGTCGAGGTGGATGCCGTCAACCTGTCCACCGGCAACATCACCTTTGAAGGCTCGCTACAGGTGCGCGGCGACATCGCCGCCACCATGGAAGTGCGCGTGACGGGCGACGTCGTCGTCAACGGCACCATCGAGGCGGCGCTGGTGGAAGCAGGTGGCAGCGTCACGGTCAAGGGCGGCATCATCGGCATGGCCGAAGCCTTGCAAGACCCCGCCGCCACCGCGCGCACGGCCCACATCGTCTGTGGCGGAATGCTGCGCGCCAAGTTCATTGAAAACGCCATCATCAGCGCCGGGCAGGACGTGGACGTTGAACGCGAGATCCGCCAGAGCAGCATCGCGGCGGGCGGCAGCGTCAACGTCGGCCCGCCCAACACGCAGCAAAGCGCCATCACCGGCGGCCAGATCCGCGCGCTGAATGCCGTGCGCGCCGGCACCATCGGGTCTCCCTCCGGCATTCCCACGCTGGTGCAGGCCGGCCTGGACCCGCATGCCGACATCAAGCGCTCGGCACTGACGCGCAAGCGCCTGAAGATGAACGAGGAAAAGGCCAAGCTGGAACAACTGCTGATGTTCCTGCAAGCCAACCCGCAGCGCGCGCCCGGCGACGTGGTGGAACGCGCCCGCAATACCCATGTGAAGCTGGGCAGCGACTTGCTGGCGCTGGACGAAGAAGAATCCCAGTTGGTGCGCGACCTGCAACCGCTGCACACCGCCACGGTAGCCGCCACGCGCCGCTTTTGCAGCGGGACGAAGATTCAGTTGGGCAACAAGATGCAGGAGTTCCTGGAAGACCAGGTCGGCGGCAAAGCCGGGCTGGAGGAAGGCGAGATCGTCATTCGCTAAGGCCGCTAAGGCCGCGCCCTGCCTCCCGGCAGGCCGCCTTAGAGCCCCACGGCGCGCGTGGCCCGGCCCGATCGCTCAGGGAATCAAGGCGCCAGTTCCTTGAACCAGACGCGCGGCGAAATGCCGCGGTCTGGCCCCAGGATGGAAAAACCGCCGTCCACGGGAATGTCCACCCCCGTCATCCAGGACGCCGCATCCGAACACGCAAAGCACACGGCGGCGGCGATTTCTTCGCCCGACCCCACCCGGCCCAGCGGATGAAAGTGCGCCCCCACGGCGTCCGCCGCCTCGCGCGAGCCGCCTGACAACTGTTCCACCGACGGCGACCAGGTCCATGCCGGCGACACCGCCAGCACCCGCACGCCCGCCGGCGCCAGTTCCACCGCGAAATTCTTGGTGATTTGCAACATGGCCGCCTTGGACGCCGGATACAGCGCGCGCCCCGCCGCGCCGAACTTGCCGCCCGTGCTGCCCATATTGACCACCACACCGCCGCGCGGCAGGTGCGGCGCGGCCAACTGCGTGAAGATGGCGGCCGACACGAGGTTGGTGTCCAGCGTGGCGTGCCATTCCTCGCGAGAGGAGGCCAACCCCCGGTCCGTGTACTGGCAGGCGTTGTTCACCAGAATGTCCAGGCGACCAAAGCGTGCCAGCGCGGCGTCGATGCAGCGCTGGATGTGCGCGTCGCTGCCGATGTCGGTTTCGCAAAAAAGCGCGCGCCCGTCCAGTTCCTGCTCAAGCACCTGGCCGGCTTGCGCGTTGCGCCCCACCAGCATCACATTGGCGCCAGCGGCGGCCAGGCCGCGCGCGATGTCCGCGCCCAGCCCCTGCGTGCTGCCGGTGATGATGGCGGTCTTGCCGGCCAAGCCGGGAAAGCCTGAAAAATCCATGAATAATCCTTGATCAGTGCGGCGCGGCAGCCCAGCGCACCGCTTGCGCCACCGAACCCGTTTGCGCAATCAGGCGCATGCTGGCCAGCGAGGCCTCATGTACCGCCAGGTCGGCGGAGGCGCAGGCGTCTTCGGCCACCATCACGTCAAACCCAATGTCGGCGGCGTGGCGCACCGTGCCTTCCACCACGGAATGCGTGGCCACGCCCGCCACCACCAGCCGGCGCGCGCCGATCACACGCAGCGTTTCTTCCAGCGGCGTGCCGTAGAACGCGCTGATGCGGGTGTGCTTCACGATGAACTCGCGCGGGCTGCTCGCCAAGGGCTGCAAGCCGTCGTAGAACTCGCTGCCCCACTGCCCTTCCGGCACCGCCCCAATCGCGGCCACGTTGCGGAAGATGGCGCAGTTGGGCAGCAGGTCGGCGTAGTCCGGGCGGAAGGCGATGCGCACATGCACGATGGGCATGGCCTGCGCGCGCGCCCCGTCCAGCAAGGCGGCAGCGTTGTCCAGCAGGCGCTGGCGCGCGCCGTTGTCGGCGTCCAGACCGACGCGGATCTTGCCGTCGGGATGCAGCACGTCATTCTGATAGTGCAGCGCCAGCACCGCGGTGTCCGCCGTCATCAGACGAACACCTCGAACACGTCGTGCACGTCGTCGCAATTGACCAGATCCACACGCTTCATGCGGATGCGCCAGCTATCCCCGTCGGCCGCCAGCTTGTGCGTGTAGCGGCCAGCCAGTTGGCGGGGTTGCCGCTTGCGCCATTCGGTCATCTGAAAAGCGGAATGCACCACCAGGTTGCCGCCCGCGTCCACCCCTTCCACCTGCACGCCGCCCACCAGGCGCACGCTGCGCGTGGGCGGTTGCTGCGACCAATTGCGCGGGTGCTCCAGGCGGCGGATGCGCACGTCGCGCAGCATGCGGTCTTCCCAGAACAGCGAAATATGGTCGTACGGGCTTTGCTGGCCGTGCACGCGCGGCATCCAGTACATGCCGTCCTGCGTCCACAAGGCCTGCCAGTCGTCGTAGCGCCGCTCGTCCAGCAAACGAGCCTCGCGGTACAGGAACTGTGCGATGCGGTGATAGGCGTCGGCGGGCACATCGGCGGGCGCCAGGTCGGCCGTGCCGACATCGAAATCCAGGTCTAGCAGCATGCGCCTTCTCCCGTGGCGGGCGCGTTCGACGCCGCGCCGGCTTCCATATAGGTCTTCCAGGCGTGGAACTGGTTGCGCATGGGCAGTTCGCTGGTGCCGTTGACCGACACCATGCCGTCCGCATCGCTGCGGTCGCTGCCGTGGTAGCGGTGCATGCTGACCCATTCCCCGCCGCGCGTGGCGTTGCCTTCCTGGCAGCGGTTGTAAAGCTCGATGTCGTCAGGCATGACGTTGGACGACGGCGAGTTGATGACGTTGGCGTACAGCATCGCGCGCTTGAACACGCCGTCGGGCGCGCCCTTGCAGCGGAAGGTCTGGATCTCGATCAGCGTGCGGTCCACGGCAATCGGGCGGATCACGCGGAATTGCTGGAATACGGTGTGCGGCGAGCCGCTGCCGTAGATGACCGTGTTGTGGCGGTTCATGCCCAGGATTTCGCGGGCGCGTTCCTCGCCGTAGGCAGCGGCCAGCGTTTCAAAGTGCGCGCGCGACACGGGGTCGCGTTCGGCGGCGCCCGGGTTGAAGATGCCTTCCATATAGCCATGGCCGTTTTCGTAGGCGCGCAGCTCCAGCTTTTCCCAGAACTCGTAGGGCTCGCCGTTGCCGTCCATGATGTGCAGCTCAAGCGGCATCTCGCCCATTTCCTTGGCTTCGTCGCGCGCAGCGGCGTAGGACGATTCATGCGTGACGCGGGCGTGCATGGTGTCGTGCAGGTTTTCGTAGAACACCTTCCAGTTCGACCGCTGCATCACACGGAAAATACCGCCCGCCACTTCCACTTCGCCTACCGGCGAACGGTCGCACAGGTTGTCGATAGACGAGCGCACGCCACCCAGGAAGTCGGTCAGCGCCGGGCCTTCCTTGGCCTGGCTGGCGAACACGAAGCCGCGATAGCTTTCCACGCGCGCCAGCCGGCGCATCGAGAACGCCGGGTCGGTGGGGTCATACGACGTGCCTTCCAGGCCCTGCTTGAGCGGCACGCCCAGATGGCTGCCGTCCAGCTTGAAGGTCCAGGCGTGATACGGACAGCGGAAGAACTTGCCCACGCAGCCTTCGCCATCCGCCACCACCTTGGCGCCCTTGTGCGGGCAGCGGTTGTACAGCACGTGCACATGGCCATCGGACGCGCGCACCATCAGCACATCCTGGTCGCCCACGCGGGTGGTGTGATAGTCGCCCGTCTTGGGCACCTGGCTTTCATGGCCCACGTAGATCCACGCGCGGCCATAGATGCGCTGCATTTCAAGGTCGAAGATGGCCGGGTCGGTGTAGACCCCGCGGTGCACGCTGTCGCCACGCACCATCTCGGACAGTTGTTGGTCGGTGTAAGACATGGGGGGCTCCTACTTGTTCTCGCTGTCTTTCCAGCGCGCCATCAACGTGTTCGACGGCAGGGTTTCGTCCAGCAGCTTGGCGGCGGTTTCGCGGCCCGCTACCGGCAGGCCGGCGGGGTCCAGCAAGCCCACCTGCACCAGCACGCTGGCCTGATCCCAATAGATGTGCTCGTGGTAGAGCTTGTCGCCCCGGAACTTCACAACGGCGATCAGCGGAATCTCAACCGGCCGGCCGGTGGGCGCCACGCCGGGCAGCATCCAGTCGATCTCGGTGGTGTGCGTGAAGCAGAACAGCAGTTCGTCCACGATCTGCGTGGCGCCCACCGTGCGCGACAGCGGAACCAAGCGCGTGTCGGGCGGGTTGCCGTTGACGAAATGGTGCTGGTAGAAGCGCGACAGTTCCTTGTGGCCCACGCCGCCCGTCATGGTGGGAATGTGGTTCACGTAGGGTTCGGCCACCATCGTGGCCATGGTGGCGGCCACGTCGCGCGTGCCGAATTCGTATTCGCAGTGCTTGTCCCACAAATACGAATAATCGAACTCGGGGCCGATGGCGCGTTGCAGCGCGGCCATGCTGCGCTGGTGCGCCATCAGTGCCGACGGCTTGTCGTAGTGATCGCCACCCGTGCGGGCGAACGCATGGTCCATGCCGGGGTACACATACAGTTCAACACCGGGCTTGCCGCCCAGCGCATCCAGGATGCGCTGGCGCGCGGCGGGCGGACAGAAGCCGTCCTGCTCGGCAATGTGCAGCACCAGGCGGCCGCGCAGGTTGGCCGCTTCGTCCAGGCTGTCTTCGATGCCCACTCCGTAATAGCCCACGGCCACGTCCACATCGGTGCGACAGGCGGCCAGGTAGGCCAGCTTGCCGCCCAGGCAGTAGCCCAGCACGCCGACGCCGCCCTGTTGCTCGGGCAATTCGCGCAGCATGGCGATGGTGGACGCGATGTCTTTCAGGCCCTGCTCAACGTCAAAGCCCTGGTAGAGCTCGAACGCGCGCGGCATGTCGGCCGGGCCGTCGGTCAGTTGAATGCCGGGCTGCTGGCGCCAGAACAGATCGGGCACCAGCACCACATAGCCCTCTTCGGCCAGCAACTGCGCAGCGCGGCGCATGAAGTCGTTCACGCCGAAGATTTCCTGGCACAGCACCAGCCCGGGGCCATGGCCCGAGGCGGGCACGGCCAGGTAGGCGCTGAAGGTCTTGCCATCGTGCGAGGGAATGGTCACCTCGCGCGTCGAGATCTGTTGGGTCATTCGGTTCTCCTGTGTTGCTTGATGCCTGATGCAAGATGCCTGGGTTGCGTGGCTGGCCGCCTATTTCATCTGGCAGGTAGCGGCAAACGGGTCCTGGTACTGGGTCAGCACCGTGCCCGACAGCTTGTTGGCCAGCTTGCCGTCCGCGCCCGCTTCCACGACGCGCAGGTAGTAGTTCTGGATGGGGTATTGGTTGCGGTTGAACTTGAAGTCGCCCCGCACCGATTTGAAATCCGCGCGCCGCAGCGCCGGGCGCAGCGCGTCGGCGTCAAGCTTGCCGCCCGTTTGGCGCACCGCGCTGTCCAGCAGCATGGCGGCGTCATAGCCTTGCGAGGCGTACAGCGTGGGCGTGCGCTTGTAGGTCTTCTTGAAGTCTTCAACGAATTTGCGGTTGGCTGGGTTGTCCAGATCGGCCGCCCATTGCGACGTGTTGCGCATGCCGGCGATCGGCGCGCCGACGGCGGCGATGGTGTCCTCGTCGCCCGAGAAGCCCGGCGCCAACAGCGCGATGTCCTTGGACAGACCCGCGCCGTTGAACTGCTTGATGAAGTTCACGCCCATGCCGCCGGGCAGGAAGAAGAAGACCGCATCGGGTTTGCTGGCGCGCAAGCGCGAGATTTCAACGCCGTAGTCCAACTGGCCGAGCTGGGTGTAGATCTCTTCGGACAAGCCGCCCTTGTATAGACGCTTGAAACCCTTTAGTGACTCACGGCCGCCCGGGTAGTCGGGCGCGATCAGCGCCACGCTCTTGTAGCCCTGGTCCGTGGCGTACTTGCCCATGGCGGCGGGGATGTCCTCGTTCTGCCAGGCCACCGCGAAGAAGTTGGGGTTACAGCCCGCGCCCGCGTAGTTTTCAGGGCCGGTATTGGTGCTGAGGTAAATGGTGTCAGACTGCAAAATAGCCGGCATCACCGGCAGCAGCACATTGGAGAACACGATGCCCGTCATGACGTCCACGCGGTCGCGCTTGAGCAGCCGTTCCACCGCCTGGCGGCCCGTATCCGCCTTTTGCTGGTCGTCGGCCACCACCACCTCGGCGGGCAGCCCGCCCAGCTTGCCGCCCGTATGTTGCAGCGCCAGATTGAAGCCGTCGCGAATCTCGTTGCCCAGCGCGGACCCCGGGCCGGACAGCGTTGTCAGCATGCCTACCTTGACCTTGTCGGCCGCCGAGGCGCCAGCCATGGCGGACATACAGACCAGTGCCGCCAGCGCGCGCCGGCTCCAGTGATTTCGATTCATGGGCCACCTTCGATTCTGCCGCCAGCCGCGCTGGCGGAAAGCTGACAGATCCCGTCTGCCGTCGGTACACGCATGCCGCCGATCAAAGTCGCCAAGCTTACGCGCCGTGACGACGCCCTCCAAGAGCTGCTGAGGGAGAGCCTGCTGGCTAGCGTATGCCTCGCGGCCGCGCCGCTCTATCCGAATACGCGCAGTCTTATCCGGGATTCACTTAATTCCAAAGCCTGGACAGTTAATTTATTCTGGGCTGCTGATACGGGAGCGTTCCCGTCCCGGAGGCACCCATGCACGGCTGGTCCCGACTCGAACTGGCGCCGCTTTTCAATCGGCGCGTGTTCAGCTCCACCCAACAGGACGAAACACGCACCCGCGTGTCGGAAGCGCTGAAGGAACACCGGCTGACCTGGAAGGCGGGCCGCGTGGACGCCGAACTGAACCGGGGCCGGTTCGGCTCGCTAACGGTCTGTACCTTGCGCTACGGCGCCGAAGTCCACATCGAACCCGACCGCCTGCAGGACTTCATGCTGGTGCAAGTGCCGCTGCGCGGCCGCGCGCGCATCGAATGCGGCAGCGAGCACGTGGACGCCCACCCCGACTGCGCCGCCGTCATCGCGCCCAACCGCCCGGTACGGCTGCACTGGGAGGCCGGCTGCGAACAACTGTTGTTGAAGATTCCGCGCGGCAAGCTCGAAGCCATGGGCCGCCGCGCCTTTGGCGACGCCGCCACGCTGGCACTGGACTTCAGCCCCGCCCTGCGGCTGGACAACCCGGTGGGCGCGGCCTGGCGCAGCATGGTCGCCAGCATGATCCACCTGCTGCCCACGCTGGACGACGGCGCGCGGCGCCCGCCCGCCGCGTGGTTGGAACACCTGGAAGACACGCTGGTGCTGCACCTGCTGTACAACCAGCCCAATAGCTGGCAAGCGCAGGCGGGGCAAGCCCAAGATCTGCCGCGCCGCCTGACGCTGGCGGAATCCTATATGCGCGCGCACCTGTCGGCCCCGCTGACGCTGACGGACATCGCCCGCCACGCCGGCGCCAGCGTCACCGCGCTGACCCGCCTGTTCCAGGAACACCGCGATACCACGCCCATGATGGCGCTGCGGTCGCTGCGCCTGGACACGGCCAGGCAGAAGTTGCGGGCGAACGCCCACGCCAGCGTGACCGACGTCGCGCTGGGCGTGGGGTTTGGACATCTGGGAAGGTTCTCGGAGTACTACCGGGAACGGTTTGGAGAACTGCCGCGCGAGACGCGGCGTGGGCAGGGGTAAACAGCACCCCGCCGCGATCAGGCCGCCGGCACCACCGCCGTCACTTCGATTTCCACCTTGGCGCGGTCCTCGACCAGGTCGGCCACTTCCACCGCCGTCATCGCCGGGAAGTGCCGGCCGATGAATTCGCGGTAGTGCTTGCCGATGGCCGGATACGCGGCCACATAGGCTTCCTTGTCGGTGACGTACCAGGTCATCCGCACAATATGTTCGGGCTTGGCGCCGCCTTCGGCCAGGATGGCGACAATGTTCGACAGCGTCTGGCGGACCTGGTCCGCCAGGTCATCCGATTCGAATTGCTGCTGCCCATTCCACCCCACCTGCCCGCCCACGAACACGAGCTTGCTGCCCACCGTCATTTCGGTGAGCACACCATTCGAATAGCCCCGGGGCGCCATCCAATCCGGCGGTTGCAGAATCTTCATAACGTCTCATCCTATTTATAAAAAACAAACGACAGGGTGGTCTCGCGGCCTTACGCCGCGGGAACCAGATAAGCCTGCATGCGTTCCCGCAGGTCGGCAGGCATGGGCATGGACTTCATCGTCCGCAAATCCACCGTCACGATCGTCAGCGTGGCCGACAAGCGCAACTGTCCGTCCGGGCCTTCAAAGCGCACCAGCGCCTTGAAGGACGCGCCGCCAATGCGCTGGACTTCCAGCGTTTGGCGCAAGCGTTCATGCCAGCGGCTGGGCGCGCTGAAATCGCAGGTGACCGAGGCCATCGGCGTACCGATATGCCGATCAACATGCAGCGCATGAAACGGCAGGCCCATGCCCTTGTCGAACCATTCCTCGACAAAGTCATTGATCATCTCGAAATAGCGCGGATAGAAGACAATGCCCGCCGGGTCGCAATGACGGAAGCGGACTTCTACCTGGCTGGTGAATGCTGCGGACATGATGATTTCCTGATTACTTATTTGAACGACCGGTTCAAGCCATCTGGCGCAACGCAAAGCGTTGCAGCTTGCCAGTTTCGGTACGGGGCAGCGTCGCCACGAATTCGATGGCGCGCGGATATTTGTACGGCGCGATGCTGGCCTTCACGAACGCCTGCATGTCGGCCACCAGCGCATCGCTGGGCGCAAAGCCCGGCTTGAGCACCACGAAGGCCTTGACCAACTGGCCGCGCTCGTCGTCCTGCGCCCCCACCACGCCGCATTCGGCCACGGCTTCGTGGCGCAACAGCGCGTCTTCCACTTCGGGGCCGGCGATGTTGTAGCCCGCCGAGACGATCATGTCGTCATTGCGCGCCTGGTAATACAGATAGCCGTCGTCGTCCTGCATGAAGGTGTCGCCCGGCAGGTTCCAGCCCTGCTGCACGAAGCGGCGCTGACGGTCGTCGGCCAGGTAGCGGCAGCCCGTGGGGCCCTTGATGGCCAACCGGCCCACCGTGCCGTTAGGCACGGGCTGCATGTCGTCGTCCACCACCTGCGCCACATAGCCTGGCACGACCTTGCCGATGGCGCCGCGCTTGACGGCTTCGGGCGGGCTGGACACGAACACGTGGATCATTTCGGTGCCGCCGATGCCGTCGATCATCTCAATGCCGCTGGCCTGTTTCCACAACTGGCGCGTGGCATCCGGCAGCGCTTCGCCGGCCGACACGCTTTTCTTCAGCGAAGACAGATCAAACTTGCCGACCAGCGCGGCCATCTGGCGATAGAACGTCGGCGCGGTGAAGACGATGGTGGCGCGGAAGTCCTGAATCAGTTCCAGCAGGCTTTCCGGCGACAGCTTTTCGGCCAGCACGGTGCTGGCGCCCACGCGCAAGGGAAAGCACAGCAGGCCGCCCAGGCCGAACGTGAACGCCAGCGGCGGCGTGCCGCAGAAGATGTCGTCGGGACCCGGCTTGATCACATGCTTGGGGAACAGGTCGCACATCGCCAGCACGTCGCGATGAAAATGCATGCAGCCCTTGGGCGAACCCGTGGTGCCGCTGGTGAAGGCGATCAGGCAGACGTCGTCGGCGGCGGTGTCGCAGGCCGTGAAATCGTCGGGCTTGGCCGCGGCCAACGCATCCAGCGCATCGGGCGCGGCATCGTTGAAAACCATCACCTGGGTCAACTGCGGGCAGTGATGCTCGTGGCCCGCCTGGACGCAGAACCCGGCTTCTTCTTTCAGGCGCGCATCACACAGCACGGCCTGGATCTGGGCCTTCTCGATGATCTGCTTGAGTTCCTTGGCGCGCAGCAGCGGCATCGTGGGCACCGTCACCAAACCCGCCTTGATCGCCGCCAGCCAAGAGGCCGCCATCATCGGGTTGTTCGGCCCGCGCAGCAACAGGCGGTTGCCGGGAACCAGACCCATGTCTTCGGTCAGCACGCGCGCGATGCGGTTGGTAAGCGCAGCCAGTTCGCGATAGGTCATCGTGGCCTGCTTGTCGCCGTCGCGCCAGCGCAGCGCCACGCGGTCGGCAAAGCCGCGATCGGCCATGGCGTCCACGAGTTCCACGGCGCAGTTGAAACGCTTGGGGTAGGCCACGTCGGGGCCATCAAGCAGGAATTCAGGCCATTGTTCGCCCGGGGGTAGGTTGTCCCGGGCGAAGGTGTCGGTGTGGGCGGATACTTCCATGAAATTCCCCTTGCTTGTGCGGTGTGGTTTGCTGTGCTGATGGCGAGCGCTCGATGGCCCTTTACGCCTTCAGCAGTTCACGGGCGATGATCAACTTCTGCACTTCGGTGGCGCCTTCGTAGATACGCAGCGCTCTGATTTCCCTGTAAAGCTTCTCCACCGGCATCCCCGACACCACGCCCGCGCCGCCAAACATCTGCAAGGCGCGGTCGATCACGGTCTGCGCCGATTCCGTGGCCATCATCTTGGCCATCGCGGCTTCGCGCGTGGTGCGCAGCTTTTGCACGTCGCGCATCCACGCGGCGCGATACGTCAGCAGCGCCGAGGCGTCGATGGCGGTGGCCATGTCGCCCAGCGCGGCTTGCGTCAGTTGCAGGTCGGCCAGCGTCTGGCCGAACATGCGGCGCGACTTGGCGCGCGCCAGGCCTTCGTCCAGCGCGCGGCGGGCAAACCCCAGCGCGGCGGCGGCTACCGAGGCACGGAAAATATCCAGCGTCATCATGGCCAGCTTGAAGCCCTGGCCCGCATCGCCCAGGCGGTGCGAGGCCGGGATGCGGCAGTTGTCGAACGTGATCGTGGCCAGCGGATGCGGAGCGATGAGTTCAATGCGTTCGCTGACCTCGAAGCCCGGGGTGTCGGCATCCACCACGAAGGCGCTGATGCCGCGCGCGCCCGGCGCTTCGCCTGTGCGGGCGAAGACCACGTAGAAGTCCGCGATGCCGCCGTTGGAAATCCAGGTCTTGGCGCCGTTCAGCACGTAGTGGTCACCGTCCAGCTTGGCCTCGCAGGCCAGCGCCGCCACGTCCGAGCCCGCGTCGGGCTCGGACAGCGCGAAGGCGGCGATGGCTTCACCGCGTGCCACGCGCGGCAGGTAGTGCTGGCGCAGTTCGTCCGACCCCATCAAGGAGATGGCGCCGCTGCCCAGGCCCTGCATGGCGAAAGCGAAGTCCGCCAGCCCTTCGTGACGGGCGAAGGTTTCGCGCAGGATGCAGACGGCGCGGGAATCGACTTCCGGCAACGCGCCGCCCCAGGCGCCGCCCGGGCCGCCCGCGACCGCATAGCGCAGCCAGCCGGCCTGGCCCATGGCCTTGACCAGTTTCTTGCAGGCCGCGTCGGCGTCGTGATGGTCCACGTCGCCCAAGGACGCTTCGCACCAGGCGTCGACGTCGTGCGCCAGCTTGCGGTGCGCGTCGTCAAAAAAGGGCCAGTCCAGCCAGCTTGCATCACGCATCATCAGTTCCCCTCGAAGACGGGCTTTTGCTTGGCCACGAAGGCCTCGTAGGCGCGGTGGAAGTCGCGCGTCTGCATGCAAATGGCCTGGGCCTCGGCTTCGGCCTCGATGGCCTCGTCCACACCCATGTTCCATTCCTGGTGCAGCAGCTTCTTGGTGACGCCGTGCGCGAAGGTGGGGCCGGCGGCCAGTTGCGCGGCCAGCTTCTGCGCGGCCTCGGCCAAGGTGGCCGAATCGTGCAGCGCGTTGAAGAAGCCCCAGCTGGCGCCTTCGTCAGCCGTCATGGCGCGGCCGGTGTACAGCAATTCAGAGGCGCGGCCCTGGCCGATCATGCGCGGCAGCAAGGTGCAGGCGCCCATGTCGGCGCCGGCCAAACCTACGCGGGTGAACAGGAAGGCGGTACGCGCGGCGGGCGTGCCCAGGCGCATGTCGGCGGCCAGCGCCACCATGGCACCCGCGCCCGCGCACACGCCGTCCACCGCCGCCACGATGGGCTGCGGGCAGGCGCGCATGGCCTTGACCAGATCGCCCGTCATGCGGGTGAAGTCCAGCAGTTCGGGCATGCTCATCTTGGTCAGCGGCCCGATGATTTCATGCACATCGCCGCCCGAGCAGAAGTTGCCGCCCGCGCCCGTCACCACCACCACCTTGACGTCGGTGGCGTACACCAGCGAGCGGAACAGGTCGCGCAGTTCGGCGTAGGAATCGAACGTCAACGGGTTCTTGCGTTCGGGCCGGTTCAGCGTGACCGTGCCGATCTTGCCGTCGGCCGACACCTCCCACAGGAACGTCTTGGCCTGATAGCCGGCCAGCGGGCGCTTGTGGTGCTTCATGGTGTGCTCTTCGGACTGGGTGCTCATGGTGTCTCCGTTCTTTATCCAGGGGTTGATGGGGCGCCGGGCTTAGCCGGTCATCACTTCGCCGCCGTCCACGGCGATCGCCTGCCCATTGACCGAGGCGGAGGCCGGCAGCGCCAGCCAGGCCACGGTCTCGGCCACTTCCTCGGGTTGCACCAGGCGGCCTTGGGGGTTGCGCTCGGCCAGCTTGGCGCGGGCGGCGTCCGGCGTCATGCCGGTCTTTTCCACGATGTTGGCGACCGCGCCGCGCACGATGTCGGTCTCGGTATAGCCGGGGCAGACGGCGTTCACGGTCACACCCTTTTGCGCCGTTTCCAGCGCCAGCGAACGGGTCAGCCCGATTACGCCATGCTTGGCGGCGCAGTAAGCGCTGACATAGCCGTAGCCGATCAGGCCGGCGGTGCTGGCCACGTTGATGACGCGGCCCCACTTGGCTTGCAGCATGCCCGGCAGCGCGGCCTGGATGCAGTGAAACGTGCCGGTCAGGTTGACGGCAATCATCTGGTGCCAGAGCGCGGCGTCGGTGCGGTCAAAGCGTTGGCTGACGGCCTGGCCGGCGTTGTTCACCAGCACCAGCACCGGGCCGAATTCGGTTTCGGCCTGGGCAAAGGCGGCACGCACCGAGGCTTCGTCCGCGATGTCGGCGCTAACCGCCTGCACCTGCCCCAGGCTGGCCAGGCTGTCCGCGGCGGCATCCAGCGTCGCGCCGTCGCGGCCCAGCAGCGTGACGCGCGCGCCGCGCGCCAGCAGCGCCCGCGCGCTGGCCAGGCCGATGCCGCGCGCGCCGCCCGTCACCAGCGCGTGGCGACCGGCCAAGGGTTGCGCAAGACTCGTCATTTGATGTCCAGTTGCGCCATGGCGGCGGCGCGTTCGAAGTTGGTTTCCAGTTGGCGCTTGCCCGCGAAATACTGGCTGGGCCAGGCGATGTCACGATAGCCCACGCGCGCGGCTTCGCGCAGCGTCCAGGAAGCGTCGGCCAAGTGGGGACGCGCCAGGGCGCACAGGTCGGCACGGCCCGAGGCGATGATGCCGTTGGCGTGGTCGGCTTCGAAGATGGCGCCCACCGCAATGGTGGGGATGCCCGCTTCGTTGCGCACGCGGTCGGCGAACGGCGTCTGGAACATGCGGCCGTAGACGGGCTTTTCTTCCTTGCTGACCTGGCCGGACGAGCAGTCGATCATGTCGGCGCCGGCGGCCTTGAAGTAGCGCGCGATGTCCACCGCGTCATCGGCGGTAATGCCGCCTTCCACCCAGTCGCTGGCGGAAATCCGCACCGACATGGGCTTGTCTTCGGGCCAGACGGCGCGCACGGCCTTGAACACTTCCAGCGGGAAGCGCAGGCGGTTTTCCAGGCTGCCGCCGTATTCGTCGTCGCGGTGGTTGGTCAGGGGCGAGATGAAGCTGGACAGCAGGTAGCCGTGGGCGCAGTGCAGTTCCAGCCAGTCAAAACCGGCCTGCTCGGCGCGGCGGGCGGCGGCAACGAAGTTGTCGCGGGCGTCGTCCATGTCGGCGCGCGTCATGGCGCGCGGCGTTTGCGACACGCCTTCGATGTACGGCAAGGCAGACGCCGACAGCAGCGGCCAATTGCCTTCGGCCAGGGGGTGATCGATTTTCTGCCAGCCCAGTTGCGTGGAGCCCTTGCGGCCGGCATGGCCCAACTGCACGCCGATGCGGGCGTCGCTATTGCCGTGCACAAAATCCACGATGCGGGTAAACGCCTGCGCCTGTTCGTCGTTCCACAAGCCCGGGCAGCCCGGGGTGATGCGGCCATCCGGCGACACGCAGGTCATTTCGACCATGACCAGGCCGGCGCCGCCCATGGCGCGCGCGCCCAGGTGCACCAGGTGGAAATCGCCCGGCACGCCGTCGGTGCAGGAATACATGGCCATGGGGGACACCAGAATGCGGTTCTTCAACCGCACGCCGCGTACCTGGTACGGCGTCAGCATCGGGATGGCGGGACGCTGGCCGGACGCGGTGGGCGCGCCGGCGCGTTCGGCGATCCAGCGCTCAAAGCCTTCCAGCCAGGCCGGGTCGCGCAAGCGCAGGTTTTCGTGCGAGATGCGCTGCGAGCGGGTCAGCAGCGAGTAGGCGAATTGTTCGGGTTCCAGTTCGGCGTAACGCTCGACGTTTTCGAACCACTCGGTGGAGTTGCGGGCGGCGTTCTGGATCTTCAGGACCTCGACGCTACGCACTTCTTCGTAGTGCTTCAGGCCCGCTTCAACGCTGCCTTCGGCGCCGCTCAGGCAGCGCGCAAGTTCGATGGAATCCTCAAGCGCCAATTTGGTACCGGAGCCGATGGAGAAGTGCGCGGTGTGCGCGGCATCGCCCATCAGCACGACGGGCACGCGGCGCTGGCCGCGCGCCGTGTCCAGCGTGTTCCAGTGCACCCAGGTGTTGCAGATGACGCGCGGGAAACGAATCCAGATGGCGGACCCGCGCAGGTGCGTGGCGTTGCTGATCAGCGCATTGCCGTCCAGCCAGGGCGCGAACAGTTTTTCGCAGTAGGCAATGCCTTCTTCCTGGCTCATCTGCTCGATGCCGGCAGCCTGCCAGGTTTCCTCGGGCGTTTCCACGATGAAGGTGGACATGCCGTCTTCGTAGCGGTAGGCATGCGCCTGGAACCAGCCGTGTTCGGTCTGGACGAAGGCGAAGGTGAAGGCGTCGAACACCTTCTTGGTGCCCAGCCAGACGAAGCGGCAGCGGCGCTGGTCGATGTCGGGGTGGAAGGTGTCGGCGTAGCGGGTACGAACCTGGCTGTTGATGCCGTCGGAGGCAATGACGAGATCGGCGTCGTATTCCCGAGCGATGGCCTGGTCGTCCTGGACGAAGTTCTCAAACACCAGCTTCACGCCCACGTCTTCGCAACGCGCCTGCAGGATATTCAACAGCTTCTTGCGGCCAATGCCGATAAAGCCGTGGCCGCTACTGCGGATGCTGCGGCCCTTGAAATGGATGTCGATGTCATCCCAATGGTTGAACGCGTCGCCAATGGTCTGAGCGGAAACGGGGTCTGCCTCGCGCAGGTTCTGCATGGTGGCGTCGGAGAACACCACACCCCATCCAAAAGTGTCATACGGACGATTGCGTTCGATGACAGTGACGTCGTTGGCGGGGTTCTGCAGTTTCATGAGCAGACCGAAATACAGGCCGGCGGGACCGCCGCCGATGCAGACTATTTTCATTGCCGTAACGCTCCGAGGTACGCGACAGTCGCTCGCTTATCGGGAGCGGGGCGCCGCGGATATTTAGGTCTGGATAGTTTAGGCTTGAAATATATACCCGAAGCAAGGGGTTCGCAAATGGGGGAAAGCTATTAGGCGGGATTGAAATGGGGGACGCTTTGGTGGCGGGCGAAGAGATGGGTTACGTGCGCTGGGCGCCGGAGTCCCCGGGGCCGCCTTCGCGCACTTCACCCATCCTACGTAGGATGGGTGTGGCGCACGCGCATGAAGAGAAGAACAACAGCCCCCCAGCGCGCGAACCCATCAGCGGTGCCCCAACCCGAAACACCGTGTGACGCGGCCACGTAGGATGGGTGCGGCGCGCACACATGAAGAGAAGAACAACAGCCCCCAGCGCGCGAACCCATCAGCGGTGCCCCAACCCGAAACACCGTGTGACGCGGCCACGTAGGATGGGTGCGGCGCGCGCGCATGAAGAGAAGAACAACAGCCCACAGCGCGCGAACCCATCAGCGGTGCCCCGCCCCAAGACAATGTGTGACGCGGCCAAGTAGGATGGGTGTGGCGCGCGCACATGAAGAGAAGAACAACAGCCCACAGCGCGCGAACCCATCAGCGGTGCACCAACCCGAAACACCGTGTGACGCGGCCGCGTAGGATGGGTGCGGCGCGCACAGATGAAGAGAAGAACAACAGCCCCCCAGCGCGCGAACCCATCAGCGGCGCCCCGCCCCGAGACAACGTATGAACCAGGGCCACGTACGATGGGTGCAGCGCATCCCACCTACCTCCCCCGCAGCCACTCCTCCAGTTCCTCCGCCGGCAACGGCGGCGAAAACAAAAACCCCTGTCCCGCCGCGCAGCCCTGCTCGATCAAGAACCTGCGCTGCTCTTCGTTCTCAACCCCTTCGGCCACTACCGGCAGGCTCAGGCTTTCTCCGATCCTTATGACGGCGCTGGTCAGGGCCCGCGCCGCATCGTCGCTTTCCAGGCCCTGCACGAAACTGCGGTCCAGCTTCAACTCATCCACAATCAAGCGCCGCAAGTGCCCCAGGCTGGAATACCCCGTGCCGAAGTCGTCCATCGACAGCCGCACCCCCAGCCGATGCAGCTCGGCAATGGTGCGCAGCGTGCCGGCCGTGGCGTCCAGCACCACGCCTTCGGTAATCTCCAGCATCAAATCCGCCGGCGCCAAGCCGAACTCGGCCAGGGTCGCCGCAATCATCCGCGGCAGGTTCAGGTTGTGGAAATTGGTCGCCGACAGGTTCACCGACACCGACGGCACCCGCAGGCCGTTGTTGCGCCAGATAGCCAGTTGCGAACACGCTTCGCGCAGCGCCCAGTCGCCCAGGTCGCCGATCAGCCCGCATTCCTCGGCCAGCGGCACGAAGCGCACGGGCGAAATATCGCCCAACGTGGGATGACGCCAGCGAGCCAGCGCCTCGACCCCATACAGGCTGCCGTTCTTCAACCCCACCTGCGGCTGATAGTGCAAGCGCAGCGCCTTGGCTTCCAGCGCATCGCGCAGCGCGGCTTCCAGGGCCAGGCGTTCTTGCGCCTGGCGGTTCATTTCGGCGCTGAAGAACGAGATGCGGTTGCGGCCCGCCGTCTTGGCCTGGTACATGGCCATATCGGCGTGGCGCAGCAAAGTATCCATGTCGCGCCCGTTTTCCGGGAACACGCTGATGCCGATGCTGACCGACGGATTCAGCGTAATACCGCCCACCGTGAACGGCTGCGCCAGCGCCACCAGCACATGTTCGGCGGCCGCGGTCAGGCGGCCGTGTTCAAAGTCCGGCATCAGCATCACGAACTCGTCGCCCGACAGGCGGCCCACGATGTCCGACGCGCGCGCCAGGCGGCGCAGACGTTGTGCCACATCGCGCAGCAGCGCATCGCCCACCGGATGGCCCAGCGTGTCGTTGACCTGCTTGAAACGGTCCAGATCCAGGAACAGCACCGCCACCCGCTTGCGTTCCGGCTCGGCCCGCGCGATGGCCTGCTCGGCTTGCGCCAGCAGCAGGTTGCGGTTGGGCAGGCCGGTCAGCTCGTCGTAGAACGCCAGTTGCCGAATGCGGGCGCGCGCTTCTTCGCGTTCCAGCGCCAGCGCGCACAGGTAGACGCACACGTCGACCAGGCGATGATGGAAATCATCAGGCAGGCGGCGTTCGCGGAAATAGAACCCGAAGGTGCCGATCACCCTGCCATCGCTGGACTTGATGGGCGATGACCAACACGCCTTGATGTCATCCGGCAAGGGCAGATGGCGGTAATCGTCCCACAGCGGGTCGGTGGCGATGTCCGGCACGATGACCGGGCGGCCCAGAAAGGCCGACGTGCCGCAGGCGCCCACTTGCGGCCCGATCTTCACGCCGTCCAGCGCGTTTGAATAGGCCTCCGGCATGCTGGGCGCGGCCAGCGGCCGCAGATGGCCGGTATCGTCCACGCGCAAGACCGTGGCCGCCACTTCGGGCGCCAGGCGCTCGACCTCGCGGCACACCATGTTCATCACTTCAACCACCGACGCCTCGTTGACCATGGCCTGCAACACGCGCCGCTGCAATACCTCGTGCACCTTGGTGGGCGTGATGTCGGTCAGCACGTCGACGATATTGACCAGTGTTCCCCGGTCATCGAAGACGGAATTGGCCATGACCGACACCCACAGCGGCTTGCCGCAGCGGTCATAGACCAGCACGTCCTTGTGGAAGCCTTCGCGGCAGGCGATGCGGCGGTCCAGCTCTTCGCGGGTGCCGCCATCGGGGCGGCCGCCGGCCAGCAGTTCACCCAGCTCCTGCTGTAGCGCGTCGCCGCGCGCAAAGCCCAGCATGCGTTGAAACCCATCGTTCACATAGACGATGCGGCCGTCCGAGCCGGATACCGCGACCGCGTTGCCGGTTTCGTTGATGCCCAGCAGCAACAGGCGGATTTCTTCCTGGCGTTCGGCGTCGGCGATGGATTTGCGCGACACGACCGACACGCGAGCGGTCAGGCCGTCGTCGCCCGGCAAGGGCAGATAGGTGGCTTCGATCCACAAACTACCGCCGTCTTTCATGCGGTAGCGGCAGGTGCCAGAAAAGTGTTCACCCCGACGCAGCCGGGCCCACACCTGCTCGCCGCTGGCGATGCCCTTGCCTTCGTCCACGCTGTCGCACAGCATGTCGTGGCGCAGCAGCAAGGCCTCGTCAAGGGTGTACCCCACGGCCGCCAGGAAATTGGCGTTGGCGTTCAGCAGCGCGCCGTTCGTGTCGAAATCGAACAGCAACAGCGCCCGGTCCATCGACGCCAGATAATTGTCGGCATGCCACGCGGCGCCCTGGGGGCCCGCGCTTGAAACGCTTGCTTGAGTGTCAAGCATAAGGGGCTCCATACCGGAATACAGCGGTTCCGGTTTCATTCAGCGCTTTGGAAAACCAAGGGCGACGCGGTCGCGTCCGTCCTGCTTGGCCAGATACAGCGCCTGGTCCGCGCGGCTCAGCGTCTCCGAGAAGGTTTCTCCCAACTGGTGATGCGCCATGCCGATGCTTACCGTCAGCCTCAATACGTCGTTTTCTCCTGCCGCCACCACCAGTCCGCGCACCGCGCCGACCAGCCGGTCCATGACGCCCTGAGCGGCTTCGGGTTGGGTGTTGGGCAGCATCACCAGGAATTCCTCGCCGCCCCAACGGCCGCACATATCGTATTCGCGCAGGCTTTCGCCCAGCACGCCCGCCAGTTCGACCAGGGCGCGGTCGCCCGTTTCGTGGCCGTAACGGTCGTTGACCGCCTTGAAGTGGTCCACGTCCAGCATGGCCACTACAAAGCTCTCTCCGCTGCGCGCGGCGCGCTCGACTTCCCGTTTGATCATGTCCATCAACGCGCGCCGGTTGAGCAGGCCGGTCAGCGGGTCGCGGCTGGACGTTTCCGCAAGCGCCGTGTTCAGGTCGCGCATCATGTTCTGGTAGTGATCGGATATGCGCGCAATGCGCGTCAAGCGCCGCAATTGGCGGTCGAACTGGTCGCATAGCCCCAGCTCTCGCTCGTGCGCCATGGACTGATAGGCGTCCGACAACTGGGTCACGCGCTCGATCCGCGCCATCTGGTCCGCCGTATGCCGCCACAGCGCCTCCAGCGCTTCGCGCAGCGGGTGTCCGGCATGGGTGGGATCAGCCAGCAATTCGGCGATGCGGCGATCCAGTTCGGCGGCGCCCGGCTTCATTCGCGGCCAACCACCGAGAACGGAAAGGTGCAGTCTTCCTTGAATTCCTCGGCCAGTTCGCCGACGCGTTCGTTGCGCTTGTCGTAGAACCAGGTGACGCTGACTTCGCGGCCCTTGCAATGGGCGGCTTCGAGCAGGTCGAAGATGTCCATGACGGACTTGATGCTGCTGGTGTTGAGATACAGCAGTTCCAGTTCCAGGTTCAGCGGGGCGGCCGTGTTCAGCAGATAGGCTTCGACCCATTCGATCACCGGACCGAACAGTTCAAAGGAATTCTCGGGATAGGAGTCGCCGCGCATCGCCAGCACGCCGGCGGCGGCGTCGGCGGTGATGGCGGGCGTGGACTGCGTCCCGGGAATGTTCAGGTCTTTCATCAGATACTCCGAAAATGATTCTTTGATGCGCGCGGAGCCTTCAAATCACGACGCTCAGGCTGAAGAACGCCTTGCCTTCGTGCGCGGTGGGCGTCAGGCTGGCTTCCAGCGGAGCGCCGGCGCGCCGCGCGATATCGATCAAGCCCAAGCCCGCGCCCGACGCAACGCCCTGGGCACGCGGCTTGTGCAACTGTGTCTTGTATTCGGCCTTCAACGCCGCCTTGTCCAGCGCGGCCAGTTCGCGGATGCGGGCGACCAGCGCGTGGCCGTCGTCGGACTTGACCAGGTTGCCCGCCGACACCACGTAGCGGCTTTCGTCGCGGCGGCCGATGACGACCGTGGCGCTGGCCTCGGCATCGCCATTGGCGGCGGCGTACTGGCGGATGTTCTGGATCATTTCGATATAGACCGAAAAGACGTCCATGGCTTCCGCCGGGCGCGCATGTTCCGCATTCAGGTAATTCTTGAGCGCGTTGCCGATTTCTTCGATCAGGCTGCGGGAGATCGGCCCGTTAAAGCAGAGCAGGGTCCGGTTCTGGTTGAACCGTTCACCCAGCGCGTAGAGATCGGAGGCATTCATAGGGGTTACCGCCCTGATAACGATTATTCGAAACGGAAAGACAACAGGGTGATGTCGTCACGTTGCGGACGGCCACCCTGGTATTCGGCCAGCGCCTGCGAAAACGCGGCGGCCTGTTCTGTTAACGGCCGGCGCGCGTGTCTCTTGAGCATTTCCGCGAAACGGGTGTTGCCAAAGCCAAAGCCGTGCTCGCCGCCCGCCTGGTCCAGGAAGCCGTCGGTGGCCAGGTAGTACGTCCAGCCGGCCTCCATTTGCACGTCGATGTTTTCATAGCGGCCAACCCGCTTGTCGCCCAGCGCGCGCTTGCCGCCGGGCACTTCACGCAAGGTCTCGCCATCGCTGGCATACAGGCTGATCTTGGCGCCCGCATAGCGCAGGCGCCCGGATTGGCGGTCAATATATACCAGGCCCGCGTCGGTATTGGTGGCCAGCGCGCGCGGCAATTGCGCATCCGCAAGCATGGCGCGGATGGCGCCGTCGGTGCGGGTCAGGACGCCGGCGGGGTCGGCGGGGCCGACCTCGGTGATCGCCAGGTCAATGGCGGCGCGCGCCAGCATGGTCATCAGCGCGCCGGGCACGCCATGGCCCGCGCAGTCCATGATGCCCAGCAGGCAGTTGGCGCCGTCGGAGCGGAACACGTAGAAGTCGCCGCCCACCACATCGCGCGGCTTCCACAGCACGAAATGGTGCGCGCCCAGCGACTGCGTCAGTTGGCGGTCGGGCAGGATGGCGCGCTGGATCAGGCTGGCGTAGTCGATGGAGTCGCCAATTTTCTTGTGCGCGGCGGCCATGGCGCGGTTGGCGTCTTCCAGCGCCGAGGTGCGTTCGCGCACCTTGGTTTCCAGTTCGGCCGTGTGCTGGCGGACCTTGTCGGCCATGACGCCGAAGGCGCGGCTCAGGTCACCGATTTCGTCCTGACCGCCCGGCGGCAGGCGCACGTCGTAGCTGCCATCGGCAATGGCGCGGGCCGATTGCTGCAAGCGGCGCAAGGGACGCAGCATCAAGCGCTCGATGGCAAAACCAAAGCACAGCAGCATGGCGGCAAACAGCACCACCAGGCCGATGGCGGCCGGCCACAGCCAGTCGGTGTCCAGCACGCGCGCGGCGCCCAGGTCCACCACCGTCAGCACGTGCCAGTGCAGCTCGGGCATATAGGCCACCGACACCAGTTGGCGCGTGCCGTCCATGCTGACCCACGCCGTCTGCACCGATTGCGGGTCGGCTTGCGCCGCGTGCATGGCCGAGCGCAGTTCGTCCTGCCCCGGCCCCGCGTCCAACAGGTTGAACACGCGACCGCGATCGGCGGCGCCGCCACCCGCGCCGGAGTTATAGGCGATCAGCGAGGCGTCCATGTGCGCCTGGATCGCGCCGTCTTCGTCCACGATGATGGGAGTGACGCCGGGCTGGCCGCTGTTGACGAATTCCCGCAGGAAGCCGCCCACGTCCAAACCCGCGCCGGTCAGCCCCACGACCTTGTTGCCGTCGCGCACCTGGACGTTGATCCACACTTTGGTGGTTTTCAGCTTCAGGTCGGGGTTGACGTTGATGTTGTATTTGGCCGGCGATTTCAGCGACGCGTAGAACCACCCGTCGTCGGCCGCGCTGGGGCTGAGCGTGTAGCGCGGTGCTTCGGACAGCGGCTTGTCGTCGTTGAAGTAGTAGTTGCCGGTGGCGGCGCTGGCGATGAAGTAGGCGCGTCCGAGCAAATCGCGTCGGTAGCCATCCGCTTCTCGAAAGAACAATTCGCGCGCGGCCGGATCGCTTTCATCACGCAGCCAGCGGCGAGTGACTTCGCTGTCGGCCAGGCGCAAGGACAATGCCAGTTCACGGGATACCGGCGCCAGGATGCGTTGCCGGTTCAATTGCGTGAAGTTGTCGGCGAAGGCGCGTCCGAAGTGGTCCCTGACCCCATCCAGCACCAACCAACCGATTACCGCCGCGGGCGCCAGGGCGACCACGCACGCCAACAACAGCGCCATCAATGATTTTTTGCGCAAACCCCATTTCGCCATGCGAAGTCTTCCTGACAGCTTGATAAGACGTACTTGCGTAACGTGCGTGCCCACTCGGTAGGCTCGCGAAGGGCCTGGCGGGACAAGTGTAGAGAACAGCCGGGGCAATTGAAACAGGTGCAAACATCAGGATTCGATCCAGACACCTTGTGTTTCAGCCCAGCAATGAAAATGGCGGTTTATTGCGATTTATATCTAATTTTTCTTTCGCTCACCCGCGCATTGTGCAGCTTTATTACTACACGCCCAGATAGCGTTCCCATAGGCCGCGGTCCGCATCCAGCGCTTTGGAATCGCCCGTCCAGACGACCTTGCCGCGTTCCAGGATGACGTGCTGGTCGGCCAGGCTCAGCAATCTTTCAACATATTTGTCGATGACCAGGATGGTCTGGCCCGCTTGGCGCAGGCGCGCCAGGCACATCCAGATTTCTTCGCGGATCTTGGGCGCCAGGCCTTCCGTGGCTTCGTCCAGGATCAGCAGGCGCGGGTTGGTGACCAGGGCGCGGCCGATGGCCAGCATCTGCTGCTCGCCGCCCGACAACTGGTTACCCATGTTGCGGGCGCGTTCGCGCAAGCGTGGAAACAGCTCGAACACGCGGTCCGGCGTCCAGGGTTCACCGATGCCGGGGTTGCGCGAAGCCGTGAACGCGGTCAGATGTTCGCGCACCGTCAGGTTGGGAAAGCACTGCCGCCCTTCGGGCACGATGGCCACGCCGGCGCGCGCGATGCGATCGGAGCTCCAGCCGCTGATGTCCTGGCCCGCGAAATGGATCTTGCCGCCACGCAGCGGCAATTGGCCGAACAGCGTGCGCAGCAACGTGGTCTTGCCCATGCCGTTCCTGCCCAGCAAGGTCACCACCTGGCCGGCGCCAATTTGCAGGTCCACGCCAAACAGCACCTGGCTGGCGCCGTAACCGCTTTGGGCGGATTCGATGGTGAGCATCATGCGGTCTCCTCGTCGCCCAGATAGGCTTGCCGCACTTCCGGATTGGCGCGGATTTCGTCGGGGGTGCCGGTGGCGATGACGCGGCCATACACCAGCACCGACAGACGGTCGGCCAGGCGGAACACCGCCTGCATGTCGTGTTCAACCAGCAGCATGGCGGCGCGGCCCCGCAGGGATTCGATCAATTCGGTCAGGCGCACGGTTTCGTCCGGCCCCATGCCGGCCATGGGCTCGTCCAGCAACAGCACGCTGGGGCGCGCGGCCAAGGCCAGCGCGAACTCCACCTTGCGCTGTTCGCCGTGCGGCAGCGTGCCGGCCGGGCGTTCCAGCAGGCTGGCGTCGATGGCGCATTCCCGCGCCAGCTCGCGCGCCTGTTCGTACAGCGCGGTCTGGGCCGTGCGCGGCGACCAAAAGCGGAAGCTGCTGCCCGCGTGCGCCTGCACCGCCAGCACCAGGTTGTCCAACACGTTGGACTGCTTGAAGATGTTGGTGATCTGGTAGGACCGCGACAGCCCGGCCGCCACGCGTTGGTGCGCGTTCATGCTGGTGACGTCGCGCCCACCCACGGTCAGCGTTCCGGAGTCCGCCGCCAGCGTGCCCGACAGCAGATGGATCAGCGTGGACTTGCCGGCGCCGTTGGGGCCGATCAGCGCGTGGATTTCGCCCGGGTTCAGGGATAGCGACACGTTGTCGGTGGCGACCAGGGCGCCAAAGCGGCGCACCAGGCCGGTGGCCTGCAAGGCCGGCACGCCCGAGTTGTTGTTGGTGTTGGATGCCAAGCTCATGATCCCACCTTGCCGGATTGGGCCGCGGCGCGTCCGCCGAACATCGGGCCGAACAGGCCGACCAGACCGCGCGGCGCACCAAACACCACGCACAGCAGCAGCACGCCCAGGGGCAGGTGCCAGTATTCGGTCCACAGGCGCAGCACTTCTTCCAGCGTCAGCATCACCACCGCGCCGGCCACCCCGCCCCAGCGCAGGCCGATACCGCCCACCAGCACCATGATCAGCAGGTTGGCCGACTGGGTCCATTGCATCAGGTTGGGCGAGATGAACAGGTTGTGGTTGGCCAGCAGCGCGCCCGCCAGGCCCGCCGCCGCACCGCTCAGCGTGAAGGCCACGAGCTTGATGCGGTAGACCGGATAGCCCATGGCTTCCATGCGCGATTCGTTTTCGCGGATGCCCTGCAAGGCGGTGCCAAAGCGCGAAGACACCACGCGGCTGAACACCCACATCAACACCGCGAACAGCGCCAGCACCAGGTAATAGAAGCTGACGTCGTTGGCCAGGTCGATGCCCGGCAGCGTGGAATAGCCGGGCAGGTTCAGCCCGTCTTCCCCGCCGTACTGGCGCAGCGAAATGAAGATGTAGTAGAGCATCTGCGCGAACGCCAGCGTGATCATGATGAAGTACACGCCACGGGTGCGCAGCGAGATCGCGCCCGTGATTGCCGCCAGCACGCCCGCCAGCACCATGGCCACCGGCCAGACGATCAGCGCCGACGTGACGCCCGACATGGCCAGGATGCCGACGGCGTAGGCGCCCGCGCCGAAGAAGGCCGCGTGCCCCAGCGCCACCATGCCGCCATAGCCCAGGATCAGGTTCAGGCTGGTCGCGGCCAGCGCGTAGATCAGCACGCGGCGCACGAAGGATATGTAGAAGTCCAGGCCCAGCGCCGGGGCCACCAGCGGGAATGCCGCCAGCGCCAGCAGCAGGAGAACGGTCCAGATTGTGCTTTTCATCATCAACCCCGCGCCGGAAACAGGCCAGAGGGCCGGAACACCAGCACAGCCGCCATCAATACGTAAATGGCGATGGCGGCCAGCGTCGGGCCGACGCTGGAGGCCACGGCCGGCGAAAAGATTTGGCGCAGCAGCATGGGCAGGAAGGCCCGCCCCGCCGTGTCCACCATGCCCACCAGCAAGGCGCCCACGAAGGCGCCACGAATGGAACCGATGCCGCCGATGACGATGCACACCAGCACCAGGATCAGGATGTCTTCGCCCATGCCCAACTGCACGGCGGTGATCGGCCCCAGCAGCGCCCCGGCCACGGCGGCCAGCATCGCGCCCAGCACGAACACGCCCAGGAACAGCAGCGGCACGCGCACGCCCATCAGCGTGGCCATCTGCCGATTGGACGCCCCGGCCCGCACCAGCACGCCGGCACGGGTGCGCGTCACGAACCAGTACAGGCCCGCGGCGGCGGCAACGCCGAACACAATAATCATCAAGCGGTAGGCGGGATACAGCAGGTCGGGCATCAAGCGCACGGGACCTGACAGCATGGCCGGCATGTTCAGCATGACGGGGGCAGGCCCCCAGATCATCTTGACCAGGTCATTGGCGATAAGAATGACGGCGTAGGTGCCCAGCACCTGAGCCAGGTGGTCGCGCAGCGCCAGGCGGCGGATCAGCGTCAGTTCCAGCACCACGCCGACCAGGCCGGTGGCGACGGCCGCCACCAGGACGGCGGCGGTGAATGAACCTGTGCGCTGCATGGTTTCGGCGGCGACATAGGCGCCGGCCATGTAGAGCGAGCCGTGAGCCAGATTCATGATGTCCATGATGCCGAAAACCAGGGTCAGCCCGGCCGCGATCAAAAACAACATCAACCCAAACTGCAGACCGTTCAGCAATTGCTCGACGATCAGCGTAAACGTCATGAACACTTCCCCCTGCCGCGAACCTTGATGGCGGTGCGCGTGCGATTCGAACCTACATTGGACGGCGGCACGCGCCGGCCGCGTCCGGCATTGCCGGAAACCGCGGCTGACGTGTGCTTGGGCGTCTTACCTCAGAGCTTGCACTCGCCGACGTAGACGTCCTGGTACTTGTCGAACACCTTGCCCACCAGCTTGTTGGTGATGCGGCCGCTGCCGTCCTTGTCGACGACGCGCAGGTAGTAAGCCTGGATCGGATAGTGGTTCTTGCCGTAGGTGAACTTGCCGCGCACCGAGGGGTAGTCGGCCTTTTCCAGCGCGGCGACGACGGCCGCGCGGTCCGAGGCCTTGCCGCCGGCCTGCTTGACGGCGGCGTCCATGGCCATGATGACGTCATAGGCCTGGGCGGCGTACACCGACGGGTAGCGGCCGTTGTATTCCTTGCGGAAGGCGTCCACGAACGTCTTGTTCTGCGGCACGTCCAGGTCATGCGCCCACTGCGCGGTGTTGTACATGCCCAGCATGGGTTCGCCCACGGCCTGGATCACGTCTTCGTCGGCCGAGAAGCCGGGGCCGATCAGCTTGACGCTTTGCGACAGGCCCGCCGACACGAACTGCTTGACGAAGTTGATGCCCATGCCGCCCGGCAGGAAGATGTAGACCGCGTCCGGCTTGGCCGCGCGGATCTGCGCGATTTCGGCGGCGTAGTCGATCTGGCCCAGCTTGGTGTAGACCTCGTCGCCCGGGGCGATCTTGTAGCCGCGCTTAAAGCCCGTCAGCGCGTCCTTGCCGGCCGGGTAGTCGGGCGCCATGATGAACATCTTCTTGAAGCCACGGTCGGCGGCAACCTTGCCGGCCGCTTCGTGGAAGGCGTCGTTCTGGTAGGACGTGCCGAACCAGTAGTTGTTGCACTGGGCGCCGGCGAACTGGCTGGGGCCCGGGTTGTTCGACAGGTACGGAATCTTGGCGGCGAACAGCGCGGGGCCGACGGCCAGTGCCACGTTGGAACCAATCGGGCCCGTGAAGAAGTCGATTTTTTCGCGCTGGATGTAGCGCGTGACCAATTGGCGGGCCTGGTCCGGGTTGCCGCCCATGTCGGTCTGCACGAATTCGGCGGGCTGACCGCCCAGCTTGCTGCCCAGTTGCTTGATGGCCAGGTTGAAGCCATCACGGGCTTCGGCGCCCAGCGCCGAGAACGGGCCGGAGATGTCGTTGGCGATGCCGACCTTGACGGCGTCAGCCATAGCCACGGCCGGAACCAGCGCGGCGGCGGCGATAAGGGAAGTGATCAAACGCATGGTGGTGTGCTCCGTGCGCGAGCCCGCGCAGAGGGTGTTCTTATTGAGGGTGCGATTCGAATGACTTCTTTGCGCGGCCTGCCGGCGCCAATGCGCCGCCGTCAAACACGTGCTTGCAAGCCTGCGCTTGCCACACCACCATCCCCCTTGTGCTGCACAGGGAAAGCTGGCGCGGTTCATAGTTTAGGTTTAAAGTATTCTTCAAAACAAGACTAGGGTTTTTACCAGCCCTGGGTTTACACCAGCCCTTCCATCAACGATGACCGTATCGACGAAACGCTGGGTACGACGCTCGCGCGACAGTACCCGACATCTCGCCGAACCTCAAGAAAACCGCCGATGACTGACGCTCCTGATCTCGAATCCCGCGCCGCGCCCGACGACCACCACGCGCTGCGGCTGTGGCTGCGCATGCTCACCTGCGCCAACCTCATCGAAGGCGAAATCCGCAGCCGCCTGCGCAATGAATTCGACACCACCCTGCCCCGCTTCGACCTGATGGCGCAACTGCAACGCGCGCCCAAGGGCATGAAGATGGGCGAATTGTCGCGCCACATGATGGTCACCAACGGCAATATCACCGGCATTACCGACCAGCTTGAAAAAGAAGGGCTGGTGGTGCGCACCAAGGTCGAGTCCGACCGCCGTAGTTCACTGATCAAGCTGACGCCGCAGGGCAAGAAGAGCTTTGCCCGCATGGCCCGCGCGCACGAAGCCTGGGTCAAGTCCATGTTTGGCGAACTGCCCGAGTCCACCCGCAATGCGCTGTTCCAGGCGCTGGGCGAACTCAAGCTGCAAGTGGTGGCCACCCGCTCGGAATCCGCCAAGGGCTGACCCCGCCGCCGCCTTGCCGCCAGGGCTGAAAACCGCATCCGGATTGGCGCATAATTGCCGCCATGATTCCGGTTTCTCTTCCTGGCGGTAACTTCTACGTGCTGATGGTGGCCTCGCTGGCCTGCCTGGCCACCTTGCTGACCTGGCTGGCCGTGCTGGCCACCACGCCCAGCGCGCGGCTTTGGCTGGGCGACCACCGGCGCGCCGGCACCATCTTGATGACCATTCTGGCGCTGGTGGGCGCCATCTTTCCGTATCAGCAGCTAAGTGTGTGGTTCGCCGCCCAGCGTGATGCCCAGGCCGACGCCGGCCGCAAGACGACGCTGACGCAGCCCACCCGGCTGGCCGGTGTCGACATGCCCGCCGGCACCGTGCTCAGCCTGACGCAAGCGGGCGACCTGGCCTCGTTTGACCGCGCGGTATTTCCCGACACACAGCCCGCCGCCATCCAGGGCCTTGCCGCCACCCGCTTGTTCCGCTACGCCGCCACCCCCAAGCAGCCTGAAACCCTGTCCGTGGAAATTGACCGCGACCAGGCGCAGGAAGGATGGTTGTGCGCCCACGGGCATCGGCTTGAATTTGTGTTGCAGGGCGGCCAGGCGCGGTTTGCCAGTTGCCACCTGGCCGTGGGCAATACGCTGGACCAGCAAGCGGTGCCGCCCGGCGCCTGGCTGAAGGTGGACGAAGCCGCGCGCGGCACGGCACCGGAAGCCAACGCCGGCGCGCCGCGCTGGCTGCTGCGCACCGAAGGCAGCGACGCGATGGACCTGCGCAAACTGCCCTTGCTGAAGGTGGACATGCGGCTGGACGGCCAACGCCGCCTGCTGGATTTCGAAGGCCTGCTGGCCCGCGACACCACGTTGGGCGCCATGACCTACCCCCCCGGCACCCGCGTGCTGACCGCCAACCCCCGCCTGCCCGGCGCGCAACCTGGCGACCTGCTGTTTTCGCCCTCGCGCGGCCGCTCGGCGCGGCGCGACGGCGGCGAAGACGTGGCGGCCGGCAGTTCGGTGCTGCAAGCGCCGGATGGCACGGTGCGCAGCGTGCTCAGCAACCGCGAGGCCGGGGTGCTGGACGTGGCCGCGATGCGCATGACCCCCTGAGCCGTCCCCCTGACAAACCCCTGCCGCAAAGCGGTGGGATAATACGAACCTTTCCCCCGCACGCCGCCTAGCCTGGCGGCGATTTTGTCCTGCCTACCAAGAGACGAAGTCATGGCCGTTAATTTGCAGATCCCCTCCGAGTCCGAAATTTTTCCTGTTGCCGGCGTTGAAATCGGCGTCACCGAGGCCGGCATCCGCAAAGCCAACCGACGTGACCTGACCGTGTTCCGCCTGGCCGAAGGCACCAGCGTGGCGGGTGTGTTCACCCGCAACCGCTTCTGCGCCGCGCCGGTGCAGGTCTGCCAGGCCCACTTGGCCGCCGGCGGCCCGATCAGCGCGCTGGTCATCAACACCGGCAACGCCAACGCGGGCACGGGTGAAGAAGGCCTGAAGAAAGCACGCGACACCTGCGACGCGCTGGGCAAATTGCTGGGCGTGCCCGCCTCGCAGATCCTGCCGTTTTCCACCGGCGTCATTCTTGAGCCGCTGCCGCTGGACCGTCTGGTCGCCGGCCTGCCGGGCGCCATCGCCAACCTGGCCGCCGACCACTGGTCCAGCGCCGCCCACGGCATCATGACGACGGACACGCTGCCCAAGATCTCGTCGGCCAAGGTGCAGATCGACGGCAAGACCGTTACCTTCACCGGGATCAGCAAGGGCGCGGGCATGATCCGCCCCAACATGGCCACGATGCTCAGCTTTTTGGCCACCGATGCCGGCATCGCCCAGCCGCTGTTGAAGAAGCTGGCGGTGGAAATCGCCGATGCTTCGTTCAACCGCATCACGGTTGACGGCGACACGTCCACGAACGATTCCTTCATCATCGCCGCGACTGGCAAGTCGGGCGTGAACGTCAACAGCGAGTCCGACGCCGCCTACGCCGCCGTGCGCGAGGCGCTGACCGCCGCCGCGCTGGAGTTGGCCACGAAGATCGTGCGCGACGCCGAAGGCGCCACCAAGTTCATGACCATCCGCGTGGAAGAAGCCGGCACCACGGAAGAAGCGCTGAAGGTGGCGTATGCCGTGGCGCATTCGCCGCTGGTCAAGACCGCGTTCTTTGCCTCGGACCCCAACCTGGGCCGCATCCTGGCGGCGGTGGGCTACGCGGGTATTGACGATCTGGACGTGTCGAACATTCGCCTGTGGCTGGACGATGTGCTGGTGGCGAAAGACGGCGGCCGCAACCCGGATTACCAGGAAGCCGACGGCCAGCGCGTGATGAAGCAGGCCGAGATCCAGGTGCGCATCGCGCTGGGCCGCGGCAAGGTGGCGGACACGGTGTACACCTGCGATTTCTCGCATGAGTACGTGTCGATCAACGCGGATTACCGTTCGTAAATTGATGGGGCGCGAGGCATTTATTTGGTGAGATGCCCGCGGTGTAGGTTGATGGTTGCCTGCGGTGTAGGTTGATGGTTGCCTGCGGTGTAGGTTGATGGTTGCGCACGGTGTAGGTTGATGGGTTGCGCGCGATCTTAGGCGGTGTTCTTCTTGAAGCTATCGCGCGCTTCACCCATCCTACGCCGGGATGAGCGTCGTACGCCGGGATGACCGTCGTACGCCGGGACGACCGTCGTACGCCGGGACGACCGTCGTACGCCGGGACGACCGTCATACGCCGGGACGACCGTCGTACGCCGGGACGACCGTCGTACGCCGGGACGACCATCGTACGGTTGGACAACCATCGGACGATTGGACAACCATCGTACGGTTGGACCACCATCGGACGGTTGGACCACCATCGGACGGTCGGACGGCCATCGTACGGTTGGACCACCATCGTACGGTTGGACGACCATCGTAGGATGGGTGCAGCGCGCAAGACGGTTGCCAAGAACGCCACCGCCAAGCGCGCGAAACCCATCAAGCAGCGTCGGAGTTCTAACGTAGGATGGGTGCCGCGCGGCAGGCTGCCGCCAAAAGCACAAACGCCAAACGCGCAAACCCATCAAGCAGCGTCGAACCTCCAACCAAGATCATCCACAGCACAACCGCAACCCACAACAACCGCCCCCACGCCACCCAAGGATGAAGACGTGACCGCAACTGAATTTTCCACCCTGATCCAGCGCGCCGAGCGGGTGTTGGCGCAGCTTGAGGCCTTTCTTCCGCCCGCCACGCCCGAGATCGACTGGAGCGCGCACGCCTTCCGTTGGCGCAAGCGTGGCTCGCGTGGCTGGCTGGACGCGGTGCGCCACGTGGCGCGCATCGACATGCAGGACCTTCAGCACATCGAACGCCAGAAGGCCACCATCGACCGCAACACCGTGCAGTTCCTTGAGAACAAGCCGGCCAACAACGTGCTCATGACCGGCGCGCGCGGCACCGGCAAAAGCTCCTTGGTCAAGGCCATGCTGGCGGCCTATGGCGAGCGCGGCCTGCGCTTGATCGAAGTCGACAAGTCCGACCTGGGCGACCTGCCCGACATCGTTGAACTCGTCGCCTCGCGCCCCGAGCGCTTCATCGTGTTCTGCGACGACCTGTCGTTTGAAGAAGGCGAGCCCGGCTACAAGGCGCTGAAGTCCGTGCTGGACGGCTCCGTATCGGCCTCGGGCGACAACGTGCTGATCTACGCCACGTCCAACCGGCGCCACCTGATGCCGGAATACATGAGCGAAAACCTGCAAGCCAAGCACCAGCCCGATGGCGAAATCCACCCTGGCGAAACCGTCGAGGAAAAAATCTCGCTGTCGGAACGCTTCGGCCTGTGGCTGTCGTTCTACCCCTTCAAGCAGGACGACTACCTGGACATCGTCTACCACTGGCTGCGCGAGCTGGGTTGCCCCGAGGCGCATATCGAGCCGTCGCGCACCGAGGCGCTGCAATGGACCATCGAACGCGGCTCGCGTTCGGGCCGAGTGGCTTATCAATTCGCGCGCGATTGGGCGGCCCGCCATGTCTGAGAAGATCGTTGACGTTGCCGCCGGTTTGATCCTGCGCCCCGACGGCATGCTGCTGCTGGGCCAGCGGCCCGAAGGCAAGCCGTGGTCGGGCTGGTGGGAATTGCCGGGCGGCAAACTGGAGCCGGGTGAAACCGTGCTGGAAGCGCTGGCCCGCGAACTGCAAGAAGAGCTGGGCATCCGCGTGACACAGTCGCGGCCGTGGGTGACCTATGTGCACGTGTATCCGCACACCACGGTGCGCCTGGCGTTCTGCCACGTGACCGCGTGGGAAGGCGAGCCGCAAGGGCTTGAGAACCAGCGCCTGGAATGGGTGGACCCCGCCCACGCAGCATCCGTCGGCGATCTCTTGCCCGCCACCCTGCCCCCGTTGCGCTGGCTGCAACTGCCCACCACCTACGGCATCAGTTCTATCGGCTCGCGCGCGGGCGTGGCAGCGTTCCTGGGCCGTCTGGACGCGGCACTGGCGCGCGGTGTGAAGCTGGTGCAGTTTCGTGAGCCGCAATGGCCGGACGGCGCGAACGCAAGCTCGCTGCACGAGGTCTTGCAGCAGGTCATCAAGCGTTGCCGCGCCGCTGGTGCGCGCGTGCTCGTCAATAGCGCACACCCCGCCGCCTGGTGGAAGGAAGCCGACGGCGTTCACTTGCGCACGGCGGATGCGGCCCGCCTGCACGCGCGGCCCGAACTGCCGGCGGGCGCGCTCGTCGGCGTGTCCGCGCACGATAACGCGCAGGTGGTGCACGCTCGCGAACTCGGCGCCGACTTCGCGGTGCTGGGCCCGGTGCTGGACACGCCCAGCCACCCCGGCGCGGCCACGCTGGGCTGGGATGGCTTTGTTGCCGGCAACCGTGATGCGGGCATCCCCGTGTTCGCGTTGGGCGGCCAATCGACCACGACCGTGTCGCAGGCGCTGCGCCATGGCGCGCACGGCATCGCCGGCATTCGTGGCGTGATCTGACACGCACCTTATCGTCTGTCGGCTGCATCAAGACGCCGCGTTCCGTGCTTGCCACGGCGCGGCGTTTTTACATTCCGGTTGCCCTTCGATTGCGTTACGGCCACGTTCCGGTTGCCCTTCGATTGCGTTACGGCCACGTTCCGATTGCGCTTCGATTGCGCTTGGTTGCGTTGCGCTTGTCCTTCGCTTGCCTATCCCTTGCCCTGCGGCTGCATTGCCGCCATCACCGCACTGATCCCCTAGGGAAACTCCCCCCTTGCTGCCCTCTGGCCGAAAGCAATATCTTGGAATCCTTAATGTGACCACGTAGTCACATTATGTCTTTCTCGCAGTCGCTGCACCCTCTCTTTGTCGTCGTTCCCACAACAAGGAAGTCCAGCATGCCCCAGCGTTCCCCCTTTGAAGGCGATGCCAATCCGGCCCGCCGCGACTTCCTCTTGCGCGGCGCCGCAGGGTTGGCCGGCGCGGCCGGGCTGGCGGCCACGGGCTGGCCGTTGCCGGGTTTGGCGCAAGCCCAAGCCGTCTCGCCCCTCACCTTCGCCTTCTGGCCCTGGGGCAGCGAAATCGTGCAGCAGGGCGCCACGCGCTTCACGCAGGAAAGCGGCGTGCCGGTCAATCTTTCTCCCATCCCCGGCGACTACGCCGCCGTGCTCGAAACCCAGTTGGCCGCCAAGGCGCGGCTGGACATGTTCTACGCGCAGCGCGGCCAGGCGTCGCGCTGGTACGCGGCGGGCTGGATCCGACCCATTGACGACATGCCCGGCCTGGCCGACATCCAGAAGCAGATGTTCCCCGGCATTGTTGACGACGCCCACGCCACCGACGGCCGCACCCTGGGCCTGACCTATTACAACGGCGGCCCCTTCGCGCTGTTCCGCAACGAAAAGATGCTGGGCGAAGCAGGGTTTCAAGGCACCGCCAATGCCGCCGACTACCCGCAGGACTGGGCCACCGTCGAAAAGCAGGCCCGTGAAATCAAGAAGAAGGGCCTGTCCGAACATCCCTTGCTGATGCCCTGGTACAACGCCTGGACCGGCCTGCCCTGGGCCTTGATCGCGCAGTGCTTTGCCGAAGGCGAACGCTTTGTGGACGACGAGTTGCGCGCCACCTTCAACGCCGACACGCCGCTTGTGAAAGTGCTGACGGACTGGAAGCGCTGGTGGGACGACGAACTGGTGCAACGCGCCGTGCTGACGTGGTCGGGCACCGAAACGTCCAGCTCGTGGATGAAGGGCCAACACGCCTTCCACCTGAACATCGACTACTACAGCTTCAACTACAACGACCCCGCCAAGAGCCAGATTGCCGCGTATTCCAGCTACAACCCAGTGGTGCCCGGCGCCACGCACGACACCGTGCTGGTGGGCCACGCGCTGCTGTGCATGTCGACCCGCAAGCGCAGCGACGCCGAGCAGGCCGCGCTGTGGGAACTGATGAAGTACTTCGGGTATCGCGACAAGGACGGCCAGCTCACCACGCACAAGAACTGGATCGCCAAGGCCAACCTGGAAGTGCCCTTCCCCGAGCTCTACCGCGACCCGGACAGCCGCGCCGCCATCATGAAGTGGATGTACCCGCCGCAAGCGGAACAGGTCTATCAGTGGCTCTTCCAGGGCCGCGAGAAAGCGGTTGCCGCGCACATCCTGAAGGCGCCCTGGTATCAGGAATGGGACACCGCCATGCACGAGATGATTGCGCAGGACCTGCTGATCAAGGGCTCGAAGACGCCCGCGCAGGTGGCCACCGAGCTGCGCGCCCGTTGGGATGCGCTGTACAAGAAGTACGCCAAGATCCTGAAGCGGAGCTGATATGGCCAGCGTCACACTGCAAGGCATCCAGAAGGCCTATTCCCACTTCCAGGCCGTGCGCTCGCTGGACCTGGACATCCGCGACGGCGAATTCGTGGTGCTGCTGGGGCCGTCGGGCTGCGGCAAGACCACCACGCTGAACATGATCGCGGGGCTGGACACGCCCACCGGCGGCGAGATCCGTATTGCCGACCGGCGCGTGGACCAGGTGCCGCCGCATCGGCGCAACGTGGCCATGGTGTTCCAGAGCATCGCGCTGTACCCGCACATGACCGTGCGCGAGAACATCGGCTTTCCGCTGCGCATGCAGAAGATGCCGACGGCCGACGTGCGCGCCCGCGTGGACCAGGCGGCCAGCCTGCTGCGCGTGGAATCCATGCTGGACCGCAAGCCCTATCAATTGTCGGGCGGGCAGCGCCAGCGCGTGGCGATCGGCCGCGCGGTGGTGCGCAACCCCGACCTGTTCCTGTTCGACGAACCGCTGTCCAGCCTGGACGCCAAGCTGCGCACCGACATGCGGGTGGAACTCAAGCGCCTGCACCGCACGCTGCAAGCCACCTTCATCTACGTCACGCACGACCAGGTTGAAGCCATGACGCTGGCCGACCGCATCGCGGTGATGTCGGGCGGCAACCTGCTGCAATTCGCCGACCCCGACACCATCTACCGCCGCCCCGCCAACATGGAAGTGGCCGACTTCATCGGCAACCCCGGCATGAACTTCCTGCGCGGCACGCTGCACGCGCAGGACGGCGTGCCTGCCTTGCACGCCGCCGGCACCGTGTACGTGCTGCCGCCCGCCTTGCACCCGGCCGCGCGCATGCTGCCCGAGGGCAGCGCCGCCACGCTGGGCATCCGGCCCGAAGCCATGGCGCCCGCGCCGCTGGCGGGCGACGGCTTGCTGCTGCAAGGCAGCGTGTGGGCCGTGGAACCCGTGGGGCCCGATCAATTCGTGGACGTATGCGTCGGCGGCGAAGACGGCCCGCGACTGCGCGCGCGCCTGCCGCCCGAACGCCGTTACGAGGTGGGCGCGCCCATTGCGCTGGCGCTGCCCGCCGCGCGCCTGTACCTGTTCGACGCGCAAGGTTTACGCGTGCATGGCGGCGAGGAGCAGCGTCTGTGAGCGCCGCCAGCTTGTCGCCCGCCCGCCCCGCCCCCGTGCGCCAGGGCGGCCGCGAAATGTCTGACCTGAGCTTTGCGCTGACCGTCATCGTGGCGGTGTACGCGCTGAACACGCTGATCATCGGCGTGCCGCTGGGCTATTCGTTCTGGCTCAGCCTGCACGACACCAACGCCATTCTGCGCACCGAGGAATTCGTCGGCACCGATCTCTACGGCGAGGTGCTTTCCGACCCCGCCGTCATCGACGCCATCTGGCGCAGCCTGGGCTTTGTGGCGATGTGCGTGGTGGGTTCCTTCGTTGCCGCGCTGGGCATTGCGCTGGTGCTGAACGAAGAGATGCCGCTACGCGGCCTGGTGCGTGGCCTGGCGCTCTTGCCCTGGGCGATGTCCCAGGTAGTGACGGCTACCGTGTTCTCGTTCTTGCTCAACCCCAGCTTCGGCGCGCTGACCGGGCTGCTGGCGCCGCTGGGCCTGGCCAACGCGGCCACCGTGTGGCTGTCCAGCGACTGGGCGCTGTTCTGGGTGGCGCTGGCGTTCGTCTGGCATATCGCGCCGCTGGGCAGCTTCTTTTATCTGGCGGCCTTGCAGACCATTCCGCGCGACCTGTACCGCGCGGCGCGCGTGGATGGCGCGGGGCCGCTGTCGCGCTTTCGGCATATCACGCTGCCGCATTTGAAGCACACCACGCTGATCGTGCTGGTGGTGATGACGGTGGAAGCGGTGCGCCAGTTTGACCTGTTGTTCTCGCTGACGCGCGGCGGGCCGGGCACGTCCACGCAGATCCTCCCCTTGCTGATCTTCCGCTACAACTTCGAATTCTCGAAGTATGGCCTGGCGTCGGCGGCGGCCTTTTTGCTGACCGTGTTGTCGCTGCTGCTAGCCACCGCCTATTTCATGCTGATCCGCAAGAAGCGCCCCCAAGGAGCCGCCCATGCGCAATGACGCCGCGAAAGTCACCGGTGAAGGCTGGCGCCCCTGGCTGGTCGGGGCGGGCGTGGCCCTGGTTGCGTTCTGGTGCCTGTTCCCGCTGTACTGGACGCTGAAAGCGTCCTTCATGGACGAGTCCGCCATCATCATGGGCGTGGCGCACAACGTGGGCGGATTCACGTTCGACAACTATCTGCGCGTGCTGGGCCTGTCGACGTCGGACTCTATCTTCGGCGGGCAGACCAAGGCCATCATGACGGGCTTTGTGAACAGCGCGTTGGTGGCGCTGCCGGCCGCCGCCGCCGGCACGGCCATCGCCACGCTGGCGGGCTATGTGCTGGGGCGCTTTGAATTTCCGTTCAAGGGTCCGCTGCTGTATGTGCTGCTGGCCTCGCGCACGCTGCCGCCGATTGCCTTGCTGATTCCGTACTACGTGTTCTTTGCCGCCATCGGCCTGGCGGGCAGCCTGTTCGGTCTGTGGATCGTGTACCTGACCGCCGTGATCCCGCTGCTGTCGTGGGTGTTGATGGGCTACTTCGCGTCACTGCCCGTCGAGATCGAACGCGCCGCGCGCATGGACGGCTGCACGCGCTGGCAGATGCTGCGCCACGTGACCTTGCCCATGGCCATGCCGGGCATTGCCGCCGCCTTCATCATCGCCTTCCTGGTGGGCTGGAACGATCTGCTGTTCGCCATCGTGTTGACGGGCGGCACGTCGGCGCAGACCTTGTCGGCCTCGCTGCTGGGTTTGTCGCCGTTGATGCCGGGCTTTCGCGCCGACCTGGGCCTGTTCGCCGCCGCCAGCATGCTGGCCGCCCTGCCCCCGCTGGCGTTGGCCATGCTGTTCCAGCGCTTCATCACCAACCTGAACATCGTCGACCCCGTGACGAGCAATACGGACTAGCCAATGACCATAGGCGTAGCGGCAGCGGGGCGGGATGCGGGCGCGGCGGTGCGCACGGCGGCGCTGGCGGCCGAATTGATGGGCCATGGCGCCATCGGCGGCTTCGCGGTGTTCGCCGTGATGGATGACGATGGCCGCGTGCATCACACGTCATGCCAGCGCGGCGGCGTTACCGCGCTGGACTTGCCGCCGACCTGGCTACGCGCGCGGCGCGCGGCCTTGATCGAAAGCGGTCCCGACCGCCCCGAACCCCTGGTGCAGTTCCTGCCCGGCGCCGATGGCGTAGGGTTGGTGACCGGCCACCGCCTGCCCAACCGGCCCGGCGCGGATGGCGTTGCGCTGAACCTTGCCGCGCTTCAAAACATGGCCGACGGCGCCCCGCCCGCCGACGCCGTCGCGCGCGTGCTGCACGCGCATCCGGAAATCGACGCGGGCCTGATCGCGCTGTCCGCCACGGGCGAATTGGGCTGGGGCAATACCCGCCGCGTCTCGCGCCGGCCCGACCACGGCATGGCCCATCGCGACAACGGCGACTGCCGCGTCGCGGTGCTGCACAACTCCATTTATCCCTGCGCGCCGCTAGCCGACGTCATGGCCGACCTGGCCTGGTGCGCCTTGACCGGTGAGGCCGCTTCCTACCGCGCCCTGACCCTGCCTGCCGCAACGCCGATCACCTTCGCAACCCATGACCGTGTGCAGGTGAACCGGTATGGACGCATTCTTGCCATCGAGCAATCCGACCCTTCATTGCCGCGTACGCCAAGGCGTGCGAATGTGGTCTACCTGGGCAGCGAAGTCTGGCAAGATGGAAGGCTAATCGGCCACACCGTCAGCGAACTTATTGCCGACCTGGCTGACGGGCGAGTGACCGGCGTGCCGGACCCCGCCCGCTTCCTCATCTTCATGAAGGAATAAGCCATGTCCCGCCGCGAGAATACCGAGAGACTGATCCTGCAAGCGCTGGAAGCCCAGATACTGGAAACGGGCATGGGCGGGGTGGGCATCAACGCCATCGCCAAACGCGCGGGGGTCAGCAAAGAACTTATCTACCGCTACTTCGACGGCATGCCCGGCCTGATGCTGGCCTGGATGCAGGAGCAGGATTTCTGGACACGCAACCCCGGCCTGCTGGCCGAAGATGAATCCAGCCAGCGCACGCCCGCGGAACTGGTGCTGTCCATGCTGCGCGCGCAGATCGATGCGCTGGCCGGCAATGAAACCCTGCGCGAAGTGCGCCGCTGGGAATTGATCGAACGCAACGAGGTGTCCGCGCCGTTGGCCGAACGGCGCGAACGCGCGGCGCGCGGCTTCATCGACCGCCTGGACGGCCTGGCGCCCAACCTGGACATGCCCGCGACGGTCAGCGTGATGTTGGCGGGCGTGCTGTACCTGATGCTGCGCTCCAAGACCGAATCCCATTTCCTGGGCGTGCCGCTGCGCACGCCCGAAGGGTGGGAGCGGATCAGCGCCGCGCTGGAACATCTGGTGGCCCGTGGCTTGCCAGACCCCTTGAATACCGAATCCCTTGCCCACCTGGAAGCGCGGCGCGGCAAACCGCCGGCCGCCGATCCCCCAACCTGAGCCCTACATGCCCGCGCATCCCGCCCCGCAGGAATACGACATCATCATCATCGGCGGCCAGGTCGCCGACGGCCTGGGCGGCCCCGCCCGCCGCGCCGACATCGCCATCCAGGGCGAGCGCATCGCGGCCATCGGCGACGGCGCGCAATGGCGCGCGCGGCGCCGCCTGGATGCCACCGGCAAGGTGGTGTCGCCGGGCTTTATTGATTGCCATACCCACGATGACCGCGCGTTGCTGGGCACGCCGCTGATGCGGCCTAAAGTCAGCCAGGGCATCACCACCGTGGTCACCGGCAACTGCGGCATCAGCCTGGCACCGGTGCGCGCGCCGGGCGACGTGGTGCCGCCGCCGCTGAACCTGCTGGCCAAGCACACGGGCGAACTCTACGCCCGCATGCAGGACTACGCCGACGCGCTTTCCGCCGCGCCCGCCGCCGTCAACAGCCTGGCGCTGGTGGGCCATTCCAGCTTGCGCGTATCGGCCATGGACCGGCTGGACCGCCCCGCCGACAAGGGCGAGATCGCCACCATGCGGCGCGCGCTGGACGAGGCCATGGCGGCGGGTGCCGCCGGCCTGTCCACGGGCCTGTACTACCCCACCGCCATGCACGCCAGCACCGAGGAAGTGATCGGCGTGGCCGAGTCCTTGTCGGCCTGGCGCGGCCTGTACACCACCCACCTGCGCGACGAAGCCGACCACGTTTGCGACGCCATGGAAGAAGCTTTCCTGATTGGCCGCGCGGCCGACGTGCCGGCCATCCTGTCGCACCACAAGGTCACCGGCAAGCACAACCACGGACGCACCGCGCAAACGCTGGCGCTGTTCGACCGCGTGCGCGCCGACCAGCCGCTGGGCATGGACGTCTACCCCTACGCGGCGTCGTCCACCATTCTGGAACCACGCCGCGTGGCGGCCGGCGAAAAAATCATCGTCACGTGGTCGCAGACGCGCCCGGAAATCCAGGGCGTGGACCTGCGCGAACTGGCCGCGCGCGAAGGCAAGGACCCAACCCGCCTGGCCGAAGAACTGTCGCCGGGCGGCGCCATTTATTTTTCGATGGACGAAGCCGACGTCAAGCGGGTCATCGGGCATGGCAGCGTCATGATCGGGTCGGACGGCCTGCCGCATGACCAACGCCCGCACCCGCGCTTGTGGGGCGCGTTTTCGCGCGTGCTGGCGCGCTATGTGCGCGAGATGCGCGTGCTGGGCCTGGAAGAAGCCGTGCGCCGCATGACGAGCCTGACCGCCGCGCAATTCGGCTTGAAGGATCGGGGCGTATTGCGCGCCGGCTGTTATGCCGACGTGGTGGTGTTCGACGCCGCCACCGTCGCCGACCTGGCCAGCTTTGCCGAACCGACGCTGCCGTCCACCGGCATCCACGCGGTGCTGGTCAATGGCCAAGTGGTCGAAGAAGGCGGCGCGCCCACGGGCGCCCGCCCGGGCCGCCTGCTGCGCGGCGACGAGCGCGCCGCCCCCGGCTTCGAAACACCGGCTTGGGCGGCCTGTAACGCGAGCGCTACTTAAAGCGAATAGCAAAAGGCAAATAGCAAATAGCAAATAGCAAATAGCAACCCTGAACGCCGCGCGCTCGGCGCGCGGCGGCTTTCCTGGAGCATCATGCACATCGTTGTCATCGGCGCGGGGGTGGTCGGCATGGCCACCGCCTACTTCCTGCATCGCGAGGGCCATCGCGTGACGGTCGTGGACGCGGGGTCCGGCCCCGGCCAGGCCACCAGCATGGCCAACGGCGCGCAACTGAGTTATAGCTTTGTCGCCCCCTTGGCTGACCCCGCCGTGCTGCCCAAGCTGCCGTCCTGGCTGCTGGCCCAGGACGCACCGCTGCGCTTTCGCCCCCGGCTGGATCCCGATCAATGGCGCTGGAGCCTGGCGTTTCTACGCGCCTGCACACGCGCCAAGAATCGCGAGACAACGCGCGAACTGTTGGCCTTGGGCATGTACAGCCGCTTGTGCGTGCACACGCTGGTGCGTGACGAACAGCCCGACTTCGACTTTGCCAGCGCAGGAAAACTGCTGGTCTACCAAGACGCCGACGCCTATCGACAGGCCCTTGCGCAACGCGACTACCTGGCCGACCTGGGCTGCGAGCAACAGGTGATGAACACGCGCGCCTGCCTTGAGATGGAACCCGCACTGGCCGGCATCGGGGCAAGCATCCAGGGCGCGCTCTACACCCCCACCGAAGACGCCGGCGATTGCCAGCGACTGTGCACCGAGCTGGAACGCATCCTGCGCGCCGCGCCCGACCCCGTGCGCTTTCACTTCAACACGCGGGTCGACACGCTGCGCCGGGAACACGGCCGCGTCATGGGCGCCGCCACATCCGCCGGCGATCTGGAAGCCGACCATTTCGTGCTGGCCAGCGGCATGGGCGCGCAAGCGCTGGCGCGCCCGCTGGGCTTGAACCTGGGCATCTATCCGTTAAAGGGCTACAGCCTCACCTACACGCTGACGCCGGACAGCGTGGCGCCCACCGCCAGCATCAGCGATATCCGGCGCAAGGTGGTCTATGCGCGGCTGGGCCAGCGGCTGCGCGTGGCGGGCATGGTGGACATTGGCACGGGCGGCGCGGGCGTCGACCCGCAGCGCGTGCGCAGCCTGGAGCGCGACGTGGCGCAATTCTTTCCTGGCTTGAAGCCCAAGGGTGCGCCAAGCGCCTGGGCGGGGCTGCGGCCGGCGCGGCCCGACGGCAAGCCGCTGATCGGCGCCACGCCGTACCGCAATCTGTGGCTGAACACGGGCCATGGCGGCCTGGGTTTTACGCTGGCCCTGGGCAGCGCGCGCGTGTTGGCGGATTTGATGCGGGGCCGCGACCCCGCCGTGGACCCGTCCGCCTTCGCGCTGAAGTAGGGGCTGGTACTGGCGCTGGCGCTGACGTAGACGTTGCCGTTGGCACACGTAGGCGCTGACGTAAGCGCTGGCGCTGGCACAGGCGGCGAATAGCCCCGCCTACGCTCGTGCGATCAATCCGCCTTGATGCCGCGGCTTTGGATCAGCTTGCTCCACTTGCCGCGTTCCTTCTCTTCAAACGCAGCCAAGTCTGCACCAAAGACATTGCCCGGCGTGGCGCCGCCTTGCGCCAGCGATTGCTGTAGCTCGGGCGCTTTCAAGGCCTGCTTCATGGCGGCGATCAGCTTGTCGACCACCGGCGCGGGCGTGCCGCGCGGCGCGTACAGGCCGGACCAGGCGGTGACCTCGAAGCCGGGCAAGCCCGCTTCCGCCATCGTCGGCAGGTCGGGCGCGGCGGGGCTGCGTTCGGCCGACGTTACGGCAATGCCGCGCAAGCGTCCGCCCGGTTTCATGGCCGCCATGGAACTGGGCAGGTTGTCCATCAGGATGTCGACCTGGCCGCCGATCACGGCGGGTATGGCGGCCGATGATCCCTTGAACGGCACGTGCAGCATCTGCAAGCCCGCCAGCGATTCAAAGTAGGCGCCCGTCAAATGCACCGATGAGCCGATGCCGGGCGACGCATAGGAATACTTGCCCGGGTCCTTCTTCACCGCCTTCATCACGTCATCCAGATTGCGCCATGGCGACGTGGCGGCCACCGCCATCACGTTGGGCGTGGACGCGATGATGCCCAGCGGCACCAGGTCGGTGGCCGGGTTGAAGCCGATGTTGCTGTACAGATACTGGTTGACCGTCTGCGTGCCGATGGACCCAAGCACAATCGTGTAGCCATCCGGCGCGGCGCGCGTTGCGGCGGCTACGCCCAGGTTGCCCGCCGCGCCCGGCTTGTTTTCAACCACGATGGACTGGCCCAGCGTGGGCGCCATGTGCTGCGCGATGGTCCGCGCGAAGAGGTCAGTGGTGCCGCCCGCTGGAAACGGCACGATCAGGGTGATGGGCCGCGTGGGCCAAGTCTGTGCGGATGCGGCCGCGGAAAACACCAGTGTGGCGGCTGCCACGGCAGAAGTCGCCTTGCCTGCCCAGCGCCCGGCACTGGCGGCGGTCCGCCATTGAAATGACCAGCCCATCCTCTTTCCCCTTCGAATGATTGTGTTCGTGTGATCAAACGGAAGTCGGCGTCGGTGCAGCATGACGTCATGCACAGCGAAAGTGACCATGCGGTCACTTTTCCCGCATTAAGAACCGGCGCCGAACGCTTGTCAACGACAGCAAAGAGAATTAGGCGTAATCCCTAGCCTCAGGAATTGCCTAGGATCCTTGCGCCACCGAGGGCTGTTGGGACACCTGCGATTCCTGCGTTTCCTGGGACACCGGGGGCTGCTGAGCTCCTTGGCCACCCTGGGTTACCTGGGCTTCCTGGGATGCCACCTCCCAGCCGCCACCCAGGGCAACGATCAGGTTCACGCTGGCCACCAGCCGCGTGCCCAACAGGCTTAGCGCATTGCGTTCGCTATTGAGCGCGGTGGCGTCCACCACCGCCACGCTCAGATAGTCCACCAGCCCGGCCTGGTACTGGTTCTGAATAAGGCGCAGCGATTCACGCGCGGACTCCAGCGCGCGGCGCTGCACGATCTGTTCTTGTTCCATGACCCGGAGCTGGATCAGATAGTCTTCGACTTCGCGCAGCCCCACCAACGCCGCCTGGCGGTAGGCGGCGGCCTGCGAATCGTAAGAAGCGCGTGCCTGTTCCACTTGCGCGGCGCGCGCGCCGCCATCGAAGATCGTTAGCGCCAGCGCCGGCCCCAGGGACCAGAAGCGCGCGGGCGCGGTCAACAGGTCCGCGAATTGGCCGTTGCGAAAACCGCCGTCGGCGGACAGGATCAGCGACGGGAACCATGCGGCTTGCGCCACGCCAATCTGCGCGTTGGCGGCTGCCGCGCGGCGCTCGGCCGCGGCGATGTCCGGACGGCGCTCAAGCAGCTCGGACGGCAGACCCACCGGAATCTGTGGCAACTGCAAGGTGAAGACAGCGGGCGCCAAGCTGAATTGCGATGGCGCCTGGCCCATCAGTACCGCAATGGCGTGCTCGTACTGGCCGCGCTGCCAGTCCAGGTCAATGGACTGGGCGCGCGTGCTTTCCACCTGCGTGCGCGCCACCGCCACATCGGCCTGCCCCGCCACGCCGACTTCGTAGCGGTTCTGCGTCAGCTTCAACGACCGTTCATAGGCCGCCACCGTGGCGTCCAGCAAGCGCTTCTGTTCGTCCAGCACACGCAACTGGAAATAGGTTTGCACCAGCGCCGCCTGCGCGCTCAGGCGGGTGGCGCCCAGGTCCGCCAGGCTGGCGGCCGCGCTGGCCTCGGACGATTCGGTGCTGCGGCGCACGCGGCCCCACACGTCCACTTCCCAACTGACGCTGCCGGTCACGGAATACTGGTTGGACACGTTGCTGCCGTTGGACGACGACGACGATGACCCGTTGCCGACGCCCGCGCGCGATGCGCCCGCGCTGGCGCCCACGGTGGGGTAGAAGCCGGCGCGCGCGGCCCGCACCAGGCCCAGCGCCTGACGGTAATTGGCTTCGGCCTGGGCGATGGTCTGGTTCGACGTATCCAGCCGTTCCACCAGCGTGTTCAGCGTGTCGTCCCCGTACACCAGCCACCATTTGCCACGGTCCGCCTCGTCGCGCGGCTGGGCCGGCTTCCAGCCTTCTACCTGCTGCTGGCCCTGGGCTTCCTTGTAGGACGCGCCCACATCCAGTTCGGGGCGTTGGTAGTCGGGGCCCACCGCGCAGGCGCCCAGCAGCGCGCACAGCGCCAACGTGATGGCGCTGCGAGGAAAACGGGTGAAGACAAGCGGCTTGGGTCGGATCATGTAGGTTCTATGGAAGCAGAGGCGTCTTTGCGCCGGCCGCGCCCGCGCGCGGCCCACAGGCGAAATCGGTCCAGGTAGAGATAAACCACGGGCGTGGTGTACAGCGTCAGGATCTGGCTGAGCACCAGGCCGCCCACGATGGTAATGCCCAGCGGCTGGCGCATCTCGACACCGGCGCCGGTGGCCAGCACCAGCGGCAGCGCGCCGAAGATGGCGGCCATGGTCGTCATCATGATCGGACGAAACCGCGTCAGGCAGGCCTGGAAGATGGCCTCGCGCGGCGCCATGCCCTGCACCCGCTGAGCTTCCAGCGCAAAGTCCACCATCATGATCGCGTTCTTTTTCACGATGCCGATCAACAGGAACACGCCGATCAGCGCGATCAAGGTGAAGTCATGGCGCACCAGCAGCAGCGCCAGCAGCGCGCCCAACCCGGCCGATGGCAGCGTCGACAGGATCGTCAGTGGATGCACAAAGCTTTCGTACAGAATGCCCAGCACGATGTACATGGTGACCAGCGCCGCCAGGATCAACCAGGGTTGTTGCGACAAGGTCTGCTGCAAGGCCGCCGCCGTGCCCTGGAAGCCGGCCTGGATCTGGTCCGACGGCAAACCGATGCGCGCCACCGCCGCGTCGATGGCGGCCGTGGCCTGCCCCAGCGACACGCCGGGCGCCAGGCTGAACGACACCGTATCCGCCACGAACAGGCCCTGATGCTGCACGCTGAGCGGCGCGTTGGAATTTTCAAGCCGGGCAAAAGCCAGCAGCGGCACGCGCGCGCCGGTCGACGTAATCACTTCAACCTGCTTGAGCGATTCAATGTCTTCGGCAAACCTCGGTTCCAGGCCCAGCACCACGTGGTACTGATTCAGCGGGCCGTACATGACCGACACCTGGCGCTGGCTGAACGAGTTGTTCAGCACGGTGGATATCGTGGACATGCTGACGCCCAGCCGGGTCGCGGCCTCGCGGTCGATCACCAGGTCAATCTGGCGACCCTTGTCCTCGACATCGGTATCCACGTCGGTGATCTCGGGAATCTTGGCCATGGCCTGCTGCACCTTGGGCATCCAGGTGCGCAGCAGTTGCAGGTCGCCGGACATCAACGTGTAGTCGTAAGACCCCTGGCTTTGGCGCCCGCCGATGCGGATGTCTTGCTGCGACACCAGGAACATGCGCGCCCCCGGCATGTTCTGCAACTTGCCGCGCAGCCGGTTGATGACGTCGTCGGCCGACACCTTGCGCTCTTCCAGGGGCTTAAGCTGGATCTGCATGAAGCTGCTGTTGCTGCCGCCGCGCCCGCCCGCGTAGCCTGTCATGCTTTGCACCGCCGGGTCCGCCAGCACCACCTTGCGCAGCGCATCCAGCTTGGGCACCGTGGCCTGGAACGACGTGCCCTGGTCCACCCGGAAAAAGCCCAGCAGTTGGCCCGTGTCCTGTTGCGGGAAAAATCCCTTGGGCACCGCCATGTACAGGTACACGTTCAGTCCCACCGCCACGGCCAGCGTCAGCATCATCAACCGGCCATGCGCCAAAGCCCAGCTCAAGCTGCGGCGGTAGCCGTTCAGCATGGACTCGAAGCCGCGTTCGGACCAGCGCGCCAGGCGGCCGGGCGGCTTGGCGTCTTGCGGTTCGGGGCGCAACAGCCGCGCGCACATCATCGGGGTCAAGGTCAGCGACACCACCAGCGACACCATGATGGCGGCCGACAAGGTCACGGCGAATTCGCGGAACAGGCGGCCGACCACGCCGCCCATCAGCAAGATCGGAATGAACACCGCCACCAGCGACAGGCTCATGGACAGCACGGTGAAGCCCACCTCGCGCGAGCCGCGCAGCGCCGCCCGCATCGGCGACATGCCGTTTTCCACGTGCCGCATGATGTTTTCCAGCACCACGATGGCGTCGTCCACCACAAAGCCCGTGGCCACAATCAACGCCATCAGCGAAATCGTGTTCAACGTGAAGCCGCACATATACATGATGCAGAACGTGCCGATCAGCGATACCGGCACCGCCACGCTGGGGATGATGGCCGCGCGCCAGCGCCGCAGGAACAGCAGTACCACCAGCACCACCAGGCCCACGGCGATGATCAGCGTCAGCTCGGCTTCGTGCAGCGACGCGCGAATGCTGGGCGTGCGGTCTTGCGCCACCGTCATGTTCACATCCGCCGGCATCAGCGCCTGCAACACGGGCAGTTGCGCGCGCACGGCGTCGACGGCTTCGATGATGTTGGCGTCGGCCTGGCGCCGCACAATCATCAGGATGGCCTTGCGATCGTTGTAGAAGCCGGTCTGGTAGAGGTCTTCGACGGAATCTTCCACCTTGGCCACGTCCGACACGCGCACCGGCGCGCCGTCTTTCCAGGCGACGATCAGCGGCCGGTACTGCTCGGCGCGGCTAAGCTGGTCGCTGACCATGATCTGCCAGTGGTAGCGGTCGTTTTCCAGCACGCCCTTGGGGCGGTTGGCGTTGGCGTTGGCCAGCGTGGTTCGCAATTGGTCCAGCGACACGCCCTGGTTGGCCAGCGCGCCGGGCAGCACGGTCACGCGCACGGCCGGCAGCGAACTGCCGCCCACCGTGACCTCGCCCACCCCGTCCACCTGCGCCAGCTTCTGCGCCACGATGGTGGAGGCAATGTCGTACAGCTGGCCCTGGCTCAGCGTGTCGGACGTCAGCGCCAAGGTCATGATGGGCGCGTCCGACGGGTTGGACTTGTGATAAGTGGGGTTGCTGCGCAAGCTGGTTGGCAAGAGCGAGCGCGCCGCGTTGATGGCGGCCTGCACGTCGCGCGCGGCGCCGTTGATGTCGCGCGACAGATCGAATTGCAAGGTGATGCGCGTGGAACCCTGCGAGCTGCGCGACGTCATCTCGGTCACGCCGGCAATGCTGCCCAGCGACCGTTCAAGCGGCGTGGCCACGCTGGACGCCATGGTCTCGGGGCTGGCGCCGGGCAGGCTGGCCGACACGGAAATCGTGGGGATATCCACCTGCGGCAGGGGCGCCACCGGCAGCAGGAAGAACGCCAGCAAGCCCGCCATCACCACCGCCAGGCTAAGCAGCGTGGTCGCTACCGGCCGCATGATGAAAGGCGCCGACAGAATCATGACGCATCCCCGGCCGCCGGCTCGCGCACGCCACGCCAGCGGCGCGACAGGCGGTCGAACATCAGGTAGATGACCGGCGTGGTGAAGAGCGTGAGCACCTGGCTAAGCAACAGGCCGCCCACCATGACCAGGCCCAGCGGCTGGCGCAGTTCCGCCCCCGTGCCGGTAGACAGCATCAGCGGCAAGGCGCCGAACAAGGCGGCCAGCGTCGTCATCAAGATGGGCCGAAAGCGCAGCAGCGCCGCTTCGTGGATGGCCGCGCGCGGGCTCAAGCCCCGCTTGCGTTCGGCGTCCAGCGCGAAGTCGATCATCATGATGGCGTTCTTTTTCACGATGCCGATCAAGAGGATGATGCCGATGATGCCGATCATGTCCAGCTCGGTGCCGCTGATCAGCAAGGCCAGCAAGGCGCCCACGCCGGCGGACGGCAAGGTCGACAGGATGGTGATGGGGTGGATGTAGCTTTCGTACAGCACGCCAAGCACGATGTACATGGTGATCACGGCGGCCAGGATCAGCCACAGCGTGCTGGTCAGGGAATTCTGGAACGCCAGCGCCGCGCCCTGGAAACGGGTTTCAACGCTGGCCGGCATACCGATCTCGGCCTCGGCGGCGGTGATGGCTTCCACCGCGTTGGACAGCGATGCGCCCGGGGCCAGGTTGAACGACACGGTCACCATCGGGAACTGGTCCAGGCGGTTCACCGCCAGCACGGTCTTGCCTTCGGAAATATGCGCCACCGACGACAAGGGCACCTGCGTGCCGGCCGAGGTGGGCACATGGATCTGGCCCAGCGCGGCGGGGTTCATCTGAAACTGCGGCTGCACTTCCAGCACCACGCGGTACTGGTTGGACTGCGTGAAAATCGTGGAGATCAACCGCTGGCCGAAGGCGTCGTAAAGCGCCTCGTCGATGACGGCGGCGGTGATGCCCAAGCGGGATGCCGCGTCACGATCAATCTCGACCCAGGTTTGCAGGCCGTCGTCTTGCAGGTCATCGGTCACGTCTTTCAAGCCCGGCACCTGGCGCAGGCGGTCCACCAGCTTGGGCGTCCATTCGCTCAACACCTTCAAGTCCGGGTTGGACAGCGTCATCTGGTATTGCGTGCGGCTGACGCGGTCTTCAATGGTCAGGTCTTGCACGGGCTGCATGTAGACGGTCAGCCCATCCTGCTTGCTTAATGATTCCTGCAAGCGCGCCATCACGGTAGCCAGGTCGCCGTTGCGTTCGGCCTGCGGCTTCAGCGCAATCTGCATGCGCCCGGCGCTTAGCGTGGCGTTGCTGCCATCGACCCCGATGAACGAGGACACGGCCTGCACGTCCGGGTCTTCCAGCACCAGGCGCGCCGCGGCCTGCTGGCGTTCGGCCATGGCGGGGAACGAGATGGATTGCGGGCCTTGCGTAATGGCCTGGATCAGGCCGGTGTCCTGCTGCGGGAAAAAGCCCTTGGGCACCATCAGGTACAGCACCACCGTGAGTGCGAAGGTGCCCAGCGCCACGAACAGGGTCAGCGTCTGATGCCGCAGCACCACTTGCAGCATGCGGTCGTAGCCGGCGATGACGCGGTCGATGAAGTTGCCGGTGGCGGTATGAAAACGCCCGTGCTTCTGTTCGGATTCGGCGCGCAGCAGGCGCGCGCACATCATCGGCGTCAGGGTCAATGACACCACCAGCGATATCAGGATGGATACCGCCAGCGTGATGGCGAATTCCCGGAACAAGCGGCCCACGACTTCCGTCATGAACAACAGCGGAATCAGCACGGCGATCAGCGAGAAGGTCAGCGAGATCAGCGTGAAACCGATCTGCGAGGCGCCCTTCAACGCGGCCTGCATCGGCGTTTCGCCTTCTTCAAGGTGGCGCGCGATGTTCTCGATCATGACGATGGCGTCGTCCACCACGAAGCCGGTGGCGATCGTCAGCGCCATCAAGGTCAGGTTGTTGATGGAGAAGCCGGCCAGGTACATGACGCCGAACGTGCCCACCAGCGACAGCGGCACCACGACGCTGGGGATCAGCGTGGCGGTCAGGCTGCGCAGGAACACAAAGGTCACCATCACCACCAGCCCGACTGCCAGAAGCATTTCAAACTTCACGTCTTCAACGGAATCGCGAATGGTCTGCGTGCGGTCGGACACCACGGTCACGTCCAGCGTGGCGGGCAAGGCGGCGCGCAACTGCGGCAACAGCGTCTGGATGCGGTTGACCACGTCGATCACGTTGGCGCCCGGCTGACGCTGGATGTTCAAGAGGATGGCGGGCTTGTCGCCGACCCAGGCGGCCTGGCGCGTGTCTTCGGCGCCCTCGACCGCGCGCGCCACGTCGGACAGGCGCAGCGGCGCGTTGTTCTTGTAGGCGATGATCAGGTCGTTGTAGTCAGTGGGCGACTTCAACTGATCGTTGGCGTTGATGGTGGTGGACCGCAGCGGGCCGTCCAGGTTGCCCTTGGGCTGGTTGACGTTGGCACCCACGATGGCGGTGCGCAGGTCCGACAGCGCCAGGCCATTGGCGGCCAGCGCCTGCGGGTTGACCTGCACGCGCACGGCCGGACGCTGCCCGCCCGCCACGCTGACCAGGCCCACGCCCGGAATCTGCGACAACTTTTGCGCGACGCGCGTGTCGACCAGGTCGCGCACCTGCGGCAAGGGCATGGTGGGCGACGTGATGGCCAGCGTCAGCACGGCGGCGTCGGCCGGGTTCACCTTGTTGTAGGTGGGCGGCACCGGCAGGTCGCTGGGCAGCAGGTTGGACGCCGCGTTGATGGCGGCCTGCACCTGCTGCTCGGCCACGTCCAGCGGCAGCGTCAGGTTGAACTGCATGGTGATGACCGACGCGCCGCCTGAACTGGTGGACGACATCTGGTTCAGGCCGGGCATCTGCCCAAACTGCCGTTCCAGCGGGGACGTCACCAGGGACGTCATGACGTCAGGGCTGGCCCCCGGGTACAGCGTCACCACCTGGATCGTCGGGTAGTCCACCTCGGGCAGCGCCGACACGGGCAAGAGCCGGTAGGCGATGAAACCCGCGATCAGGATGGCCACCATCGCCAGCGTGGTGGCCACGGGACGCAGAATGAACAGGCGCGACGGACTCACGATGGGCTCGGCTTATTTCGACGGCGGCGTGGTGCCGGCCGGCGCACCCGCGCCCAGCGTCTTGTCGCGGGTGGCGGGAATGACTTCGGCGCCGCCCACGATTTCAACCTTGGCGCCGGCGCGCAGGCGGTCGGTGCCTTCGGTCACCACGCGGTCGCCCGGTTGCAGCCCTTCGTTCACGGCCACCATGCCGTTGTTGATGGCGCCCAGCTTCACCGGGCGCACGACGATGGTGTCGTCTTGCTGCACCAGGAAGACAAAGGCGCCGGCCGAGCCTTGCTGCACGGCGGCGGTGGGAATGGCGGTGACGTCCTTGCGCGTCAGCACGTGCAGGCGCACGTTGACGAACTGGTTCGGAAACAGCGCGTCGTCGGCGTTTTCAAACTTGGCTTTCAGCTTCAAGGTGCCGGTGGTGACGTCAATCTGGTTGTCCAGCGTTTCCAGCACGCCGGTGGCGATGCGGCGGGTGTCGGCGCGGTCATAGGCGTCAACCGGCAGGGTGCGGCCGGCGGCGATTTCACCGCGCACTTCGGGTAGCTGGGTTTCGGGCAAGGTGAAGACGACGGAGATCGGCTGTGTCTGGGTGATGACGACGAGCCCGTTGGTGTCCGAACTGGACACCAGGTTGCCCCGGTCAACCTGGCGCAAGCCCAGCCGGCCGCTGATGGGCGCGGTGATGCGGGCATAGTCCAGTTGCAGCTTGGCGTTGTCGACATTGGCCTGGTCGCTCTTGACGGTGCCTTCGTATTGGCGCACCAGCGCGGCCTGCGTATCCACCTGCTGCTTGGCAATGGAGTCCTGCTTGAACAGGGCCTGGTAGCGCTGCAGGTCGCGCCGCGCGTTTTCAAGCTGGGCCAGGTTCTGCATCTGCGTGCCGCGCGCCTGATCCAGCGCGACCTGGAAGGCTCGCGGATCCACCTGCGCCAACAGGTCGCCCGCCTTGACGCGCTGGCCTTCCTGGAAAGCCACGTCCACCAGTTCACCGCTGACGCGGCTGCGCACGGTGACGGTGTTGTAGGCGGTGACGGTGCCGAGCGACTTCAAGTAGATGTCGATGTCCTGCTGGGTGGCGGTGGCAATGCGCACCGGCACAGGCATGTTGGCCATGGCGGCCATCGACGGACGCGCCCCGCCCGGCCCCCGCGCCCCGGCTTGCTTGGGGGAAGGCCGCAACGCAAACCAGGCAACACCCGCCACCACCAGCAACAACACCACCAGCCCGACAACGCGGCGGCGGCTCCAGCGGGAGGGTTGGGAAACAGGACGACTTTCGGACATGGAACGGTTCCGGCACTAATGCAGAAAGCCGTATTGTCTACTAGTCAGTCCCGGTTTCGCGCGCTGGAAGTTCCAGTTGAAACTGGCCGCAACAAGAATCGGGTTGGGGGTGGGGTGGATGGGGAGGCTTGGGTTTCGCGCGGATGTTTGGAGCGGGGACGGGGAGAGAGGTGTTCGGGGACATGGGTGACTCGTGTTCGGGGACATGGGTGACGCGTGTTCGGGAACATGGGTGACACGTGTTCGGGGACATGGGTGACAAGTGTTCGGGGACGTGGGCGACAGGCGTTCGGGGACGTGGGCGACAGGCGTTCGGGGACATGGGTGACAGGCATTCGGGGCCATGGGCTTTTGGCTTGGGCTTGCCGCGCTGACCCGTCCTGCGGGCTTTTGCGGGTCGGTGACGCGATTCGGGGTGCTTGGTGCCGGGTATATATGACGCGATTCGGCGGTGCCTGATGGGTTTCGCGCGTGGGGGGGCTGGGTTCTTGGCTTTGGCCTGCCGCGCTCCACCCATCCTACGGGTGCTTTTTCCGGGCAGGTGACGTGATGGTGCTATTTGGCGGTGCTTGATGGGTTTCGCGCGTTGGGGGGCTGGGTACTGGGCTATGGCCTGCCGCGCTCCACCCATCCTACGGATGCGTTTTGCCGGGCGGGTGACGTGATGGTGCTATTTG
>NZ_JANUEY010000004.1:0-338030 GCF_024806975.1 Achromobacter sp. JUb104 | reverse complement strand
CTGGGCTATGGCCTGCCGCGCTCCACCCATCCTACGGATGCGTTTTGCCGGGCGGGTGACGTGATGGTGCTATTTGGCGGTGCTTGATGGGTTTCTCGCGTTGGGGGGCTGGGTACTGGGCTATGGCCTGCCGCGCTCCACCCATCCTACGGATGCGTTTTGCCGGGCGGGTGACGTGATGGTGCTATTTGGCGGTGCTTGATGGGTTTCGCGCGTTGGGGGCTGGGTGCTTGGCTTTGGCTTGCCGCGCTCCACCCATCCTACGGGTGCGGTTTGCCGGGCGGGTGACGTGATGGCGCGAATTCGGCGGTGTGTGATGGGTTTCGCGCGTTGGAGGGCTGGGTGCTTGGCTTTGGCCTGCCGCGCTCCACCCATCCTACCGGTGCTTTTTGCGGATGGATGGCGCGATGTTGATCGTAGGATGGGTGGAGCGCGGGAAACTGTGCGCTAGAACACGACTGGGTATCGCGCGAAACCCATCAGGCAGCGCTGAATTCTAGGAAAGGGTGACCACAGTGCGACGGCTGCTTGATGGGTTTCGTGCGATCTACGGTGGGGTTCTTGCCACTGATCTCCCGCACTGCACCCATCCTACCGGCTTCATCCATCCTACCGGCTGCACCCGTCTTATCGGCTACACCCACCCTACGAGCTGCACAGGGTCATTTGAAAGGCGACGTCGCGGGCGACTTGCTGGGGTTTGAATTCGCCGTCCTGGGTGGAAAAGCGTATCCAGATCATGTACTTATTCGCGCTGATCTCGGGAAACAGACCTTGGTCCGGGTCTACCCAGACACGCAGCAATTGGAATTGCTTGCCGCCCAGCATCTGCTGGTAGGCGCCCTGCTCGGCCACGATATCGGTCTTGCGGCCGGATTCGCGCAGCAATCGCAAGGCCAGCGTCAGCCCGTCGTATAGCGCCAAAAAGGGAGACACCCAGGCCTGCAGGTCCGCGCAGCGGGCGGCTTCGGACTTGTTCTGCCAGGCAAAGTAAGAAGGCATGTCCACTTGCGTGGCGCTGCCCGGCACGGACAGGCGTCCGCGCAAGCTGGTCAGCCATTCGTTTTCACGCAGGGACTGCCCGGTCTTGCCGGGCGCGGCCAGGGCGCTGGCCACTTTTTCAAGTTCGCGCAGCATGCCTTCCAGCGCATCCTGCGCCACGCCGGGGTGATCGCGCAGGCCCATCAGCGCGGTGCGCTGGCGCTCCAGGTCTTGCAGCACGGCGCCTTTCACGTCGGTGCGTTCGCAAGCGTCGAGCAGATCGAAAAGAGAGGTGACGGCCACCTGATGTTGGCGTGAGTCCCCAGCCCGCGAAAAGAAAAACAACCTGTCCAACAGGTATTCCAATCGCAGGTAAGCGCGGATGCGCTCATTGAAGGGATATTCGTAAACAATCACGCTTTTTTACAGGCCCATCAGTAGTCGGCCAAACGGCCGAGATGTTCAGAGTGCCGGTCAAGTTGTGCTTACCGGCTCGTTGTCGCCGCCAGCGCAAGCCAGCGGTCATGCAAGATCCTTGCCTGCGCGCGCAACTGCTCTGGTGATGTGGCGCCGTCGTTGGTGATGACGTCGTCCGCGATGTCCAAGCGAGTTTCCCGCGCAGCCTGTGCCGCCATAATACGCCTGATGGCTGGCTCCGTCAGCCCGCTGCGCGCCTGCACGCGAGCCACTTGCGTGTCGGGGTCGCAATCCACCACGCAGATGCGATCCACGCGCCCACGCCATCGCGTCAGGGACTCCACCAAAAGCGGCACAACGAACACCAGATACGATCCGGTCGCGGCCGCGGCCTGGCGCCGCGTTTCTTCGCTGATGATGGGATGCAGCACGGCTTCCAATCGCAACCGCGCCTGGGGGTCCGAGAAGGCGCGCTCGCGCATCCATTCACGGTTGAGCGCGCCGTCCGGCGTCAGCGCCTGCGCGCCGAATTCAGCTTCAATGGCGGGCATCGCCGCGCCGCCCACCGCCGTCAACGCACGCGCGATTTCATCGGTGTCGACCAGCGTCGCGCCCCATTCCGCCAGCATGTCGGCCACGCGGGACTTGCCCGAACCGATGCCACCCGTCAGCCCGATCTTGAACATGATGTTTATCCTTTCTTGCCGGACTTTCGTCCTGGTGCACCTAGTGCATTAACTGCCACAAGCCCGCATCGCCGCCCAGCAGCAACATCACGATACCGGCCAGGGCCAGGTAGGGCCCGAAGGGCAAAGGCTGCCCTCGGCTCGCGCGCCCGCTCAGAGTCAGCGCACCGCCGATCGCCACGCCCACCAGGGACGCCGCCAGCAGCAGCATCGGCAGCGACTCGGCGCCAAACCATGCGCCTAATGCCGCCAGCAGTTTGAAGTCGCCATAGCCCATGCCTTCGCGTCCGGTCAGCAAGCGGAACAGATGAAAGATCAGCCACAGGAAAACATAGCCGGCCACGGCCCCGATCACCGCCATGGGCAGCGTGGTGAACGTGCCGAACAGGTTGACCAACAGACCCGCCCACACCAACGGCTGCGTCAGCACATCCGGCAGCAGTGTGGTCTCAAAATCAATCCAGGCCAAGGCGACCAGCATGGCCGACAGGCCCATGGCGAACAAGGCAACCGGTGTCGCACCGTAGCGCCACGCACAAGCGGCGAACAAGGCGCAGGTCAGCAATTCAATCGCGGGATAACGCCAAGCGATCACCGCGTTGCAGGCAGCGCAACGTCCACGCAGCAGCAGCCACCCCAACACCGGCAGCCTGCGCCAGCCGCGTACCGGAGCGTTGCAGGCCGGGCAGTGCGACGCGGGGCGGAACAGGCCATCTGGGCTGTCCGGCCGCGCGCGGCCCACCGCATCCAGGCACTGCGCCTGCCATTCGCGTTCCATCATGCGGGGCAGCCGGTAGGTCAGCACCGTGAGCCAGCCACCGATGAACAGCCCGGCCAGCGCGGCCAGGCCAATAAACATGCCCAAGGGAATATCGAAGACCCGCCACACCACGTTCATGCCGCCGCCTGCCCCACGCGCGCACCCGAGTCCGCGCCCCATCTGTCGGCCAGAAGGCAAAAGGCGAAACACCGGCCGTGTCGTTTATTGTTCATAAAGTGCTGGCTACACCCAAGAGTGGCTAAGGGAACGTATCGAATCTTCGCATAAGTGCGTAAAATCGGAGACAGACTCAACTCACGGATAAGCTGCCATGACCGCCCGCGTCGACATCGTTTCTCGATCCCGCAAACTCAGCGTCATGGGGCTGCTGCTGGCCGGAACCGCCCTAGGCGCGGCAGGCTGCGCCCAACAAAAAACCGAAGGCTATTACGACCCCCCGGTTGAAAGCACGGTGACCGATGCCCAATACCAGGGTTCGGGCGCCGGCTACCGCAGCGTCATCCGCGCGCCGTCGCAAGTGCAGATCGCGCTCAAGCCCGATGCCCGCAAGCCGCAGAACCAGGCCGCGCAAGCCTCGGGGGATGCCCCCAGCACCGAAGACGGCCAAGCCGTGCCGGAAGGCGCAAGCAATGCAGGCGGCGCTTCCACGCCCGCCCCGGCCCCGGCCCCCAATGCCGCGTCGCAAAGCCTGGTGCCGCAGCCGCAAACCTATATGGGCACCCTGCCGTGTTTCTCGCCCGCCATGCAATGCACGGCGCAGCGCGTCACGCTGACCTTGGCTCCCAACGGCCGTTGGCGCGGCCGCACGGCCTACCTTGAAGACGACCCCAAAAAGGGCCCCGCCGTCACCGAGCAAGGCTGCTGGGATGCCACCGACGAACGCCCGCCGCGCGTCATCCTGATGGATGCCAACGGCAACGTACGTGTTGAATTCGTGGTGGCCGCCAACAATGTGCTGCGTGTGCGTTCCATTGGTGGCCAAACGCCCAACCTGAACTACAACCTGACCCGCCAGCCGGACCTGGATCCGATTGACGAGCTGGCCAAGGCCGCGGCGCCCAAGTGCCCCTGATGCCATAAAGGCAATGCGACGCCGGGCCGGTTGAATCTGCCCTGCTCCACGACGCAACGCCCATCGGGCCTGACGAACACCACGTTCGCCAGGCCCGGTTCTTTTTGGGCGCAAGCTGGCGGCACATGGGTGCGTCATGACTCGGGCGCGCCGGGTCGGGGATCAGGGGCGGGCGATTCAGGAACCGAGGGTGCGGATTCACCTGCGCCAGGTGGGCAGCCGCCGTATTCCTGAGAGGGTTCGTGCAGCACGTGGGGCGCTGGCAATGGCGATGGCGGAACATGCGCGGGGGCAATCGACGGGCCTTCAGGCAAATCCCCCAGCGCCGCGGCTTCCAGGATGGGAGACGCGCCGGAACGGCCATGCGCGCACAGACGGCAAGCCAGTTGCATGGCGTTGCGAGCGTCAAGCTTGGCGAAGATGCGGGCGCGATGGGCCTCGGCCGTGCGCAGCGAAATGCCTAGGTCAATGGCGATGACCTTGTTCGGCCGGCCGGCCGCTACATAGGCGACGATTTGCCGTTCGCGGGGCGTCAACGCGGAAAGCGCCGTGTCAAGATCGGGACGGGAAACACGCATGGGGCGACTCGTTTTTGCAATGTAGGATTACAAGAAGTCTGCCCGGCCGCCCAAAACGGCGATAGCTGGCAATTCTGTCAGGGGTCAGGGCGGCGCAGGGATGCCACCCTCGACCCGGGCCCCGCCCCCGCATAGGATCAGGCCTTGTAGGCCAGTTCCAGGTTGTCGATCAGTCGGGTGGCGCCCAGCTTGGCGGCTGCCAGCACCACCACGGGTTCGCCGGCCTGCAGGTCGGCGGCGTCAGGGCGGTTCAGGTCACGCTGACGGCGCAAGGCGATGTAGTCCACCTTCCAGCCGCGCTGGGTCAGGTGGTTGGCGGCGTCACGCTCAAGAGCCTGGGCATCGCGCTCACCTTGGGCCAGACGCTGGCCCATGTTCTGCAGGGCGGCATAGAGCGCGGGCGCCTCGGCGCGTTCGCCCTCGGTCAGATAGCGGTTGCGCGACGACAGCGCCAGGCCGTCATCCGCGCGCACGGTTTCATGCGCCAGCACTTCCACCGGCAGTTGGAACTGGCGGCACATATTGCGCACCACCATCAACTGTTGATAGTCCTTCTTGCCGAACACGGCCACGCGCGGCTGCACGCAGGAAAACAGCTTCAGCACCACCGTGCTGACACCCTCGAAAAAGCCCGGGCGGAACTCGCCTTCCAGGATGTCGCCCAGATCATTCGGCGGCTGCACGCGGAAGTTCTGCGGTTCGGGGTACATCTCGCGCTCATTGGGCGCGAACAGCACGTAAACGTCGCGCGCCTGCTCCAGCTTTTCGATGTCGGCGGCCAGGGTGCGGGGATATTGATCGAAGTCTTCGTTGGGGCCGAATTGCAGGCGGTTCACGAAAATACTGGCCACCACGGGGTCCCCGTGCTGACGCGCCAGCTTCATCAAGGACAGGTGGCCTTCGTGCAGGTTGCCCATCGTCGGCACGAAAGACACGCGGTTTTGCCCGCGCAGGTGATCGCGCAATTCCTGGATGGTGTGTACGACTTTCAAGGGGACTCTCCGGGGTTGGGGGCAGCCCGGTCAGGATCAGGCCGCGACCGCCGCCACGCTGGTGTAAGCCAGGCGGACATAGATGGGCGCGTAGGGCTCGGCCTGCGTAATCTCAAGCAAGGATTCGCGGGCCAGCTCCAGCATGGCGATGAAATGCACGACAACGACCGCCGCGGGCGCGCCTTCGCGGACACGCTCCATGAAGAGGTCGCCGAATTCCATGAAGCGCACGTCGTTCAGGCGCCGCAGGATATGCGTCATGTGGTCGCGCACCGACAACTGTTCGCGGGTGATGTGATGGTGCTGGTTCAGCTTGGCCCGTTTCATGATGTCGGCCCAGGCCTGGCGCAGGTCGTCCACGCTGACCTCGGGCATCATGCGTTCAACGCTGAGGTCGGCCACGGCCTGGCTGCTGACAAAGTCGCGGCCCAGTTGGGGCAGCTTGTCGAGCTTTTGCGCGGCCAGCTTCATCTGCTCGTATTCAAGCAGGCGGCGCACCAGCTCGGCGCGCGGATCCTCGGGCTCTTCGCCGGTGTCGGTTTTCTTTACCGGCAGCAGCATGCGCGATTTGATTTCAATCAGCATGGCCGCCATCAGCAGATATTCGGCGGCCAGCTCCAGATTGGTGATGCGGATCTGGTCCACATAAGACAGGTACTGCCGCGTGACATCCGCCATCGGGATGTCCAGAACGTTGAAGTTCTGCTTGCGGATCAGGTACAGCAGCAAATCCAGCGGCCCTTCGAACGCCTCCAGAAACACTTCCAGCGCATCCGGCGGAATGTACAGATCCGTCGGCATCTGGAACAGCGGCTCGCCGTACAGGCGCGCGAACGCCACGCTATCGACGGTGTCTGGCGTGCTGTCCACAGGCGGCGCCACTAGCTTGTCCAGGGCCTCGCCAGGGACTGAAGGGTTACGGGACATGTCTGCCGCAACGGGGATCAGTCTGCCGAGTACACGTACGGTTTTTGGGGCACGCGGGCCGCGCGGAAGCCTTCAAGCAGCTCCGAATCTTGCTGTTTGTCCCACAGACGGGCGCGGCCTTCACGCTGGCGTTCTTCCGTGCCAGGGTGCGACTGCTTGAAGTCTTTCAGGAAAAGGGTGATCTCGGATTCGTAGTTGGTCGCCATGACGCCAATTTCAGTAGGTTGCAGATCCGACGAGTTTACTTCACGCCGGGCAAATCCCCGGCGTTACAATCGTCAGGCTTCCAACGCCCCCGCCCGCCATGTCAGCCGAATCCGCAGCCGCAGCCAATCCCGCTCCGCCCTCAAACCCGGACGCGCTGCGTGCGGCACGCATGATCCCCTTCATCGTGGGCTGTGCACTGTTCATGCAAATGCTGGACGCCACCGTCGTGGCCACCGCCCTGCCCGCCATGGCGCGGGCCTTGGGGTCTACGCCGGTGCGGCTGAACGTGGCGATTACGTCCTACCTGCTGGCGGTGGCCGTGTTCGTGCCGATCAGCGGCTGGGCGGCTGACCGCTACGGCGCCCGCCGGGTATTCTTGGCCGCCATCGGGCTGTTTACGCTCAGTTCGGTCGCCTGCGCCATCTCGCAGGACCTGCCTCAGTTGGTCATGGCACGGATCGTCCAGGGAATGGCGGGCGCGATGATGGTGCCCGTGGGGCGCATCATCCTGCTGCGCACGGTGCCCAAGCAGGATCTGCTGAAAGCCATGTCGTTTTTGTCCATCCCTGCGCTGCTTGGGCCGGTGATCGGACCGCCGCTGGGCGGCTTCATGGTCACGTATATGTCGTGGCACTGGATTTTCCTGATCAATATCCCTATTGGCGTGTTGGGTATTGCGCTGGTGCTGCGCTATGTAGCTGAAATCAAGGAAGAATCCACCCCGCGCCTGGACTGGCTGGGGTTTCTGCTTAGCGCGCTCTGCCTGGCGTCGCTGGTCAGCGGCTTTGAAGCCATTGGCCGCGATGTGATGCCCTTGCCCATGTTGCTGGGGCTGATCGCGGTGGGCGCGGCGTGCGGATTCCTGTACGCCTGGCACGCACGGCGCATCGAACATCCCATCATCGACCTGTCGTTGATGCGCATTCCCACCTTCGCCATTTCCACGCTGGGCGGCAACCTGTGCCGCTTCGCCGTGGGCGCGACCCCGTTCCTGCTGGCCATGCTGCTGCAGGTGGGCTTTGGCCTGACGCCGTTCGCCGCCGGCATGATCACCTTTGCCAGCGCCGCCGGCGCGCTGCTGATGAAATTCGTGGCCACTCCCATCGTCCGGCACTTCGGTTTCCGCCGCGTACTGACCGTGAATGGGCTGCTTACCGGCGTGTTCATCATGGTGTGCGCCACCTTCACGCCCACCACGCCAGTGTGGTTGATGATTGCCATTCTGCTGGTCGGCGGCTTCTTCCGTTCGCTGCAATTCACCGGGGTAAATACGCTAACCTATGCCGACATACCCCCTTCCAAAATGAGCCACGCCAGCAGTTTCGCCGCCATGGCGCAACAACTGGGCATCACGTTGGGCGTCGGGGTGGCCGCGGTAACGCTGAACGTCAGCATGACCCTGCGCGGCGCCGAGACGCTTGCGGTCAGCGACGTCATCGCCGGCTTCCTCGTCATCGGGCTGATGTGCATGGCCTCGGTCCTTTCCTTTAGACGCCTTGAGCCGCAGGCCGGGGCACACCTGAACGGCGGCAAACAAAGTGACGACGAATGAATTTGTCCTAGCCCTGGACCAGGGCACGACCAGCTCGCGAGCCATCGTGTTCGACCGCGCGGGCGTGGTGCGCGGCGTCGGCCAGCGTGAATTTCGCCAGCACTATCCCCGGCCGGGCTGGGTGGAACACGATGCCGGCGAGATCTGGCACAGCCAATTGGACGTGGCCCGCGAAGCGCTGCGCAATGCCGGCGCCACCGCCGCCGACATCGCCGCCATCGGCATCACCAACCAACGCGAAACCACGCTGATCTGGGAACGCGCCACCGGCCGCCCGCTTGCCCGCGCCATCGTCTGGCAAGACCGCCGCACTGCGCCAATGTGCGACCAACTGCGCAACGACGGTCACGCCGACTTCCTGCAATCGCGCACGGGCCTGGTGCTGGACGCCTATTTTTCGGGCACCAAGCTCGCGTGGCTGCTGGACCACGTGCCCGGCGCGCGCCAGATGGCCGAGCGCGGCGAGCTGGCTTTCGGCACGGTGGACACCTGGCTGATCTGGCAATTGACCGGCGGCGCGGTGCACAGCACCGACTGCAGCAACGCGTCGCGCACGATGTTGTTCGATCTGCACACGCAGGATTGGAACGACGAGATCCTGGCGCTGTTGAATATTCCGCGCAGTGTGTTGCCCCGCATCGCGCCCAGCAGCGCGGTCGTGGGGGAAGCCCTGCCGGAATGGCTGGGCGGCTCAATTCCCATCGCGGGCGTGGCCGGCGACCAGCAGGCCGCCACCTTCGGCCAGGCCTGCTTCACCCCCGGCATGGCGAAGAATACCTACGGCACCGGCTGCTTCATGCTGATGAACGTGGGCGACAAGCCGGTGCAGTCCAAGAACCATCTGCTGTCGACGGTGGGCTGGGGGTTGCCGCAAGCGGGGGTTGATGGCTGGAAGCCCACCTACATGCTGGAAGGCGGCGTGTTCGTGGCGGGCGCGGCGGTGCAGTGGCTGCGTGACGGGCTGGGCATCATCCAGCGCTCGGAAGAAGTGGAATCCCTGGCCGCCAGCGTGTCGGATACCGACGACGTGTTCATGGTGCCGGCCTTCGCCGGCCTGGGCGCGCCGCACTGGGACCCTTATGCGCGCGGCACCCTGGTGGGCCTGACCCGTGGCACGACGCGCGCGCACATTGCGCGAGCGACGCTGGAATCCATCGCGCTGCAAAGCGCGGAGTTGCTGACTTGCATGAACGGCGACAGCGGCATCGCGCTGACCGAACTGCGGGTAGACGGCGGCGCCGCCCGCAACGACCTGCTGATGCAAATGCAGGCAGACCTGCTCGGCGTGCCGGTAGTGCGCCCGCGAGTCCCGGAGTCGACGGCATTGGGCGCCGCGGGTTTGGCGGGGCTGGCAGTAGGATTCTGGGGCAGCCAGGAAGAATTCGCCTCCAAGTGGCAAGCCGAACGCACCTTCGAACCCGCCTGGCCACAAGCCGTGCGCGAAGCCCGGATGAAGCGGTGGCGGCAGGCGGTGGAATTGTCGAAGGGGTGGAGTTCGGGGAAGTGATGGGTTACGTGCGCTGAGCACCCGCGTTCGCGGGCCGACCGCCTCGCACTTCACCCATCCTACAAGGCACGGCATCACACCCGTAGGATGGGTGCAGCGCGCGAGGCCCGATGCAAGAACCCCGTAGCCAGCCGCGCGAAACCCATCAAGCAGCCCACACCCGTAGGATGGGTGCAGCGCGCCAAACCCAGCGCAAGAACCCCACCCCCAACCGCGCGAAACCCATCAAGCAGCGCCGCATTCCTACCAGGATCCGCCACACCCGATCCCCGCAAACTGACATCAAGCCGCCCGCGCTCCAATCGCCACCACACGCGCGCTAAATTCCTTCAACAACTCCTCCCTGACCTGCTCCGCCCGCGCCAACGCCTCTTCCTTCACGTGCCCGTACCCACGTATCTCTTCCGGCACACTAGCCAGCGCGACAGCCTTATCCAGATTTCCGCGATTCAGTTTCGACAAGATTGCCGTCAGCGTTTCCCGATATTCCCGAATCAACTCCCGCTCTGCGCGCCGTTCCGCCGTATACCCAAACACATCCAGCCTAGTCCCGCGCAAGCGCCGCAGCTTCGCCAACACCCCAAACACCTTCAACATCCCCGGCCCGTAACTGCGCTTGATCAGATGCCCCTTCTTATCGCGCCGTGAGAACAGCGGCGGCGCAAGATGGAAATGCAGTTTCCAGTCTCCTTCAAACTGCTCGCTGACCTTCTTCACGAACTCGCCATCCGAATACAAGCGCGCCACTTCGTACTCGTCCTTGTAGGCCATCAGTTTGAAGTAGTACCGCGCCACCGCCATCGCCAGCCGCTGGGTGCCGGTGGCTTCCTGTTCTGCGCGCGCCACCTTGTCCACCAGATCCGTGTACTGCTTGGCGTAGGCCGCGTTCTGGTATTCGGTCAGGAAGGCCTTGCGCTGCGCCACCACTTGCGCCAGTTCACCCGACGGCTTCTTCAGCTCGACCACCGGGGTGGTGGTGCGTGGCCGCTTGAGCTCGATGATGTCTTCCGGCGGCGCCAGCGGCACGCCGCCGTTGGCCATCAGCCGCGCCACGTCGGCCGGGTCATGCGCCGCGCGGCGGCCCCAGGCAAAGGCGGTGAGGTTATTGGCAACCTGCTGACCGTTCAATTCAATCGCGCGCAGCAGCGCCGCTTGCGATAGCGGGATCCAGCCCTTTTGATAGGCGTATCCCATCATCAAGGGATTGGAATAGATCGCGTCACCCAGCAGCGCCACGGCCATCGCGGCGGCATCAACCGCGTAGAGCTTGTCATTGCCGCACGCGGCTTGCAGGTCGGCCGTCAGGTTGGCGCCGGGCAGCGTCCAGTTGGGGTTGGCCACGAATGCAGCCGTAGGCGCGGTATCGCTGTTCAGCAGCACGCGCGTGCGGCCGGGGCGCACGCGCGCCATGCTGTCCGCGCTGGTCGCCACCACCAGGTCGCCCGCCAGCAGCAAGTCGGCCTCGCCCATGGCAACCCGCGTATTCAACAAATGGTCGGGCGATTCCGCCAGCACCACGTGCGAATACACCGCGCCGCCCTTTTGCGCCAGGCCGGCCATATCCAGCACCGAACAGCCCCTGCCCTCCAGGTGCGCGGCCATTCCCAGCAATTGCCCGATGGTGACCACCCCCGTGCCGCCCACGCCCGCGATGAAGACACCATACGGTTGATCCAGCAACGGCACGGTGGGATGCGGCAAGCCTTCGTCCACCACACCCTCTTGCGACAAGGCCTTGGGCTTTTTCAGCTTGCCGCCTTCCACCGTCACAAAGCTGGGGCAGAAGCCCTTCAAACAGGAAAAGTCCTTGTTGCAGCTTGATTGGTTGATCTTGCGCTTGCGGCCGAACTCCGTTTCCAGCGGCTCCACCGACAAGCAATGCGACGCCTTTGAGCAATCGCCACAGCCTTCGCACACGCGCTCGTTGATAACCACGCGGCGGGCGGGGTCGGGATAGGCATTGCGTTTGCGGCGGCGGCGTTTTTCGGTGGCGCAAGTCTGGTCGTAGATCAGCACCGATACCCCGGGATGCTCGCGCAGATCGCGCATCACAGTGTCCAGTTCGTCGCGATGCATCACCGGCACGCCCGGCGCCAAGTCGGATATGTCCTTGTATTGGTCGGGGTCGTCCGTCACCACCACGATCTTGTCGATGCCCTCGGCCGCCACCTGCCGGCTGATCATCGGCACGTTGATGGGGCCGTCCACCGGTTGCCCGCCCGTCATGGCCACCGCGTCGTTGAACAGGATCTTGTACGTGATGGGCACCTTGGCCGCCACGGCCGCGCGGATCGCCAACAAACCCGAATGAAAATACGTGCCGTCGCCCAGGTTGGCGAAGACGTGCTTCTCTTCGGTGAACGGCGCCTGGCCCACCCAGGGCACCCCTTCCCCGCCCATCTGCGTGTAGACCTCGGTATTACGGTCCATCCACCTGACCATGTAATGACAACCAATGCCCGCCATGCCGCGCGAGCCTTCCGGCAAGCGGGTCGACGTGTTGTGCGGACAGCCCGAACAGAACCATGGCTTGCGTTCCTCCACAACGCGCGGACGCGCCAGCGCTTGTTCGCGGTCGCGGATGAAAGCCAGGCGCGCATCGATGCCCGCGCGCACGTCTTCCGGCAGATCAAAACGCAGCAGCCGCGCAGCGATAGCGCGGGCCACCATCGCGGGCGAAAACTCGTAGTGCGCAGGCAGCAGCCAGTTGCCCTGCGGCACGGACCATTCGCCGCCATCCTTGTCATCGAACTTGCCAACCACGCGCGGAATCTTCTTGCCGCTGCCGATCCAACTGAACAGTTCTTCCTTCAGTTGGTATTCCAGCACTTGGCGCTTTTCCTCAATCACCAAGATCTCGTCCAGCCCTTCGGCAAACTGCTGCGTGCCAGTGGATTCCAGCGGCCACACCATGCCCACCTTGAACAGGCGCAGGCCGATGCGCTGGCACACGGCTTCCGTCAACCCAAGGTCCGACAGCGCTTGGCGCGTGTCCAGATACGCCTTGCCCGACGTCATGATGCCAAAGCGCGCATCGCGTTGCGGCACGTGCCAGAGCTCGCGGTTGAGCTTGTTGGCGCGCGCGTAGGCCAACGCGGCGTACAGCTTGTAGTCCAAGAGCCGCGCCTCTTGTTGCAAGGGCGTATCCGCCAAGCGGATGTTCAGGCCGTCGGCCGGCAGGATGAAATCTTCGGGCAGTTGGATCTGCACGCGCTGCGGGTCCACGTCCACCGACGCGGACACTTCGACGATATCGGTGATGCACTTCATGCCCACCCACACGCCCGCGTAGCGGCTCATGGCCCAGCCGTGCAGGCCGTAGTCCAGCACTTCCTGGACGCTGGACGGAAACAGCACCGGAATCATGCAGGCTTTCAGGATGTGGTCGCTTTGGTGCGGCAAGGTGGATGACTTGGCCGGATGGTCGTCGCCCGCCACCACCAGCACGCCGCCATGGCGCGACGTGCCCGCCGCATTGGCGTGCTTGAAGACGTCGCCGCAACGGTCCACGCCGGGGCCCTTGCCGTACCACATGCCAAAGACGCCGTCGTATTTTGCGCCGGGAAACAGGTTGACCTGTTGCGAGCCCCAGACCGCCGTGGCAGCCAGGTCTTCATTGATGCCAGGCTGGAACTCAACGTGGTGCGCCTTCAGGTGCTTGGCCGCCTTCCACATGTTCTGGTCCACCCCGCCCAGCGGGGACCCCCGGTAGCCGGACACGAAGCCCGCCGTGTTCAAGCCGGCCTGTACATCGCGCACGCGCTGCATCATGGGCAGCCGGACCAGGGCATGGATGCCGCTCATCCAGGCGCGCCCGGATTCCAAGGTGTACTTGTCGTCCAACTGGACGGATTCAAGCGCCGCGCGCAAGGCGGGAGTCAGGGGGGCATTCATGTCTACTCCAAGATCCTGGATGCCCCTCCAGCAACGCGAGCCGCCTCGCTTGACGGTCACGCGGGCCAACAAGGGCCGTGAAAGTGAAGTCGTGGCGCGTACGCGCTGTAGTGCCGATAGTTGTAACCGGTCACCCCCACCCCGGCAATAGGGCGATGCGATAATTGCCGGCATGGACTTCGCCCCTCGAATCGTTGCCTGGCAACGCCAGCATGGCCGCCACGATCTGCCCTGGCAAAACACACGTGACCCGTATCGGATCTGGCTGTCCGAGATCATGCTGCAGCAAACGCAAGTGGCCACGGTGATTCCGTATTACGAGCGCTTCCTGCAACGCTTTCCAACCGTGGCCGCGCTTGCCGCCGCCACCCAGGAAGACGTGATGCCCTATTGGGCGGGGCTGGGCTACTACGCCCGCGCCCGCAACCTGCATCGCTGCGCGGTGCAGATCGCTGAAAACTGGAACGGAAGCTTTCCGCCTTCGGCCGAAGCCATCGCCACGCTGCCCGGCATCGGCCGGTCCACCGCCGCCGCCATTGCCGCCTTCGCCTACGGCGAGCGTTCCCCCATTCTGGACGGCAACGTCAAGCGCGTGTTCACCCGCCACTTCGGCATCGCCGGCGACCCCGCCAAGCGCGAGGTCGAAACCCGGTTGTGGGCGCTGGCCGACGCACAGGTCGAGGCCGCGCCCGGCCTGGACATGGCCGCCTACACGCAAGGCTTAATGGACCTGGGCGCAACGCTGTGCACGCGCGGCAAGCCCGCCTGTGAACGATGTCCCATGGCAGAGACCTGCGTCGCCCGCCGTGAAGGACGCCAGGCCGAACTGCCCACGCCCAAGGTACGCAAGACGATCCCCGAACGCGAGACGGGCATGTTGGTGCTGCAATACCAGGGCGCTTTCCTGTTGCAGCAGCGGCCCGAGCCGGGCATCTGGGGCGGGCTCTGGAGCCTGCCAGAATTCGACGTGTCGGGTGACCCCGATGCCGCTTCCCGCGCGCTGGGCCTGGAACCCGAACAACGCTTCGAACTAGCCGCCTTCGCGCACACGTTCACGCACTACCGCCTGCACATTCGCCCCTGGCTGGTGCCGGTGCGCGCGGCCAGCCTGCGCGAATCGCCCTTACCCGAACGCTGGGTGCAGGCCGACAAGCTGGCATCGATGGCGCTGCCCGCGCCGGTCAAGAAGCTATTGCAGGGGCTGGTCGACGCGGGGATGCAAGACAGATTGTTCTCCACGGCCAAGGCCTGAACCGCGATCGCGGCGGGCGGCGAGCGCCAGCGGACGACCAACGGCGCGCTGAACCGCTACCTGTCTTCGGGCGCCGCCCCGCTCAACAACATCACCAGCTTCAAGTCCGGATGCGTGGCCAGCCGGAACGTGATCTGCTGAAACGCCAGCTTGCCGTCGCGCGGATGCTGGAATTCGCGCAAGCCCCCTTCGCGTTCCACCACGGCGTGGCGCGTCCACCAATGGGCGAAGACGGGGCTTTGGCGATTCAGCGTGTCCAGCAAGGCCAGCACGGCGGACTCGTCCAGATGCGCACCCGCGTCGGCGCGAAATTCCGCCACGACGCGGCGCGCGCGCTGGTCCCAGTCCACCACCAGATCACGGGCGGCCGGGTCCAGGAAGATGTAGCGCAGCAGGTTGGGTTCGGGGTCGCGCGTGGGCCAGTTGTCGAACAGGTCGCGCAGCGGCTCATTACAGGCCAGCACGTTCCAGGCGCGGTCCAGCACATAGGCCGGCGCGTTGATCGCGTCCACGCATTCCTGCAAGGGGCCGGGCGCGGCGCCCGCGTCATCGCGCGCGTGTTGCGGGTCGGCGCAGTCGGCCAGGTCGAACAGGTAGGCGCGTTCCGCGCGCGCCAATTGCAGCACGCCCGCAATGCGCGACCACACGGACGGCGACACCGAGACCTCGCGCCCCTGTTCGATCCACGTGTACCAAGTGACGCTGATGCCGCACAACTGCGCGACCTCTTCGCGGCGCAGGCCAGGCGTGCGCCGTCGCATGCCTTCGGGCAGGCCGGCCATGCGCGGGGTGATGCGGGAGCGCGCGCTGCGCACGAATTCGCCCAGTGCCTGGCGGCGCAGGGGCGACCCGTCTTGGGGGGCCGTGCCTTGGGGGGAAGTAGTCATACCAGGATAAGCAATGGACTTGTACGTGTATAAAGGCCGGCCTATCTTAGCGCCTGCACCTGACATCCCGCACAACGCCATCAAAGGAATTTCATGACCGCCAGCACCCACGACGCCGCCGTCGACCGCCAGTTCAGCCCCCGCGCCACCGCGTACCTGACCAGCGCCGTCCACGCCCAGGGCGAAGACCTGCTGCAAATGGCCGGCATCGCCCGCCAACACCCCCAGGCGCGCGTGCTGGACCTGGGCTGTGGCGGCGGCCACGTGAGCTTTCACGTGGCGCCCGAGGTCAAGGACGTGACCGCCTACGACCTGTCTCAGCAAATGTTGGACGTGGTGGCGGGCGAAGCCGCCAAGCGCGGCCTGAACAACCTGGCCACGCGCCAGGGCAAGGCCGAATACCTGCCGTTTGCGGATGGCGAGTTCGACCTGGTGATGTCGCGCTATTCCACGCACCACTGGCAAGACGCCGGCCGTGGCCTGCGCGAAGCGTTTCGCGTGCTCAAGCCCGGCGGCATCGCCGTGTTTGCCGATGTGGTGTCGCCCGGCGAGCCGCTGCTGGACACCTGGCTGCAAACGATAGAAGTGCTGCGCGACACGTCCCACGTGCGCGACTATTCGGTGGCCGAATGGACGCGCATGCTGACCGAGGCTGGCTTCACGTTGCAGGGCCTGTCGCCGCGCCGCCTGCCGCTGGAATTCCAGACCTGGGTCACGCGCATGCGCACGCCGGAGACGCTGGTGGCGGCGCTGCGCCATATGTTCAGCATCGCGCCTGACGTGGTGCGCGCGCATTTTGACGTGCAGCAAGACGGCTCGTTCACCAGCGATACGGCCACGATCGTGGTGAAGAAGCCGGGCTGATTCACCCCCGCGCTATGCGATGCATGAGGTGCCCGGCATGTCCGGCGTGGATGCCGGGCTGACGGGTAAGGCAGCTCACGGCAGCAGATCGCTTAGCGCCCCGCCTACGCCCTGACTGCGCAGCGCGTGCGCCGCTTGCGACACCGCCCGCACAAAACGCGGGTCTGCGCCCAGGTCGCCGAACACTGCGGGCATGCCGGTCAGCGTTTCGGTCCAGGCCAGCATGGCGGCCGGCCCAGGGCCGCTGCATTCAGCGGCAAGTTCGGCGGCAAGTTCTGCTTGCGCGTAGCGTTGCGCCAGCTCGGCGGCCATGGGGTCCTGGATGTCGTAGCGCAGCCCAGCCTCGTCAACGCCGCGCAGGAAATGCAGCCACGCGGCAACCGCCAGCGCCAGCTTGCCGATCGGCAAGTCCGCCGCCAACCGCGCCCGTACGGTGTCCAGCAGGCGCTGCGGCAGCTTCTGCGAACCGTCCATCGCAATCTGCCGGGTCTGGTGCTTCAACGCCGGGTTCTCAAAGCGCTGCAACAGCCTTTGCTGATAGCGCGCCAGGTCCAGGCCCGGCAGGGGCGGCAGCGTCGGCACGATTTCGTCCTGCATCAACGCTGCCAGATAGGCTTTCAACGCGGGCTGCGCCATCGCTTCGTCCACGGTTGCCCAGCCCGCCATTACCGACAAATAAGCCAGCGCCGAATGCGCGCCGTTGACGGTGCGCAGCTTCAAGGTTTCAAACGGCGCGGCCTCGGCCACGAAGCGCGCACCGCCCGCGACCCAGTCGGGGCGGCCGGCCGCGAACTGATCTTCCACCACCCATTCCAGATACGGCTCACCCAGCACCGGCCAGGCATCGTGCATGCCCAGCGCTCGCGCCACATCGCGCCGGTCCTGATCGGTCGTGCGCGGCACGATGCGGTCCACCATTGAGCACGGGAACGCGCACAGTGTTTCGATCCACGTCGCCAGCGCCGGGTCTACCTGCCGCGCGAACTCCAGCACCATGCCGCGCAGCAAATGCCCGTTGCTGGGCAGGTTGTCCAGCGACATCAGCGTGATCGGGCCACGTCCCGCCGCACGCCGTTGCTGCAAGCCCCGCACCAGAAAGCCGATGGTGCTGCGCGGTGCCTGCGCTTGCGCAAGGTCATGCACGATGTCGGGGTGTTGCAGGTTCAAGCGGCCGCTGGCCGGGTCGTGGCAATAGCCTTTTTCCGTCACGGTCACGCTGACGATGCGCGTGTCCGCATGCCCGATGCGCGCCAGCACGGCCTGCGGATCTTCCGGCGCAACCAGCATTTCAAGCAGGCAGCCGATTACCGTGGCCTGCTGTTGCTCGCGGCCGGTCGCGTCGGCGCTGCGCAAGGCCAAGGTGTACAAACCCGCTTGCGGCGCCAGCGCATCGCGCGTGTCGGCCTGCCGCAAGGACACGCCGCAAATGCCCCAGGCCAGGTCCACGCCCCCGACCCCGCCCCCGCCTACATGCAGCGCGGCTTCGTTCACCGCGGCAAGATGCGCGCGCGCGAACGCGCCCAGGCCCAGATGCACGATGCCCACGCGCAAGGCGTTGCGGTCGTAAGAAGGCCGTGCCACGTCCAAGGGCAGCGAGGCCAGACAAGCAGGTGTCAGGTGCTCCACACCAGCCGCTACCAATTCCATAGCGTGCCGTCCTGCTGCAAGCGGTTCACCGGCAGGTAGGCGCGCTTGTACGGATACTTGGCCGCCAGCTTTTCGTCGATGTCGACCCCATGGCCGGGCACATCACCGGGGTACAGCATGCCTTGGTCGAACGTATAGGCGTGCGGAAACACGGCGTCGGTCTCTTCCGTGTGGCGCATGTATTCCTGGATGCCGAAGTTGGGCACCCACAAATCAAAGTGCAGCGCCGCCCCCATGCAAACCGGCGACAGATCGGTGGCGCCGTGGCAGCCGGTGCGCACCTGATACAGCGAGGCCAGGTCCGCGATGCGGCGCAGATGCGTGATGCCGCCAGCGTGCACCACGGTGGTCCGGATGTAGTCGATCAACTGGTTTTGCACCAGGTCCTTGCAGTCCCAGATGGAATTGAATATCTCGCCCACGGCCAGCGGCGTGGTCGTGTGCTGCCGGATCAGGCGGAAGGCATCCTGGTTTTCTGCCGGTGTGGCGTCTTCCATCCAGAACAGGTTGTAGGGTTCCAGCGACTTGCCCAGCCGCCCGGCTTCAATCGGCGTCAGGCGGTGATGCACGTCGTGCAGCAGATGGTGCTCGAAACCCAGCTTGTCGCGGATGCGGTCAAACAGTTGCGGCGTGTGGCGCAGGTACTTTTCGGTGGACCAGTCGTGCTCGCTGGGCAGGTCGGCGTCGGCGGGCTCGTAGAACAGGTTGCCGCGCCCCACGCCGTAGACCTTGTCCAGCCCCGGCACGCCGCTTTGCGCGCGGATGGCGCGGTAGCCCATGTCGGCATAGCGCAGGACTTCATCCACGGTGTGCTCGATGTCCGAGCCATTGGCGTGGCCGTAGACCATGACGCCGCTGCGGCTCTTGCCGCCCAGCAGCTGATACAGCGGCAAGCCCGCCGCCTTGGCCTTCAGGTCCCACAGCGCAGTGTCCACGGCGGCAATCGCTGTCATGGTGACCGGGCCGCGTCGCCAGTAAGCGCCTTTGTACAGGTACTGCCAGATGTCCTCGATCTGATGCGCGTCGCGCCCGATCAGGCAGGGAATGACGTGTTCGGTCAGATAGGCCGACACCGCCAGTTCGCGCCCGTTCAAGGTGGCGTCGCCGATGCCGGTCAGGCCCTGGTCGGTTTCGATTTTCAAGGTGACGAAATTGCGTCCCGGCGAACAAACGATCACGCGAGCATTCGTAATTTTCATTTTGGTTTCCGGGTAGGCGGGAGGGGGATAGAAAACTGGGGCGAACCGGCTGGATGCCGCGTCAGAACGTCACCATCACTTTCATCGCCTGATGCCGGTCAGCCGCCAGCGCGAAGGCGTCATGCACGTTGCGCACCGGCACCGCCGCCGTCAGCAGGGGCGACACGTCCAATACGCCCCGGCTTAGATAATCCACAGCCCAGGCGTATTCATCGACAAAGCGAAAGCTGCCGATCACGGACAAGCTCTTCACCATGATCTGGTTGAAGGGGCATTGCTCGCTGCTGCCGTTCAAGGTGCCCACGGTGACGATCACGCCGCGCGGGCGCGTGGCGCGAATGCAGTTGGCCAGCCCCGCGTAATTGCCGGAGGCTTCGAAGCACACGTCGATGGTGCCCTTGCCCTCGGCCAGCGCGTCGATGGCGCCCGGGTCGGTCGCGGCGTTGAGGGTGCGCGTGGCGCCCACCCGGGAGCAAGTGGCCAGCGTTTCGTCCACGATGTCCACCACCGTCACCTGGCTGGCGCCGGCCAGCCGCGCCCCCATCAAGGTCAGCGCGCCGATGGGTCCGGCACCCACCACCATCACCGACTTGCCCAGCAGGCTGCCGGCGCTGCGTACCGCGTGCAGCGCCACGGCCAGGGGCTCGCCGAAGGCGGCGAGTTCGAACGACAAGCTATCCGGCACGGGCAGGCACTGCTTTTCCTGCACCACCACCTGTTCGCGCATCGCGCCCTGCATGTGCGGATACCGGCTGGCGCTGCCGAAAAAGTGCACGGCTTCGCAATGATTGGAATCGCCTTGGCGGCAGTAGCGGCACACGCCGCAAGTGCGCGCCGGGTCCAGCGCCACGCGGTCGCCCCGCTTCACGGTGGTGACGGCGGCCCCCACTTCAAGCACCTGACCCGAGGCCTCGTGGCCCGGCGTCAGCGGCTCGCGGATGACGAAGTCGCCCACCCTGCCATGGCGGTAGTAATGCAGGTCCGACCCGCAGATACCCACGGCCTTGATGCCCACGCGCACCTGCGTCGGCGCCAGCGGCTCGGGCGCCTGTTCGTCCAGGCGCAGATCCTGGGCACCATGAATTGCGCAATTCAACATGCTTGTGTGCTCACTGCATGGCGGGATGCCCTATCGCCACCCCTGTGCGAACTCGCCGATGACGCGCTCAAGGTGAGCGCGCATGGCTTGCCTGGCCGCCTGCGCATCGCCAGCGACCAAGGCGCTGAAAATGCGCTGATGGTCTTCTTGCGATGCCTGGCGTAATTCCTTCGTATGGAAATGCTGTTCTATCTTTTTCCAGATAGGCCCTTGGGCCTGATCCCACATCGACGTCACCGTCGCCAGCAGCACGCTATTGCCGGTGGCCTGCGCGATATACAGATGAAAGCGGCGGTCAGCCGCTTCGTTGGCCGCCTTGTCCGTCATGTGTTCGCGCATGGTCGTCAGCGCTTCAAAGATGCGGTCCAGGTCGGCGTCGTTACGGGTGGTGGCCGCCAACGCGGCGATTTCGGATTCAATCAGGCAGCGTGCACGCAGCAATTCAAAGGGCCCCGCCCCCGCTTCCTGCGCGGGCGGCAGGCGCGCCACGCCGGGCTTGGGTTCGCAAACGTAGATGCCCGATCCGCCCCGCACTTCCACCACCCCTTGCAGTTCCAGCGCGATGATCGCTTCGCGCAGCGCGGTGCGGCTGACGTCGAAACGTTCGGCCAGCGCGCGTTCGGCCGGCAAGCGCTTGCCGACGGCGAATTCGCCTTGAGCGACCAGGGCCTGGATTTGCGCGGCCAGCCGTACATAGGCGCGGTCCGCCACCGGCTTGTTGGCGGGTTCTTCGAGTTTGGGGAGCAGTTGCAGCGTCATGGCATTTGAAAAGTGGTTCGACCAAATCTAAATTGGTTTACCAATTTTCAACATCATGGTTTACCAGTATCAAAGTGGTAAACCGTCGAAGCAAGCTGGAAAAGCGAAGCCTGCTCGACACACCCCGCGCCCACGCGGTATAGATGGCGGTTCCACAAAATCCGTGCCGGTAAGGAAAGCGCCATGTCCGAATCATCATCACAGCCCGTGTCCGCCCAACCCCTGTCACACCCGGCCGGCGACGATACCCTGGCCAACCTGACCGTCGGCCAGGCCGCCGCCCTGATCCGCGAAGGGAGCTTGTCCAGCGTCGCGCTGACACAGGCCAGCCTGGACCGCATCGACGCCCATGCGGCGCTGAATGCCTTCATCACCGTGGACCGCGACGGCGCGCTGGAACAAGCCCGCGCCTATGACGCCAGGCCGAACAAAGGGCCGTTGGGCGGCGTGCCCATCGCCATCAAGGACAACATCCACGTGGCCGGCTTGCCCAACACGGCCGGCACGCCCGCCCTGAAATCGTTTCGGCCCGCCGAAGACGCGCCGGTGGTGCAACGGCTGCGCGCGGCGGGCGCGGTCATCGTGGGCAAGACCAACATGCATGAACTGGCCTTTGGCGTGTCGGGCTACAACACCGCGTTTCCCGGCCCGTTGGGCGATGGCACGCGCAACGCCTACGACCACAGCCGCATCGCCGGGGGTTCGTCGTCCGGCAGCGGCGCGGCGGTGGGTGCGCGCCTGACGCCCGCCGCCATGGGCACCGACACGGGCGCATCGGTGCGGTTGCCGGCTTCAGTGAACGGCGCCGTCGGGTTCCGGCCGTCGGTCGGGCGCTACGACGGCGCGGGCATCACACCCATTTCGCACACCCGCGACACCCCGGGCCCCATTGCCAACAGCATGGAAGACATCGTGCTGCTGGATGCGGTGCTGGCCGATGACGCCACAGCGCTTGCCCCCCTGCGTTCGGAGAACATCCGCCTGGGCCTGGCCAGCTATTTCTGGACCGACCTGGCCCCCCAGGTGCGCGACGTCACGTACGCCGCGCTGCAAAAGCTGCGCGACGCCGGCGTGCAATTGGTAGAGATCGACATGCCCGAGCTGCCGGCCGCGAATGCGGCGGTGGGCATGCCGCTATGCCTGTACGAACAAAAGCCCGACCTGACCGCCTACCTGCAACGCTACGGCACGGGCGTGAGCTTTGACGAGGTGGTGGCGCAGATATCCAGCCCCGACGTCAAAGGCATCTTCGAAGGCTTGATCGTGCCAGGCGTGCTGCCCACGCCGGACGGCCAGGTGCTAGCGCTGCAACCGCTGTACGAGCGCGTTATCGCGGAACAACGCGATGAGCTCATCGACGTTTACCGCCGCGCGTTCCAGGAACACGAGCTTGACGGCCTGCTCTTTCCGACGGTGCCGATCCTGCCGCCGGCCGCCACGCCGGAAGCCAGCAGCTTCGAGGCGTTCAGCGAATTGGCCCGCAACGTGGACCCCGGCAGCAACGCCGGCCTGCCGGGCTTGAGCGTGCCGGCCGGGTTGTCGAAAGAAGGCTTGCCGGTGGGCTTGGAAATCGACGGACTGCCGGGCGAAGACCGGACGGTGCTGGCTATCGGGCTGACCGTTGAACGCATCCTGGGCCGCATCGCCCCGCCGAAGCCATAGACAGGAATAGGCGGCGATGGTTGGGAACAGGCGCCACAGGCGCCAAGGGCGCCACCTGCCAGGGCCGGCGCTCAGCCCCGAAGGGCCAGCGCCTTTGCGCGGAAGGCCAGCGACTTAGCCCAGGTTGGGCGCCAGCGTGCGCTTCAGGTCTTCGATGCTGCGACCGCTGCGCTTGGCGTAGTCCTCTAGCTGGTCTTCGCCGATCACGCCCACGTTGAAGTATTGCGAGTCGGGGTGGCTGAAGTAAAAGCCTGACACGCTGGACGCCGGGTACATGGCGTAGCTGTCGGTGAGCATCATGCCGATGTCGCTGCCGTCCAGCACGCGGAACATGTCGGTCTTGACCACGTGTTCCGGGCAGGCCGGGTAGCCAGGCGCGGGGCGGATGCCCACGTATTTTTCGGCAATCATGTCTTCGTTGGACAGGGCCTCGTCGGGCGCGTAGCCCCACAGGTCCTGGCGCACGCGGGCATGCAGGCATTCGGCGAAGCCTTCGGCCAGGCGGTCGGCCAAGGACTTCAACATGATGCTGGAATAGTCATCCAGCGCCTTCTCGAATTCCGCTTCCTTTTTCTCGATGCCAATGCCCGCCGTCACGGCGAACATGCCGATGTAGTCCATCTTGCCCGACGACTTGGGCGCGATGTAGTCCGACAACGATTTGTTGCTGACGCCTTCGCGCTTGGCGCCCTGCTGGCGCAGGTTGCGATACGTGAACAGCACTTCGCTGCGCGTTTCGTCCTTGTAGATTTCGATGTCTTCGTCGTTGACGCTGTTGGCCGGGTAGAAGCCGACGACGCCGTTGGCGGTCAGCCAGCGGCCTTCGACGATGCGCTTCATCATGGCCAGGCCGTCGGCGTAGACCTTGCGCGCCTGCTCGCCCACGACCTTGTCGTCAAGAATGGCGGGGAACGGGCCGAACAGGCTCCACGTCTGGAAGAACGGGCCCCAATCCACATACTTCACGATCTCGGCCAGGTCATAGCTCTTGAACGTGCGGCGGCCAATGAACTTCGGGCGCGGCGGCGTGTAGTTGTCCCAATCGATGACCGGACGCGAGGCGCGCGCGTCCGCCAGCGGCAGAATCGGCGTGGCCTTGCGGTTGGCGTGGCGGCGGCGCACGTCCTCATATTCCTGGGCCAGGTCGGCCAGGTAGGTTTCGGATTGGTCCGACATCAGATTCGTAGCCACGCCCACCGAACGGCTGGCGTCCGGCACATAGATGACCGGGCCGTCGTAGTTGGGCGCAATCTTCACGGCGGTGTGCACGCGGCTGGTGGTGGCGCCGCCGATCATCAGCGGCAGCTTGCGGCTGCGGAAGTACTCGTCGCGCTGCATTTCGCTGGCCACATAGGCCATTTCTTCCAGGCTGGGCGTGATCAGGCCGGACAGGCCGACGATGTCGGCGTTTTCTTCCTTGGCTTTTTCCAGGATCTGTGCGCAGGGCACCATCACACCCATGTTCACGACTTCGAAGTTATTGCACTGCAAGACCACCGACACGATGTTCTTGCCGATGTCGTGCACGTCGCCCTTGACGGTGGCGATGACGATCTTGCCCTTGGCGCGCACGTCGCCGCCAGCGGCCGCGATCTGGCGCTTTTCTTCTTCGATGAACGGAATCAAATGGGCCACGGCCTGCTTCATGACGCGCGCGGATTTCACCACCTGCGGCAGGAACATCTTGCCTTCGCCGAACAGGTCGCCCACGACGTTCATGCCGTCCATCAGCGGGCCTTCGATGACTTCGATGGGGCGGCCGCCCCGGTCAAAGATCTTCTGGCGTACTTCTTCGGTGTCTTCCACGATGAACGTGGTGATGCCGTGCACCAGCGCGTGCGACAGGCGCTGCTCGACGTCCGCCTTGCGCCAGGTCAGGTCTTCTTCGCGCTTGGCGCCGGAGCCCTTCACGCTGTCGGCAAACTGCACCAGGCGTTCAGTGGGCGTGCGCTCGTCGTCGGGCTCTGTCTTGCCGACGGGGTTGGGGCGGTCCAGCACCACGTCTTCAACCAGGTCGCGCAGTTTCGGATCCAGGTCGGCGTACACGCCCAACTGACCGGCGTTGACGATGCCCATCGTCATGCCTTCCTTGACCGCGTAATACAGGAACACGGTGTGGATGGCTTCGCGCATCGGCTCGTTGCCACGGAACGAGAAGCTGACGTTGGACACGCCGCCCGAGATGCGGGCGTGCGGCAGGTTGTCGCGGATCCAGCGGGTGCCTTCAATGAAGTCCACCGCGTAGTGGTTGTGTTCGTCGATGCCGGTGGCGACCGCGAAAACGTTCGGGTCGAAAATGATGTCTTCCGGCGGAAAGCCTTCTTCGTCGACCAGGATCTTGTACGCGCGTCCGCAGATTTCCTTGCGACGTTCCAGCGTGTCGGCCTGGCCCAGTTCGTCAAAGGCCATGACGACCACGGCCGCGCCGTAGCGGCGGCACAGGCGCGCGTGATGGCGGAAAGGCTCGATCCCTTCCTTCATGGAAATGGAGTTCACCACCGCCTTGCCCTGCACGCACTTCAGGCCGGTTTCGATGACTTCCCACTTCGAGCTGTCGATCATGACCGGCACGCGCGCGATGTCGGGCTCGGACGCAATCAAGTTCAGGAAGCGGTGCATGCAGGCCACCGAATCCAGCATGGCCTCGTCCATGTTGATGTCGATGATCTGCGCGCCGTTCTCAACCTGCTGGCGGGCCACGGCCAGCGCCTCGTCGTACTTTTCCTCGCGGATCAGGCGGGCGAACATCTTGCTGCCGGTCACGTTGGTGCGTTCGCCCACGTTGACGTACAGCGTGTCTTCGTCGATGTTCAGCGCTTCCAGGCCCGACAGGCGTGTCTTGACGGGAATGTCGGGCACGACGCGCGGCGTCAGCGACGCGACCTTGTCGGCAATGGCGCGGATGTGGTCGGGCGTGGTGCCGCAACAGCCGCCCGACATGTTCACCAGCCCGGCGCGGGCAAATTCTTCCAGCAGCGCGGACGTGTCGGCGGGCGTTTCGTCAAAGCCGGTTTCGGCCATGGGGTTGGGCAGGCCGGCGTTGGGGTACACGCAGACGTAGGTGTCACAGATCTTGGACAGCTCGGCCACGTAGGGCCGCATCAGCGCCGCGCCCAGCGCGCAGTTCAGGCCGATGGTGACGGGGCGCGCATGGCGCACGGAATTCCAGAAGGCTTCGACCGTCTGGCCCGACAGGATGCGGCCGGAAGCGTCGGTGACGGTGCCCGAGATCATCACGGGCAGGCGGATGCCGCGCGCTTCGAACACTTCTTCGGTGGCGAAGATGGCGGCCTTGGCGTTCAGCGTGTCGAAAATGGTTTCGATCAGGACGATGTCGATGCCGCCGTCCAGCAGACCGTTCAACTGCTCGATATAAGCCACGCGCAATTCGTCGAAGGTGACGTTGCGGGCGCCGGGGTCGTTCACGTCGGGCGAGATCGACGCGGTCTTGGGCTGCGGGCCCAGGGCGCCGGCCACAAAGCGCGGCTTGTCCGGCGTGCTGTAGGCGTCACAGGCTTCGCGCGCCAATTGCGCGGACACCAGATTCAGTTCGTAGGCCAGTTCGGGCAGGTCGTAGTCGCCCTGCGCGATGGTGGTGGCGCCGAAGGTGTTGGTCTCGATGACGTCGGCGCCCGCTTCCAGATATTGGCGGTGGATCTCGGAGATGACGTCGGGGCGCACCAGCGACAGCAGTTCGTTGTTGCCCTTGACGTCCTTGCCGTGTTCGGCGAAACGCTCGCCCCGGAAGTCGGCCTCGCCCAGCTTGTAGCGCTGGATCATGGTGCCCATGGCGCCGTCCAGGATCAGGATGCGCTTGCCCAGCAGGCGGGCGAATTCGCCGCCCTGGGTATAGGCTTCGGGCGGGTACGGCAGGCGGGGATATGACACGGGCAAGTCCGGATAAAGTGGCCAACGGCGGCGCGGATGTGGCTAAAAAGCGAAAAACGCCGGAAAAACAAGCCCTGATCGTAACAAAACGGGGTCTCTCGCGGCCTCGGGTGATACAGTTTCGGCCCCGAACCGGTGCTTTCGGCGCATTGGGCTGGCAAGAACGCAACACTTGCCGGTCCGCGTGCGAAAGGTAAACGGGAAACAGGAAGACGCCCCCCGGGCCGCCGCCGCCCACCAGGCTGCCGGCAGGCCCCGCGTCCAGCCTGTGCTGCCCCCGCAACGGTCCCCATGCGCGCTTTGCGCCCATGGCAGCCCGATACCGGCCAGTTCGATCGCCAGGAAGTCCATCGCCGCCACCCAGGCCAGCCTGGTTTGCCGTGGCGCGGGGCATCCTCCCATCGTGATTGGCCTGCGGGGTCGCGGGTCGCATCGAGGTTACGTAGATGAAAGCCCGCTCTATCCGGCGTTACGCCGGCGCCCTGCTCTGTTCCGCTCCGGCCATCGCCGCCGCTCAGCAAGCTGCCTCCCCCACCCCTGAACTCGACACGGTCACCGTCACCGCCCAACGCGTGCCGACCGACGGCCGCACGCTGCCGGTGTCCATTTCGGTGATCAGCGCCGAAGACATCGCCGCCAGCAGCGCCCGCACCATGCAGGACCTGCTGTCGACCCAGGCCGGCATCAACCTGATCAACACCAGCAGCTCCAGCGACAACGCGATTGTCGACCTGCGCGGCTTCGGCATCACGGGCGCCAGCAACACGCTGATCCTGATCGACGGCGTGAAGCAGAACACCAATGACCTGTCGGCTCCCAGCCTGGGCGTGGTGCCGCTGGACCAGGTGGAACGCATTGAAATCGTGCGCGGCAGCGGCTCGGTGCAATACGGCGGCGGCACGACCGGCGGCGTGATCAACATCATCACCAAGTCGGACTTCTCGAAAGAGCCGGTGACGGCCCGGGCCACCGCCACGTTCGGCAGCTACGGCCTGCGCCAGTACGACGCCGCGGTCGCGATGAACAACGAGAAGGTTGGCGTAGACGCCTACATGCAGTCGCTGCACAGCGACGGCTACCGCGACCACAGCGGCGAGCGTCGCGAGGGCGGCGGCGCCGGCATCACGCTGCGCCACGACAACGGCTCGATTCGCCTGTACGGCCGCACCACCTCGCAAAAGCTGGAACTGCCCGGCCCGCGCCTGATCAGCCCGTCGACCGGCGTGAACGAGTTCCAGGACGACCCGCGCGGCGCGAAGAACGATGTGGACTACGTCAAGACCACGTCCAACACCTTCGGCCTGCAAGTGGAGCAAGCCATTGGCGTGGGCATGCTGTACGCCGACCTGTCCACCCGCGAAAAGAAGCTGAACGGCCTGACGTATGACGGCTTTGGCGACACCTTGCGCGACCAGAAGCTGGAAGAGAACATCGCCAGCGTGCGCTATCGCCTGCCGATCAACGGCGGCCACAGCATCGTCTTCGGCGCCGACGCGCAGGAATCCAAGACCACCGCCAACCAGAACGCCTACTACGACTTCGAACCGTCGAAGTGGCAGTCGCGCCAGCACCAGTACGGCCTGTTCGCCGAAGGCCTGATCCGCGCCACCGACAGCACCACCGTCACGGCCGGCGTGCGCCGCCAGTACGCCTCGGACGATCTGGAAGTGCTGAGCGGGTCGGGCACCGCGTCCGACCGCAGCAACCACCTGACCGCCTGGCAGTTGGGCGTGCGCCAGGAACTGTCGGCCGGCTTCGGCCTGTACGGCAAGGTCGGCCGCAGCTTCCGCCTGCCCAACGCCGACGAACTGCTGTCGGTGCAAAGCCCGCTGGCCCCGCAAACGTCCATCGACAAGGAAATCGGCGTGACGTGGCAAGGGCAGGCCAGCAGCGCCCGCCTGTCGTACTTCCGCTATGACCTCACCAACGAAATCCAGTACAACCCGCTGGCCGACGGCATGTGGGGTCCGGGCACCGGCGCCAACACCAACCTTGACCCGACCCGCCGCCAAGGCATCGAACTGGAAGGCCGCACCGCCGTGTCCAGCAGCGTCACGCTGGATGCCAACCTGACCTGGATGGAAGCGCAATTCCGCTCGGGCACCTACGCGGGCGTGGACCTGGCCGGCAAGACCGTGCCGCTGGCGCCCAAGTGGCTGGCCAACGCCGGCGTGACCTGGCGCCCCACCGATGCGTTCCTGTGGAACGTGTCAGCGCAGTACGTGGGCAAGTCGCGCATGGACAACGACCAGGCCAACCAGTTCGACAAGGAACTGGACGCCTATGTGCTGTTCAACACGAAGGTGGCCTACAAGTTCACGCGCAACATCGAAGGCGCCATCGGCGTGAACAACATCTTCGATCGCCAGTACGCCACCTACGGCATACGCGGCGGCAATGCATCGTTCGAAATGCTGGGGCCGGTTGCCAACTACAACCTGTACCCGGCGCCGGGACGCAATTTCTACGCGTCGCTCACGCTGCGCTATTGATGGCGGACATCCGATATAGTCGGCGTTCTTCGCTGACCTTATCGGCTCTTGCATGACGTTCGCACGCGCATTGACCCGCCCCTGCCCGGGGCGGTCCCTGAAGCGATCCCTGGGCCTTGTGCTGGCCCAGGGCGCCCTGCTGGCTTCGGCGGCGACCATGGCCGCGCCCTCGGTCGCAGCGTCGGCCGCAACTTCGGACGCACCCTCGGTCGTACCTTCGTCCGCACCCTTGGCCGCTACCCCGGCCGCAATTCCCGCCGGCACCGCCATCCACACGCAGGACGACAAGGGCCGCCCGGTTTCCCTGGCCGCGCCCGCGCGCCGCGCCATCACGCTGGCCCCGCATGCGACTGAACTGGTTTACGCCGCCGGCGCGGGCGACTATCTGGCCGCCACCATCCGCGGCAGCGACTACCCCCCGGCCGCGCGCCAGGTGCCCGTGATCGGCGACGGCACGCAACCCGATGCCGAGCGCGTGGCCGCCGTCCGCCCCGACCTGCTGATCGCCTGGCAACCTACCGCCGCGCAACCTGTCGTGCGCGTCATGGACAAGCTGGGCGTGCCGGTGTTCTACAGCGACCCCTTGACGCTGGCCGCCATTCCCGACGCCGTGGAACGCATGGGTGTGTTGTTCGGCACCCAGGCACAAGCCCAACCGGCCGCCGCGCAACTGCGCGCGCGCCTGGCCGCCCTGACCGCGCGCTACGCTGGCCGCCGGCCGGTGCGCGTCTTCATCCAGGCCGGGCTGGAGCCGATCTACACATTGAACGACAGCAGCATCGTCAGCGACGCGCTGCGCATCTGCGGCGGCGTCAACGTCTTTGGCCAGGCGCCCATCGTGGCCCCCCAGGTCAGCCTGGAAGGCGTGCTGGCGGCCCGGCCCGAGGCCGTGCTGGCGGGCGTGAGCCGGCCTGAAGACACCGCCCGCAACCTGGCCGCGTGGCAGGCGCTGGGGCTGCCCGCCGCCCGCCTGGGGCACGTGTACGGCGTGGATGCCGACGCGCTGTATCGGCCGGGGCCGCGCCTGATCGACGCGGCCGAGGCCATCTGCGCCGACCTGGACCGGCTGCGCTGATCGGTTCTTGCTGATCCGTTCTTGCTGATCCGTTCTTGGCAATTACCACAATCCTTGAAAAACGGAACGCGGCTTCCCAGGGACTTCCGCGTGCGGCGCGACATCGTGCTTTATCATTCGCAAAAGCCTCTCAGTCAGCCTCCGCGGGCATCGCTGTGCGCACCCGCCCTTTGAAACACCGCCATGACCACACAAGACACTCTCACCATCGCCGGACGCGCCTATTCGTCGCGCCTGCTCGTCGGCACCGGCAAGTACAAGGACTTTGAACAGACCCGCGCGGCGCTGGATGCCAGCGGCACGGAAATCGTCACCGTCGCCATCCGCCGCACCAACATTGGCCAGAATGCGGGCGAACCGAACCTGCTGGACTACGTCCCGCCGTCCAAATTCACGCTGCTGCCCAACACCGCCGGCTGCTACAGCGCCGACGACGCCGTGCGCACGCTGCGCCTGGCGCGCGAACTGCTCGACGGCCACGATCTCGTCAAGCTGGAAGTGCTGGGCGACCCGCACACGCTGTTCCCGAACATGCCTGAAACCCTGAAGGCCACCAAGACGCTGGTCGACGAAGGCTTCAAGGTCATGGTCTATTGCACCGACGACCCCATCCAGTGCCGCATGCTGGAAGACATGGGCGCCGTGGCCGTCATGCCGCTGGCGTCCCTGATCGGCTCGGGCATGGGCATCCTGAACCCCTGGAACCTGCGCTTGATCATCGACCAGGCCCGCGTGCCGGTCGTGGTGGACGCCGGCGTGGGCACCGCGTCCGACGCCGCCATCGCCATGGAACTGGGCTGCGACGCCGTGCTGATGAACACCGCCATCGCCGCCGCGCAAGACCCGATCCTGATGGCCAGCGCCATGAAGAAGGGCGTGGAAGCCGGCCGCGAGGCTTTCCTGGCCGGCCGCATGCCCAAGAAGCTGTATAGCGGCGCGCCCAGCTCGCCCACCGAAGGGCTGATCACCGGCGGCCCGGGCGCGGCGAAATGAGTTCGCGCCAACAGGACGGCAACGCCCGTCCCATTCCCAACGCGCTGACCATCGCCGGCGTCGACCCGTCCGGCGGCGCCGGCATCCTGGCTGACGTCAAGGCCATGAGCGCGCTGGGCGCCTATGGTTGCGCCATCATCGCGGCGCTGACGGCGCAGAACACCAAGGGCGTCACCGGTATCTCGGCCGTGCCGCCCGCCTTCGTGGGCTTGCAGATCGACACGCTGTTCGCCGACGTGCGCATCGACGCGGTCAAGATCGGCATGCTGGGCCAGTACCCGGTGATTGAAGTGGTGGCCGAGAAGCTGGCCAAGTGGACCCCGGCGCACGTGGTGCTGGACCCGGTCATGGTCGCCAAGAGCGGCGACCTGCTGCTGGAGAACGACGCCGTGGGCGCCATGCGCGAGGCGCTGCTGCCGCAGTGCACGATGCTGACGCCCAACCTGCCCGAAGCCGGCGTGCTGCTGGAAGAGCGGCCGGTGGAAACCGTCAAGGAAATGCGGCGCGTGGCCGAACGCCTGCGCAACAAGCTGGCGCATTCCGGCGAACGCTGGGTGCTGGTCAAGGGCGGCCATCTGCCCGGCAATGAAACCATCGACCTGCTGCACGACGGCGACCGCATGATCGAACTGCCCGGCCACCGCATCGAAACGACCAATACCCACGGCACGGGCTGCACGCTGTCGGCGGCACTGGCGGCCTTGTTGCCGCAAATTGGGGACGTACCCGAGGCCGCCCGCCGCGCCAAGGCGTATCTGACCGAAGCCATCCGCCACGCCGAGCGCCTGTCGGTGGGGTCGGGCCACGGCCCGGTGCATCACTTCCACGCCTGGTGGTAGGCGCGTAGATCAAGGCTACGTTTTGCCCGAGACCTCGCGGCGCTTTTCGAAGCGCCGCGCTCATTTCCACGGCCGGATTCGCGGCGCGGCCCGGCCTGAAACAGGTGCCTGCGGCGCGCGCCGTCACAGGACGCTACGAATCGGTACAATGGCCGGCTGATTCCTCTGTTTTTTCCTGACCGTCATGAACGCTTCGACCCTGCCCGACGTAGAACAAGCCCGCTTCAATATGGTGGAACAGCAGATCCGCCCTTGGGACGTCCTGGACGCCAACGTGCTGCAAGCGCTGTTCGATGTGCGCCGCGAACAATTCGTTCCGCCGGCCCTGCGCGCCCTGGCGTTTTCCGACCTGGAACTGCCGCTTGAAATCAATGCGGTGAACACCCGCCAGACCATGCTCGCCCCCAAGGTTGAAGCGCGTCTGGCGCAAGAACTGCAATTGACCAAGTCCGACTGTGTGCTGGAAATCGGCACCGGTTCCGGCTACCAGGCCGCGCTGCTGGGCTATCTGGCCCAACAGGTGACCTCGGTTGAAATCGACAGCCGCCTGGTGACGTTCGCGCAGCAGAACCTGCAAATGAACAACGTCACCAACGTGAAGGTTGAAACCGGCGACGCCCGCAACGGCTGGGGCTCCACCGAATACGACGCCATCCTGGTCACGGGTTCGGTGCCGGTCGTGCCGGACGCGCTCAAGTATCAATTGCGCGTGGGTGGCCGTCTGGTCGTCATCGTGGGCCAGGCTCCCGTCATGACGGCCTGTCGCATCACCCGCACCACCGCCGCCAGCTTCGAAACGGTGAACCTGTTCGAAACCGTGATCAAGCCGCTGCGCGGCGTTGCGGTGTCGCAGTTCAAGTTCTAAACCCCCTCCCTGCCGCCCCGCGCCCGCCCCGCATCGGGGCCAACGCATTCCGGGGCGGCCCGGCGTATCGTTGAAAATCATGCGCGTCCGACTGCTTACGGCTTTACTGGTATTTACCTGCGCCGCAAGCGTCGGGCCGTCACCCGCGTTCGCGCAGAACCTGATCCAGGTCTGGCAAGCCGCGCTGGGCAATGACCCGACCTACGCCGCCGCCCGCGCCAACTATCGCGCCGGGCTGGAAAAAGAACCCCAAGCAAGATCGCTGCTGCTGCCGCTGATCACGGCGGAAGCCGGTGGCGCCTACCAGGAAACGCGCAGCACGCGCGGCCTGGGCGTGTCGTATAGCGGCGGGCGCGGCGTCTGGGATCTGGCGCTGACCCAGCCTCTGTTTGATTGGGGCCGCTGGCAGAACTACGAACAGTCCAAGCTGATCGTTGCCGATGTCGAGGTGCAACTACAGCAGGCCTATCAAGACTTGCTGCTGCGTGTTGCCGATGCGTATTTCAACGTGCTGTATGCGCAAGACGCGCTGACCGCCACCGAGGCCGAGAAGGCCGCCGTGGCCGGGCAACTGGAATCGGCGAAGCGCAATTTCGAGTTGGGCAATTCCACGGTCACTGACACGTATGAAGCGCAGGCGCGCTACGACCTGGTGGTGGCGCAGGAACTACGCCTGCAGAACGATCTGGACGTGCGCCGCGACGAGCTCGCCAAGATCATCGGCTCACCGCCTGGCGCGCTGGCCGAACTGCCCTACGGCGTGCAATTGCCCGCGCCCCAACCCGCCCGCGTCAACGACTGGAGCACACAAGCCGAGTCATCCAGCCTGGAAGTGCTGCGCGCGCAGTTGCTGACCCGCATCGCGGGGCGAGAGATCCAGATCGCCAAGAGCGGCCACTACCCCAGCCTGAACCTGCGCGCCACCAGCGGCAGCGCCAGCGACGCGGTCATGCGCAATGCCGCGCCGGGCAAACCGATCGACAACACGGTCGGCGTGGTGCTGTCGATTCCGCTGTATTCGGGTGGCGGCGTGTCGTCGCAAGTGACCGAAAAGGTGCAGTTGGAACAGAAGGCCCGCCACGATTTCGAAACCGCGCGCCGGCAAGCAATTCAAGCTGCGCGGCAGTATTACACCGGCGTGACGAGTGGGCTGGCACGTATCCAAGCGCTGGAAGCGGGCGAGAAGTCCAGCCGAGCGGCGGTGGAAGCCAACCGCACGGGCTACGAAGTGGGCGTGCGTATCAACCTGGATGTGTTGAACGCGCAGCAACAGCTTTATGCGACGCAACGGGATCTGGCGCTGGCGAGGTATAGCACGGTGTTGTCGGGATTGAGGTTGAAGGCAACCAGCGGCATCCTGGCCGAGACGGATCTGGAAGCGATCAATCGATTGTTGAGGGAACCGCGGTGAGGGAGTGATGGGTTGCGCGCGATGGGTGATGGGTTGCGCGCGATGGGCGCTTGGTCGTTCATGACCGATGTGCCGCGCTTCACCCATCCTACGCATCAAGGACAAGATGCCCCGCTCGTAGGATGGGTGTAGCGCGCGATACCCGTCACAAGAACCCGGTCGAAGATCGCGCGTAACCCATCGCGCGGACGTTGCTGATGGGTTACGCGCGACAAACGCCAATTTTCGCGCGCCGGCGGTGCCGCGCTTCACCCATCCTACGCATCAAGGACAGGATGCCCCGCTCGTAGGATGGGTGTAGCGCGCGATACCCGTCACAAGAACCCGACCGAAGATCGCGCGTAACCCATCAGCTTCCCGCGCAAAAAAATGCGGCCCTTAAGCCGCATGTTTGTCAGCCGCCCTGGATCTTCTTCACCAGCGCCGTCGTGGAGCGCTCGAATTCGAACGGGATCGCCACCGCGCGGCCGCCCCAGCTTTTTACCAGCGCCGTTTCCGGCAGCGTTTCCATGTCGTAGTCGCCGCCCTTGACGATCAGGTCGGGCTTGATCTCGCCGATCAAGGCTTCGGGTGTGTCTTCATGGAACGACGTGACCACGGTCACGCAGCCCAGCGCGGCAAGTAGCGCGGCGCGGTCTTCCATGCGATTTAACGGACGTTCGGCGCCTTTGCCCAGGCGGCGCACCGACTCGTCGGTGTTCACTGCCACTACCAGCGTCGCGCCCAGCTGGGCGGCCTGGTCCAGATACGTGGCGTGGCCGCGATGCAGGATGTCGAAGACGCCGTTGGTGAATACCAGCGGCCGCGGCAGGCGGCCAGCGGCGACGGCGGCGACGCATTCGTCGCGGGACAGGACTTTGGATTCAAAACGGGCGGCGGACATGCGGCGATTATATCCGCGCATCCGCCGCCAAGAAGCAGCATCCCCGGGGGCTCTCCGGCGAGCTTTCCGGGCAGCATCTCGGCATTATTCCGGGCAGCATCTCGGCATCATTCCCGGCAGCATCTCGGCATCATTCCCGGCAGCATCTCGGCATCATTCCCGGCAGCATGCCGAGCAGCATCCCCCACAACACGGCAGGCGCCCCAGAACAGCCCGCCGCCCGAGAAATATCAGGCGCCGTCCAGGATGATCTTCTTTTCCTTGGGTACGACCAGCGCCGTCATTTCCTTGCGGTAGCGGTTCAGGTCCTTCACCGTTTCGAAGCTGCGATCCATCAGCTTGGACAAAATGTGCAGGATGCGGCTGGCGACCTTTTGTTCCCAGATGCCGTCAAAGCGGATCTGCGTGTCCAGCCAGTGCTCCAGCCAGCCCGGCTCGGGCAGGCGCGATTGCACGGTGTCGTTGGGGAACAGGTCTTTGTTCACGTGCAGGTTGGTCGGGTGCAGCGCCTGCTGCGTCCGGCCGGCCGAGGCCATCAGCACGCCGATCTTCGAGAACGCCAGGCGGGCCTGCTCGCTGGTGTCCTGGCCACGGTCATGCAGCGCGCGGCGCATGTATTGCAGATACGCGCCGGCATGGCGGGCTTCGTCTTGCGCCACGGTCTTGTAGATGGCCTTGATGACCGGTTCCGTGTGCCATTCCGCGGCACGGCGATACCAGTGGTTCAGGCGGATTTCGCCGCAGAAGTGCAGCATCAGCGTTTCAAGTTCCGGCGCGGCGTCGAATTCGAAGCGCACGTTGTGCAGCTCTTCTTCGGTGGGAACCAGGTCCGGACGGAAGCGGCGCAGGTATTCGATCAGCACCAGCGAATGCTTCTGTTCTTCAAAGAACCACACCGACATGAATGCGCAGAAGTCACTGTCGCCGCGGTTGTCGCGCAGGAACATCTCCGTGGCCGGCAGCGCCGCCCATTCGGTGATGGCGTTCATCTTGATGGTTTGCGCCTGCTCGTCAGAGAGCTTGCTGCTATCGAAATCCCCCCAGGGGATGTCGTGAGCCATGTTCCAGCGCACCGCTTCCATGGTCTTGAAGAGTTCAGGATAAAGCATGGTCTGCCCTTGTATTCGTCCCGCTTGTGGGGCGATAGAAATTAATGAATGGCGCGCGCGTCTTGTCGGCGTGACGCTGCATTCATCCACCGCAGCGCTATTTTTCGCCGTTTCCCGCGAAGCTATGATGACCGTTTCATGAATGAAACATGACAGCGTTCGTCTAGATCATTGCGCCGCCTACCGGGTCAAGGCCCATATTGCGACCCCGATCGCAAGAGCCACTACCCCAACCAGCGCTGCAACCAGCCGGTTGTTCTGTTCCTGGGCGCGCCGCAGGTGAACCATCTCGGCCAGCAGCGCCGGCGAGACGTTCGGGCGGCTCAGGTGGTCATGGACCAGCCTGGGCAAAGCGGGCAGCATTTGCGACCACTGCGCGGCTTCTTTTTCCAGGCTTTGGCGCAAGCCCTTGAACCCGACACGCTGGCGCATCCAGCGTTCCAGATAAGGCTTGGCCGTCTTCCAGAGATCCAGGTCTGGGTCGAGCTGACGGCCCAATCCCTCGACGTTCAGCAAGGTCTTTTGCAGCAAGACCAGTTGCGGCTGGATCTCTACATTGAACCGGCGCGACGTCTGGAACAGGCGGAGCAGGACCTGCCCCAGCGAGATCTCGGACAGCGGCCGGTCAAAGTACGGTTCGCAGACGGCGCGCACGGCGCCCTCCAGTTCTTCTTCGCGCGTGTCGGCGGGCACCCAGCCCGATTCGATATGCAGTTGCGCCACACGCCGGTAATCGCGGTGGAAGAAGGCCAGGAAATTCTGCGCCAGATAATTTTTGTCGAACTCGGACAGCGAGCCCACGATGCCGAAGTCCAGCGCGATGTAGCTGCCAAGCGTGTCAGGGCGGTCCGACACATAGATGTTGCCGGGGTGCATGTCGGCGTGGAAGAAGCCGTCGGTAAACACCTGCGTAAAGAAGATTTCCACCCCGGTGCGCGCCAGCGTCGGGATGTCGATGCCCGCCTCGCGCATGCGCTGCACCTGGCCCACCGGCATGCCGTACATGCGTTGCATCGTGAACACAGTGGATGCGGTGTATTCCCAGATCACCTCGGGCACGATCAGCATGTCGCCCCGGCCGGATTCCGGGCCGAAGTTGCGGCGCAACTGGCTGCAGTTGGACGCTTCGCGCACCAGGTCCAGTTCGTCGTGCAGGTATTTGTCGAATTCGGCCACGACTTCTCGCGGCTTCAGGCGGCGGCCGTCGGCGCCCAGTCGTTCGATGATGCGCGCCACGATCTTCAGCAGCGACAGGTCTTTTTCGATGATGCCCAACATGCCGGGCCGCAACACTTTCACGGCGACCTCGCGGCCGTCGTGCAGCACGGCAAAGTGCACCTGCGCGATCGACGCCGACGCCACCGGGTCTACATCGAACTGCGCGAACAGCTTTTCGGGCGGCGCGCCCAGCGCGGCCTCGATGCAGGCCGCCGCCTGTGCCGACGGGAACGGGGGCACGCGGTCTTGCAGCAAGGCAAGTTCGTCAGCGATATCAGCGGGGATCAGGTCGCGCCGGGTGGACAGCACCTGGCCGAACTTCACAAAGATGGGGCCCAGCGACTCCAGCGCCAGGCGCAGGCGCTGCCCACGGGGCTGGCGCGGGCGCGTGCCCAGGCGGATGACGCGCAACAGGCAGGTGGCCAGCGGGTGGTTCAGGCCGGACAGGACGAGCTCGTCGAGGCCATAGCGCAGGGATACAACGATGATGCGAAGCAGGCGCAGCAGGGGAAACATGGATCAGGCACCCCGCTTTGCACTGGCGGAAGCCAGACGGGTTTGCAGCGCACCGGCCGAACGCGCCAGCGCGTCCGCGCGCGTGTTCAGCTCGGCCAGGTCCAGGCGCCATTGCTCCAGTGCGGGGCGGCCCACCAGCACGCCGCTTTCTTCGGCCAGGTATTCAGACACGTTTTCGGCCAGCCGCTTGCTGGCCGTGCGTGCGCCGTCGGCCGCCGCGCGCGCGCCGCCCACGATGCGCAGGGCGGCGATATCGCCCACCACGCGGGCCAGCGCGTCTTCGGGATCCCAGCGCAACTGCTTGGACAGATCAGCCACCACCTGCGCCAGGGCGGCATCGCCCGAGATGTGCGTGGCTTCGGCGAAATCAGGCGCTTCGCGATCATCGCCCAAGCCTCCGAGACGCGGCAGGGGCAGTTTTTCAGGGGCGACCGTCAAGGTCACGTCGGGCACCACGGCCGGGTCGGCTTGCGCGGCCAGGCCTTCGCTGTCGATCGTCAGGGCCAGCGTAAAGGCGCCCAGCGCAAATCGCACGGTCTTGCCCGCGTGCTTCGCCAGGCGCTCGCGCGCCCAGTCCTCGCGCCGCAACAAGGCGTTGAGCGCGCTGACAGCCATTCGCGAGGGGGTGGGCAGGAACGAAAAAGGCAGCATGACGGTCTGCAACGACCCGGTGGCCGGGGTTGCCGAAATTAGTGGCTAAATCGGGAGTGTAACGGGTTAGATGCGAGCGCGTTTCAGGCAGCGGGACAAGGAAAAACCGGCCCATCTAGGGCCGGTTCTATCGGATGCCGGGTGGCATCCTTCAGCAGTGGACAGGGTCAACCCCGGCCAAACAGCGTTTAGCTGGCCAGATCCACGGGGATCTGTTGAATGCCGGCCAACAGCCAGCCGCCATTGGCGGGCTTGAACAGGTTCCAGACTTCTTCGAAGCGGAAGGCCTCGGTACCCGGGGCCTCGCGCAGCATGCCGGAGAAGCGCACGCTGGCCAGGTGGCCGTCGGATACGGTCTCGATACCCAGCATTTCAGCGTTCAGCAGGACCACTTCGGTCTTGTTGGGCGCCGCGCCGCGCTCGGCCAATTGCGGCTTGAGCTCGGTGATCAGGTCATCGGTCAGGAAGTCGCGCAGACCATCGGTGCTGCCGCTGTCCCAAACGGCCTGGATGCGAACGAACTGCTCCTTGGCCTGCTTCAGGAAGGCGGGCGTGTCGAAGTCGCCCGGCACGAACCAGTTGTTGTCCGCGCCAGCCTCGGGCAGCACAGCCGGAGGCGCCACAGGCGCGGCGGCGGCAGCGGCAGCCGGAGCGGCAGCGGCGGTCGGCTTCAGCGCTTCACGCCACATGGGCTGCTGTTGCTGGCCCGGTGCGTTGTTGGCGCCATTGAACGCGCCTTGCGTTGCCGTACGCGGACCGGCGCCACGCAGGCGACGGATGATGAACATGACAGCGAACACGACAGCGGCGATCAGCAGCGCGGAACCGAGGAATTCGGCGAACGCGCCCGACAAGCCCATGCTGGACAACAGGGCGGCGATACCCAGGCCAGCGGCGATGCCGGCGATGGGGCCAAGCCAGCGCGACGCGCCGCTCTTGGCGGCGGCGCCCGCGGCACCTGCCGTGGCAGCGCCCGCGGCGGCCGGGGCCGCGGTGGCGCCGGCCGTGTTGTTGGCGGCGGCCGGCGGCGTGGTGGCCTGGCGCTGCTGGGTCACATTGGAGGATTGACGGCCGACGCTGCTGCCACCACCCGCGCGACGGGCTTCGGCATCAAACGATGCCGTGACCAACGCCGCGCCGGAAACGGCGATGAGCGCCGCGGCGACAAACCGCGAAAAACAGAATTTGGACATAGAGTTTGCTCCCTCGTACTCGCGCCCCCGCTGCCCCGAGCAGCAAGGAGTCCCACGGACAGCGGGACCTATTCGCGACTTTTCTTACAGTAATCTGAACGTCGTAAGAATAACGGACAAGCGGCCGCCCCACAAGTTCCCCGTGGGGGACGAATCATCCGATGAACATGCCGGGTTCAGCCCAGGCGCACGCCTTCGTGCAGCGCGGCGATGCCGGCGGTCAGGTTGAAGTACTGCACCCGTTCCAGGCCGGCGGTACGCAGCATGTCGGCCAGGGTTTCCTGGTCGGGATGCATGCGGATGGATTCAGCCAGATAGCGGTAGCTGGCCTCGTCGTTAGCAATTTTCTTGCCCAGCCACGGCAATACGTTGAAGGAATACCAGTCGTAGGCGGGCGACAAGGGCTTGGCCACGCGCGAAAATTCCAGCACCAGCAGCTTGCCCCCCGGCTTGAGCACCCGCGCCATTTCAGCCAGCGCACGGTCCTTGTGGGTCATGTTGCGCAGGCCGAAGGCCACGCTGACACGGTCGAAATACCCGGTGGGGAACGGCAGGCGCTCGGCGTCGCACACGGTGGTGGGCAGCAGCAGGCCGGCGTCGGTCATGCGGTCGCGGCCTACGCGCAGCATGGAATCGTTGATGTCGGTCAGCCAGACCTCGCCCGTGGGGCCGGCGCGCTTGGCGAACGCCTTGGCCAGATCGCCCGTGCCGCCGGCAATGTCCAGCACCTTCATGCCGGGGCGGATGGCGGCGCGGCCAATGGTGAAGGCCTTCCAGATGCGGTGCAGGCCCGCCGACATGAAGTCGTTCATGACGTCGTAGCGCTGGGCGACCGAATGGAAAACTTCAGCGACCTTACGGGCCTTTTCGCCTTCCGGCACCGTTTGGAAACCGAAATGCGTGGATGAGTCGTTGGATTGCGCGGAATGTTGCGATTCGGAGGGGTTTTGCATAGTGAATTCCCGATATATCGGGCAATGGTAGCCTATCGGGCATGCGGCGGCGGCTCGAAAACCCGCCCTGAAAGCGCCTGGCGGTCACATACCTGAAATATTGCGGCCATACTATCGCAATGTTCGCGCCGCGCCGGCGCTCAGAAGCGTGCCAAATTCGCCATGTCCAGCACCATCCTCGTCGTCGAAGACGAACCCGCAATCCAGGAACTGATCGCCGTCAACCTGTCCTTCGCGGGGCACAAAGTGCTGCGCGCCTTCGACGCCGACCAAGCCCAGACCCTTATCCGCGCCGAATTGCCCGACCTGATCCTGCTGGACTGGATGCTGCCCGGCACGTCCGGCCTGGCCATGGCACGCAAGCTGCGCAATGACGAGCGCACCCGCGCCGTGCCGGTCATCATGCTGACCGCCAAGGGTTCCGAACAAGACAAGGTTGACGGCCTGGAAGCCGGCGCCGACGACTACATCACCAAGCCCTTCTCGCCCAAAGAGTTGATGGCCCGCATCAAGGCCGTGCTGCGCCGCCGCGCGCCCCAGCTGACCGACGACGTCATCGACGTGGGCGGCCTGAAGCTGGATCCGGTGACGCATCGCCTGTCGGGCAACAGCCAGTCGCTGCAGATCGGCCCCACCGAGTTCCGCCTGCTGCACTTCTTCATGACCCACCCCGAGCGCGTGTTCTCGCGCTCGCAACTGCTGGACCAGGTCTGGGGCGACCACGTGTTCGTTGAAGAACGCACCGTGGACGTGCATATCCGCCGCTTGCGCAAGGCGCTGGAACCCAGCGGCCACGACGCGCACGTGGAAACGGTCCGTGGTAGCGGTTACCGGTTTACGGCACAGCTTCCGACGCGGTAAAACTCCCGCACGATGATCTGGCTGCGCACACTTTTCCTGGTCGCCCTGTGGGCGGTGATTGCCTTACTGGCGCAATGGCTCATAGGAGACCCCGCGGGCTGGATTGTATTTTCAGCCGCACAGGCCACCATGCTGCTTTGGCGCAGTTGGCGCCTGACGCTGGTTTCCCGTTGGGCCAATCAGCCCGACACCTCGCCCCCCGCTTCCGTCGGCCCCTGGGACGACATCCTTGCCCCCCTTTACCGCTACACCCGCGCGCGTGCCCGTGAGCTGACCGAAACCCGCGACACCATGCAAGGCATGCTGGCCGCCGCCCAGGCCTTGCCGGACGGCGCGGTCACGCTGAATGAAGATTTTCAGATTGACTGGTGCAACCGCATGGCGCGCCAGCATCTGGGTCTGCGCCTGCCGGCCGACCGTGGTCACAATCTGCTGAACCTGCTGCGCGCCCCGGAGTTCGTGGAATACGCGCATCGGCCCGCGTGGCCCGAGCCCATCCTGGTGCGCCTGGGCCAACAGGGCCAGGAACGCTTGATGATGATGCAGCTGACGTCCTACGCCAGCAACCAGCGCCTGCTCATCACCCGCGACGTGACGCAGATCGAACGCCTGGAAACGACCCGCCGCGACTTCGTCGCCAACGTGTCGCACGAACTGCGCACGCCGCTGACGGTGCTGGCGGGCTTTCTGGAAACGCTGCGCGACATGCCCGCCGACGCGCTGCCCGAAGAACAGCGCGCGCAGTACATCGACATGATGCACGAGCAGGCCCAGCGCATGCAGGCCATCGTGGAAGATCTGCTGACCTTGTCCACGCTGGAATCGTCGCCGGGCAGCGACCCGCGCGCCATCAACATGGGCGCGCTGCTGCAAAAGGCGCGCCAGCAGATCGAAGCGCTGTCGGGCGGACGCCATGTGCTCGAATGGCATATAGACGAAGCGCTGGACGTGCTGGGCGCCGAGACGGAACTGACCTCTGCCTTGTCCAACCTGCTGACCAACGCGGTGCGCTATACGCCCGATGGCGGCACGATCACCGTGCGCTGGGCACGCGAGCCCGATGGCGGCGCGCGCTATAGCGTGCAGGACACCGGCATCGGCATCCCCGCGCGCCACCTGCCGCGCCTGACCGAACGCTTCTACCGCGTGGATCGCGGACGCTCGCGCGCGGTCGGCGGCACTGGCCTGGGGCTGGCGATCACCAAGCACATCGCCATGCGCCACGACGCCGAACTGCTGATCACCAGCGAACCCGGCAAGGGCAGCGTTTTCACCCTGCGTTTTCCGCCCGAACGCATCGCCGTGGACGAAGCTGAATAAGGGGCTGCGGCTTCGGCCGCAATCCCGGCTGCCCCCGCCCCTCGCCCGCACCGCGCTCGCGGCGCGGGTGGTAAATTCCGGGCCATGCGCATCCTGGTTATCGAAGACGAACCCAAGCTGGCCGACTACCTGAATAAGGGCCTGTCGGAACAGAGCCATGTCGTGGACGTGGCGCGCGACGGCGTGGACGGCCTGCATCTGGCGCTGGAAGGCGCGTACGACCTGATCGTGCTGGACGTGATGCTGCCCGGCGTGGACGGCTTCGGCATTCTGGCCGCCGTGCGGGCGCGCAAAGACACCCCCATCCTGATGCTGACCGCGCGCGACGCGGTGGAAGACCGCGTGCGCGGCCTGGAAGGCGGCGCCGACGACTACCTGGTCAAGCCCTTTGCCTTTTCGGAATTTCTGGCGCGAGTGCAGGCGCTGTTGCGCCGTGGCCGCGCGCAGGAACCCACGCTGCTGCGGCTGGCCGACCTGGAACTGGATCTGGCCAGCCGTCGCGCCCAGCGCGGCGGGCGCCGGCTGGACCTGACCGCCAAGGAATTCAGCCTGCTTGCGCTGCTGCTGCGCCGCCAGGGCCAGGTGCTGTCGCGCACCACGCTGGCCGAACAGGTGTGGGACATGAATTTCGACAGCGACACCAATGTCATCGACGTGGCGGTGCGCCGCCTGCGCAGCAAACTGGACGCCCCCTACGAAGCCAAGCTGCTGCATACCGTGCGCGGCATGGGCTACGTGCTGGAGTCGCGCAGCCAGCCGCTGCCGACATGACGCAGGCTGACGAATGGCCGCGCCCATGAGGTCACTCCGATGACACCGCCCCGCCCCAAGCCGCCCCGCATGCGCTCGATGCAAGCCCGGCTGACGCTGCTGCTGGGCGCCATTGCGCTGCTGGTGTCCAGCCTGGCGGGCGCGACCTTGTTCTGGGCGCTCAAGCGCGAAGTCGAGCGCCAGGAAATCACCGAGGTCAGCGGCAAGCTGGAACTGATCGACCACTTGATCGACATGCAAAACAGCGCCAGCGGCCTGCAAGACCTGGCCGCCACCTTTGACCAGATGCGTGCGGGGCAAGGCCAGTTGGGCATCTGGATCGTGGACGCGCAAGGCCACGCCGTCTATGGCGGACCGCCGCCTGAAACGCTGGACACGGTCAACGGCCGGCAGGTGGTGCTGCAAACCGCCGACGGCGGCCGCATGCGCGGTTTGCGCGTCGCCATGAACGACCGCATCCTGCCCGGCGCGCAATTGACCGTGGCGGTCAGTACCCGCACCAGCTCGCAATTCCTTTACGCCTATGGCACGGCGCTGGTGCTGATCTGCGCGCTGTGGGTGGGCGCGACCGTGGTGCTGGCGGCCTGGGCCGTGCGACGCAGCATGGCCCCCACTCGGCGCCTGTCGGAACAGGCCGCGCGCATCCAGCCCGACAACCTGGCGCACCGTTTGCCGCTTGAAGACACCGACCGCGAACTGCATGACCTGGTGCGCTCGTTCAACCGCACGCTGGAACGCCTGCAAGCGGCCTATCAGCAAATGGAAGGGTTCAACGCCGACGTGGCGCATGAGCTGCGCACGCCGCTGGCCACGCTGATCAACGGCGCTCAGGTCATGCTGTCGTCGCCGCGCGATGCCGCCGAACTGCGCGACGCGCTGGAATCCAACCTGGAAGAACTTGAAGACCTGAAGACGCTGGTCAACGACATGCTGTTCCTGGCCCGCGCCGATCGGGGCGAACAGGCGGCCGACCTGGCGCCCGTGTCATTGGCCGCCGAAGCGCGGCGGGTGGCGGACTACTACGAGGCCATGCTGGAGGCACAAGGCGTGCGCCTGCGCTGCGAGGGCGATGCGACGGTGGCGGCCAACCCCGGCCTGGTGCGCCGGGCACTGGCCAACCTGATCGCCAACGCCATCAAGGCCACGCCAGCCGGAAGCGAAATCGTGCTGACCTGTTCCGCGCAAACGGCGGGCGCGCGCGTGGAAGTGCGCAACCCCGGCACGCCGATTCCGGCGGCGGACCTGCCCCGCATCTTTGACCGCTTCTTCCGGTCGGGCGCATCGCGCGCGCCGCGCAGCGAGGGCCACGGACTGGGGCTGGCCATCGTGCGCGCCATCGCCCGCATGCATGGCGGCGATGTCGATGCGGCGTCCGACGCGAACGGCACGGTGGTGGGCATCACACTGAAGGGTTCTCACTCGACCCCGGACCGGTCCCTGACCAACGCGCCGGCGAACATTACAAAACCGTAATCCAGGCGACAGAATCAGGTCACCCCGGCTTTCCTAAAGTGTCATCACGGTCACTCCTTCAAGGACTTTCGTGAAAGACGCTCTGCCCCGCTTCCGCCCCGCCGCGAAGCCCATGGGCACCTCATCTCTTGCCCGCCGCCGCTTTGTGCAAGGCCTGGCCACGGGCGGCGCGTTGGCGGCGCTGGGCGGCTGGCGCGCCGCCTGGGCCGCGCCCGCACCCGCCCTCACCGCCGAACTACGCGGCACCGAATTCCATCTGGAGATCGGTGAAACACCCGTGAACTACACCGGCGCGGCCCGCATCGCCACCACGGTCAACGGCCAGTTGCCTGCGCCAATACTGCGCTGGCAAGAAGGCGACACGGTCACGCTGCACGTCACGAACCGGCTGCGCGAACAAACGTCCATTCATTGGCACGGCATTCTTCTGCCTTCCAACATGGACGGCGTGCCAGGCATGAGCTTTGGCGGCATCGACCCCGGCCAGACGTTTACCTACCGCTTTCCGGTGCGTCAAAGCGGCACGTACTGGTATCACAGCCATTCGGGCTTTCAGGAACAGACCGGCCTGTACGGTGCCATCGTCATCGACCCACGCCATCACGACCCCGTCGCCTTCGACCGCGAGCACACGGTGCTGTTGTCCGACTGGACGGACGAAGATCCCATGCGGCTGTTCAACAAGCTCAAGGTGATGCCCGATTACTACAACGGCATCCAGCCCAGCGTCCAGAGCCTGTCGGCCGACGCGCGCGAGCACGGCTGGCGCGCCGCGCTGTCCGAACGGCTGATGTGGGAGCAGATGCGCATGAATCCGTCGGACCTGGCGGACGTGTCCGGCGCCACCTACACCTTCCTGACCAACGGCGCCACACCCGCCGGCAACTGGACGGGGCTGTTCAAACCGGGCGAACGCATCCGGCTGCGCTTCATCAACGGCTCGGCGATGACCTACTTCGATGTGCGCATTCCCGGCCTGAAGATGACGGTGGTGGCCGCCGACGGGCAGGACGTGCGGCCGGTGGAGATAGAGGAATTCCGCATTGGCGTGGCGGAAACGTATGACGTCATCGTCGAACCCAAAGACGAGCGTGCCTACACCATCTTCTCGCAAGCCATGGACCGTTCGGGGTACGCCCGCGCCACGCTGGCGCCGCGCGCCGGCATGCAGGCGGACGTCCCCGCGCTGGACCGCGTGCAACTGCTGGGCATGATGGATATGGGGATGTCGCATGACATGGGCGCAAGCAAGGAAGCCCCCATGGACGATGCCGGCGGCACGGACCATGGCGCGATGAACCACGGCGCCGTGCCCGGCCTGGAACACGGCGATGCGCACGGCTCAGGGGCTGGCGAAGGCGGCATGGTTCAAGTCCAACACCCCTACCCCACGGAACGCGGCGTGGGCAATTCCATGTTGCCGGACCAGGTGTCGACGCGACTGGACGACCCGGGCGTGGGCCTGCGCAACAACGGCCGCCGCGTGCTCACCTATGCGGACCTGCATTCGCTGCGCGAACCCGACGACAAGCGCGCGCCATCGCGCGAGATCGAACTGCATCTGACGGGCAACATGGAACGCTACATGTGGTCGTTCAACGGCGTGAAGTTTTCGGATGCCAAGCCCATCGTGCTGCGCTACGGCGAGCGCGTGCGCTTTGTGCTGGTCAACGACACGATGATGACGCACCCCATCCACCTGCATGGCCTGTGGAGCGACCTGGAGTCGCCCGACGGCGCTTTCCAGGTCCGCAAGCACACCATCACGCTCAACCCCGCGCAGCGGCTCAGCTACCGGGTCAGCGCCGACGCGCGCGGGCTCTGGGCATACCACTGCCACCTGCTGTATCACATGGAGGCCGGTATGTTCAGAGCGGTCGTGGTGGAGTAATCAATGACGCTTTCGATGAAACCCTCAATGACATCGAGCACACGGCAACTGAAGCTGTGCGCCGTGGCAATGGCAATGACGCTGGCCGCGGCAGGCGCGCAGGCGCAGTCGCCCGCCGCGGATCATGGCACGATGGACCATTCCAGCATGGACCACGGCGCGACGCCCTCACCCGAACCGGCCTCGACAGACCACTCCAGCATGGACCACGGCGCGGCGCCGCCAACTGCCCCGGCCGCGATGGATCACGCGGACATGAACCATGACGCCCCCGCTTCGGGTTCGCCGCCCCTGGGCAGCCTGCCGTCCAGCGACGGCGCGGGGGAACGCGGCTACGACAGCTATGGCATCCACCCACACATGATGGACAACGCGCCTACTTGGCAGGTGCTGTTCGACAAATTCGGCGTATCGCGCAACCGCGATGGCCAGAACGCGCTGGAGTGGGATGGCCGCTTCTGGTTCGGCACCGCCACCGACCGCCTGGTCGTGAAGAGCGAAGGTGAACGCGAAAACGGTGGCGGCTCGGACGGCAAGGTCGAAGCCTTCTGGAGCCACGCGGTATCGCCCTTCTGGGACCTGCAACTGGGTGCGCGCCGCGACATCGGCACCGGCCCCAAGCGCAACTGGGCCGCCTTCGGCATTGAAGGCGTGCTGCCTTACAACGTAGAACTGGAAACCACCGCGTATGTGGGCGCGTCGGGCCGCACGGCGCTGGCGCTGAAGGCCGAATACGACCTGCTGCTGACGCAACGGCTGATCTTCACGCCCGAGCTGGAAGCCAGCCTGTATGGCAAGTCCGATGCCGAACGCGGCATCGGGTCGGGCCTGTCCACGGGCTCGCTGTCCTTGCGCTTGCGCTATGAAGTCACGCGCGAATTCGCGCCGTATATCGGCGTATCCTTTGAACGAAAGTTCGGCCAGACGGCGCGCTACGCGTCGGACGCCGGCGCCAGCCGGTCGCAGACCGCCGTCATGGCCGGCGTGCGATTCTGGTTCTGACGAACACTTGCCCTTGTCCATCACCCTGATCGGAGCATCATGAACGTATCCCGACTGACACGCCTGGTTCTTGCCGCAGCGCTCTGCGCGCCGGCGTTCGCCACCGCCCAAGGCCCCATCAAGGTCGAGGTCTGGAAAACGCCCACCTGTGGCTGCTGCGAAGACTGGGTCAAGCACATGCGCGACAACGGCTTCATCGTCACCACCCACGATGTGCAAGACACCGGCCCCATCCGCCGCAACGCGGGCATGGCGGACTACGGCTCTTGCCACACCGCGATGGTCGACGGCTACGCGGTCGAAGGCCACGTGCCCGCCAGCGACGTACGCCGTCTGCTGCTGGAAAAGCCCGACGCCGCCGGCCTGGCCGCCCCCGGCATGCCGCTGGGTTCGCCAGGCATGGACGGCCCCGAGTACGGCGGCAGAAAGACGCCGCATGACGTGCTGCTGGTCGGCAAGCAAGGCGACGCCCAGGTGTTTCAGGCCTATCGTTGAAACCATTCATCCGCACTGGCAAGCAAGGCGGAGCTCAGGTTTCCGCGCTACCGCTGAATCCACTCATCGACACCGGTAGCCAGGCGCTGCCCGGGTGCTTCCGCCCTACCGTTGAAACAATTCATCCACACCGGCTCAATGGCTACTCCTTGCACTGCAGCAAAAATGCGCCACAATAAATAACAAGCTTTCTCACCACCCCCTGGCAGTCATGGCAAAAATCGTCCTGTTCGAGAACATCCACCCGAGCGCCCGCGCGGTCTTCGAAGCCGCCGGCTACACCGATATCGTCACGCACGCAGCGGCCTTGCCGCCGTCGCAGATGCACGACGCCCTGCGCGGCGCGCAGGTGGCGGGGATCCGTTCTCGCACGCACCTGGACGCCGCCTTGCTGTCCAGCCCCGACCTGCGCGTGGTGGGCTGCTTTTGCATCGGCACCAACCAGGTCGACCTGGACGCGGCCATGCAGCGCGGCATCCCGGTATTCAACGCACCGTTCTCCAACACCCGCTCGGTTGCCGAACTGGTGCTGGGCGAAGCAATTCTGCTGCTGCGCCGTATTCCGGAAAAGAACGCCCGCGTGCATTTGGGCCATTGGGACAAAAGCGCCGCGGGCGCGTTTGAAACCCGGGGCAAGACGCTGGGCATCGTGGGCTACGGCAACATCGGCTCGCAGATCAGCACGCTGGCCGAAAGCCTGGGCATGCGCGTCATTTACCACGACGTCGAAGCCAAGCTGCCGCTAGGCAATGCACGCCCCGCCGGCACGCTCAACGAGTTGCTGGAGCAAGCCGACGTGGTCACGCTGCACGTGCCGGGCGGCAAGTCGACCGAGAACATCATGAATGCGGAGACCATTGCGCGCATGCAGCGCGGGGCCATCCTCATCAACGCCTCGCGCGGCACGGTGGTGGACATCGACGCGCTGCACGCGGCGCTGAAGTCCGGCCACCTGGCCGGCGCGGCGCTGGACGTGTTCCCCACCGAGCCCAAGAGCGCCGACGAACCCTTGGCCAGCCCCTTGATCGGCATGCCCAACGTGATTCTGACGCCCCACATCGGCGGCAGCACGCAGGAATCGCAAGAGAACATCGGCCGTGAAGTGGCCGAAAAGTTGGTGCGTTTCATGCAGGCGGGCACGACCAAGGGCGCAGTCAATTTCCCCGAGTTGCCCTACCTGGAACCAGCCGGCGCCACCCGCATCCTGCACGTCCACCGCAACGCGCCGGGCGCGCTGGGCACGCTGGACAACCTGATGGCGCAACATGGTTTGAACATCGTCAGCCAGACACTGCAAACCAAGGGGCAAATCGGCTACGTCATCACCGACGTAGAAGGCCAGGTCGACGACATCGTCATGACCACCCTGCGCAGCCACCCCATCACCGTCCGCTGCGACAAACTGTAGGATGGGCAGGATGGGTGCAGCGCGCTAGACCTTTGGCAAGAACAGCGCCAGGCTTCGCGCGAAGCCCATCACGCGGCGCTGCCTATATGGCTGCTGCCGTTTTGGGTATACCGCTGCTTGATGGGTTGCGCGCGTTTTACGGCCGCTTTTTTCTGACGCGCCTGCCGCGCTTCACCCATCCTACGAACCAGACACTGCGGCTGTAGGATGGGTGCAGCGCGCGAGACCTATGGCAAGAACACCGCCAAGCTTCGCGCGAAACCCATCATGCGGCGTTGCCTATATGGCTGCTGCCGTTTTGGGTATACCGCTGCTTGATGGGTTGCGCGCGTTTTGCGGCTGCTCTTTTCTGACGCGCCTGCCGCGCTTCACCCATCCTACGAACCACACACTGCGACTGTAGGATGGGTGCAGCGCGCGAGACCCTTGGCAAGAACACCGCCGGATTTCGCGCGAAACCCATCATGCGGCGTTGCCTATATGGCTGCTGCCGTTTTGGGTATACCGCTGCTTGATGGGTTGCGCGCGGTTTACGGCTGCTTTTTTCTGACGCGCCTGCCGCGCTTCACCCATCCTACGAGCTTGCTGCCTCGGCTAAACATTCCGCCATTTTTTCGCGCACGCTGCCGGCATCGAAAGGCAGGCGGCCGATGATGCCGATTTCGCGCTGAAAGGCATGGTCTCCTAGCGGCAGCAGGCGTAACCCCGTCACGTCCAGCCCGCGCAATTGCGGCAGCAGCGCCACGCCCACGCCGTGCCTCACCATGCTGGCAATCGCCTCAATCTCATCAAGCTCCACGGCCTCGTGCACGTTGATGCGATGTTTCTTCAGGAAGATATCCACCACGCGCCCACCGAACGACGCACGGTCGTAACGGATGAACGGTTGCGTGGCCAAGAGTTCGCGCCAGGGCGCCACGGGCATGGATTCCGGCATGGCCAGGACCACCGGCTCACTCAGCAAACGCTGCCAGCCCAGCTCCGGCGGCAGCGCAAAAGGCGGGCGGATCAACACCGCCATGTCCACTTCGCCCGCGTCCACCTGCCCCAACAGCGACAGCGACACGCCCGGCACCACGCGCACCCGCACGTCGGGATACACGGCGCGAAACCGGCCCAGCGCGCCGACCAGCAAGCCTTGCTGCACCGAAGCAATCGCCCCGATACGCAAGGACCCGCTGACCTGCCCGGCGCCGGCCGTCGTGACCATGCGTTCGGCCATGGCCACCAATTCTTCCGCCTGCGGCAGCATCTCGCGGCCATGGGCGTTCAAGACAGCGGCACGCGCGCTGCGATCGAACAGCGCCACGCCCAGGTATTCCTCCAGGCGCTTGATCTGGGCGCTGACCGCAGACTGCGTCAGGCCCAGGTGCGTGCCGGCTCCGGTGAAGGTGCCATCCCGCGCCACGGCGATGAATGTCTTGAATTCTTTGATCACAATCATTTTTTTCGATGCTAAGACACAAAAAATATCGTTTTTCAATCAAAAAAACAATACCTAAACTATGCCCTGGAGCTTGTGATCAGCAACACCAGGCAAGCATCCGCATCACCATCACACTTTGAATGACCCGGAGTTTTTCATGACCGCCCAAACCAACCTGCCGCCGTTCCATTTGGCCTTCCCGGTCCGCGACCTGGCCGAAGCCCGCGCCTTCTACGGCGAAACGCTGGGCTGTCCCGAAGGCCGTAGCTCGAACGAATGGATCGACTTCAACTTCTACGGCCACCAGATCGTTGCCCACCTGGCTCCCAGCGAATGCGGCCACAACGCCACCAGCGCCGTTGACTCGCACAACGTGCCCGTGCGCCATTTCGGCGCCGTGCTTTCCATGGAACAATGGGAAGCCATGTCCAAGCGCCTGATCGACGCCGGCACGGAATTCGTCATCGAACCGTACATCCGCTTCAAGGGCGAAGTGGGCGAACAAGCCACGATGTTCTTCCTGGATCCGTCGGGCAACGCCCTGGAATTCAAGGCATTCAAGAACATGGATTCGCTCTTCGCCAAGTAATCCGCCCAACAGGTGCCGCGCCGTTGAACGATTCTTCCGAACCTCCTTCCTCGGCCCGTCCCCGCTGGCGCATCCTGCCTCAGGGTGACCGCTGCATCGTCGTCTCATTCGGCGACCGCATCGACGCCGACCTTGGCCGCACCTGCCTGGCCGCCGCGCGCAAACTGCGCGACGCGCGCTGGGCGGGCGTCACCGACGTGGTGCCGTCGTTTGCCGCCGTCGCGGTGCATTACCGGCCCGACGGCCTGGGCAACGGCCCCACCTGCGCCAACCTGACCGACCGCATCAACGCCTTGCTGGCCGAAGGCATACCCGCCGACGCCGTGGGCGGACGCGACATCGACATTCCCGTTTGCTATGGCGGCGAACATGGGCCCGACCTGGCCGACGTGGCGCAGGACGCGGGCCTGTCGCCCGACGCCATCATCGCCCTGCACAGCCAGCGTCGCAGCATGGTCTTCATGCTGGGATTCGCGCCGGGCCATGCCTATCTGGGCGTGCACGATGAACCGCTGAACATTCCACGCCGGCCCTCGCCGCGCACCGCCGTCCCCGCAGGCGCCGTGGCGGTGGCCAACCGCCAGACGGTGATCTACCCGAGCCGCCTGCCGGGCGGCTGGAACATCATCGGCGCCACCCCACTGACCCTGTTCGACCCTGCCCGCGAACCCGCATCGCTGCTGCAACCTGGTGATTCCGTCCGCTTCGTGCCGATTGCGCCCGAGGAATTCGACCGCATCCGCAAAGGCCAGCCATGAGCGTGACCGTCATCAAACCCGGCATGCTGTCCAGCTTTCAGGACCGGGGCCGCGAGGGCTACCAGCACCAGGGCATTCCCGCCGCGGGCGCGATGGACGAGCGCGCGCACCGGCTTGCCAATGCGCTGGCCGGCAACACCGGCGACCCCGCCACGCTGGAAATCACGCTGACAGGCCCCACCCTGCGTTTTGACTTGCCGGCCTGTTTTGCCTTGGCTGGCGCCGACCTGGGCGCCACACTGAACGGCCAGGACATTCCCGTGCATCGCCCGCTCGTGGCCCGCGCGGGCGACACGCTGGCCTTCGGCGCCCGTGCCGCAACAGGCGTGCGCGCTTACCTGGCGGTACACGGCGGCTTTGCGCTGCCGTCGGTGATGGGTAGCGAAAGCACGTATTTACGCAGCGGCTTCGGCGGTTTCAAGGGACGCGCGCTGGCCAAGGGCGACCAGGTTGCGCTGCGCACACCGCTGGCGGAGGGCCGCGACCTGGACGCCCTGCATCAGGCGCTGTGGAATCTGCGCATCTATCTGCCCGGCGTCGTGGCCAACAAGCGGCGGGAGTCCATCCGCTTTCTGCCCGGCCTGCACTGGGAAGCGTTTTCGGAGGCCTCGCGACTAGCCTTCACCACGGCCGAATTCCGCATCAGCCCGCAGTCGGATCGCATGGGCTATCGCCTGCTCGGCCCGGCATTGAACATGGACGCGCCGCGCCAGATGCTGTCTGAGGCCGCCTGTTTCGGTACGGTGCAGGTGCCCGCGGGCGGCGAGGCCATCATACTGATGGCCGACCGGCAGACCACGGGCGGTTATCCCAAGATTGCGCAGATCGCCACGGTGGACCTGCCGGCGCTGGCGCAGGCCGCGCCCGGCCAAACCTTGCGTTTTCAGCAGATAACGATGGAAGACGCGCAGCGCCTGGACAGTGACCGGGAACGCGCTTTTGTGCAATTGCAGGACGCCTTGGCGCCACTGCGCGCAGTGCTGGCACCAGTTTGACGAACCGGGCGGATCAGCCCCGGGCGTAGCGGGCGGGCGTGTCTGCCGTGTCCGGCACCGCCGTCTGCCCGGCGGCCTCGCGGTAAGCCTCCAGGATGCTTGGCAGCACTTCCAGCACATACGTGCGCGTCAACTCAGCAGCGCGGTCAACGTCGCGTGCCGTCAACGCCAGCGTGATGCTGTTGGTGTACGACTGGATCACATGCGTTTGCACCGACCGCTTGGCCAGCAAAAAGCGCAGCGGCTCCACCTGTTCATAGAGCTTGCTCAGCATGCTGGTCAGCGGGGTGTTGCCCGTGTAGCGGGCGCAGGCCAGATAGAACTCGCGCGCCGCCGCGATGCAGGCCCGCGCGTCGCGCTGGGCCATCGCGGACGCGATCGCCTGATCGTAACTGCGCAGTTCGACCACCAGCGGCGCCAAGTCTTGCATGTCGGCCAACTGGCGCATGCAATACGCCTCCAGTTCGGCGCGCAGCATGTACAGGTGGCGGATCTGCGCTTCGGTATAGAGCGTGGCCCGAAAGCCCTTGCGTTGGATATGCGTGACCAGGCCACTCAGTTCCAGCAGGCGCAGCGCCTCCCGGATCGGGCTGCGGCTGGTGCCGAAACGCTGCTCCAGTTCTTGCTCCCGCAAGGGCTGGCCTGGCCGGATCGTGCCATCCACGATCAACGCGCGGATTTGTTCCTGCAGAAAATACGGAATCGTGGCGGGCGCTTTGACGTCCAATCGGCTCCCCTTTGTACTGCGCGAGGCATGGTATGAGACAGCGAGAAGATACTAGAAATCTATTGAAACACAAATAAGAAAATTGTTGCAGAGCCGAATTCGGGCCACAGGCGACGCCGGCAGGCGCTCAGTGACCGCCGATCAGTGCCAATCGTCCCGATACACGAATTTCGGCATCTGCCAGTTGAAACGCAACGCCAACAGCCGCAGCGCCAGGCCCGCCACCAGCGCAAGCGGCACGGCCGCGTTGGCCGACAGGCCAAGCGATTGGCCGCCCAGGTACAGCGCCCCGGTCACCACCGACACACTGGCGTAGAGCTCCTTGCGAAACAGCAGCGGCACTTCGTTGCAGAGCACGTCGCGCAGCACCCCGCCCGCGCAACCGGTGATCATGCCGCTGATCAGTACGACGGTAATGGGCAACTGCATCATCTGCGCCACCTGGCAGCCAATGACGGTAAAGGCCACCAGGCCCAGCGCGTCGGCCAGCAGGAACAGGCTGCGCAGCCGCCGCATCACCGGCGCGATCAACGCCGTCAGAATGGCCGCGCCCCCCGTCATCCACAGGTACTCGGGGTGGATGACCCAGGTCAGCGGGTAATGCCCCAGCAGCACGTCGCGCAGCGATCCGCCGCCCAGCGCCGTCACGCACGCGATGATGCACACGCCCATCCAGTCCATGTCGCGCCGGCCGGCCGACAGCGCCGCGGTCATCGCTTCGGCCACGATGGCGACCAGGTACAGCGTGTGCAGCAACAAGGGGGATATGTCGGAGAGCATGGGGAAAATTCAGGAATGACGGGGATCGGACCCTGCCCGCAATCGGGCAAGTAACGGCGACAAAAGCTTGAGCCCCAAGGCAAGGCTGGCCCCCATTGTATTGAGACTGACCTGGCGCAAGGCGGGATTGCCACCCGTGCTGTCATCCCCTACGCTGGTCCGTGCGTTGATATCCATCAATTCCCGATTTGCATCGCGGCGAGACAATCGGGACATGCCCTTCAAGGGCCAGAAAGCCAGGCTGCGCGGACGCGGGGTTCGTCACCCTGGCTGCAACCGGGAGATAAAGATATGACACAGCAAACAGGCCCCATCCTTTTGGCGACCGACCTGAGCGCGCGCGGCGACCGCGCCCTGGACCGCGCGCTACAGCTTGCCCGCGAACTCGGCACCCAGCTGATCGTGCTGCACGTCATGGAAAGCCACGCCACAACGGCGCGCCTGACCACCCCGGTCTGGCGGCGGCTATCCACCGACCACAAGGCGCTGGCCGAACGCGAGCTGGCCGAAGACTTGGCCGCAGCCGACGTCTCCACCGAAGTGGTCGTCGTATCGGGCGACCCCCTCACGCGCATCATCGAAACCGCCGACAGCTATGGCTGCTCGCTGATCGTTACCGGGACCGCGCGCGACGAAACCCTGGGCCGGCTGCTGCTGGGCACCACCGTCGAAAAACTCGCCCGCCAGGCGCGCCAGCCGGTGCTGGTGGTGAAGACCCGTCCGCGCAAGCCGTATCGCGACGTGCTGGTCGCCACCGACTTTTCGGATGGATCGCGCCATGCCCTGCGTGCCGCGCTGCAACTGGTGCCCAACGCCAACCTGACGCTGTTCCACGCTTATGACGTGCCGTTCAAGGGCAATGCCGCGCCCGACGATGCCGTCACGCGCAGCTTCTACAAGGGCGCGGAGCAGAGCGCGCGGGAATTCACCGCCAACACGCCCGAATTGGCGGGCCGCACGCCGCCGCAGGTGGTGCTGGAACCCGGCCAGCCCGAGACCGTGCTGTCGGAATATTCGTTCCACCATCGGTCGGACCTGGTGGTGACGGGCACGCATGGCCGCACCGGCATCCTGCGCACCGCGATCGGCAGCGTGGCCGAGCGCCTGCTGGAATCCCTGCCCAGCGACGTGCTGATCGTCCGGTTGCAAGACGAAAGCTAGTCTGAAAATGGCGGCGCTTAAAGCGCCGCCATTTTTTTAGCCTGCCCGCCGTCGCGTCAGGCCTGGTCGCCCTGCTTTTCCATCGTGTCGATGGTGCCGCGCAAGACCTGCAACAGCACCAGGCCCGGCAAGGCGATCACCACCGTCAACAGGAAGAAGCCCGGCCAGCCCATATGTTCCACCAGCGGCGGCGTCAGCGGCCCGGCCAGATAGGTGCGGCCCACGGCCGACAACGCGGACAGCAGCGCAAACTGCGTCGCGGAAAACCGCCGTTGGCACAGCGCCATCAACAGGCCCACGAAAGACGCCGTGCCCAGCCCGCCGCACAGGTTTTCAATACCCACGCCGGTGGCCATCAGCCACAGCGTTTTCGGGCTGATGGCGATCAGCCAATACGCCAGGTTCGACACCGCCTGCAACAGGCCGAAGGCCATCAGCGAGCGGTACAAGCCCCAGCGCGACATCAAGGACCCGCCGGCCAGCGCGCCCACGATGGTGGCGGCCAGGCCAAGCACCTTGTTCACGGTGCCGACCTCGGTGGGCGAGAAGCCCGCGCCACGTATCAGGAAGGTGGTGGACAAGGCGCCCGCGAAGGCGTCGCCCAGCTTGTACAGCACGATCAGCGCCAATATCGACAGCGCGCCGCGACGGGTGAAGAATTCGTGCAACGGCTCGCCGATTGCCTCACCCAGGTTGCGCGGCGCGCGCGCGACGTGCTCGGGCTCGGGCGCCAGCAGCGTGGCGATCGCGCACAGCAGCATCAGGCCGCCCATCAGCACATAGGTATAGCCCCAGCCGATCCACTGGTCCGCCATGATCAGCGCCAAGCCGCCGGACGCAATCATCGCCAGCCGGTAGCCCATGACCTTGACCGCCGCGCCGGCGCCGCGTTCCTCCTTGCGCAACACGTCCGTGCAATAGGCGTCGAACGCGATGTCCTGCGTGGCGGACAGGAATGCGACCAGCACCGCCAGCATGGCCAGCGGCATCAGCGCGGTGGACGGCGACAGCGCTCCCATCACCATGATTGCCACGGCCAGCAGCAGTTGCGTCAGCAGCATCCAGCCCCGGCGCCGACCCAACAGGGGCGGCACATAGCGGTCAACAAAGGGAGCCCAAAGAAACTTGATGGTGTAGGCAGTGCCCACCAGCGTAAGAAACCCGATTTCCTGAAGCGGCACCCCTTCGACGGTGGCCCAGGCCTGCAAGGTACCGCCGGTTAGCGCCAAGGGCAGTCCGCTGGCAAAGCCCAGGACCAGCAAGGGGGCCACGCGGGGGCTGGTATAGACGTTGGATACAGCGGTGATGACGGTCTCCTGAAACGCGGCCGCGCGGCGCAACAGGCGTTGGGCCACGGGCTTGCGGCATTTTAGGGCCTGTTCAGCCGCGCCGTCAGGAGGATCGGTGTCGGAATGTCAGGGCGTGGCGAAACGGTACACCGCCAGCGTGCTGCGCCAGCTTGGGAACAACTTGACCTCGTGGCCTTCGTTGAACGTGGCGCGTTCCAGGATGCGCAGCTTCAGCTCGTCGGCCAATTGCTCGAAATCGCGCAGCGTGCACAGGTGGATGTTCGGCGTGTTGTACCACTGGTAGGGCATCTGGCCGGTGACCGGCATGCGCCCGCGCAGGATGGCCCAGCCGTGCGGCCAGTAGCCGAAGTTGGGAAACGACACGATGCCGTGGCGGGCCACGCGCGCCATCTCGCGCAGGATGTGCTCGGTGCGATGCATGGACTGCAAGGTCTGCGACAGCACCACGGTGTCGAACTGCTTGTCGTCGAACAGCGCCAGCCCGTCTTCCAGGTTTTGCTGAATCACCTCGACCCCGCGCCGCACGCAGGCGATCACGCAGGTGTCGTCCAGCTCGACACCCGCGCCGCGCACCTGGCGATGGTCGCGCAGGTGCGCCAGCAGCGCGCCGTCGCCGCAGCCCAGGTCCAGCACGCGGCTGCCGGGCTCGATCCAGCCGGCGATGCGCGCCAGGTCGGGCCGCAGCGCGCTATGGGCATAGCGGGGGGTGACAGGATTCATTCGGAGCGTCCTTCGGTCTGCGCGGCGCCAGCGGCCAGGCCAAGCTCGCGCGCGATACGTTCGTAGTAGCCGCGCACCACGGCGTGGTAGCGCGCGTCTTCCAGCAGGAAGGCGTCGTGCCCATGCGGCGCGTCGATTTCGGCGTAGGTCACGGGGCTGGCGTTCTTCAACAGCGCGCGCACGATTTCGCGCGACCGTTCCGGCGGGAAGCGCCAATCGGTGGAAAACGACACCAGCAGGAAGTCGGCCTTGGCGGGCGCCAGCGCGCGCGCCAGGTCGCCGCCCGTGGTGCGGGCCGGATCGAAATAATCCAGCGCGCGCGTGATCAGCAGATAGGTGTTGGCGTCGAAATAGCGGGTGAACTTTTCGCCCTGGTAGCGCAGGTACGACTCCACTTCGAATTCGACGTCGTAGCCGTAGTGGTAGGCGCCGTTCTCGGCCGGCGCGCGTTGGGCGCGGCCGAATTTTTCGGCCATGTCGTCGTCGGACAGGTAAGTGATGTGGCCGATCATGCGCGCCACCGACAAGCCCCGGCGCGGCACCGTGTCTTGCGCGTAGTAGTCGCCGCCGTGGAAATCCGGGTCGGTGATGATGGCGCGGCGCGCCACTTCGTTAAAGCCGATGTTCTGCGCCGACAGGCGCGGCGTGCTGGCGATGACGACGCAATTGGCCACGCGGTCGGGCAAGGTGATGGCCCAGCTAAGCGCTTGCATGCCGCCCAGGGATCCGCCCATCACGGCCGCGAAGCGCTCGATGCCGAAGTGGTCGGCCACGCGGGCCTGAGCGCGCACCCAGTCTTCCACCGTCAACACCGGGAACGCGGCGCCCCAGGGCTTGCCGGTGGCCGGGTTGATGCTTGCCGGGCCGGTCGAACCAAAGCACGAGCCCAGGTTGTTGACGCCGATCACAAAGAAAATATTGGTGTCCACCGGCTTGCCGGGGCCGACCATGTTGTCCCACCAGCCGACGTCGCTGGGGTTGTCGGCCGCTTGCCCGGCAACATGGTGCGAGGCGTTCAGCGCGTGGCAGATCAAGACCGCGTTGCTGCGCTGGGCGTTGAGCGTGCCGTAGGTTTCCACGGCCAGTTCGTAGGCAGCCAGCGACTGGCCGCTAAGCAAGGGCAGCGGCTCATCGAAGCGGATGAAGGTGGGTGCGACCAGGCCGACGGAACCGGGATCAACGGTGTCGGAAGTCGTGACGGTGGCGGGGATGAACCCGCTGGCCGGATCAGCGGCCAGATCACCGGCCAAATGTTGGGCAGGAGTGGTCATACGGACCTCTTTAGCTGGATTTATTGGAAGGCGCCCGCAAGCGGATCAGGCAAATCGGCGCCGAAATATGGGTAATGCATGGGTACAGCGAAAAGAATTCTAGCACTGCTTGCGGATGCTGCAGCCGCCCCGCGCTGGTGGGACAATCGTGTTTACCGGCGGCGCCCCGCCCCTGCGCGGCGCGCGCTCTCCTGACAGGAAGGCTATGGCTCACATCTATCTGGACGAACTGCAACATCTGGCGGCCGCCGCGCTTGCCGCCGCCGGCGCCAACCCGGCCATGGCGGACAGCACCGCCCGCGCGCTGGTTTTTGCGGAAAGCCAGGGCATCAGTTCGCACGGCCTGTCGCGCGTGCCGTTCTACGCCGGGCACCTGCGCGCGGGCCGCGCCATTGGCTCAGCCGTGCCGCGCATCGTGCATGAACGCGGCGGCGCGGCGCTGATTGATGCGGGCTCGGGCCTGGCGTTTCCCGCCTGCGCGATGGCGGTCGAGCAAGCCGCGCTGCGCGCCCGTGAACACGGCATTGCCTTCATCGGCGTGGCCAACAGCCACCATTTCGGCGAAGCCGCCTACCACCTTGAAACCCTGGCGGACGCCGGTCTGGTGGCGCTGGCCCTGAGCAATTCCCCCGCCGCCATGCCCGCCTGGGGCGGCAAGCGCCCGCTGTTCGGCACCAACCCCATCGCGGCGGTCTTTCCCCGGCGCAACGGCGCAAGGCTGGTGATCGACATGTCGCTCTCGCAGGTGGCGCGCGGCAAGCTGATGATCGCCGCGCGCGACAATCAGCCCATTCCGCTGGGCTGGGCGCTGGACGCCGAGGGCCAACCCACCACCGACCCCAAGGCCGGCCTGGCGGGCAGCATGCTGCCGGCGGGCGGCGTCAAGGGCGCGATGCTGGCGCTGATTGTTGAACTGCTGGCCTGCGCGCTGACGGGTGCGCACTTCGGCTTCGAAACGGAATCGTTCTTTGTTGACGCTGGCGGCCCGGCGCGGCTGGGGCAGGCGTTCATGGCGATCGACCCCGGTGCGCTGGCCGGCAACAACGCCTACCTGGAGCGCGTTGAAACGCTGGTGGACGCCATGCTGGAAGACGACGGCGTGCGCCTGCCCGGCGACCGCCGCCGCAAGCTGCGCGACGCCGCCATCAAGCACGGCGTGGACATCCCCGACGCGCTGATGGCGCAGTTGCGCGACATGGCCGGGGCAGCCTGAAACCGCGAGTTTGGCCGGGGGTCTGGCTGCGGGTTTCGCCACGGGCTTCGCCGGGCATCACGACCCGCATCCCAGCCCGCCGCGCTACGCCCCGTGTGTGAACCACAGCATCAGCGGTGCCAGCAACAAAAACACCACCGTCGACACCAGCACCGCGCCCGCCGCGGTGTCGCCCATCGTCGTGTAGCGCTTGGCATACATATAGCTGACCACGGCGCAGGGCATGGCCATCTGCAAGGTAAGCGCTCCGCCCAACACGGGCTCCAGATCCAGCGCCCACACCACCGCCAGCCCCGCCGCCAAGCCCACCACCAACCGGATCGCCGCCACCTTGGCGCCGTCGCGCAGGCCATTGGATGGGATCAGTGCCAAGGCGTGGCCCAGGCTCAGCAGCATCAGCGGCACCGTGACGGCGCCCAGCATGCGGGCCGTTTCAATCAGCCATTCGGGCACCGGAATGTGCAACAGGCGCATCGCCACCGCCACCACCGACGCCAGCAGGATGGGGCTTTTCCAACTGCCCTTGGTGTTGACGCCAGGCAGCAGCCGCACGGCCACGGTATGCATGACGAACGAGTTCACCGCAAAAAACGCCACCGCCACCGACAGGCCCGCGTCGCCAAACGCCAGTTGCGAAATCGGCAGCCCCAGGTTGCCGGCATTCGGCAGGCTCGCCGTGGGCAGCAGTGTGCGCACCGGCAGCTTCCAGATTTTGAGCAGCAGCGCGCCGACCAACGCGCACAGCAGCAGGGCCAGCAGCGTGGCGGCCGCCACATCGGCCAGCGCGCGGTCGTCGAGCTGGGTCGTGACAAAGGTGTGGAACACCAGCGCGGGCGTGGTCACCGAGGTCACCAGCGTGGTGATGAACGCGCCGCCAAAGGGGATATCGCGCTTGCCCCAGAACACCCCGATGCCCACGCAGGACAGCAGAGGCAGCATCAGCACGATGGCTGAAAGATAGAACTGGGCGATGGCCAACATACAGCTATTCCGTCAAAGATAAGAAGATCAATTCGCCAAGGCATCAATGCTTGCGCGCTGGTCGGGGCAACCGCAGCATGCAGCAACTTCAACGACGGGGCGCCTTGCCCCCAGCCGCCATGACCGCTACCCGCCGCCTGCCCACGATTCCGCGCTCGTCCGAGTTTTCGCGTTCATCCGCATTTCCGCGTTCATCCGCATTTCAACGTTTGTGCGCGTTCCACCCAGAGCTTGCCCAGGGCGGCGGGCCGTTGTCGGCGCTTGGCCCGCCCCTGGCGCCGACAACGTCGCTGTCGGCGCTGCCGGCCCCGAAAGCGCTGTCAGACCGCCAGGCCATGTGCCTGTTCTGGTCGGCGGCGGGCAAAACCAGTTGGGAAACCAGCCGCATCCTGGGCGTCAGTGAAAGCACCGTGAATTTCCACCTGCGCAACGCCTGCGCCAAGCTGGGCGTACGGGGCCGACGGGCCGCCGTGGTGGCGGCGTTGCGCCAAGGGCTGCTGGACACCGTCATTGCTTGACGGGGCTGGCGGGCGCTGGGCCACCGGCAGAACTCCCGGCAGGGTTGACCGGCTGGCTGGGCTGGCCCGGCTTGCCGGGCTTGATCACCACTGACCGCAGGAATTCCCGCGCGCGTTCCGGTGGCAGGCTTTCCGTCGTGCCGGCGGCCACCGCTTCGATCAGCATGGTGTCGGTCACCCAAACCTTTGCCTGTAACCATCCCGGCTTGCCCATGGCCTTGCCGTGCACCTCGATGTCCTGCCCGTAGGCGGGCCATTGGGTGGGCGGCGGCGCCTGCATGTTGGTGTACAAGGACTGCATCAGCGCCATGCCCAGCGCCTGCCTGGCGGCGGGGTCCGCCGCAATCTCGGGCGGCAGCGGCGCGGACCCGATCGCGAACACGGCTTCACCCACGGTCGCGGTGGACAGGGTAAAACGCAAGGTGTGGGTATCCAGGCGCAGGTCGCGGCTGTCGGTGGACACGCGGTCCGGGAATGCCGCGCGCACATGGCCGTCGGCCACGTCGACTTCCCGCCAGTTGTAACGGGGCGAGCAAGCAGCCACCAGCAAAGCCAACCCCACAATCAGGCCGGCTTTCTTGAACATGAAACGAAACAGCGATGAAATCGTCATTACCGTGACCCGACGGCCCATTCATTTCGAGGAATGCTGAAATTGTCGCCGATTTCCATCACCCCCGCGCCCGACGGCACCCCCTTGGCCAACTATCTTTGGCCCGCCGCCCCCAATGTGCCCGCCCCCATCACCGGCCCCGGCACCCCCAGCGTCTACCTGATGCATGGGCTGAGCGAACACGCCGGCCGCTACGACCGGCTGGCCCGTTGGCTGGCCGCGCGAGGCTGGACCGTGGGCGCGCACGACCATCGCGGCCATGGGCGTTCGGGCGGCCCGCCCGCCACCCTGAGCCACCAGGACGACCTGGTCCACGACGCCGTTGAGCGCCTGCTTGCCTGGACCCAGGCCCAGGGCCGCCCGCCCATCTTGCTGGCCCACAGCCTGGGCGCGCTGGTGGCTGTGCGCATCGCCCTGCGCCGCATGGCCGAGCTGGACGCGCTGGTACTCAGTTCACCGCCCTTTGTCGTCAACGTGCCCCTATGGGTGCGCCGCACGCTGACCTGGATGTCGCTGCATGCGCCGAATCTGCGCGTGCCCCACGGCCTGGCGCCCGCCCGGATCTCGCACGACCGGGCCGTCGTGAAAGCCTACCGGTCCGACCCGCTCGTGCGGCGGCGCATGACGGGCCGACTGGCCCGCTTCGTGGATGAAAATGGCCGCGAATCCCTGCGTGAAGCCGGCTTGCTGCCCTGCCGCACCCTGCTGATGGTGGCAGGGGATGACTCCATCGTCGCCGCCGAGGGCAGCCGCCAATTCGCCCAGCGCGCGCCCGCCGAATTGCTGACTCTGCGCTGGTACGACACCGCCTGGCACGAGATCTTCAATGAAACGGCCCCTATTTCTGATCCGGTTTATGCTGACCTGGACGAATGGCTGGCGCGCACGGCGCAAGCATTGTCCCTGCCCCCTGTATTGACTCCCTCGGCACAGGAGGCCGGCACCCCGTAAAATCCCGCGACAGACCCAAACGAGAAGAATCCGTGACTGATACCGCCGCCAACCGCCTCTCCCGCCTAGAGGCCAACCGCTCGCTGCTGACCCAGACGTTGCGAGGCATTGAAAAAGAAGGCCTGCGCGTGGACGAGCAGGGCATTTTGTCCCGCACGCCCCACCCTGCCGGCCTGGGTTCGGCGCTGACCAATGAACACGTCACCACCGATTACTCCGAATCGCTGCTGGAACTCATCACGGGCACGCACACCGATGTGGACGCCCTCCTGGCCGAGCTCACCAACACCCACCGCCACGTCTACAGCGTGCTGGACCACGAGCTGATCTGGAATCAGTCCATGCCCGCCACGCTGCCCGCCGAAGCGGACATTCCCATCGCGTGGTACGGCAAGTCCAACACGGGCATGCTCAAGCATGTGTATCGCCGTGGGCTTGCCGAACGCTATGGCAAGACGATGCAATGCATTGCCGGCGTGCACTACAACTTCTCCCTGCCTGAAGACCTTTGGTCGGTGCTGGACACGCAAGCCGGGTCCGCGCAAGACCGCCGTTCGCGTGGCTATATCAGCCTGATCCGCAACTTCACGCGCTATTCCTGGTTGCTGATGTACCTGTTTGGCGCCGCCCCCGCGCTGGCCAGCGATTTCCTGCGTGATCAGGACCACCCGTTGCAACGCCTGGGTGACCACACGCTCTACCTGCCCTACGCCACGAGCCTGCGCATGAGCGATCTTGGCTACCAGAACAAGGCGCAGTCGCAGCTCAAGCTTTGCTACAACGACCTGGACACGTTCCTGGGCCGCCTGTACGACGCCGTGACGCAACCCTGGCCTGATTACGAAAAGATCGGCACGCATCGCAACGGCGAATGGATCCAGCTCAACACCAACGTGCTGCAGATCGAAAACGAGTACTACTCCAGCATTCGCCCCAAGCGCGCCACCGGCCGTTGCGAACGCCCCATCACCGCGCTCACGGAACGCGGCGTGCAGTACGTGGAAGTGCGCTGCCTGGATATCGACCCCGAATCGCCCGTGGGCATCGATGCCAGCACGAGCCGCTTCGTCGACGCGTTCCTGCTGTTCTGCGCGGCGTCCGACAGCCCCTTCTTCCCCGCCAACGGCTACTGTCAGCGCAGCGCCGACAACTTTTCCACGGTGGTCAAAGAAGGCCGCAAGCCCGGCCTGACGCTGGACCGCGACGGCAAGTCCGTCACGCTGCCGCAGTGGGGCCACGATCTTCTGGACCAGATCGCCCCTTACGCCGCCTTGTTTGATTCGGCCCTGGGCGGCAGCGCCTACGCGGACGCGCTGGCCGCGCAACGCGTCAAGCTGGATCAGCCCGACGCCACCCCGTCGGCGCGCTTGCTGGAAGCCCTGACGCAAAGCGGCCTGTCGTTTCACGACTACTCGCTGGCGCAAAGCGCCAAGCACGCCGACACGCTGCGCGCGCAAGCACTGCCCACAGACTTGGCCGCGGCCTATGAACAGGCGGCGGTGAAGTCGGCGCAGGAACAGCTGCGCCTAGAGGAGTCGGACACGGTGGACTTCGCCACCTACGTGGCCCGCTACCACGACGCCCTGAAAGCGCCGCGCAAATAAGGCGTATCGTTAGGGTTTGCGTTCGCGGCGCGCGCGCCCAACAGGCAAGCGCGCGCCGTGGCTCAAATCCGTTATTCGTTAAGCCGGAGGTTTTTTACATGCGCCGCACCGCAACATTCCTGATGGCCCTGGCCGCCAGCGTGGGCATCGCCCATGCCGCGCCGCCGCCCATGCAGACCGTGGAATCGGTGGACCTGAAACGCTACGCCGGGATGTGGTACGAAATCGCGAATTTCCCCATGTTCTTCCAGCGCAACTGCGTGGGCGACACCACCGCCGAATACACCGCGAATGCCGATGGCACCATCGGCGTGAACAATCGCTGCCGCACCAAGGACGGCGACATCGATTCCGCGACCGGCAATGCCACCGTCGTGGAAGGCAGCAACAACGCCAAGCTGGAAGTCACCTTCTTCAAGCCGTTCAAGGGCGACTACTGGGTCATCGGCCTGGACCCCGAATACCGTTGGTCCGTGGTGGGCACGCCTGATCGCAAGTACTTGTGGATATTGTCGCGTTCGCCGCAACTGCCCAAGGAAGAATTGGACAAGGCCCTGGCTGCCGCCAAGGCCCAGGGCTATGAACTAGACGAGCTGCGGTACACGCCGCAGAAATAACGTGCGGGTTCAGCCGACGCGGTCAGCCCGCATAGTCTCGGGCCAGCCGCACCACCGTCACGCCCGGCTTCAACTGCCGCAACGACGGCATGATCAAGGTGCAGTTGTCGTAGGGCGTCACGATCGGCTGGCCATCCGCCCAGCCGATCACCGAGCCAGCCTGCTCCAGCGTTTCAAGGCCCGTCCACGGCTGCGCGAAAGTCACATCCATCGACGGCGCGACCACGGCGTCAGTCACTTCCAGCACACGCTGCGTTGCCGGATCGGGCAGCCGCCAGCCGGCCGGCACGTCAGCCGCATCCAGCACCCCCGACTCCACCAGCATGCGGGCCACCATGTCGCGGGCGACATCGCGCGCGGCCAGCTCGCCATGGAAACCACATTCGATCAGCAAGGCGCAGGCGTCTTCACGCGCGGCGTCGCCGAACTGCGCGAAGTCACGCATCCGCACGCCGTCCTTGTGCCCCGCGTCCACGATCACGTGCTGCGGCGCTTTCAGCCGACGCGCCAGCGCAATGTTGCGCGGCAGTACGCCGGTCAGCAGCAAGGGCGCGCCCGGCTCGTGCATGGAATGCAGGTCCAGCAGCCAATCTGCTTGCTGCACCCAGGGGCGCAGCTCGCCGCCGCGTTGGCGGTCGGGCGTAGTGGGGTTGTCCAGACGCTCGGCGCTCCAGACGCGGTTCATGTCTTCGGCCACAAAACGCGAGGCGTCATGGTTGGCGTGGTCGAAACGGTCGAAGGCGCCCAGGTTGCAAAAGGCCAGCGTCAGGCTGCCACGGCGCGGCTTGACGCCGGCCGCCAGCAGGTCCTTCAGCGCCCAGGCGCCGCACAGCTCGTTGCCATGCACCAGCGCGGTCACCATCAGCGCGCGTCCCGGCATGCCCGAATCAAAATGCCAGACGCCCGGCGTGTCGGTGTTGCCGGCGCGCTCGGCGCTCAGGTCAGGAACGGGTAGCTTGAATTCCATGGTGTGATCCGCTTTATCCGGTGGTGCTGGGGGCTTGGGCCTGTGGGCTTGTGCGTGATTATTGCGCTTCGATCTTGGCGGCCTTGACCAGCGCGCCGTACTTTTTCGTTTCTTCAACCTGGTAGGCCGCCAGATCCACGCCCGGCTTGGCGATTTCACCGCCCGCGTCCTGCATCTTGCCGCGGAACTGGTCCGACTTCAGCGTTTCGTCCAGCGCGCCGCGCAGCTTGGCGACCACCGGCTCCGGCAGGCCGGCCGGGCCATACAGCGCGAACCACAGGTTGATGTCGACGGATTCAAAGCCCGGGGTGGCGGCCAGCGGCGCGATTTCGGGCGCGGCCGGCGAACGCTTGTTCTCCGTCAGGCCCAGCGCCACGATGTTGCCACTGCGCACTTGCGGCAGGCCCGAGGACAGCACCAGCATGCCGAAATCCAGTTGGCCGCTCATCAGGTCGGTGACCAGGGGCGACACGCCACGGTACGGCACGTGCTCGGCGCGCGTGCCGGTGGCCTGGTTGATCATTTCACCGGCCAGATGCAAGGTGGTGCCCACGCCGGACGAGCCGTAATTGAACGTGCCCGCTTCCGCGCCGCGCAGCTTCTGCAAGTATTCCGCCGCCGTCTTGACGCCGGAATTCTTGCTGGCCGCCAACAACATCGGCTGCGACGCCACCAGGCCCAAGGGCGTGAAATCCTTGGCGCTGTCGTACTTCACCGCAGTGTTGATCATGCGGGCAATCACCATTTCGTTGGTGGAGCCCAGGAAAATCGTATAGCCGTCGGGGGCTGCGCGCGCCACGCGCTGCGCGCCGATCGTGCCGCCGGCGCCGCCCACGTTTTCAACCACCACGGTCTGGCCCAGACGCTTGCCCAGCTCTTCGCCCAACAGGCGCGCGGTCAGGTCCAGGCTGCCGCCGGCGGGGTAGCCGACAACCAGTGAAATGCTACGCGAGGGGTAATCGGCGGCGAAGGCGGCCGGAGCGGCGGCCACGGCCGAGGCGGCACAAAACGCAACAAGCGCCGCACGCAGCGGATGCAGGTAAGACTTCATGTTTTCTTCCTTGGGGTGCTGAGGTGGACGGCGTAGCCGTCTCGTTGGAGGTTTAGGCTCGTATTTTCACGGGCGCCTCGGCCATCAGCCGTGCTGAAACGGCACATCTTCGTGCTGATCTGGCCTAGCCTCAGACCACTGACGCGGCGGCGCGCGTCAGACCTTGCGATTCGCGGTGGCCTCCCAGGCGGCCTCCGCCAGGTCCGTCAAGCGAGCGCGCGGACGGTACAGGCGCACCTCGAAAGCGATCTCTTCGCTGCGGCCGCCCAGCGCAACCAAGGCACCGCGACGGCAATCCGCCGCCACCATGGACCACGGCAGCCACGCCACGCCCAGGCCCTTGGCGACCGCGCCGTGCGCCGCGTCCAACGAATCGCTGCGCACGAAAGGCGTCAGCGCATAGGGCGTGGTTTCCAGGCGGTCGCCCACAATGCGCTCCATCGCCAGGCCGCCCGTATAGGTGATCAGCGGCACCGGCTGGCCACCGTCTTGCAGCGCATAGCGGGTACGGCCACGCGCATCCACCTGGCTCACCGGCACCAGCTTGTCGGTGGCCAGCGTCATGTAGCGGTAGCGCGCGGGGCTCAAGGGCACGGACAAGGCCGGATGCTCGTAGCAGCACAACAGATCCACCTTGCCCAGCTCCAGCCGCACCACCAGATCTTTCGCCTGACCCGTCGACAGTTCAACCTGCGTGCCTTCGGTCAGCACCTTGGGCGTGCGATGCCGCAAGCGCGCAATCCAGTCCGCGACCAGCGTGCGGGCCAGGCTGCGGCCGGTGGCAATGCGCAGCACGGCGTCACCGCCCGCGCCCGAACTGCTGATGCGATGGCGCACCAGCCCCATCTGTTCGACCACCTGCGTGGCCGTCCTGAGCAGCGCCTCGCCTTCCGGGGTCAGCGTCACGGGGAGGTGCTGGCGTTCGACCAGCGGCGCGCCCGCCCAGGCTTCCAGCGCGCGGATGCGCCGCCCGAACGCGGGGTGGGTGACGTGACGCAGTTCGGCGGCGCGCACGAAACTGCCCGTGCGCGCCAGCGCGATCAGGTCTTCCAGGAGTTTCAGATCAGCCATGCGCGGCGGCCATCAGCGCTGGCCCTCAACGGGCGGCTAGCCCCATCATCGCCAGCGTGGCCCGGGTCAGCGCGCTGTCCGGGTCTTCCAGCTCGTTGACCAGATCAAAGTGATTGCAGTGCGGCGTGGGAATGCGGGTGGACGCCAGGCCCGCCGCGTTCCAGGCCGCCTCGAACGCGCTCGTCTGGTTCTTGAAGCCCTGCGTCTCCAGCCCGCCCACGGCCAGCAGCATGGGGCCGGCGCGCTCGGGCAGATTGAAGATGGGGCTTTGATGCGCGGCTTGCTCCGGCGTCAGTCGCAGCCAGGTGTTGGGCAGGATGTCGCACAGCGGACGCAGATCAAACAGGCCGGACAAGGCCAGCGTGCCCTTGATGATGTCGTCCGGCACGCCATAGCGCGCGGGCCAGCCGGGTGCGGCCAGCATGCCGGCCAGGTGGCCGCCGGCCGAGCTGCCGCTCACGTAGATACGTTCGGGGTCCACACCATAGGCCGCCACGTTCTGGTACAGCCAGGCCACGGCGGAACGCACTTCGCGCACCACTTCGCCCAAGGTGGCTTCGGGCACCAGCGTGTATTCGAGTGTGGCCACGGCCGCGCCCGCCGCGTTGAAGGCCTCGGCCATCACGGGCGCGTCTTCCTTGCGCTGCGCGCGCCAGTAGCCGCCGTGGATGAACACGAACAGCGGCGCGGGCGCGTGGGACGCGGCGGGCAGGAACAGGTCCAGCCGCTCGTCCTGACCCATGCCGTAGCGCAGGTCCAGCACGCCGGGGCGGCGCGAGCGTACCCGCGCCGACGATTCCGCGTAGCGCCGCACGCAGGCGTCAAAGTCGGCCACGGACTCGCGCGCGTTGTATTGCACGTCGCGTTCGGCGATAGAGGAAAAGAAAAGATCGATCTCGGCGTTATGCATGTCGTGCCTGGGTGTCGGGCTGTGAAATGATGCGTTCGATGAACTGCGCGGTCTTGCGGTAGTGCGCGGCCAGCATGGTCACGGAACGCTCGGCGTCGCGCGAGATCGCGGCGTCCAGCAGTTGGCGGTGTTCGTCGTCGACGTTGCGTTCCGGCCCGTAGGCCGTGGCGCCCGCGCGCGCGGGGCGGCGGTAGCGCTCGGTTTGCGCATACAACTGCGTGGACAGGTCCAACAGCCAATGCGAGCGGCAAGCGCCAATCAGCGCGTGATGGAAATCCAGGTGGCGGGCTTCCAGCAGATCTTCCAGTTCATCGGACGGGGCTGACGCTTCGCCCGCGCGCTGCGCCGCCAGTGTCAGCGCGTGGTAGGCGCCGACCAGCCGCGCTTCCCAGGCGTCGTCCGCGTTCGCCAGCGACCGGCGCAAGGCATCGCAGTCGATCAGGATGCGGGTTTCACAGGCGTCCCACATTTCCTCGACCGACAAAGGCGCGATGCTGAAGCCGCGCGACGTGGTGTTCACCACCATGCGTTCGCTGCGCAAGCGGTTGAGCGCTTCGCGGATGGGCGAAAAACTGCTGCCGTAGCGCTGCTTCAACAATTCCAGCCGCAGCGATTGGCCCGGCGCGAAAACCCCGCTCATGATGTCGCGCCGAAGCAGGCGGTAAACCTGCTCCGACAGCGTGATGTCTTCCACGTCAGCGTTCCCGGCCGATCCGGAATCGTCCTGGCGGGAAGCTTTGATTCTTGGCTTCAACATGCTCTCCAGATGTCAGCGGCGTGTCCGCTGATCCGCGCACAGGCGGCCCATTCTACTCGCGCCCAGGGGCGGCACGGGTAGGCCGGGCGGCCTCATATACCCAGATACCGCTGCGCCAATTCGGGTTGGGCGGACAGCTCGGCGGGCTTGCCCGACCAGGCCACGCGGCCCTTGTCCACGATGTAGTGGCGGTCGACCAGCGTGGCCATTTCGGGCAGGTTCTTGTCGATGACCAGAATGGTCTGGCCCTCGGCCTTCAGCGACCGCAGGCAACGCCAGATCTCCTGGCGGATCAGCGGCGCCAGCCCTTCGGTGGCTTCGTCCAGGATCAGCAGCTTGGGGTTGGTCATCAGCGCGCGGCCCACCACCAGCATCTGCTGCTCGCCGCCCGACAAGGTGCGCGACGACTGCGCGCGGCGCTCTTTCAGGCGCGGGAACAGGGAGTAGACGCGCTCCAGGTCCCAGCCGTTCGTTGACCCGCCCGCCGCCGGGCGCGCCGTCGCCACCAGGTTTTCCTGCACCGTCAGCGAGCCAAACACGCGCCGCCCTTCCGGCACCAACCCCACGCCCAGGCGCGCCACCGTGCTGGGCGCGGACCGCCCCAGCGTCTGCCCCCGGAACTGCACCGCGCCGCCGGTGGCGGGCAACATACCCATCAAGGTCTTGACCGTGGTGGTCTTGCCCATGCCGTTGCGGCCAATCAGCGAAATCACCTCGCCTTCGCTGGCCTCGAACGACATGCCGAACAGCACCTTGCTGGATCCGTAACCGCCCGTCAGGCCGTCAACCTTCAACATGTTCTTCTCCCAGGTAGGCCGCGCGCACTTCCGGATGGCGGCGCACCTCGTCCGGCGTGCCGCTGAACACCACGCGGCCATAGACCAGCACGCTGATGCGGTCGGCCAGCGCGAAGACGGCGTCCATATCGTGTTCGACCAGCAGCACCGCGTAATCACCCTTCATGCCTTGCAGCAGGCGCGTCATGCGTGCCGATTCCTCGGGTCCCATGCCGGCCATGGGTTCGTCCAGCAGCAACAGACGCGGCACGCGCGCCAGCGCCACCGCCAGTTCCAGTTGCCGCCGTTCGCCGTGCGCCAAGTCGGCCGACCGCACATGGCGGCGGTCAGCCAGGCCCACATGCGTCAACCACTGCATGGCCTCGGCCTTCAGGCCGGCGTCGCGGCGCGGATCGGACCAGGCGCCAAACGCGGGCCCGTCCTTCAGCATGCGCGACAAGATCACGTTTTCCAGCGCGGTGAATTCGTGGCAAAGCTCGGTGATCTGGAACGAACGCCCCAGGCCCAGCCGCGCCCGCTCGAACGCGCGCAGCCCGGTCACGTCCTGCCCGTCCAGATGGATGGTGCCGGAGTCGGGCTGGATCTCGCCGCAGATCTGCGCGATCAGCGTGGACTTGCCCGCGCCGTTGGGGCCGATGATGGCGTGGATTTCGCCGGCCCGCACATCCAGGTCCACCCCATTGGTGGCCACCACCGCGTCAAAGGCCTTGCGCAACTGCGTCAGCCGCAACAGGCTTGCTTGGGCGTCAGTCGACATGGCGCGTCTCCAGCAATTTGCCGAACAGGCCCTTCTGGCCCCACAGCACCACCAGCACCAGGATCGGCCCCATGTACAGCAGCCAATGCTCGGTCAGGGACGACAGCATCTGCTCCAGCCCCAGGAATACCGCCGCGCCCGCGATCGGGCCCAGCAAGGTGCCCACCCCGCCCAGGATGACAATCGCCATCAGCTCGCCGGACTTCGTCCACGCCGCCATGTCGGGCGTCACCAGCCCGGCATAATTGGCCCACAGCACGCCCGCCAGCCCCGTGCCCACCGCCGACAGCACGAACGCGCTCAGGCGGTACGGCGTGGGCGCAACGCCCAGGTTCAGCGCGCGCCGCTCGCTTTGGCGCAGCGCCTGCAACACCATGCCGAAGCGCGAATTAGTGATGCGGATGCACAGCAGCGTCCACGCCGTCAGCAGCGCCAGGCACACGTAATAGAACACCATGGGGCTTTCCAGATTGATGCCCGGCAACACGTTGCGCTGCGTAATCATCAGCCCGTCGTCGCCGCCATAGAACTGTAGCGACACCAGGATGAAATACACCATCTGCCCGAAGGCCAGCGTAATCATGATGAACTGCACACCGCGCGTGCGCAGCGCCAGGTAACCAAACACCCAGCCCGCCAACGCGCACACGGCCAGCGCAATGGGCCACACCACCAGCGCGGCATTGCTGCCGGCCCAGCCGAAGATAGGCCCCGCCTCGGCCGTGTGAAAGGCAATGATGCCCACCGCGTAGCCACCCAGGCCGAAGAACATGGCGTGGCCAAAGCTGACCATGGCGCCGTAGCCGATCACCAGGTCCAGGCTGACCGCCGCCAGCCCGTAGATAAGAAAGCGCGTCACCACGCCAATCAGGAACGGCGAGCCCGAAGCCAGCGCGGCGGCCGGCAGCAGGATCAATACCACCAGGCCGGCCAAGCCCCAGCGGGCGCGATTCGAAAGTGTCTTTGCCATCATCATCCTCGCGCCGGAAACAAGCCGCCCGGCTTGGCGATCAGCACAATCGCCATCAACACATAAATGCTGGCCGACGCCATGCCGGCGGCCAGCGGGTCCGCCGTGGCGGGCGAGAACATCGTGGACAGCAACTGCGGCAGGAAGGCCCGACCCAGGCTGTCGACCATGCCCACCAGCAAGGCGCCCGCCAACGCGCCGCGCACCGAGCCGACCCCGCCGATCACAATGACCACGAACGTGGTGATCAAGATGCGTTCGCCCATGCCGATTTCCACCGCCAGCAGCGGCGCGGCCATCACGCCGGCCAGCCCGCACAGCAGCGCGCCCAGCCCGAACACCAGCGTGTAGAGCTTGCGGATGTCCACGCCCAGCGCGTCCACCATTTCACGGTCATCCGCGCCGGCGCGGATCAGCATGCCGATGCGCGTGCGGTTCACCAGCCACCACAAGCCCACCGCCACCAAGGCGCCGATGGCGATGAACGACAGGCGGATCAGCGGATACTGAAAGCCCGGCGCCAGCGTCACCGCGCCTTCCAGGAACGACGGAATGCCCACCAGCGGCGGACGCCGGCCAAAGATCAGGCTGACGGCTTCGTTCGAAAACAGCAGCAGGCCGAAGGTGGCCAGCACCTGGTACAGGTGATCGCGCTTGTACAGCTTGCGTATCACCAGCACTTCGACGGAGATGCCGTACAGCCCCGCCCCCAGCAACGCCGCCAGCACGCCCGCCAGGAACGAGCCCGTGGTGCCGATGGCATAGGCCGCGCAGTACGCGCCCACCATGTAGAACGAGCCATGCGTCAGGTTGACCACGCCCATGATGCCGAAGATCAGCGTCAGCCCGGCCGCCAGCATGAACAGCATGGCGCCGAACTGCAGGCCGTTAAGCAGTTGTTCGAACAGCAGCGTCATGACGGCATCTTGCAGAATTGGGCGTAGGCGTCCTTGTCGTCAGACACCAGCTTGCGAACCAGATGCGGTGCCAAGCCGCCCGCGCTGTCCTTATCGATACGCATCAGGTACAGGTCTTGAATGGGATGCTGATTGGTGTTCATGCTGAAGTTGCCGCGCAAGGACGTGAAGTCGGGCTTGCGCAGCGCCGCGCGGAATTCCGCCGCCTTGGACAGATCGCCACCCGTGGCCTTCAAACCCACGCCGATCAACTGCGCGGTGTCGTAAGCCTGCATCGCGTAGTCGGTGGGCACGCGGCCATAGGCTGCCTTGAAGGCTTTGACGAAGGCCTGCGATTGCGGGTTGTTGAAGTCTTGCGACCAGATGCCCGTGGTGTAGGAACCCAAGGACGCGTCGCCCGTGGCCTGGATCATGCGCGCGTCCATCGAGAAGCTGGGCATCAGCATGGGGATGCTCTTGTTCAAGCCCGCCGCCGCATACTGCTTGACGAAGTTGATGCCGGTGCCGCCCGGATGAAACTGGTAGATGGCTTCAGGCGCCAGCGAGCGCAAGCGCGCCAGTTCCACCGAGAAATCCGACTGGTCGAGCTTGGTGTAGATCTCGGCCACGACCTCGCCCTTGTAGGTGCGCTTGAACCCTTCGATGGCGTCGCGGCCGGCCTGGTAGTTGGGCGCCAGCAGCACCACGCGCTTGTAGCCCAGTTCATTGGCCGCCACGCCGCCCGCCGTGTGGAAGGCGTCGTTCTGATAGGACGCCACAAAATAGTTGGGGTCGCACTTTTCGCCCGCGAAGTTCGACGGGCCAGGGTTCAGGCTCACGTAGAACGCGCCCGACTTCACCACGCCGGGCACCACGGCGGCCAGCACGTTGGAAAAGTTCACCCCGGTAAAGAGCTTCACGCCCGATTGCACCAGGCGGTCGGCCGCCTGCTTGGCGTTGGCGGGCTTCAAGCCGTCGTCTTCGATGACCAGTTGCACGGGCACGCCGCCCAGCTTGCCGCCGCCTTCCTTGATGGCCAGGTTGAAGGCGTCGCGCTCGTCTTCGCCGATGTAGCCGGCCGGCGTGGACAAGGTGGCGATGAAGCCGATCTTGACGGGCTCTGCGGCGCGCGCGGCGCCCATCGCAACGGCCGCGCCCAGCGCGACGGACAACGCGGCAGCCACGCCGCCCAGTTTCTGTTTCTTGATCATGTTTTCCCCTTGAAGACTGCGTTGCCCGCCTGGCGGCAGGCCTGAGCTAGACCGCCACCACCGGATGGCGCAGCGTGCCGATGCCTTCCACACACGCCACCACCACATCACCCGGCCACAACCATTCCTGCGGCTTGCGTCCCGCGCCCACGCCTTCCGGCGTGCCGGTGGCGATGATGTCGCCCGGTTCCAGCGTGATGCCGGCGCTGATGTCCGCAATCAGGAACGGCACCTTGAAGAGCATGTGGCGCGTGTTCGATCCCTGCTTTTTTTCGCCGTTGACGGTGAGCCACAAGTCCAGCACCTGCGGGTCCGGAATTTCGTCGGCGGTGACGATGCACGGGCCGAACGGCGCGTAGGTGTCCTGGCCCTTGGAATAGATCCATTGCCCGGCGCGGCGGCAGTCGCGCGCGCTCATGTCCAGCATGACGCTGTAGCCGAACACGTAGGACAGCGCATCGGCCTCGGCCACGCGCGAGGCACGGCGGCCCATGATCACGGCCAGCTCCACTTCCCAGTCCAGCTGCTGCGTGATCTTGGCGTTGTGCTCGATGGCGTCGCCCGGGCCGATCACGGTGGTGGGCGGCTTGGAGAAGATCACGGGCTGCTTGGGCAGGTCGGCCGACGTATCCAGCGTACGGCTGGATTCCGCCACGTGTTCAACGTAGTTCAGGCCGATGCCGAAGATGTTCTTGCGCGGACGCGGAATGGGCGCCAGCAGCTTCACGTTCTCTTGCGGCAGCGCCGTGCCCACGGGCCACTCGCCACGGTAGGCGTCCATCAGGCGGCTGGCCTGCGCCACGGCCACCGGGCCCAGGTCGATGAACGCCAGCATGTCGTCGGGCAGGTCCACGCCGCCTGCACGGCCCAGCAGGGCCAGGTCGATTACATAGCCTTCGGCCAGCGCGCCAAGCCGCGCGGCAGCGGTGGGATGAGCGCGAAAAGTCACCAAGCGCATAGGAACTCCATTGATTCAGGACGGGTTGAGTAGGAAGAGTTAAGTCAGGACGAGTTGAGCCAGGCGCGCGGACAAGGCCCGCGCGGCGGATGAAAATTCGAACAGGGGTGGCGGTGCTAGATCAGCACTTGATGGCCGTCGTTTTCCTTGACCGCTTCTTCGCGGTAGAGCGCCAGCGACCGCATCACGGGCAGGTCGTTGAAGCAGAACAGGCAGGCGTCGTCATTGCTGGACAGGTTGGCGTGTTCGTGGATGGCCCAGGACGGCACGCAGAAGATGTCGCGTTCGGTCCAGTCATAACGTTTGCCGTCGATGATGGAAAAGCCGCTGCCCTTGGCCACCTGGTAGATGAAGCTGCCCGTGTGCCGATGCGCCTTGGTGTGTTCGCCCGGGCGCAACAACTGCATGCTGGCGCCAATGGTCGGCATCACCGGCCCGCCCGTGGCGGGGTTCACGTAGTCAAGCAGGATGCCGTCGTACGGGCTGCCGGCGGTGGTGCGCGCATAACGGCGCAAGGCCTCGTAAGTGGGTTCCCATTCGTACTTGAAGAGCGGCGAATACGGTTTGGTCCAGCCTGACACTTGCGGGCGCAAGGCCGCGTTGCCCCAGGCGGCGCTGGTGTCGTCCACCGGATGGGTCACCGTCTGGTTCAGGTCGGGATGCACGGCGTAGAAGCCCGCTTCCAAGGCATTGACCAGCGGAATGTCCAGGCCGTCCTGCCAGATGCAGGTGGTGCCGTCTTCGGCCACGCCGTGCTCATGCCAGGTGCCGTTGGGCGTCAGCACGAAGTCGTTCGCGCCCAAGGTCATCTTGTGGCCGTCCACCACGGTGTAGGCGCCCTGGCCTTCCATGATGAAGCGCAGCGCCGAATGCGAATGCTTGTGGGCCGAGGCCAGTTCGCCGGGCTGCATCACCTGCAAGCCGGAATACAACCAGCCCACGGCGGCGGCCACGTCGCGCCGGCCGGGGTTGTTCAGGTAGATCACGCGGCGGCCCGCTTCCTCGGGCGACACCAGTTCGGCCGATCGCAGCACATGCGCGCGCAAGTCCTGGTAGCGCCACACCACCGGCACCGACGCCGAGCGCGGCGCCCAGGGTTCAATCTTGTTCGCCACGGTCCACAAGGCGCCGGTTTCCAGGCGCGCCAGCTCCTGGTAATAGGCAATGCGTTCGGGCGAGTCCGCCACATTAGCGCGGCCTGCGGTGTCCTCGCGATAGGCGTCGTACCGGTTCGCTTTCATCCCTTGCCTCTTTTTATAAAACCGTGAAGATTTTCGAAAATAATAGAGGCGAGCGGAATTTCGGGCAACGATTGCCCGCTAGGGGTTTTCCCGCCACGCAAGATTTAGTTGGTGCGGCGCTTCAAAATACTGTACAAAAACACAGTGCGACGTGATACATTTCGCTCGCCCAAAAAACCTGTCATCCAGGGAGAAACCTGTGTCAGAAGCCGCTCATCTTGTTCAGTACATCGTCGTGCCCTATCGCGCTGCCGCCAACGGCGTGGCCCCCGGGGAAATCCGTCCGGCCAGCAGCGAATTCGGCGCCATCCGAATCGCCAATTCCATGGCCTCCAAATTCGCGGGCGTGGCCGCTTATGAAGTATGGATCGACAAAGAAACCGGCGACATGGAATCGCCCCGCATCCTGACGCAAATCGGCACGGTGCCGTCGCTGGATGATTGAACGCGAATATGCCGCCGCGCGTGTCGAAGCGAATTTAATCCAGGGGGGTTTGTTATTCAGGGAGCTTGATGGCCGTACGACTGGATGGCCGCCCTGATGTGTCGATGTTGATCTGTCGACGTTGATCTGTCGACGTTGATCTATATGTGCTGATGAATCCCGGGTTTCGAATGTCGAATCCCGGGATTCGATTTTCTAAGCCACGTATCTACATCAGGTAGTGCACGTCACACATTGCGCGTCACGTATTTGCACATCCGCATTTGCACGTCATGCCATGATTTGTGGTGCGCCCGACAGGAATCGAACCTGTATCAAGAGCTTCGGAAACTCTCATTCTATCCATTGAACTACGGGCGCAGCGCAAAGAGGCGACATTGTACCTAGTTTTCGATAGCCTGCATGAAGCGGATCAAATCTTCTGTCAATCTCATCGAAAACCCGGTCAGATGCATTGGACGTGCGTCCCTGACACCGTTATATAATCCAGCGTTTGCTTGCAGGCGGATGCCCGACTGGTTCGCCGATTTGTGCAGTTACTGATTTTCTGTTGCCGCCGCCAGGCGCCCCACCCGTTAGCAGGATTTGGTCATGAGCAACGAGCAGGAACACATAGAAGAGCACTCCTCCCCCATCAAGACCCCCAAGCAACTGGTCGTCACGATCGTCCTGTCTTTCGTGATCCCAATCGCCATCATCATCCTGTTGGTGAACATGGTGGTCTCCGGCAACAAGACCGGAGCCGGCTCGGATACGCTGACCCCCGAAGCCGTCACCAAGCGCATCGCCCCGGTCGCGGGGTTTGAACTGGTAGACGCCAACGCCCCCCGAGTCTTCAAGACGGGCGAACAGGTCTTTGCCGCCGTCTGTACGGCCTGTCACACCGCCGGTGTGGCCGGCGCACCCAAGATGGGCGACAACGCAGCCTGGGCGCCGTTCATCAAGGCCGGCTACGACACCATGCTGAACGTGGCCCTGCACGGCAAGGGCGGCATGCCCGCCAAGGGCGGCAACCCCACGCTGTCCGACTACGAAGTCGCGCGCGCGGTGGTCTATATGGCCAACAAGTCCGGCGCGTCGCTGCCCGAACCCGCCGCCCCCGCCGAAGAAGGCGCGAAGAAGGAAGCGGACGCCGGGGCGGCCGTCGCCGCGCCGGCTGCTGGTGCCGCCGCCGCTCCTGGCGCCGCTGCATCTGGAGCCGCTCCTGCTGCTGCCGCTCCTGCTGCTGCCGCCACTGCCGCCGCTCCTGCTGCCGCTGCACCCGCTGCTGCTCCCGCCGCTCCCGCTCCGGCCGCCCCGCAACAGGCCGCCGCCGTCAACCCGGCTGGTGAAAAGCTCTACAAGAGCGTCTGTTTCGCCTGTCACGCCACCGGCGTGGCCAACGCGCCCAAGTTTGGCGACAAGGCCGCCTGGGCGCCCTACATCAAGACCGGCATGGACGCCATGGTGAAGGTCGCCATGCAAGGCAAGCCGCCCATGCCGCCCAAGGGCGGCGCCGCCAACGCCTCGGAAGAAGACATCCGCGCAGCCGTCCAATACATGGTCGACCACGCCAAGTAGGATGGGTGAAGCGCGGCAGGCTTCATGCCACTGAAACACCGCTTCAACGCGCGCAACCCATCAAGCAACCGCGCAAATAAAAAAACCCCCTGAGTTTCTTCTTCAGGGGGTTTTTTCTTGCCGGGGTCGGGTGCAGTTCTGGGCGCTGCTTGATGGGTTGCGCGCGTTGCCGATCGGAATTCTTCTGCCGACTTTTGCGCGCTTCACCCATCCTACGAGGCTGATGATTTCAGCAGGGACAGGCCCAATTGGACGCGGCGTTGCAGCCAGAGGCTGGGGCGGTAGCGCGGGTCGCCGGTCACGCGCTGCATGCTCTTCAGGATTTCCAGGATGCGGTCGGCGCCAAGCTTGTCGCCCAATGCCAACGGGCCCACCGGGTAACCCAGACCCAACGTCACGGCTTGGTCGATGTCTTCCGGGGTGGCGATCTGCTGCTGCGCGATGTCGCTGGCGATGTTGACGATCATGGCCACGATGCGCTGGGCGATGAAGCCCGGCGAATCCTCGATCACCGTCACCGGCACGCCATCGGCGGCCAGCAGCGCGTGCGCGGCGTCGCGCCATTTGGCTTCGGTGGCGGGCGACACCATGATGGTGCGGCGCTTGGCGCCATCGAAGGCATACAGCGTATCCAGGCCCACCGTGCGGCCGGCGTTCAAGCCTTGGGCAGACACCGACGTCGACACATCATCACCAAACGGCGTGACGATAATCAACGCATCCGCGTCGGGCGTCGAACCCGTCACCAGCGTGGCGCCCAGCTTTTCGATCAGCGCCGACGCGCGCGCGTAGCCTTCCGCGTGCTTGGGGCTGACCCAGACCTTCAGGCCTTCCGGCAGCGCCGGCACGGGCGGCTCGGCCGGCACCTGCTTCTGGCCGTCGGCGTAGACGTAGAAGCCTTCGCCTGCCTTGCGTCCGATCAGCCCGCCCGCCAGGCGCACGGTCGTGATCGGCGACGGGCGGAAACGCGCTTCGTCAAAGAACTGGCGGTAGATGGATTCCATCACCGGGTGCGACACGTCCAGCGCGGTCAGGTCCAGCAGTTCAAACGGCCCCATGCGGAAGCCGGCCTGCTCACGCATCACGGCATCGACTTGCGCAAAGGTGGCCACGGCCTCTTGCGCCACGCGCAGGCCTTCGGTATTCATGCCACGGCCGGCATGGTTGACGATGAAGCCGGGCATGTCCTTGGCGCGCACGGGCGTGTGACCCATGCGGCGAGCCAGCGCGGCCAACGCATCGCCCACTTCGGGCGCGCTGCGCAGGCCATCGATCACTTCAACCACCTTCATCAACGCCACCGGGTTGAAGAAGTGATAACCGACCACGCGGCGCGGGTGCTTGCAAGCAGCCGCGATGGCGGTGATGGACAAGGACGACGTGTTCGACGCCAGGATGCAGTCTTCCGACACCACGCCTTCCAGCGCCGCGAACAGGTCGCGCTTCACGTCCAGCCGTTCAACGATGGCTTCCACCACCAGTTGGCAGGCCGACATGTCGGTCAGCGCGGTGGCGGGCTCCACACGTTCCAAGGCGGCTTGCGCATCGGCGGCGGTCAGCTTGCCCTTTTGCGCCAGCTTGTCCCAGGTCTGACGCAAGGACTCGCGCGCGGCGGCAACCGCATCGGCGCTGGTGTCGTACAAGCGCACGCGCAAGCCGGCCTGCGCCGCAATCTGCGCAATGCCGCGCCCCATGGCCCCGGCGCCCACGACGCCGATGGTTTGAATCTCCGTCATCAACTCTCTCCTGCCTGTATTGGAATGGATGGTGCGCGCCGCGGCATGGCGCGTGGCAAGCGGGCGGCGCGCGGCCACCCCGCCGCGATCAAGGCTGGCTTTGTGCCAGCGCCTGGATGTCTTCGGCCGACAAGCCCAGCTTTTCCGCCAGCACCTGCGCGGTGTGCTCGCCCAACATGGGCGGCGGACGGCGGTATTCAACGGGGCTATCGGAAAACTTCAGCGGGCTGGCGGCCATCGGCACCTTGCCGGCGGCCGGATGCGGCAGTTCGCGCTTCATCTGGCGCGCCAGCACGTGCGGGTCTTCGTAGACCTGGTCCAACGTGTTGATGGGGCCGGCCGGCACGCCCACAGCTTCCAGCGCGGCCAGCCAGTGGTCGCGCGCGCCGGTGGCCATGCGTTCGGCCAGCAGCGGCACCAATTCCGTACGGTTCTTCACGCGCTGCGGGTTGGTGGAAAAACGCGGATCGGCCGACAACTCGGGCAGCCCGATGGCGCCGCAATAGTTACGGAACTGGCTGTCGTTGCCCACCGCCACGATCAAATGGCCATCAGCCGCGGCGAACACCTGGTACGGCACCAGGTTCTGGTGTGCGTTGCCGGCGCGCTGGGGCGCCACGCCCGAGGTCATGAAGTTCAAGTTCTGATTGGCCATCATGCTGACCTGGCAGTCCAGCAAAGCCATGTCGATGTGCTGGCCCAAACCGCTATTGGCGCGTTCAAGCAGCGCGGCCAGGATGCCCACCGTGGAATACATGCCGGTCATCAGATCGGCCACGGCCACGCCGGCCTTTTGCGGACCGCCGCCGGGCAGGTCGTCGCGTTCGCCGGTGATGCTCATCAGCCCGCCCATGCCCTGGATCATGAAGTCATAGCCGGGGCGGCTGGCGTACGGGCCGGTCTGGCCGAAACCGGTGATCGAACAATAGATCAGGCGTGGGTTGATGGCCTTCAGGCTTTCGTAGTCCAGCCCATATTTCTTCAGGCCGCCCACTTTGAAGTTTTCAACCAGGATGTCGCTTTGCAGCGCCAGTTCGCGCACCAGTTCTGCGCCACGCGGCGACGCGATATCCAGCGCCACCGACATCTTGTTGCGGTTGGCGGACAGGTAGTAGGCGGCTTCGGTGGTGTCGTTGCCCGCTTCGTCCTTCAGGTAGGGCGGCCCCCAGGCGCGCGTATCGTCACCCGCGCCGGGCCGTTCGATCTTGATCACCTCGGCGCCAAGGTCGGCCAGGTTCTGGGTGCACCAGGGGCCCGCCAGCACGCGGGTCAGGTCCAGCACGCGGATGCCGGTAAGGGGAGCGGGACGTTGCGACATCTGTAGTCTTTTCGCTAGATGAGAAATGAAAACGTCCGGCTTGCGGCCACGCGCGAAGCCAGACTGGAATTCCGTCATGCCGGCGGCCCGGGCCGCCAGCGCGTCATACCCGGACGCGGACCGTTAGGGTCGCGCCCGGAGCACCATTCGTCAATCCGGATATTAGCTGTTTGGACACTCTGGCCGGATTTCCGCTTGCTGCCGCCTCAGGAATGCGCCTTGATCGTCTCGCGCGCGATCACCAGTTGCTGGATCTGCGAGGTGCCCTCGAAGATGCGGAACAAGCGCACGTCGCGGTAGAAGCGTTCCACGGCGTACTCGGACATATAGCCCGCGCCGCCGTGGATCTGCACGGCGCGGTCGGCCACGCGGCCCACCATTTCGGTCGAATACAGCTTGCAGCAGGCGGCCTGCATGGTGGTGTTCTCGCCGCGGTCGCGCATGCGGGCGGCGTCCAGCACCATGCAGCGGGCGGCATAGAGTTCGGCCTGGCTGTCGGCGATCATTGCCTGGATCAGTTGAAACTCGGCAATCGGCTGGCCGAACTGCTTGCGCTCCAGCGCGTACTTGACCGCGTCAGACAGCAGACGCTCGGCAATCCCCACGCAAAGCGCCGAAATGTGCAGCCGGCCCTTGTCCAGCACGCGCATCGACGTCCGGAAGCCGTTGCCCTCTTCGCCACCCAGCAAGGCGCTGGCGGGCACGCGGCAGTTGTCGAACACCACGTCGCTGGTCAAGGCGCCCGCCTGGCCCATCTTCTTGTCGGGCTTGCCGATGATCAGGCCAGGCGTGCCGGCTTCGACCAGGAAGCAAGAAATGGAATTGGCGCGGCGTTCGGGCGCGGTGCGCGCCATCACCGAGAACAGGCCGGCGATGGGCGCGTTGGTGATGTAGCGCTTGGTGCCGTTGAGCACATAGCCGTCGCCATCGCGCTCGGCGGACAGACGCAGTGCCATGGCGTCGGAACCGGCGTCCGGCTCGGTCAAGGCGAACGAGCCGATCAATTCACCGCTGGCCAGCTTGGGCAAGTAGCGCGCGCGCTGCTCGTCGGTGCCGGCCAGCACGATGGCTTGCGAGCCGATGCCGATGTTGGTGCCGGCCAGCGAACGGAACGCAGGGGAAGTCTGGCCCAGTTCGAACACCACGCGCACTTCCTCTTCCATCGTCAGGCCCAAGCCGCCGAAGTCGGGCGAGATCGACAAGCCGAACAGGCCCAGCTCGCGCATTTCGTTGACGATGTCCGGCGGCACCTGGCCGCTAGAGGCCAGTTCGTCTTCGGCGGGAATCAGGCGTTCGTGCACAAAGCGGTGCACGGCGTCCAGCAACAGGTTCAGGGTTTCGGTGTCGAGGGCCATGATGGAAGTCTCAGTAGATAAGCAATGCGTTTCCGGACGGCGGCGCGATCAGGCGCGCATGCCGCCAACCAATAAATCGAAGTAACCGGCGGCGATGGCTTCGGCGCTGTCGCCCTGGCCGGGCTTGTACCAACGCACCATCCAATTCAGCATGGACAGCACGGCGCGGCCGGTGGCGGCCACGTCCAGCGGGCGGAACACACCCTGCTCCACGCCTTGGGCAATCAGTTCGCGCAGGCGCTTTTCGTAGCCGTCGCGCAGGCGGGCGGCGTCTTCGCGTTCGGGTAGCGCCATGCCGGAATAGCCGATCAGCATGGTGACGAATTCGGCATGGTGCTGTTCAAAGTAGCGGGCGTGGCCCACCATGAAGGCGCGCAACCGGTCGGCGGCGCCCTGCGCATCGGCCACATCCTGGCCGACGTTTTGCGTCAGCCCGTTCAACACGCCCAGGATGATGGCGTCGTAGATGTCCTGCTTGGTGGTGTAGTAGTGATAGATGGCCGCCTTGGACACGCCGATAGCGGCGGCCAGGTCAGCTACCGAGCTGCCGTCGTAACCGCTTTGCGCGAACAGCTTGGCGGCTTCTTCCAGGATGCGTTCACGCGGGGCTGCCAGCGTGGGGGGCCGGCCAGCGCGGGCGCGTTTCTGAGCGGGAGGGGCGGAGGTCGCCATGACAGCCTTTGCAAGGGCCGCGCCTGAGGCTGCGGGCAGGCCGCGCGGGCCTCCATTGACAGCGGTTCGGCGCATGCCGTTAAATAAAGATTAATTAATTACCGGACGGTCGGTAGGTAATTATAGGCACATCCGCTTTCAGGGCTCAAGGCCCAATTGCGGGACGCCTTTTCTGGACTGACCTGAACACAACGCGACGACGCTATGCCCCACTCTCTTGTGACAGATTTGTATGGCCAGATGTCCCTGCCGGTCATCAGCGCCCCCATGTTCATCGTGTCCAACCCGCAACTGGTGATCGCGCAGTGCACGAGCGGCATCGTGGGTTCGTTCCCCGCGCTGAACGCGCGCCCGCAAAGCCTCTTGACCGATTGGCTGGACGAGGTCCAGGCCGGGCTTGCCTCGTACCGCGAAGCGAATCCCGGCGCCGCCGTGGCGCCGTTCGCGGTCAACCAGATCATCCACCAGTCCAACGACCGCCTGGAACAGGACCTGGCCGTGTGCGCCAGTCACCGCGTGCCGCTGATCATCACCAGCCTGCGCGCGCCGGGAGACCTGGTCAAGGGCGTGCACGACTGGGGCGGCAAGGTCTTTCACGACGTCACCACGCTGCGCCACGCCGAGAAAGCGCTGGAAGCCGGGGTGGACGGGCTGATCCTGGTGTGCTCGGGCGCGGGCGGACATGCGGGCACGCTGAGCCCGTTCGCGCTGCTGTCCGAAGTGCGCCGTTTTTACGACGGCCCGTTGATCCTGTCGGGCGCCATCACGTCCGGCGCGCATGTGCTGGCCGCGCTGGCCATGGGCGCCGACTTCGCCTACATGGGCACGCGCTTCATTGCCAGCCAGGAAGCCAACGCCAGCGAGGGCTACAAGTCCGCCATCGTCGAGGCCAGCGCGTCCGACATTCTGTACACCCCGTTTTTCACGGGCATTCCCGGCAACTATCTGAAGGCGAGCATCACCGCGTCGGGGCTCGACCCGGCCAACCTGCCGCAGCCCGACAGCGGCGCGTCCAACTTCGGATCGACACGCGTCAAGCCGTGGAAAGACATCTGGGGCGCGGGCCAGGGCGTGGGCGGCATCGCCAGCGTGCTGCCCACGCGGGAAATCGTCGACACGCTGCGCCGCGAATACGCCGAGGCCAAGGCGCAACTGGACGGCAGGTCGTTCGAATGAGCGCGGGCCTGAAAGTCAGCCGGGATGGCGCGGTGCTGACCCTGGTCATCGACCGCCAGGACCGCCGCAACGCGCTGGACACGGCCACCTACGCCGCCCTGACCGAACAGATTTCGCTGGCCAGCGCCGACCAGGCCATCTCGGCGGTGATCCTGACCGGTGCGGGTGAACACTTCACGGCCGGCAACGACCTGCGCGACTTTCAAGCCGAACGCGGGGCGGGTGACAGCGCGGGGCTGACGTTCCTGCGGGCGCTGACCCTGGCCGACGTGCCGGTGATTGCCGCCGTCGAAGGCTATGCGATCGGCATCGGCGTGACGCTGCTACAGCATTGCGACTTTGTCCACATTGGCGAAGGCGCCACGCTGCGCATGCCGTTCGTGGCGCTGGGCCTGTGCCCGGAGGGCGCCTCCAGCCTGTTGATGCCCCGCCTGGCCGGGCGGCGCGCCGCCGAATGGCTGTTGCAGGGCAAGGCGTTTTCCGCCGAAGACGCGCGCGAGGCTGGCTTGGCCACTTCGGTTACGCCACAAGGCCAGGCGCTGGCCGCGGCCCAGGCCACCGCCGCTGATTTGGTCCGCCAACCGCCTGCGGCGCTGCGCCTGACCAAGGCCATGATGAAGCGGGCGGACCGCCAGGCCATCCAGGAAACGCTGGATTACGAGGCCCAGCAGTTCCGAGCGCGGTTGCAGACCGAGGAAGCGCAGGCGGCGTTCGCGAAGTTTTTCAAGAAATAGTGGGCGAGGCGATGGGTTGCGCGGCGATGGGGTGCCAATCGATGGGTTACGCGCGTTGGGCTTTGGCGCTTTGACGTCGAGTCATGCGCGCTTCACCCATCCTACGGTTGAGGTAGGATGGGTGCGGCGCGGCACAACCGACAAAAGAACCCGGCCGCCGACCGCGCAAACCCATCAAACAACGCCCCTCAAAACGGCGAATCCGGCCGGAAATTCGGCGCCCGGCGTTCGCGCAACGACTGAATCCCCTCTTTCACGTCCGGCCCGCCAAACCCCATGAATTCCAAAGCCAGCGACGTATCGAAGCTCGGCCCCGCCATGCGCAGCCAATTGTTCAGCGAATACTTGGTCCAGCGTATCGCCGTCTGCGAGCCTGCCGCCAGCTTGTTGGCCACCTCGAACGCGCGGGAAATCAGCTCGGCTTCGTCCACGCACAATGACACCAGGCCGATCCGCTCCGCCTCTTCGCCGGTCACGGTTTCGCACAGCATCAGGTAGTACTTGGCCTTGGCCATGCCGCACAACAGCGGCCAGACGATGGCGGCGTGATCCCCGGCCGTCACGCCCAGGCGGGTATGGCCGTCAATGATGCGCGCGTCGCGCGCCGCGATCGAGATGTCGGCCAGCAAACCCGCCACCAGCCCAGCCCCCACCGCCGCGCCGTGCATGGCGGACACAATGGGCTTGTTGCAATTGATGATGTTGTAGACCAGATCGCGGGCTTCCCGCCACACGCGGGTACGCACGTCGAAGTCGTCGGCCATCTGCTGCACCAATTCCAGGTCGCCGCCACCCGAAAAGCCCTTGCCTTCGCCCCGGATCACCACCACGCGGGTGTCGGGATCGGTATCGATGTCGCGCCAGATGTCGGCCAGCTCTCGGTGCATGCGGTCGTCCGCCGTGGACAGCTTGCCGGGCTGGCCGCCCTTGGCCCCCATGATCACCTCCAGCACCCCGCCGGGATGCCGGCGCAGCTTCAGGGATTCATAGGCTGAATAGTGTTGCAGCGTGATATCAGTCATTGTCTACTCCGCGTTGTCTTTAGCCGCTGCGCGAGCCTTGGGGCCGGCGCGTTTTTGCGCACTATAGTGGATACGCGGGCGCCCGCCCCGCCGCTTTCCCACGGAGCCTCAGCCAATGAACACCCTCGTCACGTCCGTCGGCGCCCCCATCGACCGCGCCAGCCTGCCCGCCCTGTTCGCTCCGCGTGGGCAGGACACGCACAAAGGCAGCTTCGGCACCGTCGGCGTGGTGGGCGGCGGCCCGGGAATGACGGGCGCGGCGCTGCTGGCCGCCCGCGCCGCATTGAAGACAGGCGCCGGCAAGGTGCTGGTCGGCTTCGCCCAGGACACTGCACCGCTGGCGTGCGACCCGCTGCAACCCGAACTGATGCTGCGCGACGCCCGCTCGCTGCTGGAGGCGGACTGGGGCGTGACCGCCTGGGTGGCCGGCTGCGGCATCGGCACGGATGCGCTTGCCGCAAACGCGCTGTCGGAATTGTTCGTGCTGCGGCGCGAAGCCCCGCTGGTGCTGGACGCCGACGGCCTGAACCTGCTGGCCACGGGCGACATCCGCCCCAACTGGGGCGCGGGCTCTGTCGTGCTGACCCCCCATCCCGCCGAAGCCGGGCGCCTGCTGGGCGTCGGCACCGCGCAGATCCAGTCCGACCGCCCCGGCGCCGCCCGGCAATTGGCGCAGCGTTACAACGGCTGGATTGTTCTTAAGGGCGCGGGCACGGTCGTTTGCAGCCCGGCGGGCGACATACGAATCAACACCAGCGGCAACCCGGGCTTGGCCACGGCGGGAACGGGCGATGTGTTGGCCGGGATGCTTGGCTCGTTGTTGGCGCAAAAGCTACCGGTGGACCAAGCCGTGGCCGGGGCGGTCTGGCTGCATGGCGCCGCGGCCGACGCGCTGGTGGCCCAGGGAATCGGCCCCATCGGCTTGACGGCGGGTGAACTCGCGGACGCGGCCCGCGCCCTGCGCAACGAAAACTGGGGCAGTTTCCGCAGCTAAGTCCCCGTCAAATAAACATTTTTACAACATACTAGGGTTTTCCCTGGAAAGGTCATTGCTTTCGAACTAGGGTTATCCCTATAATGGTTTTCACCAAGACGAAACGGACTGGAGAAAGACCATGAGCGAACTGACCCTGAATAGCACTGCCCGCCTGACCGACGCGCTGGAGCGCGACCTGCTGCGCGGCGCCCTCGAGAACCAACCCAATTCCCATCCGCTGACCAGCCTGAAGAAGGCCGGCCAAGCCGTGATCGCCGCTGTCGCCAGCGTGTTTGCCTTCATCGACGAAGTGAACGAATCGATGAACAAGGCCCGCGCCGCCAGCTCGCGCTTCTCCGGCTCGCAGTGGTAAAAACAGCCGCGCTGGGCTGAAACCGCGATCGATATTCGCGGTTTCGCCCGGCGCGCTGTCGTTTTCGGCCCGCTTGCTGGACAAGCGCCCGATGACAGGCGTTAGGTGTCTTTTTTCGGCACTCTCGCCCGGGCAAGCATCCCCGCTTGTTCCCTTCCTCTCGGCGTTTTCCCTAGCGCCAGATTCGCCGTTCTTCATTGACAACGCGCGAAGCCCCTATTGATAATCGGCCCCTTGCCGTCGTGCCTGGCGCCAACCCATCCTAGTTTTACCGCGGCCGACAATAGTGTCCGGCCGCGGCGGCGGTGGTTTTCGCGCAGGCATGATCCGGTTCGCTATCCCTCCGGAGTTGTCACATGAAGTTGCGCACCACCCTGGCCCTTGTGGCCGCCGCCATTCCCTTGGCAGCCGCTCAAGCCCAGACGCTGAAGATCGGCCTGTCGGCCGAACCCACTTCGGCAGATCCCCACTATCACAAGATGACGCAGAACGATGCGTTCTCCGCGCACGTCTACAGTTCGCTGGTGGGCCGCAGCGCCGACATGAAGCTCACGCCCCAGTTGGCCAAGTCCTGGAAGAACCTGGACGACCTGACCTGGGAATTCAAGCTGCGCGACGACGTCAAGTTCTCAAACGGCAAGCCGTTCACGTCCGAAGACGTGCTGTTCACGATCTGCCGCACGCTGAACAACGAAACCAACGTGTCGCAGTCCTACATGGACATGACCAAGCGCATCGCCGACGTGCAAACGCCCGACGCGCACACCGTCATCATCAAGACCTCCGAACCCTTCCCGCTGATGCCCGCCGAGCTGGCCCGCTCGCTGCCCATCATCTGGAACGGCATCGTGGAACACGGCAAGCTGACGTTCGACCCCAAGAAGGGTTGCGGCGTGACCGGCGCCTGGCCCACCGTTGCCGACTTCAACAACGGCAAGGATGCCATCGGCACCGGCCCGTACACCCTGAAGTCCTACGTGAAGGGCACCGGCATCGAGCTCGTCCGCAACGAGAACTACTGGGGCGACAAGCCGGCCTGGAAGGAAGTGAAGTTCGTGCCGGTGCCGTCCGCCGGCCCGCGCCTGACCGGCCTGCTGTCGGGTGATTTCGACATGATCGAAAACCCCGCCGCGCGCGATCTGCCCCGCCTGAAGGACAACCCGAAGTTCGGCTTCGTCGCTACGCCGTCCACCCGCCTGGTGTTCTTCCAGCCGGACGTGGCGCGCAACCCGAGCCCGTTCGTCAAGAGCGCCGACGGCAAGAACCCGCTGCAGGACCTGCGTGTGCGCAAGGCCATTTCGATGGCCATCGACCGCAAGACCATCACCGCCCGCATCATGGACGGCATGGCCACCCCGGCCTACCAGTTCATGCCCGACGGCATGTTCGGCGCGCTGCCCAAGGCGCCGGAAATCAAGTACGACCCGGAAGGCGCCAAGAAGCTGCTGGCCGAAGCCGGCTACCCGAACGGCTTTGAATTGACGCTGTCGTCCACCAACGACCGCTACGTCAACGACGGCCAGATCGCCCAGGCCGTGGCCCAGTACCTGGCCCGCGTCGGCATCAAGACCAATGTGGACGCCATGACGGCCTCCATCTATTTCCCCAAGCGCGCCAAGCGCGAATTCAGCTTCTCGATGGGCGGCTGGCCGGCGGAAACGGGTGAAGCCTCGGCGCTGTTCCAGTTGTGGGTCGCGTCGCTGGATTCGCCCAAGAGCCTGGGCACCAGCAACTACGGCGGCTTCTCCAACGCCGATTTCGACAAGGTCTACAAGGAAGCCATCGTGACGGTTGACGCGCCCAAGCGCGAAAAGCTGTTGCAGCAAGCCACCCAGATCGCCCTGGACAACGTGCCGCTGATTCCGCTGCACTTTGAAAGCAGCATCTGGGCGTTCCGCAAGGGCATCACCTACGAAGGCCGCCGCGACCAATACACGCTGGCGACGTCGGTCACGCCCGAAAAGAAGTAATCTGGTTCGCTTGAACCGTGAGACGGCTGCCTCGTGCAGCCGTTTTCTTTTGCCGGATCCCTATACAATTCCCCCGCTTCATCGGAGTTCCCCATGCCCACGTCCACGCCCGCGGTCCAGCCCCGCCCTTTTCTTCTTGCCTGTCCGGATTTGTCGTCGGAGCGCTTGGGCAATACGGAGACGCCCGGCGTCTGGCATTTTGACTCCGGCGTGCCGGGCAAGCGGGTGATGTTGAGCGCGCTGATCCACGGCAACGAGCTGTGCGGTGCCTGGGCCTTGAAGGAAGCGCTTGCGGCCGGGCTGCGTCCGCGCCGGGGCTCGCTGACCCTAGCCTTTTGCAACCTGGCAGCGTTCGACCGCTTCGATTCCACCAATTACGCGCCCGCGCGTTTTGTCGACGAAGACATGAACCGCGTCTGGAGCGACGACAAGCTGACGGTGCCCATCAGCCAGGAACGCCGCCGCGCCGCGCAGCTTCGCCCGTGGGTGGAGCAAGCTGACTGGCTGCTGGACTTCCATTCCATGAGCAATTCCGACGTGCCGCTGCAATTGACCGGCATGGAACAGCGCAATATCGACCTGGCGCTGGCCTTGGGCAACCCCGCCACCATCATCGCGGATGCCGGCCATGCCGCCGGCGTGCGCATGCGCGACTACGGCCGCTTTGGCGAAGCGGGTGACAACGGCACGCGCTCGCTGCTGATCGAATGCGGCTTCCACGGCGCCCCCGAAGCACGCGGCGTGGCAGTGGACCAGATGGCGCGCTTCCTGCTGGAAGCCGGCACGGTGGACAGCGGCGATATCCCCGATGCCTGGATTGCGCCCGCACAAGCAGCCCAACGCGCGCTGCGCGTCACCCACGCCATCGCCGCGAAAAGCGCGGACTTCCGTTTCGACCAGCCCTGGAAGGGCCTGGAAACCCTGGCCACGGCGGGCACCGTCATTGGCTGGTCCGAAGGCGAAGCCGTCGTCACGCCTTATGACGACTGCGTGCTGATCATGCCGTCCACGGCCAACCTGCGGCCCGGCGTCACCGTGGTCCGCCTGGCGCAAGCTATCGTTTGATTTAAGAAAACACCCTGGCCATGTTGGCCAAACCCACCAAATAATCCCGCCAAGCAAGCACTCGGCGCCAAGCAACCCTGAGCCCACCAAGGAAATCATCACGTGGCCTTGTTCATCCTGCGCAGACTGATACAGAGTCTGTTCGTACTGCTGGCCGTTTCGGTCGTGGTCTTCTTCGCGGTGTATGCCGTGGGCGACCCGATCGAACTGCTGGTCAGCCCCGAAGCCAGTCAGGCAGCTCGCGAGGCGATGATCGCCCGCCTGGGCCTGGACCTGCCGGTTTGGCAGCAATACACCGGGTTCCTGTGGCGCGCGCTGCATGGCGACCTGGGCACGTCCTTCGTGCACGGCATCCCGGCTATTGAACTGATCGTGCAGCGCATCCCCGCCACGTTCGAACTGGTCGTCGTGGCCATCATGCTGACCTGTGTGATCGGGATTCCGCTGGGGCTGGTCGCCGGCCTGTACCGCGACGACTACCTGGGTCGCGGCATCATGGCGTCGTCGGTGCTGGGCTTTTCGCTGCCGAACTTCTGGCAGGGCATGATGCTGATTCTGCTGTTCGCCGTGTGGCTGGGCTGGTTGCCCGCCACGGGGCGCGGCGACACCGTCACGGTGCTGGGCATACGCCTGTCCATCCTGACCGCCGACGGCTGGTCGCACCTGATCATGCCGGCCATCAACCTGGCGCTGGCCAACATTGCGCTGGTGCTGCGCCTGACCGCCTCGGGCGTGGTCGAGGCGCGCAGCCAGGACTACGTGAAATTCGCGCGGGCCAAGGGCGTGAAGCCCGGGCGCATCGTGCGCCGCCACATCCTGCGCAACATCCTGATCCCGGTCGTGACCGTGATCGGCATGGAGTTCGGCACCCTGATCGCCTATTCCACCATCACCGAAACCGTGTTCGCGTGGCCGGGAATGGGCAAGCTGCTGATCGACAGCGTCTACCAGTTGGACCGCCCCGTGGTGGTCGCCTACGTGATGCTGGTCACCCTGATCTTCGTGGTCATCAACCTGGTTGTGGACATTCTGTACGCCGCGCTCGACCCGCGCGTGCAGCTCGTGGCCCCCGCTCAATAATCCGCCATGGTTAACATTCCCAATTCCGGCCGCACTCGCACCGTCCAGCCTTTGGCCGAGACCCCGCAGCGCGCCTCCATCCTGAAGAAACTGCGTGCGCGCCCCACGGTGCGCGGCTCCGTGATCGCGCTGGCCATCCTGATCATCCTGGTGGTCTTCGCGCCCTACTTCGCGCCGCAAAACCCCTACGACCTGGCCAACCTGTCGCTGCTGGACGGCCGCCTGGCGCCGCGCCAGGCGCTGATGGACGGCAGCATCGCCTGGCTGGGCACCGACGACCAAGGGCGCGACATGCTCAGCGCCATCCTGTATGGCTTGCGCATCAGCCTGATGGTGGGCCTGTCGGCCGTGGTGCTGGCTACCGCCATCGGTGGCGCCATCGGCCTGATCGCCGCCTACATCGGCGGCCTGGTCGACACGGTGCTGATGCGCATCGTCGACTTCATCCTGGGTTTCCCGACCATCCTGGTGGCGCTGGTGCTGCTGGTGGTGCTGGGGCGCGGCGTGGACAAGGTCATCCTGGCGCTGGTGCTGGTGCAGTGGGGCCACTACGCCCGCATCATGCGCAGCCGCGCGCTGCAAGAGCGCCGCAAGGAATACGTGGAAGCCGCCGCCAACCTGGGCTTTCCGGCCTGGCGCATCATGGTGTTTCACCTGCTGCCCAACTGCCTGGGCCCCGTCATGGTGTTCGCCACCATCCAGATCGCCACCGCCATCGCGCTGGAAGCGACGCTGTCGTTCCTGGGCGTGGGCGTGCCGATCACCGAGCCGTCGCTGGGCCTGTTGATTTCCAACGGCTTCCAATACCTGCTGTCCGGCGATTACTGGATCAGTCTGTTCCCCGGCATTGCGCTGCTGGTGCTGATCCTTTCCATCAACATCGTGGGCGACCGCCTGCGTGAAAGCCTGGACCCCCGACGAGCATGAGCGACATTCTTCTTGATGTGCGCGGACTGCGCACTGCATTCCATACCGAAGCCGGCGCGTATCTGGCTGTCGACGGTGTCGACCTTACCGTGCGCCGTGGCGAAATCGTGGGCCTGGTGGGCGAATCCGGTTCCGGCAAATCCGTCACCGGCTTCTCACTGCTGGGCCTGATCGATCCGCCCGGGGAAGTCGTCGACGGCGAAGTGAAGTTCAAGGGCACCGACCTGCGCAACCTCACGGAAGAGCAGATGCGCCAGTTGCGCGGCAACCGCATCGCCATGATCTTCCAGGACCCGCTGATGACGCTGAACCCGGTGCTGCGCATCGGCGAGCAGATGATGGAAGCAATCCTCACGCACGAAAACGTGTCCCGGGCGCAAGCCGAGGAACGCTGCCGCGAAGCGCTGGAGATGGTGGGTATTCCGTCGCCCGAAAAGCGCTTGAAGAGCTACCCGCATGAGTTTTCCGGCGGCATGCGCCAGCGCGTGGCGATCGCCATCGCCATGCTGAACAAGCCCGACCTGATCATCTGCGACGAGCCCACGACCGCGCTGGACGTCACCATCCAGGGCCAGATTCTCTACCGCATGCAAAAGATCTGCCGCGAGCACAACACCGCGCTTATCTGGATCACCCACGACCTTGGCGTGGTGGCCGAACTGGCCGACCGCGTGGCCGTCATGTACGCCGGCCGCATCGTGGAAAGCGGCCCGGTTGAACAGGTGCTGGAATCGCCGCGCCACCCCTACACCCGGGGCCTGTTGGATTCGATGCCCGGCGCCACCCAGCCCGGCGCGCGTCTGCACCAGATCAACGGCATGGCGCCCAGCCTGGCGGGCCGCCCGTCGGGCTGTGCATTCCGGCCGCGTTGCACCAAGGTGATCCCGCGCTGCACCGAACAAGCCCCCTCCGTTACCACCGAAGGTCCGCGCAGCTACCGCTGTTACGTGCCGATAGCCCGCGAGGCACAGCAAGCATGAGCCAAGCCGATACTCCCGTCATCGAGCTCAAGAACGTCCACAAGCGATTCGAACAGCGCCCCGACCTGGCCCAGCGCATCCTGGCCCTGACCGGCCGCCCGCTGGACCGCCGCACGGTGTATGCCGTGAACGGCGTGGACCTGTCCATCAAGCGCGGCGAAGTCGTCGGGCTGGTGGGCGAATCCGGTTGCGGCAAGTCCACCCTGGGCCGTGTCGTGGCCGGCCTGCACCGCCAGACCGAAGGCGAACTGCTGTACCAAGGCCGCGACGCCGTGCGTCTGCGCGGCGCCGACAAGCTGGCCTACACGCTGGGCGTGCAGATGATTTTCCAGGACCCGCAAGCGTCCTTGAACCCGCGCCAGCGCCTGCGCCAGATCCTGGGCGAATCGCTCAAGGTCCACAAGCTGGCGCCCCCGGCCGAGATCCCCGCGCGTATCGACCAGGCCTTGAAGGAAGTGGGCCTGGACGCCGAATACCGCGACCGCTTTCCGCACCAGATTTCCGGCGGCCAGCGCCAGCGTATCGGCATCGCCCGCGCGCTGATGGTGGCGCCCAAGTTCCTGGTTTGCGATGAACCGGTGGCCGCGCTGGACGTGTCCATCCAGGCGCAGGTGATCAACCTGTTCATGGACCTGCGCGAACAGCACGGCTTTACGTATCTCTTCATCAGCCACGACCTGGGCGTGGTCAAGCACATCTCGGATCGCGTCGCGATCATGTATCTGGGCAAGATCGTGGAAATCTCCACGTCGGCCGAGATCTTCGCGCGAGCCAACCACCCGTACACTCAGGCCTTGATGGCCGAGGTGCCGGACGTGGCCCGCCGTGGTCGCAAGTTCACGCCGATCAAGGGCGAAATCCCGTCGCCGCTGAATCCGCCCCCGGGCTGCACCTTCAACCCCCGTTGCCCCCACGCCATGCCGCGCTGCCGCGAGCAGGCGCCGGCCCTGAAAGAAATCTCGGCGGGCCATTGGTCGGCCTGTCACCTGAACGAAGCGAGCGCCTGATGAAACCCTCCGACATGTCCAACGTGGACCGCATCGCCATCGAAATGGGCCATGCGGGCCGCAACACCATCCAGTACATCGACGAAGACCGCAATTCGGATCGTCCGTTCAAGCTGCAAACGTACCGCCCGTACGGCTATACGCCCGACCGCCCGGTCGTCATCGTGCAGCACGGCGTGCTGCGCAACGGCGACGAATACCGCGACTTCTGGGTCGAGGCCGCCGACAAGCACAAGCTGCTGATCGTGGCGCTGACGTTCTCCAACGAGATCTGGCCCGGCGTTGAAAGCTACAACAACGGCCGCGTGTTCTCGGCCGGCGGCAACCCGCGCCACATCGACGGCTGGACGTATGCGCTGGTGGGCAACGTCATCAAGGACATGATCGACGGTGAAATCACCGACGGTCAGAACGTCTACCTGTTCGGCCACTCGGCGGGCGGGCAGTTCGTGCACCGCCTGATGAGCAGCCAGTCGCACGCGCCGTTCAAGGCCGTGACGGCGGGCAACCCTGGCTGGTACACGCTGCCGACGTTTGACTACCCGTTCCCCGAAGGCATGGACGGCGTGGGCCTGACCGAAGAGCATCTGGTGAAGCTGCTGGCCTATCCCATGACGATTCTGGCGGGCGATCAGGACATCGCCACCGACGACCCGAACTTGCCGGCCGAACCGGCCGCCATGCGCCAAGGCCCGCACCGCTTCGCGCGCGCCCAGAACTACTACGACTTCGGCAAGCAAGAGGCCGAACGCCGTGGCGTGCCGTTCGGCTGGACGCTGCAAGTGGTGCCCGGCATCGGCCACGATGGCCGCGCCATGTCGGCCGTTTGCGCCAGCTTGTGGTTTGACGGCAAGATGCCCGACGACGCCGAACTGGCCCGCCTGGCCGGCCAGCAGGTCGCCTGATCGCTCCTTCCTTTTTCATTGCTGAACACCGAACCCGCCATGTCCAACACTCAAAGCACTGAACAGATCGTCGCTGGCATCCAGAGCTGGCTGCAATGCGAATCGCCGTCGAACTTTCCCGAGGGCATCGCCGCCATGGCGCGCATCATCGCCGACTACGCGGCCGCCGCGGGCTTGACGGTGGAGCTGTCGTCGCTGGGCCCCACCACGGGTCCGCTGCTGTACGCCACCAACCGCGCGCCCGGCGACACGCGCCCCGGCATCCTGATCCTGGCGCACATGGACACGGTGCATCCGGTGGGCACGCTGCTTGAGAACCCGGTGCGCATTGATGGCGACCGCCTCTACGGCCCGGGCAGTTATGACATGAAAGCGGGCATCTACCTGGCGCTGACGGCGCTGGCCGGCGTGGCGCGCCCCGGCGCGACGCAACTGCCGGTGGACTTCCTGGTGGTGCCGGATGAAGAAACCGGCAGCCATGCGTCCCGCGTGCACATCGAACGCTTCGCCGCCAACGCCAAGTACGCGCTGGTCTGCGAACCGGCCCGCCCGAACGGCGGCAAGTGTGTGACGGCGCGCAAGGGCACGGGCATGCTCAACCTGAACGTAAAGGGCCGCCCGGCGCACGCCGGCATGCAGCACGAAAAGGGCCGCAGCGCGATCCGCGAAATGGCGCACCAGGTACTGGCGCTGGAAGCGATGACTGACTACGACCGTGGCATCACGGTCAGCGTGGGCACGATTGCGGGCGGCACGGTCACGAACACAGTGCCGGCGCTGTGCCGCTGCGTGGTGGACTTCCGCGTGCCGGACATGGGCGCCGCCGAAGACGTGCTGCGCCGCATGCGCGAATTGTGCGCGGTGGGGCCGGACGTGGAACTGGATATCAACGTTGAACTGAACCGCCCGCCGATGGTGAAGACGGACGCGGCGGCGGCGTTGCTGTCGCTGGTGCAAGGCTACGCGGATCGGGCGGGTTTCCTGCTGGAAGACGCGCCGATGACGGGCGGCGGCAGCGACGCGAACTTCACGTCGGCGATGGGAATTCCTACGTTGGACGGGTTGGGTGCCGACGGGGATGGGGCGCATACCTTGAATGAGTATGTGCTGGTATCGACGCTGGAGCAGCGGTTGAAGTTCTGGGAATTGCTGTTGAAGGAATTGGCGTAGGGGTGATGGGTTGCGCGCGATTTACGGCGGTGTTCTATTGAACGGCCGTTCGCGCTTCACCCATCCTACGTCGAAATTTTCTATTTTTTTTATCGCAAATCATCATGTCCGCCGCTTCCTCCAGCGCCATTGCCTACGGCTTGGCTACGCTTGCCGCCGATGGCTCCGTGCTTGACACATGGTATCCACGCCCGTCGCTGGCCGATCGTACGCCTGCTTCTGGCACGCGCCACCTTACGCCTGAAGAAGCCCGCGCCGCGTTGGGCGAACATGTGCCCACGGCCTTGATCCGCGACACGCGGCGCAAGGTGGATATCGTTGCCGTGCGCACCGCCATTGCTTCGCTGGATGAACCGCCCGCCGATGCGCATGACGCCTATCTTCGGCTGCATCTGCTCAGCCATCGCCTGATCCGCCCGCATGAGGCGAACCTGGATGGCTTGTTCGGCGTGCTGACCAACGTGGCGTGGACGTCCGTGGGGCCGTGCGCGGTGGATCAGGTGGATGCCTTGCGCTGGCAATTGCGCGCCACGGGGCAAACGCTGGAAATTCGCGGCGTGGACAAGATTCCCCGCATGACCGACTACGTCGTGCCCAGCGGCGTGCGTATTGCGGATACGGCACGCGTGCGCCTGGGTGCGCACTTGTCGGCGGGCACGACCGTGCTGCATGAAGGGTTCTGCAACTTCAACGCCGGCACGCTGGGCGCCTCGATGGTCGAAGGCCGCATTAGCGCGGGCGTCATCGTGGACGACGGCAGTGATATCGGAGGCGGGGCGTCCATCATGGGCACCATGTCGGGCGGCGGCAAGCAGGTGGTATCGATCGGCAAACGCTGCCTGCTGGGCGCGAACTCAGGCGTCGGCATCTCGCTGGGCGACGACTGCGTGGTGGAAGCCGGCTGCTACATCACAGCTGGAACGCGGGTGCTGACGCCGGAAGGCACGGTCGTGAAAGCGGCGTCGCTGGCGGGTCGGCACGGGCTGCTGTTCCGTCGAAATTCACAGACGGGGGCTGTGGAAACGCTGATCCGCACCGTCGCCTGGGGCACGCTGAATCCCGCGCTGCACGCGGGGCATTGACCCGCTCGCCAAGACGGTAAGGACAACAGCAACCTCAGCGGCAGCAGCATCAGCAACTGCGCCAGCAACAGCATCAACGTCATCGGCAAAGCGACGCAACAACAAACGCCAAACCCCATGCAAAAGGGCCGCTCGTAATGCTCGGGGCGGCCCTTCGTCTTTACGTATCAAGCGAGCCCGTTACGCTGCTTGCGGGACGACTCCCGTCAGGCGTATTCCGCCGTTTGACCCAACTGGTCGTACACCAGGTTCACCAACAGATCCGAGCTAAGAATGCGCGTCGCCACGCACGAAAACACGGTCTTGCCGTTGTCGTCTTGCAGGGTGATCGTCTCGGTCCAGTCGTTCAGGTCGATGCGCTGCAACGATTCATAGGGCCAGGTGGCGCCGTCAATATGCAGGCCTTCGGCCGACAGGGCCAATTCCTGCGTGTCGAAGCCGGGAAAATCACCGGACTTGATCGTCCGGAATGCCACGCGCTTGCCGTCGGCCATCAACGCTTCCAGCACGGGCAAGCGCTGCGCGACGTAGCGCGAGCGGAATGCATCCAGGAACTGGGCGAAGTTGCTGACGTCGCCGGACACCACGGTCCAGTCTTGCGTCGTGCTGGTACGGTAGGCAAATTGGTTAATCGGGCCTGCCGTTGCGCCCGCTTCAGCGGGGAACAGGCAAAGGTCCAGTACATCCGCGAAGGCGGTGTAGCTGCGTGTGTCGCCTTGTTGGCGGACCACGCCCTTGTCATGCAATTCAAAGCGAACCGGGGCGTTCCCCGTGTGCGTAAACACCGCCAATGCGTCTGAGACCTGCGGGGTTTTGCTATCTGTCATGCAACTTCCTTATTGAGTTGGGGTGCTTTCGCGGCCCAGGACGTCGCAAAGTCACTGCGACACGCATTCTCCCTTATATGAGCGATACGTGCTTGATGACCCCTATTTATCGGCCAATTTCGACGATATTTGGCCGGATTTTGCCCAAAAACCGCGTCAAGGGCCCGGCGCGATCGGTACGAAGGGGTAATGCCGCACATCGCCGCCGCCGGCGATGATGGCGGTGGCTTCCGGCACTTCTTCCCAGACGCCGGGCATTTCGCTCAAGGGTTCGGACAGCAGCAGGAAGGCGTCTTCGTCCAGCGCGGCGATCTGCGGGTCCTGCGGATAGAGCTCGCGCAAATGGCGCACGCAGGTGTTGTGGAACAGCGTGCGCGACTCCGCCTCGCTGGAATAACGCACCGCGATCAGCCTTTCGCCGTCCAGCGCGCACACCGTCATGTTGATGGGATGCGTCACGCCATGGCGGCGGCCCGTTTCTTCCACCGCGCCCACCATGCGGGCCAGTGCGGGAATCGGGTCTTCCTCCAGGCCAAAGGTCAGGGCCAGCAGGAACATCACCTCGGAATCGGTCGACCCTTCCAGCGACCCGAAATAGGCCGGCGCAATCATCAGCATCAGGTCGCGGCGCAGCAGGGGGTAGTCGCGAATTACCCCGTTATGCACGAACAGCCACTGGCCGTGGCGAAACGGATGGCAGTTGGTTTCTTGCGCGGGCGTGTCGGTGGCCGCGCGGATATGCGCCACGAACAGCGGCGCGTGGATGGCGCGCGCGGCTTCGCGCAAGTTGCGATCGTTCCAGGCGGGGTGCACGCTGCGGTAGCGGAACGGCGGCTCGATGTGGCTATTCGAGGGCCGACTGTACCAACCCAGGCCAAAGCCATCGCCATTGGTCGTGGTGGCGCCCAGGCGCGAATGCAGGCTCTGGTCGATAAGCGAATGCTTGGCCTTGAACAGCACGCTTTCCATCTGTAGGGGACTTCCGGTGTAAGCCAGCCAACGACACATGATGCGCTCCTTCAAGATGGACTTGCCCAGTGTAGGAGCCAGCCGCAATTTTCTACAAGCCCGCCTGCGCGCTCCCCGGCATAGTGACGGCTTTCCCGTATCAGCCGAAGCCACCCGTGAACACGCCCCTATCCGTCCCCGCCCCCAATATGGGCTTTTCCAGCGACAACATCGCGGGCGCCAGCCCCGAAATAGTGGAAGCGCTGCTGCGCGCCAGCGCCGGCCAGGCCCAGCCGTATGGCGCCGACGACAGCACCCTGAATGTGCAGCGCCGGCTTGCCGATCTGTTCGAGCACGAGGTCGACGTGCTGCTCGTGCCCACCGGCACGGCCGCCAATTCGCTCAGCCTGGCCGCGCTGACGCCGCCCTGGGGTGCCGTGCTGTGCCACGCGCAAAGCCATATCGCCAACGATGAATGCGGTGCACCCGAGTTCTACACCCATGGCGCCCGCCTGATGCTGCTGGGCGGGGCCGACGCCAAGATCGACCCGCTTGAATTGGCGGAGCAGGCGCGGCGCAAGGCGGGTGACGTGCATTCCGTGCAGCCGTCCTGCGTCAGCATCACGCAGGCCACCGAAACCGGCAGCGTCTACTCCCTGGATGAGATCCAGGCCATCGGCAACGTCTGCCGCGATGCGGGCCTGCCCTTGCACATGGACGGCGCGCGTTTTGCCAACGCGCTGGTCAGCCTGGACTGCACGCCGGCGGACATGACGTGGAAAGCGGGCGTGGAGATCCTGTCGTTCGGCGCCACCAAGAACGGCGTGCTGGGCGCCGAGGCCATCGTGATGTTCAACCGCGAGCGTGCGCGCGACCTGGCGTTCCGGCGCAAGCGCGGCGGCCATCTGCTGTCAAAGATGCGCTTGCTGTCCGCGCAGATGGAAGCGTATCTGGATGATGGCCTGTGGCTGCGCAACGCGCGCCAGGCCAACGCCATGGCCGCCCGGCTGGCGGCGGGCATGCAAGGCCTGCCCGGCGTGACCCTGCAAGGCAAGGCCGACGCCAACATCCTGTTCTGCCAATTGCCCGCCGCCGCCATCGACGGCCTGCTAGCCGACGGCTTTCGCTTCTATCACGACCGCTGGGGCCCGGGCATCGTGCGTCTGGTGACGTCCTTTGCCACCACGGAACAAGACGTCGACCACTTCCTGTCTGCGCTGCGCGCGCGGGTGAGCTGAACCGGCAGTGTGACGCCTGCGGCTTCGATTACGCCGCCGGTTGATAGGCCGAAGGCGGTGCGCCATAGGCGGCGCGGAAGGCGCGGTTGAAATGGCTTTGATCATAGAAACCCACTTCCGCCGCCACCTCGGCCACCGACATGCGTGCGGTGGCCAGCACCGCGCAGGCCCGCTCCAGCCGCAGCCGCACCAGCCAGGCGTGGGGCGTCAAACCGGCCGTGTGCGTAAAGCGCCGCAGGAATTGAAAACGGCTAAGTCCGCACAACCGCGCCAGGTCGTCCAGCGCGATCTTCTCGCTCAGATGCGCATGGCAGTAATCCCGCACCGCAAGCCGATGCGCCGCTGACAGGCCACCCTTGACCACCTGCGGCGACACCGTGCGCGTGCGCACGAACAGGTCGGCCATCAAAGCCAGTGATTGCGACTGCCGCGCCAACGGCTCGTCCGGCGCGCGGGACATCCACACGTTGTGCAAGGCCATGAAGCGCTGCGCCAGCGCGGCGTCTTGCAGCAGCGTGCCGAAGAAGTGCTCGCGGGGCGCGGCATCCGACACGTCTTCGATCCAGGCACGCATCAACGCCGCTGAAATTCGGAACGTCTTCAGCACATAGGCCGAGCCCTGGTCGTCCGCCCCCATGCCGTCATGGATTTCGCCGGGCGGCATCAGCGCAATGCCGCCCGGCCCCAGCAGAATGCTCTGCCCGCGAAAGTGCTGGCGTTGCACGCCCTGCGTCACCAGGCCGATGTGATAGTCCTCGTGATAGTGGCGGTCAAATTGGAATTCGCTAAGACGCGCCTGCCCCAGCACCAGCCCCGGCGTGCCGGACACGGGCAGATAGCGGACGTCGTCTTTCATGGCACAGGCCGCGCGCTACTTCTTCAGCAGCGCTTTCAACATGGCCATGCGCTCCTTGGGGTTCATGGCGGCGGTGGCTTCGTCTTCCTGCACGCGCACATCTCCCAGCCCCATCTCTTCGATGAAGCGCGACGGCTCGCGCACCAGGTCTTCGCGCGCGCGGCGGCGGCGCTTGCACCAGCTAAGGTTCAGGCTGCGCTGCGCGCGGGTGATGCCCACGTACATCAGGCGGCGTTCCTCCTGGATGCGCGTGGCCAGGTTCTCGGCCGCGCGCGCGGGGTCGCCCACTTCGTCGTCCTTGCCCAAGTGCGGCAGCAAGCCTTCTTCAACGCCCGCCAGATACACGTGCGGATACTCCAGGCCCTTGGACGCATGCAGGGTCGACATCTTCACCGCATCGGGCTCGTCTTCCTCGCCGCGCTCCAGCATCGTGACCAGCGCCACGTGCTGCACCAGATCGAAGAGCGTCATGTTGTCTTCTTCGGCCTTGCGCTTGAGCCAACCGGTCAGCTCCAGCACGTTCTGCCAGCGTGTTTGCGCGGGGCGTTCCTCGAACAGTTCGAACAGATGGCGTTCGTACTGAATGGCCTCCAGCAAGTCGTCCAGGATGACGCCGGCGGGTTCAGCCGGCGCGGCGTCCTTGCCCGTGGTGCCGCGTCCGGCGCGCCATTGCATGCGGCGGATGAATTCGGCAAAGGTGCGCAGGGGCTCCAACTGGCGAGGCGCCAGCAGGCTTTCCAGGCCGGTCTCGGCCACGGCGGCCAGCAGCGACGTTTCGCGCGTGGCCGCGTACTGGCCCAGCACCTGCAACGTGGCCTGGCCGATGCCGCGCTTGGGCGTGGTGGCCGCGCGGATGAACGCGGGGTCGTCATCGTCATTGGCCAACAGGCGCAGGTACGACAGGACGTCGCGCACTTCCGCCTTGTCGAAGAAGCTTTGCCCGCCCGAGATCGTGTACGGAATCTTCAGGTTGCGCAGCGCCTGTTCCAGAATGCGCGACTGATGATTGCTGCGGTACAGGATGGCGAAATCCTTCCACTGCGCCTGCCGTTCAAAGCGCGAGGCCGACACCTTCATGGCGATGGATTCGGCTTCCTGCTCTTCGCCGTCCATGGCCGACACCAGGATGGGCTCGCCCACGCCCAGGTCGGACCACAGCTTCTTGTCGAACAGCTTGGGGTTCTTTTCAATGACCGCGTTGGCGGCGGCCAGAATACGCTGCACCGAGCGGTAGTTCTGTTCCAGCTTGATGAGCTTGATGTTGGGGTAGTCGGTGGTCAGCTTGGCCAGGTTTTCAATGGTGGCGCCGCGCCAGGCATAGATGGCCTGGTCGTCGTCGCCCACCGCCGTGAACATGGCGCGCGAGCCCGTCAGCAGTTGCACCAGCCGGTACTGGCACACGTTGGTGTCCTGGTATTCGTCCACCAGCAGATAGCGGACGCGGTTTTGCCAGCGCGTGCGCACCTCTTCGTTGCTGGACAACAGCAGCGCGGGAATGCGGATCAGGTCATCGAAGTCCACCGCCTGATAGGCCGCCAGCGTGGCGGCATAGCTGCGGTAGATGTGGGCGGCTTCCACGTCGCCGGGCGTGACGGCTTCGCGCGCGGCGTCGTCCGGCTCCATCAGCCCGTTTTTCCACAGCGAAATAATGCCCTGCACGTGCCGCAGCCGCGCCTTGTCGGTGGTGGCCAGCAGTTCCTGGATGATGGACATGGCGTCATCGGCATCCAGGATGGAAAACGTGGGCTTGAGCCCGGCGTTGCGCGCTTCCTCGCGCAGCATCTTCACGCCCAACGAGTGGAACGTGCTGATGATCAGGCCCTTGGACAGCTTGCGGTCCACCAGCGTCTTGACGCGCTCGTCCATCTCGCGCGCGGCCTTGTTGGTGAAGGTCAAGGCCACCACGTTGCGGCCCATGTAGCCGCATTCACGCAGCAGATACGCAATTTTCTGCGTGATCACGCGCGTCTTGCCGCTGCCGGCGCCGGCCAGCACCAGACAGGGGCCGTCCAGGTACAGCACCGCCTCTCGTTGGGCGGGGTTCATCCCTTGGGCAATGGCTTCGTTGGCGGACATGTTGGACCTTGGGCTAGATTTCAAGCGGATCGACTTCCAACTGCCAGCGCACCCGCGCCTCGTTGGCGATATACGGCAAGTGGTGCGACCACGACGTCAGAAAGGCCTGTAAGGCCGGCCGGCTGCTGCTTTCCACCAGCAGTTGGGCTCGCTCGATATTAGCCACCCGCACCACCCGCAGCGGCACCGGGTCGTACAGCATGATGGCATCCAGGCCCGGAAAATCGGCGGCCCATTCGCCTTCCGGCAGCACGCGCGCGCGCTCCAGGAAAGCTTGCGCCACTTTCAGTTCGCGCGCTTCGGCCGTCAGCAGGGCTTGATAGACGAAGGGCGGCAAGCCGGTGCTTTCGCGTTCATGCAGGGCATGGCGCGCAAAGCCCGCGTAGTCATGGCGCAGCAAGGCCTGATACACCGGCTGCTCCGGGTAGCCGGTCTGGATAAGCACCTCGCCATTGCCCTGGTGGCGGCCGGCACGGCCCGCCACCTGCATCAGCTGAGCAAACAGGCGCTCGGGCGCGCGGAAGTCGTGCGCGAACAGCATCGAATCGGAATTCAGCACGCCCACCAGGCCCAGCCGCGCAAAATCATGCCCCTTGGCCACCATCTGCGTGCCCACCAGGATGTCGACCTCGCCCGCATGGACCGAAGCGAACAGCGCTTCGGCACTGCCTTTCTTGCGCGTGCTGTCGGCATCAATGCGCAGGATGCGCGCACCCGGAAATAGCTCGGCCAGATGCTCTTCGATGCGCTGGGTGCCCCGGCCCATGGGGGCCAGGTCCTGGTCGCCGCATTCCGGGCACGCACGCGGCACCGGCGCCTGGTAACCGCAGTGGTGGCACTGCAGCCGATGGCCGCGCCCATCCGTGCGATGCAGCACGGTAAACGCGGTGCAGCGCGGGCAGTTGCTGACCCAGGCGCAAGACTGGCAATGCAGCACTGGGGAATAGCCGCGCCGATTCAGGAAGATCAGCGACTGCTCTTTGCGTTCCAGTCGCTGGCCGATGGCCTCCAGCAAATGCGGCGACATGCCGTGCTTCATCTGCAAGCGGCGTGTATCCACCAGGCGCATCGACGGCAGCGTGCTGGAGCGCGCCCGGCCCGGCAGCGTCAAGCGCAGATAGCGGCCGCGCTCGGCATGCTGCCAGGTTTCCAGGGACGGCGTGGCCGACCCCAGGACCACGGGAATATCCAGATCATGCGCCCGCCACACGGCAAGGTCACGCGCCGAATAGCGCAGGCCGTCCTGCTGCTTGTAGGAAGCGTCGTGCTCTTCGTCCACCACGATCAAGCCCAGCTTGCTCAGGGGCGCAAAGATCGACATGCGCGTGCCCAGCACCATGCGCGCCTCGCCGCGTTGGGCGCGGGCCCAGGCTTGCAGCCGCTCACCGTCGGACAAGCCGCTGTGCATGACGGCCAGGCCATCCGGCCCCACCAAGGCTTCCAGGCGCGCGCGCAGCGCGGCTTCCAACTGCGGCGTCAGGTTGATCTCGGGCACCATCAGCAGCACCTGGCGCCCTTGACCCAGCACTTTTTCCGCTGCCCGCAGGTAGACCTCGGTCTTGCCGCTGCCCGTTACACCGTGCAGCAGCACAGGCTTGAAGCCGGTCAATGCCCCAATGGTGTCCACGGCGGCGCGCTGCGCGTCGTTAAGTTCCGGCGGCTGGTCCGCCTTGGCCAGCGCACGCACCGGCTTGCGCTTGCGATTGTCCAGGCGCGCCACTGGGCCGCCCGCCGAGCGCTTGCCTTGATACGCGGTGGGCTTGCGCAGTGGCGGCGGCAAGGTCGGCAACATCACTTCGCCCAGGGGCCGTTGATAGTAGTCCGCCGCAAAGCGCGCCATGCGCAGCCAATCTTCGTCAAAGGGGGGCAGGTCATCCAGCACCTGTTCGATCGGCCGGATCTGCTTGGGCTCGTATGACGGCTCCGCCGGGTTCTCCACCACCACGCCGACCATCTTGCGCCGCCCGAACGGGACGATCACCCGCAAGCCCACCGCGACGGGCGCATCGCTGCGGTAATCGAAGGGGCCGGGCAAGGGCACGTCCAGCGCCACGCGCACCCAGCAGACGGCTTCGGACGTCGTTCCTGGCAGCGGTTCAGACATGGAGGCTTGGGCGGGTCATGGAAAAGGATTAATCCGAATGGCTGATAGGTAATGGGGGAAGGCGCCGCCGGACAATTGCCGCCGGGGCGCGCCGGCCGGCTTGGGCGGCGCCTGTGGATAACTTTGGGGAAAAGGCTGGAGCAACGTCAATTTTCGGAATAAGCCAAGATTGCGCAGCATGCTGCAATCCGGTGGAAAACTCACTTTTTCCGTTTAAAAACAGTAGCTTATATAACGTTCCAAGATTGTAAACTAGCTTCTAAAGGGTTTTCCCCAGGCAAATTCCTGCTGTGCACAAGTACTTGCCCGGGCCCTCAAATATCGGCCCTTGGAACCGAAGCGTCCACTCACTTACCCCCGCAGCGCGCGGCTGTGTTGGTGGACTTCTTCGACCAATTCGGCTACGGCTTCCGGCGGAGTAAAGCGCGAAATTCCGTGTCCCAGGTTGAACACGTGCCCGCCCTTGCCGACCGGGCCAAACGCGTCCAGCACGCGCCGGGCTTCCGCGCGGATGGCGGGGCCGCCGCCAAACAGCGCCATCGGGTCCAGGTTGCCCTGGAAGGCAACCGAGTCGCCCGTGCGGCGGCGCGCCGCGGCCAGGTCCACCGTCCAGTCCAGCCCGACAGCATCGCAACCACAAGCCGCAATCTGCTCCAGCCATTGGCCACCGCCCTTGGTGAACACGATGACAGGCACGCGCCGGCCTTCGTTTTCACGGGTCAGGCCATCCACGACCTTCTTGGTGTACGCCAGCGAAAATTGCTGGAACAGGCCATCGGCCAACACGCCGCCCCAACTGTCGAACAGCATGACGGCCTGCGCGCCCGCGGCGATCTGTGCGTTCAGGTATTGCAGCGTGGCCTCGGCGTTGATTTCCAGGATGCGGTGCAGCAGGTCCGGGCGCGAATACAGCATGGTTTTGATCAGGCGGTAGTCGTCGCTGCCCTTGCCTTCGACCATATAGCAGGCGATGGTGAACGGGCTGCCGGCAAAGCCGATCAGCGGCACCTTGCCGTCCAGCTCGCGGCGGATCACGCCTACCGCATCGAAGACATAGCGCAGCTTGTCCATGTCGGGCACGGCCAGGCGGGCAACGTCTTCCTCGGTACGCACCGGGTGGGCAAAGCGCGGGCCCTCGCCTTCGGCGAAGTCCAGGCCCAGGCCCATGGCATGCGGCACCGTCAGAATGTCCGAAAACAGAATGGCCGCATCCAGGTCGTAGCGCGCCAGCGGCTGCAACGTGACCTCCATGGCGTAGTCCGGATTTTGAGCCAGGCCCATGAAGGAGCCTGCGCGGGCCCGCGTGGCGCGGTACTCGGGCAGGTAGCGACCCGCCTGGCGCATCAGCCAGATCGGGGTATAGGGCACGGGCTCGCGCAAGAGCGAGCGCAAGAACACATCGTTCTTCAAGCTGGAAGCAGACACGACTATCCTCGTTGATCGGAAGCCGTGATTTTACTTCCCTTGGGGATCAAGAGCGGTTTAGTCACGCATCCGGCGTCCTTGCGCTGCCTGACGGTACGGCGCGGCATCGATGCCGTGCTTGCGCATCAAGGCCCAGAAGGCACGCCGATGCTTTTCGCAGGCCCGTGCGGCCTGCGCCACATTGCCGCCATGGCGCGACAGAGCGTGGCGGATGTACTCGCGCTCGAATCCATCGACCACCCGCGCCTTGGCCTGGCGGAACGATTCCTGCGCCGCCTGGCGCCGGGTGTCGCGCAGATTGGCCAAGCCCTGTTCCAGGATGTCCGCCGCCACCTGCGGCCGGGCAGCGTGTGGCGGTAGCGCGGGGCTGGTGCCATGGGCGGCGTAGCGCGCCGGCGCCTCTTCCACCCTGGCCTGGCGCCAAGCCGGGTGCGAGCCCGAGACAGGCCGGCGCATACGGGCGAGCCGTACGCGCATGCTTTCCACGCAGGCGGGCTGCGCCATGAAGTCGGTGGCGCCCAGGCCCAACAAGTCTTCGATGGCGGGTGCTTTCATGCCGTCCATCAGCAGCAGCAAGGGCGTGGTCAGCGCGTCGCCCGCGTGCGACAGGGCCATGCGCGCCCAGGCCACCGACGATGGCGCCACCGGCAGCACGCAACTGTCATAGCGCCGTAGCGACACGGCTACGCGGGCCAAGGCCTGCACGTCTTGTTGCAGGCTCGCGGGCAGGCTTGTGGTCTCGGGTGCGCCCGCATGGTCCACGGCCACCTGCGCTTCCAAAGGCACCAGATGCAGGCGCACGCGCGGCAGCCCGCCCTGACACCGTGTCACCCAGTCGCGCATGGCGGCTTCGTGGCCGGGCGCCAGCAGCACCCCGCAATCCAGGACTTCTCGCACGCTACCCCCAAGACTCGTTAGGCAAGCATGAAGGCTACTGTTGCAAAACCCGCCCAGCTATTCGTATCGAACGCATTGCGGTCGCCACGCCTGGAACCGGCGCGGCACGCCGTTGCGTTTCGAACGGGCATGAAAAAAGCGGCCAATGGCCGCTTTTTCCAATCCGGAGCAAGCCCCGGTGTACTGCTTTGCCGCTTAGTGCGAACGGCCGCCTTGGCGCAGCTTGCGCGCCGCGATGGCTTGCGCAGCCAGCATGGCGAGTTCCGCTTCGACAACTGCGATGTCCGCCTTGTCCTTGGCGTTCGCCAGGGCCTCTTCGGCCTTCTTGCGAGCTTCCACGGCGCGGGCTTCGTCCAGATCGGAAGCACGGATAGCGGTGTCGGCCAAAACCGTCACGCTGCCCGGCTGCACTTCCAGAATGCCCCCGGCGACGAAGATGTTTTCCTCGCCTTGGTCGGCACGAACGATCTTGACCGTGCCGGGGCGTATGCGCGAAATCAGCGGGGTGTGGCCGGGTAAGATGCCCAGTTCACCCGCTTCGCCAGGCAGCACCACGAACTTCGCCTCACCGGAGAAGATCGCTTCCTCTGCGCTGACGACATCCACATGCAGGGTAGCCATATCGGTTCCTTATTGCAGTTTCTTGGCCTTCTCGAAGGCCTCGTCGATCGAACCGACCATGTAGAAGGCCTGTTCCGGCAGTGCATCGCACTCGCCTTCCACGATCATCTTGAAACCACGGATGGTTTCGGCCAGCGGAACGTACTTGCCGGGCGAGCCGGTGAACACTTCAGCAACGTGGAACGGCTGCGACAGGAAGCGCTGGATCTTACGCGCGCGGGCCACGGCCTGCTTGTCTTCCGGCGACAGTTCGTCCATGCCCAGAATCGCGATGATGTCGCGCAGTTCCTTGTAGCGTTGCAGCGTTTGCTGCACGCCACGGGCAACCGCGTAGTGCTCTTCGCCGACGACTTGAGGGTCGAGCTGGCGGCTGGACGAATCCAGCGGGTCCACGGCCGGGTAGATACCCAGCGAAGCGATGTCACGCGACAGCACGACGGTGGAGTCCAAATGCTGGAAGGTCGTGGCAGGCGACGGGTCGGTCAAGTCATCCGCGGGAACGTACACGGCCTGGATGGACGTGATCGAACCGGTCTTGGTCGACGTGATGCGCTCTTGCAGCTTGCCCATTTCTTCAGCCAGCGTGGGCTGGTAGCCCACGGCCGACGGCATACGGCCCAGCAGTGCGGACACTTCGGTACCGGCCAGGGTGTAGCGGTAGATGTTGTCCACGAAGAACAGGATGTCGCGGCCTTCGTCACGGAACTTCTCGGCCATCGTCAGGCCGGTCAGCGCCACGCGCAGACGGTTGCCCGGGGGTTCGTTCATCTGACCGAACACCATCGCAACCTTGTCCAGAACGTTCGACTCTTCCATTTCGTGGTAGAAGTCGTTGCCTTCGCGGGTACGCTCACCCACGCCGGCAAACACCGACAAACCGCTGTGCTGCTTGGCGATGTTGTTGATGAGTTCCATCATGTTCACGGTCTTGCCCACGCCGGCGCCGCCGAACAGGCCGACCTTGCCGCCCTTTGCGAACGGGCAGACCAAGTCAATAACCTTGATGCCGGTTTCCAGCAGTTCCACCGACGGCGACAGTTCGTCGAAACGGGGAGCCGGTTGGTGGATGCCACGCTTTTCTTCGTGTTGGATCGGACCGGCTTCGTCGATGGGACGACCCAGCACGTCCATGATGCGGCCCAGCGTGCCGGTGCCGACGGGCACCGAGATCGGGCCGCCAGTGCCCGTGACCTTCATGCCGCGGCGCAGGCCGTCGCTGGAGCCCAGCGCAATGGTACGCACCACGCCGTCGCCCAACTGTTGCTGCACTTCCAGCGTCAGGCCCTTTTCGGCGAACGAGGAGGACTCGTCGTCGGCCAGGGTAAGCGCCTCATAGATCTTGGGCATGTGATCGCGGGGGAACTGAATATCCACCACGGCGCCGATGCACTGAACGATGGTTCCGTTGCTCATGTCGATTCCTTGCTTGATAGCTTTAGATGGGAGCTGCCTGCCTTAAACGGCGGCAGCGCCCCCTACGATTTCCGAAATTTCTTTGGTGATCGCGGCCTGACGGGTCTTGTTGTAGACCAGTTGCAGCTCTCCGATGACCTTCTTGGCGTTGTCCGACGCCGCCTTCATGGCGACCATCCGGGCCGACTGCTCCGAAGCCATGTTCTCAGCCACGGCTTGATACAGCAGGCCTTCAACGTAACGCTGCAGCAGGTCGTCGATCACGCTACGGGCGTCGGGTTCGTAGATGTAATCCCAGCTGTAGTCCGACTTCACTTCCGACGTCTTGGCCAGGCTCTCGGCGCCCGATTGGTACGGATCGTCCAAACCACTGGCCAACGGCAGCAGACGCAAGAACAACGGCTCCTGCTTCATCGTGTTGACGAAGCGGGTCGAAGCCACGTACAGCGCGTCGATGCGGCCTTCCAGGTAGGCGTCCAGCTGCACCTTGATCGCGCCCAATAGGCGGTCCAGTTGCGGCTTGTCGCCCAGTTGCACTTCCTGGGACACCAGTTTGGCGCCGATACGGGTCAGCACACCCACGCCCTTGTTGCCGAAAGCGGTCGCTTGCACGGCGATGCCGTTTTTCTCGAACTCTTTCAGCTTGCCCAACGTCACGCGAGTGATGTTGGTGTTCAAGCCGCCGCACAAACCCTTGTCAGTCGTCACCATGACCACGCCGACCGCTTTGATTTCGCGTTCGACCAGGTACGGGTGGCTGTACTCGGGGTTGGCCTGCATCAGGTGCGCAGCAATCTCGCGCACCTTGGTAGCGTACGGACGACCAGCACGCATCCGTTCCTGCGCCTTGCGCATTTTGGATGCGGCGACCATTTCCATCGCCTTGGTGATCTTGCGCGTGTTTTGCACGCTCTTGATCTTGGTTCGGATTTCCTTAATTCCGGGCATTGCGCTTTCCTGTGAAGACTGGCCGATGGGTTCCGCTCACGCCTCAACCATCCGGTAAGGACGGGTGAGGCGTTGCAGACGCCTAACCCATCACTTTCTTAAAAAGCACCGTGCTTCTTGAATTCCTGAACGGCGGTGGCCAGTTCGGCCTCGTCGTCCTTGGACAGTTCCTTGGTGTCTTCGATGCGTTGGATCATGGCCGCATGCTTGGCCTTCAGTTGATCCTTCAGCGACTTCTCGAACGACAGCACTTGGGCCACGTCCACGTCATCCAGGTAGCCGTTGTTGACCGTGTACAGCGTGACGGCCAGTTCCCACACTTGCAGCGGCTGGTATTGCGGCTGCTTGAGCAGTTCGACCACGCGCTTGCCGCGTTCCAGCTGGCGACGGGTGGCGTCGTCCAGGTCGGAAGCGAACTGCGCGAAGGCGGCCAGTTCACGGTACTGCGCCAAGTCGGTACGGATACCGCCGGACAGCTTCTTGACGACCTTGGTCTGAGCAGCGCCACCCACACGCGACACCGAGATACCGGCGTTGATTGCGGGGCGGACACCGGCGTTGAACAGGTCGGTTTCCAGGAAGATCTGGCCGTCGGTGATCGAGATCACGTTGGTCGGAACGAAGGCGGACACGTCGCCTGCCTGGGTTTCGATGATCGGCAGTGCGGTCAGCGAACCGGTCTTGCCCTTGACGGCGCCGTTGGTGAACTTTTCGACGTAGTCTTCGTTCACGCGGGCAGCACGTTCCAGCAGACGCGAGTGCAGGTAGAACACGTCGCCCGGGTAGGCTTCACGGCCCGGCGGACGGCGCAGCAGCAGCGACACTTGGCGGTAGGCCCAGGCTTGCTTGGTCAGGTCGTCATAGACGATCAGGGCGTCTTCGCCACGATCGCGGAAGTATTCGCCCATCGTGCAACCGGCGTAGGCAGCCAGGTATTGCATGGCGGCCGAGTCCGAAGCCGAAGCGGCCACGACGATGGTGTATTCCATCGCGCCGTGCTCTTCCAGCTTGCGCACCACGTTGTTGATCGTGGAAGCCTTCTGGCCGATAGCGACGTACACGCAGGTGACGCCCTTGCCCTTCTGGCTGATGATCGTGTCGACGGCGACAGCGGTCTTGCCGGTTTGGCGGTCGCCAATGATCAGCTCGCGCTGGCCACGGCCGATCGGCACCATCGAGTCGATAGCCTTGACGCCGGTTTGCAGCGGCTGCGACACCGAGCGACGGGCAATAACGCCAGGCGCCACTTTTTCAATGATGTCGGTTTCTTTGGCGTTGACCGGGCCCTTGCCGTCGATCGGCTCGCCCAGCGTGTTGACCACGCGGCCTTTCAGTTCCGGACCAACCGGAACTTCCAGAATGCGGCCGGTCGTCTTGACCTGGTCGCCTTCGGAGATGCCGGTGTAGTCGCCCAGAATAACGGCGCCGACGGAGTCGCGCTCGAGGTTGAGCGCCAGACCGAAAACGTTGTTGGGAAATTCGAGCATTTCGCCCTGCATCACGTCGGACAAGCCGTGGATGCGGGTAATACCGTCGGTCACGGACACGACGGTGCCCTGAGTACGGACATCAGCCGAAGCGCCCAGGCCCTCGATGCGGCTCTTGAGCAGTTCGCTGATCTCGGAGGGATTGAGTTGCATATTGACTCCTGGAATCCTGTTAGTTGCCTTAAGCGGCGAGCTGATCGCGCATGCGGACCAATTGGGCTTGTACGGAAGTATCGAGCACTTGGTCGCCGACAGCCACGCGCACGCCGCCGATCAACGACTGGTCGACGGTGACGTTGGGCTTGAGCTTGAGGCCGAATTTTTGTTCGAGCGCGTCGACCAGGTCTTTGACCTGGGCGTCGCTCAGTTCGAACGCGCTGGTGATTTCCGCCTGCGCCGTGCCCTCGTGACGATTGCGCAGCACCACGAATTGCGAGGCGATGTCGGGCAGCAGCAGCAGCCGGTCGTTTTCGACCAGCAGCTCGATGAAATTACGGGCGGCCTGCGGCAGTTCGGCCTTGATCAGGCCGGAGAACAGCTCGACGCGCTGCTTATCGCCCAGACGCGGGTCGGCCATGGCCTCGCGCACGTCGGGGTTGGAGGCGACCTGCGACATTTCGCTGACCAGGTCGGCCCAGGCCGGCAAGCCGGCCTTGTCGTCGCGCGCTGCGCTGAAGAGCGCTTCAGCGTAGGGCCGGGCAACAGTGGAAAGTTCAGCCATGACGGTCCCGGATTAAAGCTGCGCGCGAAGCTGGTTGAGCAGCTCGGCGTGGGCGCGGGCGTCAACCTCGCGCTTGAGGATCTGTTCAGCACCCTTGACAGCCAACGCGGCAACATCGTCGCGCAGCGAGTCACGAGCGCGCTGGACTTCCTGCGCGGCATCCTGAGCGGCTTGAGCCACGATACGGGCGCGTTCAGCTTCCGCTTCACGGCGGGCTTGCTCGATCAGGGAGGCGGCTTGCTTCTCGGCCTCGATGATGCGGGCGTGGTTTTCGGACTTGGCAGAAGCCTCGATCAGACTGACACGCGCCTGGGCTTGAGCCAAATCGGCCTTGCCCTTCTCGGCGGCGGCAAGGCCGTCGGCGATTTTTTGGCGGCGCTCGTCCATCGCCTTCGTCAGAGGAGGCCACACGAATTTCATCGTGAACCAGCCCAGAACGAAGAACACGAGCATCTGGAAAATGATCGTCGCGTTCAGATTCACGGTCGTTCCTTTAACACCTTGCGGCTCCGACCGCACCCGGAAAGGGGCGTCACGGAGCACTCGATACTTTGCTGGCCGGCGACGGGGCTGTTGCCCACATCGCCGCCAACGTCATGACCCGCCTATTCGCCGGCGGGCGCTGCCTTAACCGACGAACGGGTTGGCGAAGGCGAACAGCATGGCAATACCCACGCCGATCAGGAATGCCGCGTCGATCAGGCCGGCCAGCAGGAACATCTTCGTTTGCAGAGCGTTCATCAGCTCAGGCTGACGAGCCGAAGCTTCCAGATACTTGCCGCCCATCAATGCGATGCCGATGCAAGCGCCGATAGCACCCAAACCGATGATGAGACCGCAAGCGAGGGCAACGAAAGCGACGTTGGTCATGACAACTCCTTGGTTAGAAATCTGAAGTCAAAAATTGAAAATAAGGGGTACAGCTCAATGCAAGATAATCTTGCTATCCCACGCTGGCCGGGTGGCCAGCGCAAGAAATTCGGGGGATCAGTGGCCTTCGTGTGCCTGGCCGAGATAAACCAGCGTCAGCATCATGAAGATGAAGGCCTGCAGAAGGACGATCAGGATGTGGAAGATCGCCCAGATGGAGCCGGCCAGGATGTGGCCGATTCCCAAGCCGATGCTGGCGCCGTTAAAGCCGGTCCAGGCGCCACCCAGCAGGGCGATCAGCATGAAAATCAGTTCGCCGGCGAACATGTTGCCGAACAACCGCATGCCCAGCGACACGGACTTGGCGGCGTATTCGATCAGGTTCAGCAGCAGGTTGAATGGGGCCAGCACAACGGCGCCCAGGCCATGCGCATGGAACGGCGCGGTGAACAGTTCTTTGACGAAGCCGCCCGGGTGCTTGATCTTGATGCCGTAATAGAACATCAGCAGCAGCACGCCCAGCGACATGCCCATCGGCACGTTCAGGTCGGCCGTCGGCAGAATGCGGTGGTAATAGAGGGGATCGCCGTGCTCGGCACCCAGGCCGGTCAGGCGCCAGATGGAGGGCAACAGGTCAACCGGCAGCAAGTCCAGCGCGTTCATCAGGATGATCCAGAGGAACACGGTGAGCGCCAGCGGGGCGATGAAAAGACGGCTTTTGGCGTTGTGGACGATGCCCTTGGCCTGGTCGTCGACCATGTCGACGATCATTTCCACGAAAGCCTGGAAGCGGGTCGGCACGCCACTGGTGGCGCGGCGAGCAGCGCGCCACAGAAAGAAAATGACGATCAGACCCATCAGGCCGGACCAGAACAACGAGTCGTAATTGATGATGTCGAACTGAGCAATTGCGCTCTGTTTTTCACCGGTATTGTTCAGATGCACCAAGTGATGCTGAATATACGCGGACTGAGGCGACACGTCGCTGGCAGCAGCCATTTGAATCCTACCCTATTTGCTGTATGCCCGAACCCTTGCGAGTCGGACGATTCCACGATCACGTTTGCCGCTACTTACTGCTCGGCGCTAAGACAACTTGCGGAACATCAAGAGCAAGAGATAACCCTTCAATGTGAGTATCAGACCCAGCAATGCGGCAGGCCAAACCAGACTGTCCTGTGCCACACGCGAAAGCATCCACAACAGCAATGCGGTTGCGAACAACTTGATCAACTCACCAGAGAGAAAGGTAAAGGGATTGGCTTTACCGGCCCGAACACTGACAGCCAGGCGCAATGCAAACAATGCATTGGGTATGAAATACGCTCCCGCCCCCGCCAGCGCCGACCAACCAGCCGCCGCCCCTCCGACAACTCCCGCAATTACCGCTGCTGCGAGCCCCATGGCGCCTTGCGCCGCCAGTGCCAACAGGAGACCGCGGCTTGCCTGAGCATTCAGCGCCACGCGATCCGCGTCGCTTAGAACCAGGACCTTGATGTCGTCATCGAGGATGCCATCACTATTGATGCCACCACCGCCAACTCCACCCTCTTTACCGCCCTGGCCCGACAACCCTCGTTGCTGTGCACTTTGTGCCGTGTCTCGTAATGAGTCCCGCACCGTGCTTTGCATCGAGTTTTGCATTGGCTCATGCATCAAACACCCCGCTACTTCTTGCCCCTGTCAGAACCGGCTTAGCCTGCACAAAAGTAGTGTCTTTCAACTACTTTTATCTACCCGGCCGCCACGTGTTCTTATCCCGCAAGCGTCAAACCCGCAGAGTATAGCTTGAATCTTTTTGCCCAAGCAAATGAACTTTCGGGAGTTTGTAAGGTGCGCGCAACGTCCCGGCAAACATCGAAATTAGGGACGCGAACCAGAGCTGGTCGCCGGCTGCGCAAGCCTTGCGCAGCGCGGCCTGGGCACGAAAAAGCGGCCCTACATCGAAGGGCCGCTTTTGGTTCCGGTGGGCGGTGCTAACCCACGCCGAAGATCAGTCTTCCTTGACGGGCGGCGGGGCCCACAGGCCGTCCAGCGCCGTGTCCTGCGGCCAATACAAGCGCATGCTCAACAGGAACTTGCCGTCGGCGGCCGGCGTGCTGACCCAGTTCGAACGCTTCCTGTCACCCGGATCCCGGCGCTGGATGTAGATGTCCAGCGAGCCATCGTCGTTGTACTTCAGGTCGTCGGTGCTGCGCAGCGCGTAGCGGTTGGCGGGGTTTTCAGCAAAGCCATGCTTGTCGTTATAGACATGCAACGACCAGAACGCATTGGCCGGCGGCAGTTGGCCCTTGTCGAAATGCAGCACGTAGTCTTCGTTCGAATCGAGCTGGCGGCCCTTGGAGTCCGACATGGTCACCGGATACAGCACGTCTTCCGGCGTGGGCGCGCCCAAGCCCGCATAGGCAATCGCGGCGCGGCGCGAATAGTCGGTGCCATAGGTGCCGATGCCCGACAGCACGGTATTCCAGTTATTGATCGGCGTGCCCAGGCGCGACACCCCATCCGCAATGCGGCGGCCCGCCATCGGCTGCGCGTCGGCCAGCGCCTGCTGCACGGCCGGGCTCAGGCGTCCGTACGAGAACGGTTGACGGCTATCCAGGCCAATGCGGCGCATGCGGTCAAGAATCGGCGTGTCGTTGGCGTGCGGCGGGTTGTTGCGCATCACATCAAAGAACAGCGTGAAGAACGAGGCCGCGTCCATGCTGGCGGCTTGTTCGGCCGGCGTGCCGTCGGGCACCGTCACCGGCATCGGCATGGGCAAGCCGCTGCCGATGGGCGCCGAGCCCACGCGCGAGCCGGTTTGCGGATACGCGTTGCCGGCGTTGCGGTTGCGCGATGACGGGGTCGCGGCCATCGGCGCCATCATCGGCGATGCCGTCATGCCTGCCTGGATCTGATTGACGGCGGCATAGTCCTGCGGGCCCTTGGCCTGCGTCCAGCCGATCAGCCAACCCGTGGAGGTAGGGCTGTGGATGACGTCGACGCCGGCGGGCACGCTGCCCTGCCAGTTGGGGCCGACGATGGCGAACGACTGCGCGCCGGATCCGTTGGTGCGCGTGCCGCGCGAGGCGAACACGTCACTCCACATATCCAGCGCCGACAGCACCGAATAGCGGCCGCCGGTATCAGGCAGGTTCACGATCAAGGGCGCTTGCGACACGTCGAACCACAGGCTGGAATACAGCGCGTCGGCGCTGGGCCAGGGGGTATCGGCGGCACGCGGATCCGGGAAAGCGGTCTTGTGGCCGAACTGGTTGACCGGCGCGCGGCCATCCAGAGGCGTCTGTACGGCGGTGGCCTTGCGGCGCGCCAGTTCCATCAGCACCATCGGATAGGCGTAGACGTAGGCGTCGATCGCCGTGTCGCGCAGTTCCTGTTCGCTCATTTGCGGGGCGGGCGCGGACGACGCCGGATACGGCGTTTCAGAGACCAGCCGCAGCGTGGACTGCGGCGCTTGAGCCTGGGTGGCGGTCATGGCGCAGGCGCTCAAGGCACCGGCGAGCACCGCGGTGGACCACCGGCGGCGAGCAATAAATGTACGCATGCAAGGCTCCTTCTTGATTTTGTTTGCTAGCGAGCCGCCGCGCGGGACTTGCCAGTGGGGCAAGCCGCTCTGGCGCGGCACCTCTTGATGACGCCTAACCAGCATAGGGAAGAAGCCTGCAACAAGGTGCTGCCCAGACGTTTCAAGGCGCAACGGCCGTGCAACACCCTCGCGCCCATGAAAAAGCGCGCCGGAGTCGGCGCGCTGGGCTTTCTGCGACAGATCCGCAAGCGTTTTGCGGCAGTAACAAGCCTTAACGGTGTTTGAAGTCCGGTTTGCGCTTTTCGGTAAATGCGGCCATCCCTTCCTTCTGGTCTTCCGTGGCGAACAGGGAATGGAACACCCGGCGCTCGAACAACAGGCCTTCGTTCAAGGACCCTTCGAACGCGCGGTTCACGCATTCCTTGGCCATCATGACGGACGGCAAAGACATCGACGCGATGACGGTGGCGGCGTCCAGCGCTTCTTCCATCAGCTTGTCGGCGGCGACCACGCGCGACACCAGGCCGGCGCGTTCGGCTTCTTCGGCGCCCATCATGCGGGCGGTCAGGGCCAGGTCCATGGCCTTGGCCTTGCCCACCGCGCGCGGCAGGCGCTGCGTGCCGCCCGCGCCGGGAATCACGCCCAGCTTGATTTCGGGCTGGCCGAACTTGGCGGTGTCGGCGGCGATGATGATGTCGCACATCATGGCCAGTTCGCAACCGCCGCCCAAGGCGTAGCCGGCCACGGCGGCGATCACGGGCTTGCGAATGCGCTTCAGGGTTTCCCAGTTGCGGGTGATGTATTCGCTGCCGTACACGTCCATGTACGACCAGTCTTTCATGGCGCCGATGTCCGCGCCCGCGGCAAACGCCTTTTCGCTGCCGGTGATGACCACGCAGCCGATGTCGGCGTTGTCCTCGAACGCCAGCAGCGCCGCGCCGAGCTCATCCATCAGTTGATCGTTCAGCGCGTTGAGCGCCTTGGGGCGGTTCAGCGTCAGCAGACCGACGCGGCCCCGGGTTTCGACCAGTACAAACGACTCGCTCATTGAATGTCTCCAGTAGGAAGTATGAAATAAGATACGAGCATGAAAAAAGACAACGCTTGCCCCGTACTTTACCGCCTGACGCCCCATGACCCGGCCGGACACCGCTACCGGATAACCCTAACGATCGACACGCCCTCGCCCGACGGCCAGCGCCTGTCTTTGCCGGCCTGGATTCCGGGCAGCTACCTGATCCGCGACTTCTCGCGCCAGATCGAATCCGTAACGGCCCACGCGGGCTCGCGCCGCGTGATTGTCGACAAGATCGACAACCACACCTGGCAGGTCGCCCCCACCGACGGCCCGCTGCGGGTGGAGTACGTGGTGTACGCCTGGGACTTGTCGGTACGCGGCGCGCACCTGGACGAAACCCACGGCTTCTTCAATGGCACCAGCGTGTTCCTGCGTGTGCATGGGCAAGATCACCTGCCCTGCCTGGTGGACCTTGCGCCCCCGCGCGGCATCGACGGCTGGAAGGTCTACACCAGCCTGCCCGAAGCCGCCGGCCAGCGCGGCGCGGCACGCCGCCACGGCTTCGGCCTGTATCAGGCACCCGACTACGACGCGCTGATCGACCATCCGGTGGAAATGGGCACGCCGCAGGTTGCCCGCTTTACGTCCCACGGCGCCGAGCACGAACTGGTCTTCACCGGCGTTGCGCCCAATCTGGACCTGGCGCGCATCGCGACCGACGTAAAGAAAATTTGCGACACGCAGATTGAATTCTTCGAACCGCGCACCAAGCGCGCGCCCTTCCTGGACAGTTCCAACCGCTACGTCTTCATGACGATGATCACGGGCGACGGCTACGGCGGCCTGGAGCATCGCGCCAGCACCGCGCTGATGACCGCGCGCAAGGACCTGCCCGTGCTGGGCCAGCAAGGCCAGGGCGAAGGCTATCGCGGGTTCCTCGGGCTGGTCAGCCATGAGTACTTCCACACCTGGAACGTCAAGCGCATCAAGCCGCAGGCCTTTGCGCCCTACCATCTGGAGCAGCCCGACCTGACCCGCCTGCTGTGGGTGTTCGAAGGCTTCACGTCTTATTACGACGACCTGCTGCTGCTGCGTTCCGGCGTCATCACGCAGACGGAATATCTGCGCTTGCTGGCCAAGACCATTACCAGCGTGGCCCGCACCCCGGGCCGCGCCAAGCAATCCGTGGCGGAAAGCTCGTTCGACGCCTGGACGCGCTATTACAAGCAAGATGAGAATTCGCCGAACGCGCTGGTCAGCTATTACACCAAGGGCGCGCTGGTGGCATTGGGGCTGGACTTGTTGATCCGCCGCGAAAGCGCCAACGCGCATTCGCTGGACGACGTGATGCGCCTGCTGTGGGACCGCTACGGTCGCGACTTTTATCAAGGCAAGCCGCAAGGCCTGGCGGAAGACGCGCTGCCCGGCCTGATCCGGGAAGCCACCGGCGTCGACACCCGCCGCTTCATCGCGCGCCATGCCTACGGCACGGCGGATGTGCCCTTGGCCGAACTGCTGGCCGATCAAGGCATCACGCTGAGCTGGAAGACGGCGATGAACATTCCGACTCTGGATGTACGCCCCCGCAAGCAAGGTGACACGGTGATGCTGGCCACGGTGCTGGAAGGCGGCGCGGGCCACAAGGGTGGGTTGTCAGCGGGCGACGTGCTGGTGGCGCTGGACGGGCTGCGCGTGGAATCACCGGCCGGCCTGGATATGCTGCTGTCGCAGTATCTGCCAGGCGACCGCGTGACGGTGCACGTGTTCCGGCGCGACGAGCTGCGCGCGTTCCGCGTCAAGCTGAACGCGCCCGAAGCGCTGGACTGCGTGCTGACGGTGTAGGAAAACGGACGGGCCGTGTTATCGGCCCGCTCCGGTCACTGGCCCTCCCCAATCACTGCCCTGCCACTGATCCCTATTCGTAGAACAGCGTCACGGTGGCCGTGGCATTGATTTTTCCCGCCACCAGGGTGTCATCGGTCTGGTAGTAGCGCGCTACCAGCGGGATGGTCAGCCTTTCCTTATCGACCGTCGTCACGGTGGTTGTGAACTCAGTACGGGTCGCAAGCGGTTGGACGACATTGCTGCCGAGATCGCCCTGCAGCAATTGCACGCCGACGCCCCGCGCCATATCGCCCCCTTGGGCGTTCTTGATGACGTGTTCCGGCGTGCCGTCCGCATCAATCCGATAGGCCACCTTGACGCCTTGATCGCAGTCCAGCTTGATGTTAAACGCCTTGTCCGCGGCCGTGGCGCCGCGATGACCCAGGTGACGGTTGTTGATCGTAAGAAGTTCCACCTCTACCAATTGCCCGTCGACCACCGTACAGCCGCTGCTGTTGACCTCGTAAGCCACATTGCTGAAGACCACCATATTGCTGCGCAGCGCGCCGTAATAAACATCAGCGCGATGCGCGAAGGACACGCCGGATTTGATGGGGCCGATCTTGATGAGTTCGAACTCGAAATGCTGCGGCGGGTAATACTTGTAGTTTCCGAGCTTAAAACCATATCGGGGGTAGTTCATATACACACCCCCTTCGTGCGTCCAGAATATGCGCATGCCAATGCCCGGAATGCCACTCTCGTACACGTTTTTGTAGCCCGGCACCGCTTTCGCACCCGCCTGCAAACCATACTCGAACCGCTCGCCGACGGTGTTGCACTGGAGATAGGCAATCCCCTCGTTGATCGTTTTCTTGTAGATCGTGCTGCCTATCGCCGCGTCGCGCGGTGGCTTCATTTCTTTCAAGTGCTGCGCGGTAATGGTCGTCGTCAGGGACTGTCCGGTACATGCCGCCCAAACCGGGCGTCCCGCCGACATCAGCAGGGCGAACCCAAAAACCGCCAGTCGCAACGTTATTTTCATGATGCCGAATCCTGTGGGGAAAATTGCTGGACGGACGTGCACGGCAACTCCAACTGCGGGTAGTAATGCGCGTCTTCGGACGCCGCCTGCTCGTCCACCTGATAGATGGCCTGACATTGCTGGTCGACCCCTTCTCCCCACCTGACCGCCAACTGCCCTTGCCCCTGCAAGCCGCGCACAAAGGCCCGGCCACCCTGGCCCACCAGCGTGACGGCGTCGATACCCAGGATGATGACTTCCGCGCCCATGGGTATGGTTGCACCGTGGTCACGCACCAGTTTCAACAAGATCGGCCGACCCGCCACGGTGGGGTAACGCAACAACACGACCGCCCCCGCGCGCGGGGCGACCTGCTGCGACGTGATTTCCAGTTCGACATCACGTGACGTGCCCTTGGGATCCAGCGCGACCTCGTTGCGGCGGTACGGCATCAGGCCCGCCATGACGCCATAACCGTTACTGCCGATGCGCCCGCGCGAGCCCGACACAATTCCCGCGCCGTAGGCATCGGGCGCTTCAAGCACCGCCATCGTCTCGCCCTGCGCCTGGGTCGCGTTGATGCCTCCCGCGTGGGCGATCAAGGTGCCGCGCATGCCTGCGCCGAACTGTCGATAGCCGCTGCCGCCGCTGCCCGACAAGGTGTAGTTCGCGTGTGCCGTGTCATAGCGCAAGCTGCCGCCCTGGTTGCGGCTGCCTTGGCCGTCGGTGCGGTTATACGTTCCGTACACGTTGTAGCCGAACTGCCCGCTATCCCCGGCAGATCCGCTGACCGACGCGTTGGTGCTGCGCTTGCCGTTGCCTTCAAGGTTCAACGATGTACTGAGATACGCCGAGTTCGGCCCACGCCCCAATGGCAGGTTGAGGCTAAGCAGATACTGGTTGCCAAAGCGGCCGCCCTGGTCCTGCGTACGCGATACGCTGATATTGACGCTGCCCCAAGCGTAGCCATTGGAGTAGCTGGCGTAGTAGCTGGTATCGCGGCTTTGGTGGCGGTTCCAGTAGTTCTGCGCCACGCCGGACAGCGTCACGTGTCCGTAGCCTTCGCCCAGGGGTTGGCTGACGTTGAACTGGAGGCGGCTGCGCTCCTTGCCCCCATACGCCACCGTGCCGCGCGATTCGCGCAGGCGTGCAAATTCGCCAAGGCTCAGATAGCCTTCGCTGGAAAACCGATACGCCACCACGCTGAAGTTCGTCGATGTAGGCTCCACCAGTTTGCTATAGCTCAGCCGCACACTGCGCCCGCTAGCCGGGTTGCGCGTTGATTTCGTTGTGGCGTGCGACTGCGTCAGGTCGGCCGCCAACGCACCCAGCGGCGTACTCAACGCGACGCCGCCCTGAATCGCCCGATACTGCTGCGCCGCGATGACGCCACCGTAGCCCGTCACCGTATCGGACAACCCGCGCTGATACGTTCCCTGCAAGAACGCGGGCGGCGCATCCAGCGTGTCATCGCGATACCGTCCGCCCGTCACGCTAAAACGCGAACTACCCGGGCGCAACAGCTGAGCCACCGACGCATAGGGCACCACAAACTGTTTGGTTCGCCCGTCCGCTTCGGTGATGGTCACGTCAAGATCCCCGGCGTAACCGGTGTTGTAAAGATCATCGATGGCAAAAGGCCCGGGCGACACGGTCGTTTCATACAACAGGTTGGTGCCCTGGCGCACACTCACCTTGGCCGTGGTATCGGCCACGCCACGCACCACCGGCGCAAAACCGCGCATCGAGTCCGGCAACATGCGTTCGTCGCTGCTGAGTTGGACGCCCGTATACGGCACGCTGTCAAAAAGATTGCCGGGCGTGTAGAACTGCCCCAGCGTCAGTTGCGCGCTGGCCGCGGTCACATCACGCTGCGCATAGCTGCTTAATGCCTGATAACGACTGCGCTGGATAGCGCCCGGCCGATCGGTATAGCTGAACGACCCGTTGTGCCGAAAGCGCCAGTCGCCCAGATTCAAGCCCGCGTTCGCGCTGCTGAAGAACTGACGCTCGGTGCGGTTGCCAAAGCGGTTGGACGACAGGTTGATGCCATACCCCAGAAAACCGGCATCGATGCCCGCGTCCCATTCTTCGGGCGGAACATAGCCGCGCACCACCGCCTTCAGGTAGATCTGCGGAATGGAAAGATCGGCGCGCAGCTCTGACATGTCCACTTCAAAGCGGCTGGAAGGCGGCAGGCCGTCCAGCCCCACGCATTGTTCGTCGGACACTGACACGGCCTGCTCCGCATTCAGCAGCGGGATGTTGACGCCGATCCGCTCATACACCTTCATGGGCAGGCAGGGTTGGGCGTCGGCATGCGCCGCGGTGGTGGCAAGCGTGGTGGCCGAATCAGCCGCGCGCACCCGGACCTGCTGCCGCCCGGCGTGGTTGCCGTTCAGGTACAGGTCCAGTTGATAGACCCCGGGCGTCAGGGCATTGCCGCCTTGAAAGCGCGACAAATCGACCGCCTTCCCGTTGCGTCCACCAAAGAACGCAGGATTGAACTCAACGGGTTCCTGCGCTTGGAGCGTGGCGCTGAACAAACCGGAAAAAAGCAGGAATGCGCTGCTCAACCGTACGTGACGATACACGGCGCGGCCTACGGTTCAAGCGGACTTTCGCGCCGCTCGGCGGCGCCATAGTCATTGATCCATTCAAACGCCACGGCGCCCTTGGCGCCCGCCGCACTCGACAATTTTCCAAGGCCCAGATCCGTCACGGATAGTGGCGACAACATTTGGGCAGGCACGGTGACGTCACGTCCATTGCCAAGCTGCACGGTCACGGCGGTCAGCGACACATGGAATGCGCTGTCATTGCGCACTTGCAGCGCCGCGCCCTTGCTGGTGGCCACCACGCGCCAATTCAGGCGCTCGGCGGCCTGGCGGGGTGAGCCGGACAGGCCGGCAGGGCGGAAGAACAATTTGATGCGGCTGCGGAAAGCCAATTGCATGTGGTTCGCAACCTGCGCGGACGGCAGGGGCGGAACGTCAAGCACGTTCATCCAGAACACGGATTCGCGATCCGTCGCAACGCCAGGTTGGGGAATATAGGCAATGCGCAGCGTCTGCCCCGTGCGCGGATTGACACGCGCCAGCGGCGGCGTGATCACGAAGGGCACGTCGGTTTCGTCGGGGCTTGAATCCAGGTCGCCGTCGTCTATCCAGGCCTGCACCAGCGCCGGCTTGCCGCCTTCATTGGTCAGGCGCAATGTGACTTCGCGTTCTTCGGCGGGATAGATGATGCGCGTACCACCGATCACCACATTGGATTGGGCGGCAGGGGGCAGCAGGGTCGCACATGCCAGGCACAGCAACGCGCAGAAACGGCGAAGCGTGGCCCGGCTTGCGTGGTCCGAAAGCCCCCCGAGCATGCGCTCAAGGGGGATCGGCTTCATTCGTAGATCAGGTCCAGCAGGACTTCGGTCTGGACCGGGCCGGGCGTGGTGTTGGCGGTGGCCGCCAGGTACTGCGCGTAGAACTCAATCTTCGCGGCATTGCCCTCGATGCTGACGGCTTCAGTGCCAGAGTTGTCGGACAGATTGATGGGCTGGTATTTGCTGTTCAGCAGTTGGACTTGTGCATTTGACGGCGTCTCGCCGTTGATTGACGCAGCCGGGGTGATCAAGGCGCCCGTGATGGGATCGACGCTCGAACCGCTGTTAAAGCGCGTGGTGACCTTGCTGCCCGAGCAGCCGGTCAGCTTCAACTCGATCGGCTTGCGGCCGGCCACATCGTTCTGCTTGGCCAATGCGCGAGTGCTGACGGTGGGCAGTTCGACTGCCATGACGTATTCGCCACTACCATTGTCTCCAACGATTGCGCAGGTGGACGGAGACACCTCGCCCTTGAACACCAACTTCACATCCGCTGCCATCGCGCTGCCGCACAACAGCAGGGACGAGAAGGCCAAACTTGCCGCAACAATCTTCTTATTCACCGAAATCTCCGAATGCCTGTTGTCCCAAATGAGGGATGGCAGTCATTGTTTCGATTTCGCTTGGCAGGAAATACGAGAAAGTTCTTAAAGGAAACGCGCAGGGAAAGTAATGATGTTGCCGCGCCACATATCCTGCTGGTGAACGACAGGCGTCAATTCACCTTGGCGCCCGACTGCTCAACCGCCTGCTTCCACGTATCCAGTTCGCGATCAATATGGCCGGCGAAAGCTTCCGGCGTGGACCCGACGGTTTCATACCCATAGCCCATCAGTTGCTGCTTCAAGGCGGGCACCGCCACGGCGTTGGCGATGTCGCGGCTTAGGGTATTGACCACGGCGGGCGGCGTGCCCGCCGGCGCCAACACGCCGTACCAGCCGTTCACCACAAAGCCGGGCACGGTTTCGGCCACGGTCGGCACATCGGGCAGCAGGGGTGAACGGCGTTCGCCCGTCACCGCAAGCGCCTTCAACTTGCCGGCCTGCACCTGCGGCAGCGAGGTGGAAATGCTGTCGAACATCAACGAGACCTCGCCGCCCAACAGCGCCACCACGGCCGGGCCGCTGCCTTTGTAGGGCACGTGCATCATGTCGGCGCCCGTCTGGCTCTTGAACATCTCGGCGGCCAGATGGCTGGTGTTGCCGTTGCCGGCCGACGCAAAGCTGAGCTTGCCGGGATGGCTTTTGCCGTAGGCGATCAGCTCGGCAATGTTGTTGGCCGGCGTGCCCAGGGGCGCGGCCACCAGCATCGGCAAGGTGGCCACCAGGGACACCGGGGCAAAATCCTTGCGCGTGTCGTAAGGCAGAGACGGGTACAGGCTGGGGTTGATGGCGTGGGCCGCCAGCACCATCAGCAGGGTGTAGCCATCGGGCTTGGCGCGAGCCAGTTGCGCCGAGGCGATCGCCCCACCCGCGCCGGGCTTGTATTCCAGCACCACGGGCTGGCCCCATTTCTTTTGCAGTTCCGCCCCCAAGGGGCGCGCCAGCATGTCGGCGCTGCCACCGGGCGGGTATGGGATCAGCAAGGTGACGGGCTTGTCGGGATACGTGGGCGCGGCTTGCGCGACGCCCAAGGACGCCAGGCAGAGCGAGGCTGCGGCGAACAGGGAACGGATCATCAACGGTCTCCTTGGCCCGGGCCGGGCGCTAACAATCAGGCGTAGCGCGGCGCGCCGGCCGGGTCCAGGACGATCGCGCGTGGCGTCGCCGGGAAAGTCAGGGGTGCATCGGTAACGGAACGCAGGAAGGCGGCGTCCACGCCGGCGACCATGGCGTAGACGGCCAGCCCATCCGGCGTTACGTCGATCACCGCCAGGTCGGTATAGATGCGCGTCACCACGCCCTTGCCCGTCAGCGGATACGTGCATTGGCGCAGCACCTTCGGCGTGCCGTCTCGGCCGCGGTGCTCCATGGTGACCAGCACCTGCTTGGCGCCCACGGCCAGATCCATGGCGCCGCCCACGGCGGGGATGGCGTCGGCCGCGTCCGTCTTCCAGTTGGCCAGGTCACCCTTTTCCGACACCTGGAACGCGCCCAACACGGCGTAGTCCAGATGGCCGCCGCGCATCATCGCGAACGACACCGTGTGTTCGGTAATGGACGCGCCGCCCAACAAGGTAATGGGCTGGCGGCTGGCGTTGATGAGGTCCGGGTCCACGTCCTTGCCGCTGGCGGCCGGGCCCATGCCCAGGATGCCGTTTTCACTGTGCAGCAGGATGTCTTTGTCGGGCGGAAGATAGTCGCCCACAAGCGTTGGCATGCCGATGCCCAGGTTGACGATGGAGCCGTCCGGGATATCACTGGCCAGCAATTGCGCAATCTGTTGCCGGGTCAAGCCCTTGATGTCCTGCGCGCTGTTCGCGGCGTTGTTGGTGCTGTTCGTGCTGTTCGCGTCTTGCATGTCAGGCCTCCACCCGCACCACGGCTTTCACGAAGATGCCCTGCGTCATCACCTGTTCCGGCACGAAGGTGCCCAGCGGCACCACCTCGTCCACCTGCGCAATGGCGTGGCCCGAGGCCATGCACATGACCGGGTTGAAGTTGCGCGCCGCGTGCCGGTACATCAGGTTGCCCCAGCGGTCGCCCAGATGCGCGCGGATCAGCGCGAAGTCGGCGCGCAGCGGCTGTTCCAGCACGTAGCCCACGCCGTCGATCACTTCCTGGCGGCGGCCCTCGGCCAGTTCCGTGCCGTAGCCGGTGGGCGTGAAAAACGGCCCCAACCCGGCGCCCGCCGCGCGCAGGCGCTCGGCCAGCGTGCCTTGGGGCACGCATTCCAATTCGACCTCGCCGGCCCGGTAGGCGCGAGCGAAGGCATCGGAATTGGGCGGGCGCGGATGCGAGCAGATGATCTTCCTGACCTGCTTGCGGATCAGCAATGCAGCGATGCCGCGTTCGAACGTGCCGGCGTTGTTGGAAATGATGGTCAGGTCGCGCCGCCCGGCATCCGCCAGGCATTGCAGCAACTCGTAAGGCACGCCCGCTTCGCCAAAGCCGCCGACAAGCACGGACGCGCCGTCGGGAATCACGGCCACGGCCTCGGCCATGGAGGCTTGAATCTTGTCGATCATTTATTGCTCCCGGGCCAGGCCGGCCGTATCCACAATCTGCTTCCAGCGGGCGCGCTCCTGGTCGATGAAGGCCGTGAACTCGGCGGGGGTATTGCCGCCCGCCTGCCCGCCCATGGCCTTGAAGCGGCCGCTGATGTCGGGGCTGCGCACCACATCGCGCGCGGCGGCGTACAGCTTGCCGACCACGTCCTCGGGCGTGCCGGCCGGGGCTATCAAGCCGAACCACGCCGTGACCACCATGTCCTTGACGCCCGCCTCGGCCATGGTGGGCACGTCCGGCAGCTCGGCCAGCCTGGTGTCACTGGTGACGGCCAGCGCGCGCAGCTTGCCGGACTGGATGAATGGCATCGAGCTGGGCAGGTTGTCGATCATGAAGGTGAACTGCTGGCCCAGCAGCGCGGCCACGGCGGGGCCGGCCCCTTTGTAGGGAACATGCGTGCCCGCGATGCCCGCGCGCTGCTTGAAGAGTTCGGCCGACAGGTGCGGCGATTGGCCCGCGCCGGAACTGCCGAACGACACCTGGGACGGGTCGCGCCTGGCCTCGGCCAATAAGTCCTTCACGCTACGGGCGGGTGACGCTTCGTTGACGACCAGCACGTTGGGCACCGAGATCACCAGCGTCACGGGCGCAAAATCGGTCGGCTTGTAGGGCAGTGTCTTGTACAGGGCGTAGTTGATGGCGTTGGGGCCGATGTTGCCCATCAGCAGGGTATAGCCGTCGGGCTTGGCCCGCGCCAAGGCCTGCGCGCCGATGATGCCGGCCGCGCCCGCGCGGTTTTCCACGATGACCTGCTGGCCCAGCTTGGCGGCCATTTTGTCGGCAATCAGCCGCGCGGAAATGTCGGTGGTGCCGCCAGGGGCAGCCGGAATGATGAGGGTGATGGGCCGTTCCGGCCAGGCGGCGTGGACGGGGCTGGCAATGGCGGCCGCCATCACGCCCGCGGCCAGCCAGCGATGCGCTTGCAACATGCTTGTCTCCGAACGCGGTCATGGGTGACCAACTTGTGGGGCAAGTGTGTGCGCCGCGCGGGCAAATGCCAATTCTGCAATCTGGAGGGCAGGCTTCGCCTGGGCTGAACGCCGGGCGTGCGAGCCAACGGGCTTGGTGCGACGCAGCCGCGCGGGGACTTAGTCGCCCGCGCGTTCCCAGCGGCGCTGGATGGCCTTGGCCGCCACCACGCCATCCGCCATCGACGTCACCACGCACGGATGCATGCGGTGAGCCACTTCACCGATGGCATAGATGTCCGGCACGCTGGTTTCGGCGGTGGCGAAATCGGTACGGATATAGCCGCGCTCGTCGCGGGCCAGTTGCAGGCTGTCGGCAAAACCAGCCTGCGGTTCCCAGCCATAGAACACCAGGATCAAGTCGTACTGCCGGCCATCGACACTGCGGCTGGCGGGATCCACCGTGTAGGGGCCGATGCGCACGCCTTCGCGGCCGGCGCGGGTAACCCATTGCTGCTGGGCGCGCACGCTGCGGGCATACAGATGCACGGCGCGGGCGCCCCGGTTGCGCACATAGACGTAGTTTTCGAAGGCGTTGTCGCCCCCGCCCAGCACCGCCACCGACAAACCGGAATAGTCCTGCGCGACGATGGGCGAGCCCGGGCCGATCAGCACGCCGGGCCATGACGCGCCCAGGGGATGATCCGGCAAACCCTTGGCGCGCACGCCGGACGCAATCACCAGCGTGCGGCCGCGCACCTGCGTCTGGTTGCCGTCCGCACCGACCAAGCTGGCTTCAATGCCGCCTTTGCAGGGCACCACGCCGACGACACGGGTTTCCATGCGCAGCGGCACCTGGGCCGCGCGCACGCTGGCGTCGATGTTGTCAGCCACCTGTTGCCCGGTCACGCCAGGCAGCACCGCGATCCAGTCGTCGGCGAAGGGGTTGTCCTGAGCCAGGCCGCCCAGGCGGGCGCTGGCCTCAATTAATATTGGGGACAAACCAAGCCTGGCCAGCCACAGGGCGCAGGACGCGCCGGCCGGGCCGCCGCCTACAATGACCGCATCGTGCATTTGTTGCATTTGAACCCTTATTGACCGCGCCGGCGCCTCACGGGCGCACGGACGTGGCTGAATTGTAGCCAGCGCGCCGCCCCCGATCCGCCGTCCCCTTACAATTCCGGCTGTCCCACCCAGGTTTTCACCATGCCCACACGTCGCATCATCCTTTCCGGGCTTGCGCTCGACGCCCGCATCGGCATCCTCGAACACGAGCGCCGCGCCACCCAGCCCCTGCATGTCGACGCCGAGTTCGACGTGGACATCCATCGCTCGGTCGACGACCACGATATCCACAGCGTGCTGGACTACCGCCGTCTGCGAGAGGCCATCGTCGAGGAATGCACGCAGGCGCATGTGAACCTGATCGAAACCCTGTCCGAACAAGTCGCCGCGCGCCTATTGGCCGACTTCCAGGAAATCCGCTCGTTGCGCTTGCGCATCAGCAAGCCCATGGCCTTTTCCGACTGCGCGGCGGTAGGCGTGGAAATCCAGATCACGCGCTGACCATGAACGATATTGCTCCGCCCCCCGCCGTCCGCTCCCCCGAGGTCCGCTATCGTACCGAGGCCGAGGAAAAGGCCCGCCACGAAGGCAACAAGCTGACCAAGCGCCTGGCCCGCGAAACCACGCGCGCCCTGTCCGACTACAACATGATTGAAGAAGGCGACCGCGTGATGGTCTGCCTGTCGGGCGGCAAGGACTCCTATGCAATGCTGGACATCCTGCTGCAACTGCAGAAACGCGCGCCGTTCAAGTTTGAACTGATCGCCGTCAACCTGGACCAGAAGCAGCCGGGCTTTCCCGACCACATCCTGCCCCAGTACCTGAAAGACCTGGGCGTGCCCTTCCACATCGAGACGCAGGACACGTATTCCATCGTCACGCGCGTGCTGGAAGAAGGCAAGACGATGTGCTCGCTCTGTTCGCGCTTGCGCCGCGGCATTCTGTACCGCGTCGCCTCGGAACTGGGCGCCACCAAGATCGCGCTTGGCCACCACCGCGACGACATCCTGGCCACGTTCTTCCTGAACCTGTTCTATGGCGGCAAGGCCAAGGGCATGCCGCCCAAACTGGTGTCGGACGACGGCCGCCACACCGTGATCCGTCCGCTGGCCTATGTGGCCGAAACGGACCTGATCGCCTATGCGGAGTTGAAGCAATTCCCCATCATTCCGTGCAACCTCTGCGGCTCGCAGGAAAACCTGAAGCGCAAGGAAGTGGGCCGGATGATCAAGGACTGGGACAAGCAGCATCCCGGCCGTTCGTGGAACGTGTTCAACGCCTTGTCGCGCGTGGTGCCGTCGCACTTGATGGACCGCGACCTGTTCGACTTTGTCGGCCTGAAGCCCACCGGCGTGCCGGACGCGAATGGCGACACAGCGTTTGACGCGGTGGATCCGGACGACAACGCGGACGAGGCTTGCGGCGACACGCCCGAAGGGTCGACCGACGCCAGCGGCATCGTCGAGAAAAAGGTGATGTTCACGCGCGGGTAGTTGCCCGGGCAGTGGCCTGGGTAGTAGCCTGGGCAGTTTCATGAACAGGCGCGCTTATCGGCGCGCCTGCGATCACGCCGCCGGTGATGCGTTCAAGACGCGAATCGGCTTGCCCGCCTGAAACGCCTTCACGGCGTCCAGCGCGTTCTGGTAGAACGCCTCGAAATTCTCGCGGCTGACATAGCCCAGGTGCGGGGTCAGGATCACGTTGTCCAGATCGCGCACAGTGTCCGTCGGCGACAGCGGCTCTTCGGGGTACACGTCCAGCCCCGCGCCCGCGATGCGGAACTTCACCAGCGCGTCCATCAAGGCTTCGTTGTCCACCAGCCCGGCGCGCGACGTGTTCACCAGATAGGCGGTCGGCTTCATGGCGGCCAAGGCCGCGGCGTCCACCACGTGGCGGCTGCGGTCGGACAGGATCAGGTGCAGGCTGACCACGTCGGACGTGGAAAAAAGTTCGTGCTTGTCGACCCGCGTCACGCCCGCGGCCTCGGCGCGTTCGTCGGTCAGGTTGGGGCTCCAGGCCACCACATCCATGCCGAACGCCAGGCCCACCTTGGCCACGGCGGCGCCCAGCTTGCCCAGGCCCACCACGCCCAGGCGCTTGCCGGCCAAGGGCTCGGGCATGGCGGTTTGCCACATGCCGCGCCGCATGGCCGCGTCTTCCGTTGTCAGGTGCTTGAACAGGCCGAGGATATGCGCCCAGGCCAGCTCGGCCGTGGCGGTATTGGCGTCGGCGCTGCCCGGCGCACCGCACACGACTATGCCTTGGTCCGTGCAGGCTTGCATGTCGATGGCGTTGTTGCGCATGCCGGTGGTGATCAAGAGCCGCAGGCGGGGCAAGGCGCGGATGCGTTCGGCGGGGAATGGCGTGCGTTCGCGCATCGCCACGATCACGTCGAAGGGTTCGAGCGTGGCCTCGACCTGTTCCGCCGGAATGAAGTTATTGAAGATCTGCACCTCGGCGTCACCGCCCAGCGAGGTCCAATCCGCATAGCGCCGTGCTACGTCGTGGTAATCGTCGAGTATTGCGATTTTCAAGTGAGGTCTCCGGGTGGCTAGGCGGCAATCGCGCCAGCCACCCGGCCGGCGCGACCAGCGCCGGTCAGTTCAAGCGTTCTTTCAGTTGGTCCAGCGGAATGGCGCCGCTGACGCGCGAGCCGTCGGCAAAGAACAGCGTGGGTGTGCCGCGCACCATCAGCTTGTGGCCCAGCGCCAGCAGCTTGTCTTCAGGCACGTCGCAGTTGGCGGTGGCCGGCTTTTTGTTGCGCACCATCCAGTCGTCCCAGGTCTTGCCCTGGTCCTTGGCGCACCAGACGTCGCGCACCTTGTCCTTGGAATCGGGCGACAGGATCGGGTACATGAAGGTGTAGACGGTGACGTCGGTAAGCTCTTCCATCGTCTTGCGCAACTGCTTGCAGTAGCCGCAGTTGGGGTCTTCAAAAATGGCGACCTTCTTCGCGCCCGTGCCCTTGACCTGCTTGATGGCCAGTTCCAGCGGCAGTTGGTCGAACGTGACGGCGCTGAGCTTTTCCTGCGTGGCGCGCGTGACGTCCTGGCGCGTCATGGCGTCTATCAACGGGCCTTCCATGACCCAGGTGACCTTTTCGTCGGTGTAGATCAGGTCCATGCCCAACTGCACTTCAAAAATGCCGTAGGGCGTCAGACGCACGGCGGTTACGTCCATGCCGGAAAAGCGTTGCTGGAAGCGTTCCTTGACGGCGTCGAGCTGGGGCGTCGACACGCTTTTCTCGCCTTTGCCGGGCTGTCCGACCGACTGGGTGGATACGGTCTTGCCGCCTTCGGCGGGCGCTTGCGCCAGGGCCGAAGCGGACAAGCCCAGCCCGCCGGCCAGGAAACAAGCCGCCAGCGTGGCGGAGATGCGGAAAGTCATGGGTGCTCCTGTACTTATCGTGTTCTTTGGGGAAAAGCGTAACTCATCCGGCTGGGAGCCGGGCCGGACGACATGCCGGGGCGACGCGGAAAGGCGGAGTGTCCTTCAGACGCCGGTCGCCCCTCAAGGTTCCAAAAGAAAACCTCAAGAGACCACCGGAAATACGCGTCAATTGGCCGACGCCCCGGCGATCAGGCGGCGCTTGATCAGGGGCGCTTTTTCCACCCAGTGCATGCCGGCATTGCGCAGCCACACCAGGGGCGTGGCGCGCGAGGCGAACAGCTTGTGCAGGCCGTCGGTGGCCAGGCGCATGGCCAGCACCGGTTCGGCGCGCGCACGCTGGTAACGGTGCAGCACGCGGATGTCTCCGGCCGAGCGGTACGGCTCGCGCCCCGCCACGGTGCGGGCCAGCGCCTCGACGTCGCCCAGGCCCAGGTTCAGCCCCTGCCCCGCCAGCGGATGCAGGCGGTGCGCGGCGTCGCCGGCCAGCGCGATGCCGGGCGCCACCATCTGCGCGCGTTCCAGCGTGAGCGGAAAGCCGTGCAGCTTGCTGCGGACCTTCAAGCGGCCCAGCCGGCCCTCGGCGGCATCGGCCAGCAAGGTTTCCAGGCGCGACGCCTGCTGGTCGGGCGGCAAGGCCAGCAGGCCCTGCGCCAATTCGCTGCGCATGGACCACACCATCGACACTTGCGGGCCGCTGGCGGTGTTGGGCAGCGGCAGCAAGGCCAGCACGCCGTCATCGCGGAACCACTGGAACGCCGTGCCGTGGTGGGCGCGTTCCGCGTCCAGGTGCACCACCAGCCCGGTGTCGTTGTACGAGACCGCATCGTGCTTCAGGCCCGCCGCCGTGCGCAGCGGCGAGGCCGCGCCGTCGGCGCCCACGAACAGTTCGGCCTGAATGCGCGCACCGCTTTCGGTATCGACCGCGCCATCCTGATAGCCGGTGCAGCGGTCTTCCAGCCAGGGGATGCCGAACATCCGTACGGCTTGGATCAGCACACGCTCGATCTCGCCGGACTCGACGATCCAGGCCAGTTGCGGCAAAGCCGCCTGCCAGGCATTCAGGTTGACCTGCCCGTCGGCGTCGCCGTGAATTTCCATGGCCTCGACCGGCGTCAGTCGGGCGGAGGGCATGGCGTCCCATACGCCCAGGTCGGCCAGAAAACGTTGGCTAGCGGGCGAAATGGCGTAGACGCGCGGGTGGTAGTGATCAGCGTCCGCCGCGGGCACGGATGCGCGCGGCGCCAGCACGGCAACGCGCTGGCCGCGCCGGGCCAGCGCCAGGGCGGTGGACAGGCCGACAATGCCAGCCCCGCAAATAACGATTTGATGGCTCATCTTGCCGAGGGCTCCCCCGCTTGCTTGGGCCACAACACCCACATCTGGCCCCGTTGTTTCATGCGGCCCGCCTGCTGGCCGGCTTCTTCGCCGTAACCCCAGTAGAAGTCGGCGCGCGCCGCGCCCCGGATGGCCGTGCCCGTGTCCTGTGCGAACACCAGGCGTTGCAGCGGCCGGTCGGAGGCCGGAAGGGTCGTGCTCAGGTACACCGGGGTGCCCAGCGGCACGAAGGTGGCGTCGACCGCGATGGAGCGCCGGGGCGACAGCGGAATCGCGTAGGCGCCCTTCGGCCCTTGTTCGGGGTCGATGACCGGTTCTTCACGGAAGAACACGACGGCCGGATTGGCGTTCAGCATCTCGGGCACGCGCTTGGGGTTGCGCTGCGCCCAGGCGCGAATGTTCTGCATGGAGGCTTGATCGGCGGTCAGCTCGCCACGGTCGATCAGCCAGCGGCCGATGGACGCATAGGGCTGGCCGTTATGGTCGGCGTAGGCGACACGGATCGTCTTACCGGCATCGGGCCCATCAGTCAGTTGGACACGGCCGGAGCCCTGAACCTGCAGGAAGAAGTTGTCCACCGGGTCGTCTACCCAGACCAGCACCGGGGGCTTGCGCCCCGAGGACTCGATGGCCGCTCGGGTGTCATAGGGCACAACGCGCTTGCCGTCCAGCTTGCCGCGCACGCGCTTGCCGGCCAGGTCCGGATACACCGAGCCCAGGTCGATCGTCAGCAGGTCGGCCGGCACGGCGTAGAGCGGCCACTGATACTTGCCGCCCTGGCGACGCGAGCCGCGCACCAGGGGTTCGTAATAGCCGGTGACCGTGTTGGCGGCGGGCTTGCCGTCGGCGGCGTTCAGGCGCCACGGCTGCAAATAGGTTTGCAGGAAGCGACGCACGCCTTCGCCGTCACCGGCGGCCGGGGCGCGGGCCGGATCAACAGCGGCGGCGCAGACAGGCTGCCAGACGCGCGGCGTGGCGCGCGCGGGCGCGGCCAGGTTGCCGCTGGTCTGCCGCATCAAGCCCTTGCAATTACGCAGGAACAAGGGCCAGAACTGGGTCAGGTCGTCGGACGTCCAGCCCGGCATTTCGGACCAGTTGGCGGGCTTGAACTTGCCGGCCAGCGCCCGGGCCGGCGTATCGCGCAGCGCCGACAGCGACGGCACCACCAGCGGGCCATCGGCCACCGGGGCTGCCACGCCGGGCGTACCGGCGTCGCCTGAATCAGGAGGAATGTCCGACGGGGTGGAACATGCGGCCAACAGGATGGGCAGCAGGGACAGGCTAAGAATGCGCTTCATGAGCAAAGGGAAAAAGCGGGCGACGGGCAACGGGCGACGGGCACAACCATTCAATGCAGGGTGCGAGGCATGGCCAGGACGAATTCCGAGATCGGCACTTCGAACGGGATGCCGTTCTCGCCTACGCAATGGTAGGTGCCACGCATCGTGCCCACCGGCGTGGGCAGCGGACAGCCGCTGGTGTATTCGAAGGTTTCGCCGGGCGCCAGCAGGGGCTGCTGGCCCACGATGCCCAGCCCGCGCACTTCCTGCACGCGCTGGTTGCCGTCGGTGATGACCCAGTGGCGGCTGATCACCTGGGCGGGATGTTCGCCGGTATTGGTGATGCGCACGGTATAGGCAAAGACGAATTGCTGCTCGCTGGGATCAGACTGTTCAGGCACGAAGCGCGGAGAGACAGAGACGCTCAGGTCGTAAGGTTTCACAGTCCTTCCTGTGTGGCTGGACGCCCCGGGCCGCAGACCGGCGCCGGGCGCTTGGGAGACATTTGGGAGACGTATTCGAAACGCATTGGAAACGCACAGGAGTCGCGGATTTTGGTCCCGCTACACCGGGCCTTTCTCGAACCCGCGCCCCAAACTGCAATAATGGCACATTATGCCCTCCCCGATCCCGAACATCATGTCATCCTCCATGGCCTCCACTCGCATCACCCCCAGCATCCTGTCGGCTGACTTCGCCCGTCTGGGCGAGGAAGTCCGCAACGTTGTCGCCGCCGGCGCCGACTGGATCCACGTGGACGTGATGGACAACCACTATGTCCCCAATCTGACCATCGGCCCGATGGTGTGCGCGGCGATCCGCCCCCACGTGCAAGTGCCGATTGACGTGCATCTGATGGTTGAGCCGGTGGACGACCTGGTGCCGATGTTCGCCAAGGCGGGCGCCGACTACATCAGCTTCCACCCGGACGCCAGCCGCCACGTGGACCGCACGCTGTCGCTGATCCGCGAAAACGGCTGTAAGGCCGGCCTGGTCTTCAACCCCGCCACCCCGCTTTCCTACCTGGATTACGTCATGGACAAGATCGACCTGATCCTGATCATGTCGGTGAACCCGGGCTTTGGCGGCCAGAGCTTCATTCCCGGCGCGCTGACCAAGCTGCGCGAAGCGCGCGCCCGGATCGACGCCTGGACCCAGGCGGGCGGCCAGGAAATCGTGCTGCAAGTGGACGGCGGCGTCAAAATCGACAACATCGCCGAAATCCGCCGAGCGGGCGCCGACACCTTCGTGGCCGGCTCCGCCATTTTCGGCAAGCCGGACTACGCCGGCATCATCAAGTCCATGCGCGAACAGATCGCCATCGGCGAAACCACCGCCGTCTAAGCCCCAGGAAGAATCGACATGACCGCTTTTCGCGCCGCGCTGCTGGACCTGGACGGCACCCTGCTGGACTCCATCCCCGACCTGGCCTTCGCCGCCAACGCCATGCGCGTTGAGCTCGGCATGACCGCGCTGCGTGTAGACGTGGTGGCCACCTTCGTGGGCAAGGGTGTTGACAACCTGGTCCGCCGCAGCCTGGCGGGCAGCCTGCACGCCGCCGACCCCTCGCCCGCCGAATTCGAACGCGCCCGTGAATCCTTCTATCGCCACTACCACCTGGTCAATGGCGAACGCGCCCAGGTCTACCCCGGCGTCATCGACGGCCTGAAGCACATGCGTGACCAGGGCCTGAAGCTGGCCGTCGTCACCAACAAGCCCACCGAATTCACGCTGCCGCTGTTGCAGCGCACCGGCTTGGCGGGCTTTTTCGACGCGGTGGTCTGCGGCGACACCTGCGCGCGCCGCAAACCCGACCCGGACCAGGTCGTGCACGCTTGCGAACTGCTGGGCGTGGCGGTGGGCGAAGCCGTCACCATCGGCGACTCGATCAACGACGCCCAGGCGGGCCGCACGGCGGGCACGCAGGTGCTGGTGGTGCCTTATGGCTACAACGAAGGCCGTGACGTGCGGGAGCTGGATGTCGATGGTATAGTTGACACGCTTGTTGACGCCGCCCAGTGGGTTGCGCTCTGGAACCAAAACCAGAACGCCGCGAAAATCGCCTCCTGATCGGTGCCTGAAAGCTGAATTTCAGAACACCAGCAACACCCCCAACACGTAAAGACACACCCGGATCAATGAACGCTTACCCCCAGAACCAAATGCTCGGCGCCTCGTGGCGCTGGTGGCGTTTGTCTTCCGGGTGGCGATGATCCCTCCCGGCCCTGGACGCGTATGCCGCCTAGTGCCGTAACTGTGTAAACACAGAGCCAAGCCCGGAACCAGACACCTGGACCGGGCTTTTTTGTTGTGCGCCCGGTCTGAAAGCAAATCAAAAATCGCTCACGAGACCCGACATGACCGAAATCGAATTCAAGGCCCTCGCCGCACAAGGCTACAACCGCATCCCGCTGGTGGCCGAAACCTACGCCGACCTGGATACCCCGCTGGGCATCTACCTGAAGCTGGCGCACGCGGGCCCCTTGGCCGGCCGCATGACCTGCCTGATGGAATCCGTGGTGGGCGGCGAGCGCTTCGGCCGCTATTCCTTTATCGGCCTGCCCGCCCGCACCGTGATTCGCGCCCGCGGCACGCTGACGGAAGTGCTGCACGACGGCAAGGTTGTGGAAACGCACGAAGGCGACCCGCTGGCCTTCATCGAGCAATACCAAAGCCGCTTCAAGGTGGCGCTGCGCCCGGGCATGCCGCGCTTCTGCGGCGGCCTGGCCGGCTACTTCGGCTACGACACCGTGCGCCACATCGAGCCCTGCCTGGGTCCTGCCGTCAAACCCTTCCCGGCCGGCATGGAAGGCGGTACGCCCGACCTGATGCTGATGCATGTGGATGAACTGGTCATCGTCGACAACCTGGCCGGCCGCATCTACCTGATGGTGTACGCCGACCCCAGCCAGCCCGAATCCTACAGCCGCGCCCAGCAGCGCCTGCACGACCTGCGCGCCCGCCTGCGACGCCCTGTTGAAATTCCGTACAGCCACGCCAGCATGCAGACGGAAGAGCGCCGCGACTTCAAGAAAGAAGACTATCTGGCCGCCGTGCACCGCGCCAAGGAACACATTGCCGCCGGCGACCTGATGCAGGTGCAGATCGGCCAGGTCATTGCCAAGCCCTTCCGTGATTCCCCGCTGTCCCTTTACCGCGCCCTGCGTTCGCTGAACCCCTCGCCCTACATGTACTTCTGGAACTTTGGCGACTTCCAGGTGGTGGGCGCGTCGCCCGAGATCCTGGTGCGCCAGGAAAGCGTGGTGGACAACGGCGTGCCCAAGTCGCAGATCACCATCCGTCCGCTGGCCGGCACCCGCAAGCGCGGCGCCACGCCCCAGGAAGACGCGGCGCTGGCCGCCGAACTGAAGGCCGACCCCAAGGAAGTGGCCGAACACGTGATGCTGATCGACCTGGCGCGCAACGACGTGGGCCGCGTGGCCGAAGTGGGCTCGGTCAAGGTCAGCGACACCATGGTCATCGAACGCTATTCGCACGTGATGCACCTGGTGTCCAACGTCACTGGCAACCTGAACCCCGGCATGAGCAGCATGGACGTGCTGCGTGCGTCCTTCCCCGCCGGCACCCTGACGGGCGCGCCCAAGGTGGAAGCCATGAAGATCATCGACGAACTGGAACCCGTGCGCCGTGGCATCTACGGCGGGGCTGCCGGCTACCTGAGCTACGGCGGCGAAATGGACGTGGCCATCGCCATCCGCACCGGCGTCATCAAGGACGGCACGCTGTACGTGCAGGCCGCCGCCGGCATCGTGGCCGACTCCAACCCCGAAGCCGAATACGCCGAAACCGAAGCCAAGGCCCGCGCGGTGCTGCGCGCCGCCGAGCAGGTCCAGCACGGCCTGGACGAACCCATCTGATCCCGGCCCCGGCCCTGCCGCACACCCCGCCCTGCCCGCACGGAGAAAAAAATGCTGTTGATGATTGATAACTACGATTCGTTTACCTACAACCTGGTCCAGTACTTCGGCGAACTCGGCGAAGACGTGCGCGTGGCGCGCAACGACCAGATCACGCTGGAAGAGATCAGCGCGCTGAACCCGGACCGCATCTGCGTGTCGCCCGGCCCGTGCTCGCCTTCTGAAGCCGGCATTTCGGTGGCCGCCATCCAGGCGTTTGCCGGCAAGAAGCCGATTCTGGGCGTGTGCCTGGGCCACCAGGCCATTGGCGCGGCCTACGGCGGCGACATCGTGCGCGCCCAGCAGATCATGCACGGCAAGACGGTGCAAATCTCCCATACCGGCACCGACATCTTCACGGACCTGCCCACGCCATACACCGTGATCCGTTACAACTCGCTGACCATCGACCCCGCCACCCTGCCCGACTGCCTGGCGGTAACGGCAACGGCGCCGGACGGCGACATCATGGGCGTGCGCCACAAGACGCTGCCCCTGTACGGAGTACAGTTCCATCCCGAGTCCGTGCTCAGCGAACACGGCCATGCCCTGCTGCGCAATTTCCTGAACCTCGCCTAAGACAAGAAGGACGCACCGTGACTATTTCCCCCACCGAAGCCCTGACGCGCTGCATTGAACATCGCGAAATTTTTCACGACGAAATGCTGCATCTGATGCGCATGCTGATGCGCGGCGAGATGTCGCCGCAAATCGCCAGCGCGCTCTTGATGGGCCTGCGCGTCAAGAAGGAAACCATCGGCGAGATCACCGCCGCCGCCCAGGTGATGCGCGAGTTCGCCACGCCGGTCGTCACGCCCAACCCGCAAGACCTGCTGGACATGTGCGGCACGGGCGGCGACGGCAGCCACACCTTCAACATCTCGACCACGGCCATGTTCGTGGCGGCGGCGGCCGGCGTGCCGATCGCCAAGCACGGCAACCGCAGCGCCTCGTCGTCCAGCGGCAGCGCCGACGTGCTGGAAGCGCTGGGCGCCAACCTGGTCCTCTCGCCCGACGAAGTGGCCGAGTGCATCCAGGCCACCGGCATCGGTTTCATGTTCGCGCCCGCGCATCACGGCGCCATGAAGAACGTGGCCGCCGTGCGCAAGGAATTGGCCGTGCGCACCATCTTCAATATTCTGGGGCCCCTGACCAACCCGGCCGGCGCCGCCAACCAGTTGATGGGCGTGTTCCACGCTGACCTGGTTGGCATCCAGGTGCGCGTGCTGGAACGCCTGGGCTCGCGCCACGTGCTGGTGGTGCATGGCAAGGACGGCATGGACGAAGCCTCGTTGGGCGGGGCCACGCTGGTGGGCGAGCTGAAAGATGGTCAAATACGGGAATATGAAATCCACCCCGAAGACTACGGGCTATCCATGATGTCCAACCGGTCCATCAAGGTGTCCAATCGCGAGCAGTCACGCGAACTTGTCATCGAGGCGCTGGAAAATGTCGAGGGCACGGCCCGCGACATCGTCGCCCTGAATGCAGGACTTGCCATCTACGCCGGCAATAAAGCCGATTCCATTCCCGAAGCCTTAGCGCTAGCATTTGAACTGATCGCCACCGGCGCGGCGCGAGCCAAGCTGGAAGAATTCTGCGCATATACCCGGAAATTCCAGAAATGAACGATATTCTCGCGAAGATCCTCGCCGTCAAGGTCGAGGAAGTCGCCGCCGCTCGCCAGATGCGCAGCGAAGCCGAAGTCCTGCGCGAAGCGCAGGCTCGCCAGGACGTGCGCGGCTTCGCGCAAGCCATCGAAGACAAGATCTCGCAAGGCAAGGCCGGCGTCATCGCTGAAATCAAGAAAGCATCGCCCTCCAAGGGCGTGCTGCGCGAGACCTTCGCCCCCGCGGAAATTGCGTCGTCCTATGCCGTGCATGGCGCGGCCTGCCTGTCGGTGCTGACCGACGTGCAGTTCTTCCAGGGTTCGCACGACCACCTGCGCCAGGCACGCGCGGCCTGCTCGCTGCCCGTGCTGCGCAAGGACTTCGTGATCGACTCCTACCAGATCATCGCCGCGCGCGCGATGGGCGCCGACTGCGTGCTGCTGATCGTGGCCGCCCTGACGCCGTCGCAACTGCGCGACTACGAAACACTGGCGATGGAACTGGGCATGGACGTGCTGGTGGAAGTGCACGACGCCCGTGAACTGGACGTGGCCCTGACGATGAAGACGCCGCTCCTGGGCATCAACAACCGCAACCTGCGCACCTTCGAAACCAGCCTGAAGAACACACTGGACCTGCTGCCCAACATTCCGGCGGGCAAGCGCGTCGTCACGGAAAGCGGCATCCTCAAGCCGGAAGACGTCAAGCTCATGCGCGACCACCAGGTCAATGCCTTCCTGGTTGGCGAAGCCTTCATGCGCGCCAAGGACCCGGGCACGGAACTCGCCCGCCTGATGCACTGAGGCATCAACGGGTGGTGGGCCGGGGCCGCGAGGTCAGCGGCCGCGAGGTCAAGGGCCGAGAGGTCAAGGGCCGCGAGGTCAGCGGCTTGGCGATCGCGGCAAACCCAGCCCGCCCGCGCGCCTGTACACGGTGCTGCGGTGCACACCCAAGGCTCGCGCCGCGCGGCTGACATTGCCGCCGTGCGCGGCCAGCGCGTCGCGGATCGCCGTGTCCGTGATCGATTGCAGATCTTCCATGCCGCTGTCAGCAGCGGCCGCCGCCACGTCGGTGGCGTGACGCGCGTCCATGGCGGGCTGCACTTCGGTTGCCAACAAACCAGTGGGCAGCACATCACGCGGCAACCCCTTGGCCTGCAATAACTCGGCCGGCAACATGTCGGCATCCACCACGCCCGACGGCCCCGCCAACACATGCATGTTGCGCAGCACCGCCGCCAACTGGCGGTAGTTGCCCGGCCAGGAATACGCTGCCAACAGCGCTTCGATGTGCGGCGGTAGCATCGGCCCGGGTCCCTGCGCCGCCCATAGCCCCCGCAGCAATTCCAGACGGTCGGCGCGGGCGCGCAGCGGTTCCAGCGTGACCGTGTATTCGGCGATGCGGAAGTACAGGTCCGGGCGCACCGGCGCATCCGCCCCCTCATGGGCCAGCGGGCGATGGGTGGCGCACACCAGCGCAAAATCCACCGGCACCGGCCGCGCCGCGCCCAGCGGCGACACTTCACGCGTTTGCAGCACGCGCAGCAAACGTGATTGCAGCAGCAGCGGCATATCGCCGATTTCATCCAGGAACAGCACCCCGCCGTGCGCCTGGCGCAGCAAGCCCTTGCTGCCCTGGCGGCGCGCGCCGGTAAAGGCGCCATCCTCGTAGCCAAACAGTTCGGATTCGATCAGGCTTTCGGGCAGCGCCGCGCAATTGACCGCCACGAACGGCCCCGCCGCGCGCTTGCCGCGCGCATGCAATTCGCGGGCAAACACTTCCTTGCCCACGCCGGTTTCGCCTTGCAGCAAAATCGACACGCCCGCGTCCGACAGATGCACGGCACGCGCCAACGCGCCCAGTGTGGCGGCGTCAAAGCTGGGCGCCACGGGGCGCTTGGTGTCGGTGGGCGACTCGCTGAGAGGCAAGGCGGGCGCCACCGGGCGCGGCGGGCGCGAGCGCGGCAGGCGCAAGCGGGCGTGGTAGCTCGTGCCCGCGCGCGCCTGCACGCGGCCGGCCGCGTCGGGGCAGCGTTCCAGTTCGCCGTCGAACACATCGGCGTAGCGATACACGCCCAAGGCGGTCGCGGCCAGGCCCAAGGCCTGCAAGGCGCGGCGATTCGCGCCAATCAACACATCCCCCTGAAACGCCAGCAAGCCTTCACCCGGCGCGCCCAGGCCGGACGCATCGGCATGCAGACGCAACACGGCGTAATGCTCGTAGGCTTCTTCAAACAGCCGATGCTCGATCACATCCACGGCCGCGCGCACCAGGGCCAGCACATCCGGGCGAACGTCGCGCGCCTGGCTGGACAGGTCCAGCACCCCCAGCATGCGCCCTTCACTGTCAGTGATGGGCACGGCCGCGCAGGTCAGGATGCGATTGGGTTCAAAGTAGTGTTCCGCGCCATGCACGGCGATGGGCCGGCCTTCGACCAGCGCGGTGCCGATGGCGTTGGTGCCGGCGGCGGCCTCGTCCCAGGGCGCGCCGGGCATCAGCGCCACGCGGGACGCGCGGCTGGCGAATCCGGTGTCGCCATCGCTGTCCAGCACCAGCCCTTGCGCGTCCGACAAGATCACCAGGTTGCCATTGCCGCCGGCCTGGCGGCGCAGGTAGGACATGGCGGGTTCAGACAGGCGGCGCAGCGCTTCGTTGCGCTGCTGGGCTTCGCGCAGTTCGCCCTGCGTCATGAGTTCGGCGCGGCGCACGCCACGCATGTCAAAGCCCAGGTCGGCGCAACGCCGCCAGGATCGCAGAATGGGTTCAGCAACGATGCCGCCGGGCACCGCCCCCTGCTGGTTGAACAGCAGGCGCGCTTGCGTCAGCGCGTGCTGACGGGATTGACTGGCCATGCATGTCTCCTTGGACGGGTGTTCTGCGACACCTGTTCCGCGACAACGTCGCAAAAAACGTCATCTTGAAAGGGCAAAAATCTTGCACGCCCGTCGGGGCGCGCCGAAATCAACTTTCGCACGCTGGGGCCCGGACTGTCCAGCGGGGAAGCCCCAAGGTTGGCATGCTCCTTGCTTGATAGGAAGCAGGCAGCCCACTGCCGCAATCCCAACAATATCGGAGACAAGCATGGACATCGCGACCCGCATCACCCCGGACACGTACGGCACGCGCCTGGACCTCAAGACGCAGTACGACAACTTCATCGACGGCAAATGGCAGAAACCGGCCGATGGCGAATACTTCGACAACGTGACCCCGGTGACCGGCCAGGTGTTGACGCGCAACGCGCGCTCGAAGGACCGCGACATCGAACTGGCGTTGGACGCCGCGCACCGCGCCGCGCCGAAATGGGGTTCGACCCCGGCCGCCGAACGCGCGCGCATGCTGATGCAGATTGCCGACGTCATGGAAGCCAACCTGGAACGCCTGGCCACCGCCGAAACCTGGGACAACGGCAAGCCGATCCGCGAAGCCCGCGCCGCCGACATCCCGCTGGCCATCGACCACTTCCGCTACTTCGCCTCGTGCATCCGCAGCCAGGAAGGCGGGCTGTCGGAAATCGATAGCGACACGGTGGCCTACCACTTCAACGAGCCGCTGGGCGTGGTGGGACAGATCATTCCGTGGAACTTCCCCATCTTGATGGCGGCGTGGAAGCTCGCGCCCGCGCTGGCGGCCGGCAACTGCGTGGTGCTCAAGCCCGCCGAGCAAACGCCGCTGGGCATCCTGCTGCTGATGGAGCTGATTGGCGACATCCTGCCCCCGGGCGTGCTGAACGTGGTGACGGGCTTTGGCCTTGAAGCCGGCAAGCCGCTGGCCTCCAGCAAGCGCATCGCCAAGATCGCCTTCACCGGGGAAACCACCACCGGCCGGCTGATCATGCAGTACGCCTCGCAGAACATCATTCCCGTCACGCTGGAACTGGGCGGCAAGTCGCCCAACATTTTCTTTGCCGACGTGGCGGCGCAAGACGACGACTTCCTGGACAAGGCCGTGGAAGGCTTCGTGATGTTTGCCCTGAACCAGGGCGAAGTGTGCACCTGCCCCAGCCGCGCGCTGATCCAGGAATCGCTCTACGACAAGTTCATGGAACGCGCCTTGAAGCGCGTGGCCGAGATCAAGCAAGGCAACCCCCTGGACGGCGACACGATGCTGGGCGCGCAGGCGTCCACCGAGCAGTTGGAGAAGATTCTGTCGTACCTGGATATCGGCAAGCAGGAAGGCGCCGACGTGCTGGCGGGCGGATCGCGGGCGCAGATGCAGGGCGCGCTGGAAGGCGGCTACTACGTGCAGCCCACGGTCTTCAAGGGCCACAACAAGATGCGCGTCTTCCAGGAAGAAATCTTCGGCCCGGTCGTCGCGGTGACAACCTTCAAGGATGCCGACGATGCGCTGGCGCTGGCCAACGACACACTCTATGGGCTGGGCGCGGGCGTGTGGTCGCGCGACGCCAACACCTGCTACCGGATGGGGCGCGCCATCAAGGCCGGCCGCGTGTGGACCAACTGCTATCACGCCTACCCCGCGCATGCGGCGTTTGGCGGATACAAGCAGTCGGGCATCGGGCGGGAAAATCACAAGATGATGCTCAACCACTACCAGCAGACGAAGAACCTGCTGGTGAGCTATTCGCCGAAGAAGCTGGGTTTCTTCTAAGCATCACGCCGCGACACGCGCACCGGGCCATCGGGTCCGGTGCGCGTATTTGCCGTAGGTGATGCCGCAAGGAATCCACAAGACAAGCGACAAGGAAAACACCATGGATGAACCCACCCCGCGCGTGGTTGCCACCGATGCGGCGCGCGAGTTGATCGACACGCTGCGTGCCAAACACGGCCCGCTGATGTTCCACCAATCGGGCGGGTGCTGCGATGGCAGTTCCCCCATGTGCTATGCGCAAGGCGAATTCATGGTGGGCGGGTCGGACGTGTTGCTGGGCCAGCTTGAGGGCTGCCCGTTCTACATGGGCGAAGACCAGTTTGCGTACTGGGAACACACCCAGCTCATCATCGATGCCGTGCCCGGGCGCGGCGGCGCGTTCTCGCTGGACAGCGCGGAAGGCAAGCGCTTTCTGCTGCGCTCGCGGCTGTATTCGGACGACGAATGGGCGCGCGTGGCGCCCGTGACGAAGGGATAGCGCGCTAGGCTGTGGATCAGGCCTGACCGCGACGCGCCCAGTCCAGCGCGTCTTCCAGCCGATCATTACCCCAGAACATTTCATCGCCCACAAAAAACGTGGGTGCGCCGAACAGGCCCAGATCGCGCGCCCGGTCCACCTGGCGGCGCAACGCTTCCTTGGCGGCTTCGGACTTGGCGCGTGCGATCAGCGCATCGGCGTCCAGCGACAGGCCGTTCAGCAAACCGTGCACCACGTCTTCGGACTGAATGTCCTCGTCATGCTGGAAGTTGGCGCGAAACACCGTCACGCAGAAATCCCGGCACCAGGGCTCGTCCTGGCCCAGCAGCGCGATGCGGGCCGGCAGCACGCTCATGCGCGGAAACAGGCGCGGGCGCTTGTAGACCACGCCGTACTTGTCAGCCAGCCGCGCGATGTCGCGCATCATGTACGCGCCCTTGCCCGGAAACAGCCGGAACGGCGAATCGTTCCAGCCCTGCGCCTGGAAAATCGGCCCCAGCAGGAAGGGGCGCAGGTCCACCCGCACGCCGGCGTCTTGCGCCAGGGAGTCTATGCGTTCGATCGCCAGATAGCTGTACGGGCTGGCAAAGTCGAACCACATCTGCATGCGAGGGCCATCGGGCAAAGGCGCGGTCATTCTGGGGACTCCGACAAGGAAAGTAGCGCGACCTGCGCATTCGGCAGGCCGCTGAGCACGACATCGCGATCGCTGTCGACGGTAAGGGAGTCGCCGGCTTGCAGCACGCTGTCATCCAAGCGGCGGTACTCGGAAATCCACACCGTGCCGGCACGGCACACGATGCGGACGCCCGAGGCGCGCTTGAGCAGCATAGTCGAGCCGCCATCCAAACGGAATGACATTCCCGTGGTGCAGCGTAACTGGATCATGGCAACCCCCTGGCCGCGTCGGCGGCGATCACGTGGGACGTCAGGGATATCCCCTCCGCCTGTCGCATGGTTCCCATTGGACGCTGGCGGCGTACTATTGCTCAAGCGACTTTTCCGTCCAACACGCATGAGTTTCACGAATGCCATATCCGCTAGCCAAGCTTCCTCCGCTGGACCTGGTCCGAGGCTTTGTCGCCGTGGGCCGGCGCATGAGCATCACCTTGGCCGCGCAGGATCTGCACGTGACGCAATCCGCCGTCAGCCGCCAGATTCGCGCGCTGGAAGAACACCTGGGCGTGCCCCTGCTGGTGCGCGGGTTCCGCAGCGTGTCGTTCACGTCCGAAGGCGCGCAACTGTTTCGCATGGCCGACGTGTGGCTCAGCCAATTGGGTGACCTGACCGAACAACTGCGCGCGCCCGAGCGGCGCACGCCGGTCACCGTCACCACCACCATCGGCGTGGCCTCGTTGTGGCTGCTGCCGCGCCTGGGGGATTTTCAGGCGGCGCATCCGCATATCGACGTGCGCGTGGCGGCCGACAACCGCCTGATCGACATCGACCGCGAAAGCGTGGACATCGCTATTCGCTACAGCGAGCGCGACAAGGTGCCGGACGCCGCCGCGTGGCTGTTCGGCGAAACGGTGGTGCCGGTGGCCCATCCCTTGCTCAATGTGCGCGCGCTGGATGCCCGCGCGCTGCAACGCCATGTCTTGCTGGAATTCGATGACCCGACCCGGCCGTGGCTGCAATGGTCGGAATGGCTGAGCGCGCGTGGCCTGGGCCGCACGCGCGCGCGCGGCATGCTGCGCTTTAACCAATACGACCAGATTGTGCTGGCGGCGCTGGCCGGCCATGGCATTGCGCTGGGCAGGCTGGCATTGATTGCGCCCATGCTGGCCGACGGCCGGCTACAGGCGGTGGGCGACCAGCCCGCCAGCGCCACCGAACTTGCCTATTGGCTGGTGCGCAATACACGCCGCAGCACGCCGGATGCGGATGTGGTGGCCCAATGGTTGATCGAGCAGGCCGCGAGTACCGCGCAAGATCTGCGGGCTTGAGGTAACGCGGGGCAACGCGGGCCTGCGCGATGCGGCCCGCGCTCGGTCAGCCGACCTGCTCAGCCGACCTGCACCCGCGCGTCGCCTTCGACCATCTCACCGACCACGGTGGCGTCGCCGAACCCCTGGCTGTGAAACAGCGCCAGCACCGCATCGGCCGCTTCCGGCGCGCACGACACGAGCAGCCCGCCGGAGGTTTGCGGATCGGTCAGCAAGGCGCGTTGCGTGTCGCTCACGTTCGCACCCAGCCGCACGGATTCACCATAAGACGCCCAGTTGCGGCCCGACGCGCCGGTAATCACGCCGTCCGCCGCAAAGGCTTCCACTCCAGGCAACCACGGCAGCGCGTCCAGGCGCAGCCGCGCCGTCAGATTCGCGCCGCGCGCCATTTCCAGCGCGTGGCCCGCCAGGCCAAAGCCGGTGACATCGGTGACCGCATGCACGCCGTCCATTGCCGCCAAGGCGGCGCCGGGCCGGTTCAGCCGGGTAGTCGTATCGATCATGACGCGGTAGCCGGCGTCGTCCAGGCGGTTCTTTTTCAGCGCGGCCGACAAGATGCCCACGCCCAGCGCCTTGCCCAGGATCAGCACATCGCCCGCGCGCGCGTCGGCGTTACGCTTGACGCGGCTGGGGTGCACCAGCCCCATCACCGCCAAGCCGTAGATGGGCTCGACCGAATCAATGCTGTGCCCGCCCGCCACCGGAATGCCCGCTTCCGCGCAGACCGATTCACCGCCGCGCAAGATCTCGGCAATGACGCTGTGCGGCAGCACGTTGATGGGCATGCCCACGATGGCTAGGGCCATGATGGGCGTGCCGCCCATGGCATACACGTCCGATAGCGCGTTGGTGGCCGCGATGCGGCCGAAGTCATGCGGGTCGTCCACGATGGGCATGAAGAAATCAGTGGTGGCGATAAGCGCCTGCTCGTCATTGAGCCGGTAGACCGCCGCGTCGTCGGCGGTCTCGGTGCCGACCATCAGGTTGGGATAGCTTGCGGCGGGGCCGAAACGCTTGAGCAATTCGGACAGCACGCCCGGCGCGATCTTGCAGCCACAGCCGCCGCCGTGCGACAGCGAAGTCAAACGCGGCACTGCCGCGGACGCTACTTCCTGGGTCATTTCAGTCTCCGGGGATCAATCAAAAAAGGATAGCACCGCGCCCGCCGTTGGCCCTATGATGTTTCGGCGGCAGGCATTGCCGCAGTATGCTCGACTTCAGCAGCAACGGACGGCCGCCCGGCCCCGGGCGCACCGACAGCCAATCTTCACCGTGCGTGAGGGCTCTATGGATCGCCGACACTTTCTCCGTTTATCTGGCGCATTGTGCGCCGCCACCACCACCGCCTTGCCACAGGTGCTGCGCGCGCAGCAAGCGCCCGTCACCGTGGGTTGGCGTGGCTTTGAACTCACTACCGACATCAGCGTTGCGGATTCCGCCGCACACACGCGCATCTGGATTCCGGTGCCCTACGCCACCGACACGGACTACCAGCGCGGGGTGACGACCACCTGGAACGTCAGCGGCGGCGGCACCGCGCAGTTGACGCAAGCCCCCGGCTACGACGTGCAGATGCTGGCCGTGCAATGGCCGGATGCCCAGGCGCCGCGCGGCGTGACGGTGACCAGCCGCTTCCAGACCCGCAACCGCCGCGTCGACCTGACGCAACCGCCCCCCGCCAACGCCGTGCTTGAAGACCCGGCGGTGCTGCGCGAATTCGTGAAGCCCACGGCGCTGCTGCCCACCGACGGCATCGTCAAGGCCACCGCCGATCAGATCACACGCGGCCACCAGGGCGACGTGGCGCGCGCCCGCGCCATCTACGACTGGGTGGTTGAAAATACCTGCCGCACCGCATCAACGCCCGGCTGCGGCGTGGGCGACGTGCAATACATGCTTAGCGCCAACGACTTGAACGGCAAGTGCGCCGACATCAACGCCCTGTTCGTGGCGTTGGCGCGCGCCTCGGGCATTCCCGCGCGCGATGCCTACGGCGTGCGCGTGGCCAATTCCGAGCTGGGCTACAAAAGCTTGGGCAAGGCAGGCGACGTCACCAAAGCGCAGCACTGCCGCGCCGAGTTCTATGCCGCCGGCTATGGCTGGGTGCCGGTCGACCCGGCTGATGTGCGCAAGGTGATGCTGGAAGAACCGCCCGGAGAACTACCCTTGACCAATGCCAAGGTGCGCGCGGCGCGTGTCATGCTGTTTGGCGCCTGGGAAATGAACTGGGTGGCGTACAACCACGGCCACGACGTCGTGCTGCCGGGCTCGGCCCACGACCCCGTGCCGTTCCTGATGTATCCCAACGGCGAGACCAGCGCGGGCCGCCTCGACAGCCTGGACGCGGACGGCTTCCGGTATCGGATCAGCGCGAAACCCGTGTCCGTCTGAGGCGGCAAGACACGCCGCCTGGGTCAGAAAGAAAGGAGGTGGCGGAAGGCAGCAGGAGTCGAACCTACCTGGGAACGTCTGACGCCCCCAACTGGGTTTGAAGCCCAGCCGTGCCGCCGGGCACGGATGCCTTCCGTGGCGGACTGCCTATGATACCGGCTGCGGCGAGTTTTACGTCGCCTCTTGCCTGGAGTCTTGCATCGGGTTTTGCATCCCCGCATACGCGCTTTCACCGCGCAGGAGGTGCGTGTCCCGCACGCGCCGGGTATAGCCGACGCGGTCGAAGAATTCCAGGATCTGGATGGCGCGCTTGCGTCCCAGCCCCGTGCGGTCGCGGAACACTGCGGCGTTCAGGCCCGGGGGCTGGGCGGCCAGTTCGGCGGCCAGGCGCGCCAGTACGCGCACCTGGTCGCGGTGATAGAACAGGTCCTTCACCACCTGCGCGACCTCTCCACGCCGCAGCAGCTTGCGCATCAGTTGCCGCACACGCTCTTCAGGTTCGCCTTGCATGCGCGCCAGGTCCCGCACCCAGGGCGGATCGAATGCGCCGGCATCCAGCAGCGGCAACAAGCGCTGCGCCAGCGCGCTTTCCTCGTCGGCCAGCGTGGCGGTATGCGAGGGCAGATGCAGCCAGGGGCCGTTGCGCGCCACCCGACCATCGCGTTGCAGGTGGTCCAGCACCGCCGTCCACAAGGCATCCGAACCCACCGGCATGGCCATGCGGCGCAGGCGCGCGCTATCCGGGCCGGGTTCGTCCGGCGCACTCTGATGAAAGGTCGCCAGCGCCTGCTCCACGCGGCCGCGCAGCGCATCCCAATGGGCTGACCCGATCAGCGTGCGCGGGCCTTGCACGTGGCGCGACTCGATCCACAAGGCGCCGTGCGGCGCTTCGATGTCTTGCACAGGCTTGCCGGTCAGGCGTTGCAAGGCCCCTTCGTCCAAACCCAATGGCGCATGCGCCAACACCGGGGGCAGCCCGCCGCCGTCCAGCATGTCGCACAGCGCCTGCAAGCCCTGCATGCGCGCCGCCGCCCGGCGCTTGCGGTCCGGTGCGTTGGGGTCCAGCACGCGGCCGCCACCCACCGTGCGGGTGGCCTGCGCGTTGCGCACAATGAAGCGGTCGCCGGGCATGGCGCACACCGGCTCGTCGAACACCAGTTGCACCCAGCCCGATTGCCCCGGCGCCAGCGTCTCCGCGCTCAGCGGCACCACATGCGCCACCTGGCGCGCGGCGCCGATGTGCACGTGCAAGGGCGCCCAGGCACGCAAGGGCGCGTCGGCCGACTGCAGCAGGGTCAGCGCAACATCGACATGACGCGACGGCAGGAAGCAACGCGCATCCGCGATCCAATCACCGCGTGAAATAGCCTGCTTGTCGATACCCGCCAGGTTCAAGGCGCAGCGCTGGCCGGCCGTGCCGGTGTCGCTGGGCTGGTTTTGCGCGTGGATGCTGCGCACCCGCACGCGCGTGCCGGCCGGCATCACGCGCAGGTCGGCGCTGTCGTCGCCCGCGCGCGCCTGACCCGAATGCGCCGTGCCCGTCACCACCGTGCCGTGGCCCGCCAGCGTGAAGACGCGGTCGACCGCCAGCCGGAACAGGCCATCGCTGCCCCGCCGCTGCAAGTGTTCTGCCTGCGCGTGCAGGTAATGCTTGAGATCCGCCGTGCCGGCATCGTCGGCTTGCGCCGCGCAGACGGCGTATACGGGTGCGCCATCCAGGAACGTGCCGGCCGTGAGCTCGGCGATATCGGCGCGCACGGCCGCCAGCCGCGCGGCGTCGGCGCGGTCGGCCTTCGTCAGCGCCACCGCGCCCTGGGCCACGCCCAACAGCGTCAGGATGGCCAGGTGCTCGCGCGTTTGCGGCATGACGCCGTCGTCCGCCGCCACCACCAGCAGGCCGAAGTCGATGCCGCTAGCGCCGGCCGCCATCGTGTGCACCAGTTTTTCATGGCCGGGCACATCGATAAAGCCCAGCACGTCGCCGTTGGCAAGTGGCGTGTAGGCGTAGCCGAGTTCAATGGAGATGCCGCGCGCCTTCTCTTCCTTGAGCCGGTCGGTGTCGACCCCGGTCAGGGCGCGCACCAGCGTGGTCTTGCCGTGGTCGATATGGCCCGCGGTGCCGATGATCATGCCAGCGGCTCCGCCAGTTGCTCGACAAAGGCGGCTTCGTCGCGCGCTTCCAGGCAGCGCAAGTCCAGCCACAAGGCGTCGTCGGCAATCCGGCCGATGACGGGCGTGGGCAAGCCGCGCAGTTGCGCTTCCAGCTTGTCCAGATGCCGGCCCGGCCGGCCGCTGCCGGTATAACGCGCCGCCAGGCCGAAGCTGGGCAATTGGTCCACGGGCAAGGCGCCGCTGCCGATCTGGCTGAACATGGGCACCGCCTCGACCGCGTAGTTCGCGCCCACCGCATGCGCCAGCACGGCGCGCAGCCGTTCGGCCTGCGGCTGGATGTCGCGCTGCGGCCGGGTCAGCAAGCGCAAAGTGGTCAGGCGCTGCGCCAGGAATTCCGGCGCGCGGTACAGGTTCAGCACGGGTTCCAGCGCCGCCAGCGTCAGCTTGCCCACACGCAATGCGCGCTTGAGCGGGTTCTTCTTGATCTTGCGGATCAGGTCGGCGCGGCCGACCAGCAGGCCCGCTTGCGGCCCGCCCAGCAGCTTGTCGCCGCTGAAGGTGACCAGGTCCGCGCCCGCCGCGATGGTGTCGCGCACCGTGTCTTCGCGCGGCAGGCCGAACTGCGTCAGGTCCACCAGCGTGCCGCTGCCCAGGTCGACCGTGGCGGGCAGGCCCTTGGCATGCGCCAGCGCCGCCACTTCGGCCAGGTCGACGCTTTTGGTGAAACCGGTGACGGCGTAGTTGCTGCAATGCACTTTCATCAGCATCGCGGTGCGCGGGCCGATGGCGCCGTCGTAGTCGGCGGCGTGGGTGCGGTTGGTGGTGCCCACTTCAACCAGCTTGGCGCCCGCGCGCTTCATGATGTCCGGAATGCGGAACGCACCGCCGATCTCGACGAGCTCACCGCGCGACACCACGACCTCGCGCCGGTCAGCCAGCGCGTTCAACATCAGCAGCACGGCGGCGGCGTTGTTGTTGACGACGGTGGCGGCTTCGGCGCCGGTCAGTTCGCACAGCAGCTCGTCGATGAGATCGTCGCGGTCGCCGCGCCCGCCCGTGTCCAGGTCGAATTCCAGATTGGCCGGCGTGGTCAGCGCGCGCATCACCGAGGCCACCGCTTCGTCGGGCAGCAGGGCGCGGCCCAGGTTGGTGTGCAGCACGGTGCCGGTCAGGTTGTAGACAGCGCGCAGGCGGGGCTGGGCGGCCTTGTTTAACGCCGCCGTGACGCGGGCCGCTACGGCCCCGGCTTCCAGTTCCGCGCGCATCAGGCCGCCCGCCAGCGCGCGTTGGCGCAAGGAGTCCAGGTCGCGCCGCAACGCCGCCACCACTTGCGTGCGGCCGTGCGTATCGAGGGCGCCGCGCAGGGCATCGGCGTTCAGCAGACGATCCAGCGGAGGAATATCCGAGGCGGCGGCCACGTCACCGCCAGACGGTTGCTGGGCCATGCTATTCCTCGTTGCCATGCCACAACAGGGGGTTGCCGCTGGCACGCGAATAGCCGGCCTCGCCCACCAGCACATCCAGCATCAAGCTGGCCAGGTCATCGGCCACGGGCTCAACGTACAGGTCTTTGTCTTGATAGAAGATCTTGCGGTAGGTGTGGCAGTGGTCGCAGGTTTCGGCCTTGATGGCCGGCGAGCGGCCGTCGATAGCCTGATAGGCGACGGATTCCACGTCTTCGCAGTGCGTGCACTTGACGCGCACCATGTGCCACTGCGTGGCGCATAGGCTGCAACACAGGTAGCGGTAGCCTTCGAATTGGCCGCCCACGCGCACCACGCTGGCCACCGGCAGGCTGGCGCAGACGGGGCACACGCCAAAGGGGCTGACCACCGGCAATTGCTTGGCGTCGAAGCGGCTGGCCAGATCGGTCCAGTAGACCTGCAAGGCCGCCATCACGAAGGGCGCGGCGGCGCCGTCCACGCCCTGATCCTGTTCAGACAACACGGCTTCGGCCAGGTCTTCCAACGATTCGGGGTCTTCATCCACCGCGCGGCGCAGCGCGGTACAGACCTCAATGGCTTCGGCCGGCACGCCCTGGCCGCGCGCCACGTCGTCGACCAGCCGCGCCAGGATGCCGCGCCACAGCGGGTCGCGCGGCCAGCCCACGGCCTGCAACGGTGGCATGCCATGCGCTTGCGCCAGCGCCAGCCGGTCTTCGGATGCGCCGGGCGCGGCGCAGTCCTGCAAGGCACGGTGTTGGGCGTCGACCAGTTGCGCCATCAAGAGCAGGTAATCCGCCACCGGGCTGTCTGAGGCCAGTTGCCGCAGGCGCGCCGCGCGCGTCGAAAAAACCGACCCGCGTTCAGGCAGGCTGACGCGGGGAATGACATTGTGGTCTAGCGCTTCGATCTCACCGCGCGGAAGAATTCGCTGCAATTGCGTCTCCAAGAAAACAAACACGGCTGCCAGCCTTCGTGCAAAGAAGGATAGCAGCCGTTGGCTACCCGGGGGCAAGCCCCCGGGTGGGGCGGGCGAACCCTATTTTTTGACTTGCTCGCGGAACCAGGCGCGGTGATGCTTCCAGGCCCATCCCGCCGTCACGTAACCGCGCAGCATCGCCGTCAAGGATCCCTTGACCCAGATCGCCGCATAAATGTGCACGATGATCGAGCAGATCAATACCAGCGCGCTGACCGCGTGCACCACCGATGCCGCCCGCACCACCCAGATCGGGAAATAGAACGCGAAAAACTCGCGCCAGATCACGATGCCGCTTGCGAACAAGCCCAGCATGCACAACACCAGCACATAGAAAAGCAGCTTCTGGCCGGCGTTGTACTTGCCGACTTCGGGCAGCTTTTCCTCGCGGTTTTCAACCACGTCGTTCAACTGCCTGAGCCACTGGCGGTCTGCCTTGGTCAGCATGTTGTGCCGCCACATGTGGCCGGCGAACACCACGAAGCACACGAACATCACCACCCCGATGATGGGGTGGAGAATTCGCGTCCAGGGACCGCCCCCGAACAGGTTGGTGAGCCAATACATCGACGGGTGAAACAGCGCCAGCCCGGACAGCGCCAACAGGATGAACGTCAGGGCGATGATCCAGTGGTTGGTGCGCTCGCCCGGCGAATAGCGTTTGATGCGGCGGTGATGGCGGTCTTCAGTCATGACGCATCTCCTCTTCGGCGCGGCGTTCGTCTTCTTCCGACACCTCGTTGCGGCCTACGCGGGCGTAGTGGAAGAAGCCCGCCAGGGCGGTCAGGGCCATCATGGCCACGCCCACCGGTTTAGCCAGACCCTTCCACAGCGAGACCATGGGGCTGATGTGTGGGTCCTTGGGCAGGCCGTGATACAGCCCGGGCTGGTCGGCGTGATGCAGCACATACATGACGTGGGTGCCGCCCACGCCTTGCGGGTCGTACAGCCCCGCCTGGTCGAAGCCGCGCGACTTCAAATCCACGATGCGCTCTTCGGCATGCTGCTTCATGTCTTCCTTGGTGCCGAAGACAATGGCGCCGGTGGGACAGGCCTTGACGCAGGCCGGCTCCTGGCCGACGGCCACGCGGTCGGAACACAAGGTGCACTTGTACGCCTTGTTGTCTTTCTTGGCGATGCGCGGCACGTTGAACGGACAGCCGGTGATGCAGTAGCCGCAGCCAATACAGTTTTCCTCGTGGAAATCCACGATGCCGTTGGTGTATTGGATGATGGCGCCCGGCGAGGGACAGGCTTTCAGGCAGCCCGGGTCCTCGCAGTGCATGCAGCCGTCTTTGCGGATCAGCCATTCCAGGTCGCCCGCGGGGTTCTCGTATTCCGAGAAGCGCATGACGGTCCAGGAATGCTCGGTCAGGTCGGCCGGGTTGTCGTAGACGCCGACGTTGGTGCCGATCTCGTCGCGCAGATCGTTCCATTCCATACAGGCGCTTTGGCAAGCCTTGCACCCGATGCACTTGGACACGTCGATCAACTTGGCCACCGAACCCGTGACGGGCTCGCGAATGCCGGGCGGCGGCGTGGTGGTGGCGGAGCGCCGCTTGATGTCTAGGGATTGCATGGACATGTCGGTTCTCCTATGCCTTCTCGACCTTGACCAGGAACGACTTGAATTCCGGTGTCTGCGAATTGCCGTCGCCCACGAATGGCGTCAGGGTGTTGGCAAGGAAGCCGGGTTTGGCCAGGCCCACAAAGCCCCAGTGGATGGGAATGCCCACGTGATGCACGGTCTTGCCCTCGATGGTCAGGGCGCGCAAGCGCTTGGTGACCAGCGCCACGGCCTTGATGTAGCCGCGGTTGGACGACACCTTGACCCGCGACCCGTTGGCAATGCCCAGTTCCTTGGCCAGCGCGTCGCCGATCTCCACGAATTGCTCCGGCTGGAGAATCGCGTTGATGCGGACGTTCTTGGTCCAGTAGTGGAAGTGCTCGGTCAGGCGATAGGTGGTGGCCACATAGGGGAAGTTTTCCACCGTGCCCATCGCGGCCAGGTCGTCCTTGAAGACGCGCGCGGCCGGGTTGCTGGTCACGCCCTTGGCCTTCGGGTACAGCGGGTTGTAGCCCAGTGGGGTTTCGAAGGGTTCGTAGTGCTCGGGGAACGGCCCTTCGGCCATGCCCGCCCGCGCGAAGAAGCGCGCCACGCCCTCCGGGTTCATGATGAACGGCCCCATGCCGCCCGCGGGGTTCTCGTCGCCCTTGAAGTCGGGAATGTCGGCGCCCGCCCAGATCTTGCCGTTCCAGCCGATCAACCTGCGGCGCGGATCGAAGGGCTTGCCCGCCACGTCACAGGACGCTCGGTTGTACAGGATGCGGCGGTTGGCCGGCCACGCCCAGGCCCAATTCAAGGTCTGGCCGATGCCGGTCGGGTCGCTATTGTCGCGCCGCGCCATCAGGTTGCCGCTGGGGCCCCAGGCGCCGGCGAAGATCCAACAGCCGCTGGCCGTGGAGCCGTCGTCGCGCAGTTCCGCAAAGCCCGCCAATTGCTCGCCGCCCTTGCGGGTGACCTTGGTGGGGTCCTTGGGGTCGACCAGGTCAACCAGCGCGCGGCCGGAATATTCCTTGGCCAACTCTTCGGCGGTGGGGTTCTGCGGGTTGGCGTAGGGCCAGGACAGGTTGACGATGGGGTCCGGATACTTGCCGCCTTCGTCCTGGTAAAGCTTGCGCAGGCGCGTGAAGATGAGCGACATGATTTCGATGTCGCTCTTGGCTTCGCCGGGGGGCTCGGCGCCCTTCCAGTGCCATTGCAACCAGCGCCCGGAGTTCACCAGCGCGCCGTCTTCCTCGGCAAAACAGGTGGTGGGCAGGCGAAAGACTTCGGTCTGGATCTTGGACGGATCCACATCGTTGAGCTCGCCCGCGTTACGCCAGAATTCCGAGGTCTCGGTGACGAGCGGGTCCATGATGACCAGGTACTTCAGCTTGGCGAAGCCGTCGTTCATCTTGGACTTGTTGGGCGCGGCCGCCAGCGGGTTGAAGCCCTGCGCGATGTAGCCGTTCATCTTGCCCTGGACCATGAGCTCGTAGACTTGCAGCATGTCGTAGAGCTTGTCCAGCTTGGGCAGGTAGTCGAAGGCCCAGTTGTTTTCGGCCGTGGCGGCGTTGCCCCACCAGGCCTTCATCAGGCTGACGTGGAACTTGTTGTAGTTCTGCCAGTAGCTGAGCTGGTTGGGACGCAGCGGCTTTAACGTACGGGTCTCGATGTACTTGGCGTAGTCCTGCTCGGGTTCGTTGGGCAGCGTCATGTAGCCCGGCAGCAGGTTCGACATCAGGCCCAGGTCGGTCAGGCCTTGAATGTTCGAGTGCCCGCGCAGCGCGTTCATGCCGCCGCCGGCGATGCCGATGTTGCCCAGCAGCAGTTGCACCATGGCGCCGGTTCGGATGATCTGCGAACCAATGGAATGCTGCGTCCAGCCCAGCGCGTACAGCACCGTGGCCGCGCGGTTGGGGCTGGCGGTGGACGCCAGCATCTCGCACACCTTCAGGAACTTGTCTTTCGGCGTGCCGCACACGCGCTCGACCATGTCTTCGGTGTAGCGCGAATAGTGCTTCTTCATCAGCTGGTAGACGGTGCGCGGATGCGCCAGCGTGGGGTCCGTCTTGACGTAGCCGTCGTCGCCGCGCTCGTAGTCCCAGCTCGCCTTGTCGTAGGTGCGCTTGTCGGCGTTGTAGCCCGAATACAGGCCCGCCTCGAACGCAAAATCCTCGCGCACGATGAAGGAAAAGTCGGTGTAGTTGCGCACGTACTCGTGCTGGATCTTGTCGTTATCCAACAGGTACTTGATGACGCCACCCAGGAAGATGATGTCGGTGCCGGTGCGTATGGGCGCGTAGAAGTCCGCCACGGATGCCGAGCGCGTGAAGCGCGGATCCACGACGATCAGCTTCGCCTTGTTATGGGCCTTGGCTTCGGTTACCCACTTGAACCCGCACGGGTGGGCCTCGGCGGCATTGCCGCCCATGATCAACACTACGTCCGCGTTCTTGATGTCGACCCAATGGTTCGTCATCGCTCCACGGCCAAACGTCGGGGCAAGACCTGCCACCGTCGGGCCGTGTCAGACACGTGCTTGATTATCGAATGCCAACATCCCCATGCTGCGCACGGTCTTGTGCGTGACGTAGCCCACCTCGTTGCTGCTTGCCGAGGCGGCCAGCATGCCGGTGGTCAGCCACCGGTTTACCGTCTTGCCGTCCGCGGTCTTCTCGACGAAGTTCGCGTCGCGGTCGGCTTTCATGAGTTTGGTGATGCGGGTGAGCGCTTCATCCCAGGACATCCGCTGCCATTTGTCCGACCCGGGGGCCCGGTATTCCGGGTACTTCAGGCGGTTGGGGCTGTGGATGAAGTCGATCAACGCCGCACCCTTCGGACAGAGCGTGCCGCGGTTGACGGGGTGATCAGGGTCGCCCTCAATGTGCATGATGCTGGCGCGCGCGTTCTTGGACCCATCGCCCAGACCGTACATCAGCAAGCCACAGGCGACCGAACAGTAGGGACAGGTGTTGCGCGTTTCAGTCATGCGCGCAAGTTTGTACTGACGGACCTCAGCCATGGCCGTGCCGGGGGCTACCCCAAGCAATGCCAGGCTGGAGCCTGCCAGGGTTGCACCCGTCACCTTGAAGAACTGGCGGCGATTCATGTTGACCATGAAGCACTCCTCTCCTGGTGAATGAACAAGGCTGATGGCTCGCCCGAAGCGGAAAAGCCCCACAGCCTTGAAGGACATTGCAAAAGTATATGCCTAAGGGGGACGCCCACGCCATGCATAACGCACGCTGCACTGCGGAAATGAAAGCGAAATGGAAGTTGTTCGCAGATTTTGGATCTTCTTGCGGCTGCTACATTTCGCTTTCACTGCTGACCGTTGGAACACCGATGCGCCGCCGCTTTGCCCGCTTTGCCCTCTCGGCCCTCTTGCTTGCCGGCTTGGCCTGGATGCCTGGCCTCACCGCCTACGCGGCCCCCGCGTCCGGCCAGCCCACGCCCGCCGCCGCCGCCACCGAAGCCGCGCATCAAGCGGCCATGGAGGGCTATCTGTACTTTTATCCGCTGGTCACGATGGACCTGACCCGGCGCCAGTTCACGCACCCATCGCAAGCAGACAAAGGCGCACCCGCCAATACCTTCCTGCATGGCCGCACGCTGCCCCAGGCCGGCGCCGTCGCAGCCTCGCCCTGGGCCAACCCCGACATGCTGCGCAGCACCGGCTGGGTGGACCTGACGGGCGGCCCCGTGGTGCTGTCGGTGCCCGACACCCAGGGCCGGCTGTCCACGCTGACATTGCTGGATATGTGGACGGACGTCTTCGCCACGCTGGGCCCGCGCAGCACCGGCACGGCCAAGTCCAACACCGTCATCGTGCCGCCAGGTTGGACGGGCACGCTGCCTTCGGGCATGGCGCGCATCGACGCACCCACCGCCCACGCCTGGGCCAAGATCCTCATCCAGACTAACGGACCCGCAGACACCGCCGCCGTCCACGCCTTGCAGGACGGCTACACGCTGACGCCGCTGTCGCAATGGAACCTGCCCGCGCAATCGCAGCGGGTGAAGTCCGATCCGAACCTGGACCTGAAGATCTCGGTGCGCGAACAGGTGGAGTCCATGCCGACCGATGCCTTCTTCACCTACGCCGCCGCGCTGCTGCGCAAGCACCCGCCGCACGCCACCGACCAGCCGGTGCTGGCCATGCTGCGTCGGATGGGATTGATACCCGGCAGGCCCTTTGACTTCGACAAGCTGGACCACCCCGCTAAGCAAGGCATGCGACGCGGCCTGCGCGCCGCGCGCGAGCGCATGACCGCCGCCCCGGGCGCCAGCTTGCGCAGCCTGAACGGGTGGCAGCAGGAGACGGCCAGCGTGGGCGTGTATGGCAACGCCTATCTGCGCCGTGCGCTGGCCGCCCAGGCGCAGCCGGGTTCCGGCCTGCCCGAGGACTTGTCCGTGCTTCTGCTGGCGGCCGACAGCCAAGGTGCGCCCATCAATGGCACGCTGCACTACGTGATGCGCTTTGAAGCCGGGCAGTTGCCACCCGCCGGCGCGCTGTGGTCACTGGCGGCCTACGACGACCAGGGCATGCCGGTGGCAAATATCCTGAACCGTTATGCCCTAAGCGACCGCTCGCCCTTGCAATACAACGCCGACGGTTCGCTCGAGCTGCACATCAGCCAGGCGCCGCCCCCGCCCGAGCAGCAGGCCAACTGGTTGCCGCTGCCGTCAGTGGGGTCGGCAACCCTGCTGCTGCGCGTGTACGAACCGCGCCCCGCGCTGCTGGATGGATTGTGGATGCCGCCCGCGCTGGTGCGCGACGGGCCAGAGGCGCTGCCCGACGCCGCATCGCCAGTCGCGCAGGCGGCGCCCGCGAATAAACCCTAGGACGCGCCCTGTTGTCGGCACCATGACAGCCACTGCCGCTACCATAGGCGTTTTATTTTTAGTGATGAGCGCCCGCCATGGACGACGCCTTTAGCCACCAATTGTCGATGACCATCCTGATGACGCCGGACATGGCGAACTTTTCAGGAAACGTACACGGCGGAACCATCCTGAAGTACCTGGACCAGGTGGCCTACGCCTGTGCCAGCCGGTACGCCGGCCAATACGTGGTGACGCTGTCCGTGGATCAGGTGGTGTTTCGCGAACCCATCCATGTGGGGGAATTGGTGACTTTCCTGGCGGCCGTTAACTTCACCGGCCGCACGTCGATGGAGATCGGCATCAAGGTCGTTACCGAAGACATCCGCCAGAAGCTCGTGCGCCATACCAACAGTTGTTATTTCACGATGGTGGCGGTGGACGACAAGGGCGCCCCCACGGCTGTGCCCCCGCTGGCCCCGCGCAACCTGGAAGAGCGGCAGCGCTTCGAAGCCGCGCGCCTGCGCCGCGAACTGCGCCAGGAAATGGAACGCCGCCACGACGAGATCAAGCGCGAAACCACGCACGACGCGGCATAGGGCCCGGTCGATTCGGCCCCGCTATTTCTCTATGCTGGGTTTGCTTGCGATAAAGGCGTCCAGGGCTTTCCGGTCGGCTTCGGCTTGCGCGGGGGTAGGACCACGGAAGGCGCTTGGCGGCTCGACGCGGGGTGGCGCAACGGCCCCGTAACGCGGGCGCAGTGAACGCATGGCGTGGTCCCAGATTGCCAGAGCCTGATCCTTGCTCAAGGTGGAGTCGACGGGCGGACGGGGCCTTTTTCGTTGCCATAACGGAGGATCGCCCCGAGGGACAAAGTTGGGCAGAAGCCAATTAAGCAACTTGTCCGGTGTCATCTCCGGGTCGACGTGCAGTCTGGGCACGCCGCCCGCGGTCAGGCGGAAATTGACCGATGGACTCGCCAAGGAACGGCTATCACGGTAGTTTTCGGCGACGAACAACAACCCGCGATGGTCTTTCATGTCATACCGCATCAGGTATTCCTCGGCGGGATTTCCAGCCAGCGTGGTATGCCCCTTACGCAGCAGATCAGGGTCCCAGACGCGGAAGACGTTAAAGTCGCGGACCATGCGTTCGATAAGACGGGGCGACTCATTGCGCGCGGAGTCACTGAAGTAGATTTGCAGTTTGACGTTCGAGCCTCGCGCCATGAAGCTCACGATGCCCATCTCGTGGTCGTGCGTGCCTCGGATGATGACGGGGCCTAACGAAATGCCGGGGCCGGCCGCTTCGGCTTGCTTGACGGCCACAACTTGCGGAGCGAGCTCAAGCAGGCGCGACTCGACCTGTGCGTTGCTGCCCTCGTACGAGTTTGCTGCCAGCTTGACGTGCGTGCCGTTCACCAGCAGATGCAGTTCATAGGTCTGCGACCATGTACCGCCCAGACTCTCTTGAAATTGGAATAGCCACTTGCCCCGAGCCAATTCCTCCGCGCCGAGAAGCATGGACTTCCCGGTTTCAGCACTTTGGACGGCGCGGATGCGGCGGGCTCGTTCTGATAGCGCCTCGTCAAACTGAGCCAGCGTGATGTCTTGCCCCAGAATATCGATTTCAACGCTCGTATGATCGGCCCCTCCTCCGTAGTAAACCTTCGCGTACCCGCTGGAAGGCGGCCCCCAGTCGGCAGGAAGTTCGATCAGTTGCCTGCCTACCGCCCACGTTCGCATGGGGCCGGTAATCTCGTTCACGGCGGGTTCCTCCTTTGAATGAAATAGGGCCATCGCGCCAGTGGCCAAGCCTGCCACCAAACATAGCAGCGGGATCAAGCGGCGCATGACGGACGCTTGGCTTGGGCTGCGATCTTGATGAGGCTATACAGCGTGAAGCGCCGGGTCTGCATCACTTTGAATGCGCCTTCATGGTCAAAGCCCGCGGCACTGACTTGCACCCGCACTTGGCAGACGGGTTCCGACTCCTGGTCCACCTCCGGGACGGACTTCAGGTTCGACCCCATGATGCCGGGGATGAACACGACCGGCAGGATCGCTTCGGGCGGAATCAGCAGAATGACCGGATCGCAGAGGGCCGTGGGCGTGAGGGTCCAGTGGAACACGGGGTGGCCCCGGGCATCGTAGGACATCGGGGCGAAACGCGGTGCGGTCGGGGCGGTGTCGGTCATGGCGGGTTCCTAAGCGGACGCGCGCATGGCCTTGGAAAATGACGTGGCGCTTGCGCAAGCGAATCACTCAACCGACCAGGGTGGTACCGATCCGGCAAAAAGACTATTGGAGAAGTCTGATTCTTGGATCTGATTTCTAAGGCTGAGTCTTAGGGCTACCCATGGCCATGGCCTATCCATGACCCAAAGCACACGGGGCGACGCCAACCGGCGCCGCCCCGTATGAAAACTGCCGCGACATCAGGCCCGTTCCGCGGCCCCCGGTGGCGCGGGCGGTGCGGACGCCGGCTCGCGGTCACGCCCCACCATGCGCTTCAATCCCAGCCATTGCTGGGACCAGAATCCTCGGCCGTAGTCGCGTCCGCCCAACTCGGCCTGCTGGTCATGGATGCCCGTGGGACCGTAGCCGACGCCGAAGCGGGCGGTGCGAAACAGCACGTCCCAGATGGGGAACAGCGCGGCGAAGTTATAGCCGCCGACGGGGCCGGGGGTGGATGCGTCGTAGGCAATGGAATGGTGGTGCCGATGAAAACGCGGGCTGACCAGCAAGCGTTCGCCCAAGGCGCCAAAGTGCATGCGCAGGTTCGCGTGCGACAGGCTCTGCGCCAATTGGGTAATGGCCACCACCACCACGAACTGCGCGGGCGGCACGCCCACCAGTTGCGACACGAACACGACCAGCACGTCGCGCAGCATGTCGTCCAGCAGGTGGTTGCGATCATCGCTCCAGACGGTCATCTGGCGTTGGCTGTGATGCACGGCATGCAGCGCCCATAGCCAGCCAAAGCGATGTTGTGCGCGATGGTAGAAGTAGTCGACCGCGTCGAACAGCAGCAGATAGATGATCAGGCTGACCCAGGCTTTGTCCGTGACGCCCGGCCAGTACTGGTCAAGCTGAAACGGCGCGAAGCCCCATACGTGCAACTGACCGAACACGCTGTCCCAGAACGGGTCGATGGTGAAGAACAGCGCCAGTCGGAAAACGCCCAGTCGATGGATCAGGGTGTAGAGCACGTCGATGCCGATCTGGCGGCGGTCGGTAACGGGTTCGACCGGCCGCAGGCGTTGCAGCGGGCCAAGCACCAGGACAAGCACGGCCACCTGCACCAGGCCGACCAGCAGCCACATGGTGGCGTCGTAGCCGTCTTCGATGAGGTTGCTCATGCCCAGGTGAAACAGCGCGGGCTGGATCAGGGTTTCGAAGAGCCATTGCTGGCTTGCTCCGAAGAATTGGCTAAGCGTGTCCATGATCAATGATGCGTGGCGATCCAGTCGCGATAGGCGGGGTTCTTGTCCAGGGTGGCGAAACAATAGCCCTTCTGTTGCAGGCCCACAATCAGGGGCTCAAGCACGGCGGGGGCCCAGGGGTCCTGGCGTGACCAGATGCCCAGGTGCGCCAGCAGGATATCGCCCGGCTTGATGGTGCGCAGGGCCTGGTCCAGCAGCTTTGCGTTGGGGAATTTGTCGCTGGGCAGTTCATCGCCCAGGAAACCGGCCGGCGACCAGCCCACGTGTTCGTAGCCACATGCCTTCGCGGCCTTGAGCAAGGCGGGCGAGGTCTTGCCGCCCGGCGCGCGGTACAGCGGCAGCATGGTGGCGCCCGTCATCTGATGGAAGCGGGTGGCGGAGCGCTTGATTTCGGCACAGTACTGTTCAGCCGACATTTCAGCGCGCTTGCCGGTGTTGGGGCCGGCGCTGGGCTTCACGCGGAATTTGCCACCGGGCAGGTCGCCCTGCCAATAGACGTGATCGTAGGTGTGCGAGGCAAACGCATGGCCTTCCGCCACGCGCGCCTTCCACCAGGGCGCCCACACGTCGTCCAGGCTTGCGCCGTCGGTCTTGGTGCGTTCGTTGGCCAGGAAGAAAGTGACCTTCACATGATGGCGCGCCAGCACGTCAGCGATCAGCGGCGCCACGCCCATGTGGCCGGTATCGAAGGTCAGGTAGACCGGCTTGTCGCAGGTCGTCGGCGCCGCGGCATGCGCCATCGGAACGGCAAATGCCAGCGCGGCGGCGAGCAGGCTCCTAACGGGTTGGAGCATGATTCAACGTCCATACGCCGTGCGGCGATTTGCCTACCGGGACCTGGTTCACGACCTTCTTCTGTTCCAGGTCCACCACGGTCAGCTTGCGTGCCCAGCGTGACGTGACCAGCAGCGTCTTGCCGTCGGCCAGGACGTCCATGCAGTCCGGACCGCCCGGCACGGCGAAGGTGTCGGTGACGGTCAGCGTCAGCATGTCGATGCGGCTGATGGTGTTGGCGGTGCGGTTGCTGACGAACAAGTGATGCTTGTCGCCCTGCGCGCGAAAGGCGTGCGCGCCGGCCCCGGTGGGAATGCGCTTGACCAGCTTGGCGGGGCCGTGGCTGACGTCATAGGCTTCCACAAAGGAATCGCCCGTCAGCGCCACCAACAGGGTTTTCTGGTCGGGCGTCAGGAACACGTCGGCCGGCGTCTTGCCAACCGACACGGTCCACTTCGGTGTCTGCGTAGCCAGGTCGATGGCGATCAGTTGATCGCTGTCCTGCAAGGTGACATAGGCCGTGGTGCTGCTCTTGTCGATCATGATGTGGCTGGGCGTCTTGCCCGCCTGCACCCGCTTGACCAGCTTCAGTTCCGCCCCCGGATGCTGCGGCTCCCAGGCGTAGATGTCGATATGGTCCAAGCGGTTGGCGGCGGTGACGAACCACTTCATGTCCGGCGAAAACTGCAACTGATAGGGGTCGACGATATCCGTCAGGGTGCGCTGCACCTCGCCTGTTTTCGGATCCATCATGGTGATGGTGTTGCCCGTTGCGTTGGCCACCATCAGCGATTTTTCGTCGGGCGTCAGGTACAGGTGGTGCGGTTCTTTGCCGGTGGGCACCCGTCGCAGTTCTTTGTAGGACACCGGGTCGACGATGCTGACATTGGCGTCCAGGGAATTCAGGACAAAAATCGGCGCGGAAGCCGCCGCTGCGCTAAGCGCCATCCCTACGCCGGCCAGGGCGTAGCGGACAAAATGCATGGGGTTCAATTTGAAGGTCCGGCGAAGAAGGATCGGGCACCGATCCCAGTGCTCGCCATTTTATGCACACGCACCTTTCAAAAGGGCATCAAGCGAGGGCGTGGGCGCATTCGCTTGCGCCTGTTGCGACTCAGCAACAACCCTCGCCCGCACCGCCCCCTAAAGATGCCAAAAACTCATTTGGCGTCAGCGGGTTGCGCGTCGGCCTCGACCCAGTTGCCGGCGTCAATATCGCGGTGGCGCAGCGCCGGCGCGCGGGTGGCGGACGAGGGGCCAAGGTCGGCCTCGCGCACGCCGCCCTGCGGGCCGATGACGAAGGTGCCGACGCCTGTCTGCCCGTAACGCGCGGGCCATGCCACGATGCGGTAGGCCATGTCGTCGTCGCCCGGCAGGATTTTGTAGCGATACCCGTAATACGCATCGGCCACCGGCACCTCCGGACCCATGACCAGCGCGTCGGGCCCCAGGGCTTGCGGCGGGGCGCCGGGCACTTCCGGCCAGTACAGGCCGTCCATGGCGCCGGGGCGGCTGACCAGGCGGCTGGCGTAGCGGCCTTGCCCCACGCCTTGCTGGTAACGGGTTTGCGCGGCCTGCAACTGCTGCAGGGTATCGATGGCGGTCAATTCGTTGCGGCCGATCGCGCGGCGCTGAAGTTCGGCCTTGCCCGCCACCGGGTCAAACCGCCAGCCCTTGCCCGCGCTGACGATGGGCACGGGAAGCGTCCAGCCGGATTCGCCCACGGCCAGCCAGGAGCTGCCGACGTCGGTGATAACCTCGTGCTTCTTGGACCAGGCCGCCAGGAAGCGGTAGATGTCGTCTTGCGCCACCCCGCCCGGCACAAGCTGATTGTGGTTCGGCCCCAGTACCTTCGCCATGGCAGCGGGATCGCTGGTGGCCAGGGCGTCGGCAAAGGCGTCGGCCGCGGCCTCGGGGGTGGGATACACGCTTTGCGCCGCCAGCGGCGCGCCCAGCCCCAGCGCCAGCAGTGTCGCCGCGCCCAAGGCACGGGCACGAATCCAGGCATTCGTCATGAAAGCTCCCTTGTCCATGGTGCTACCTCCGGCCGCCGCGATGGCCGCCGCCGCCCGCGTGTCCGCCGCCGCCGCGAGGGGCGCCACCGCCGCCCCGGCTCATGTCGCTTCGGTGACTTTGCTGGCGCATGCGGTCGCCGTTGCCGGAGTCGCGCAAAGCGTTGTTGCTGTTGGCCGAGCGGGCACGGTCGCGGGCGGCGCTTTCATCCGCGCGCTGGCGCTGGGCCGCGGCCTGATGGTTCTGCGTGGACACGCTTGAAGAGCGCGGGCTGTGGTTGCCGGCCTGTGTGCTGCGAGCCCCTTGGCCCTCGTTCCGTCCCGCCGCGCCTTGGCCATTCCGGCCCGCCGCGCCCTGGCCACCACGATCCGCGGCGCCCTGGCCACGCCCTGCGCCGGGTTGTGAATGGCCCGCAATGGGCTCCCCGGTACGTCCCTCGAACGACTGTGCCGCGCGATCACGCGCGGCGTCGCGTGAATTCGCCGCGGGTGCGGCGCCGCCCACACGTCCGCCCTGTCCGGCCTGACCTTGCCGCTGGCCCGCTTGCCGGTTTTGCAGGCCCGCCTGGCGTTCGCTATCGAAGCGCTGACGGTTGGCCTGGTCCGCATAAGGCGTGTTGCCACGGTTCTGCGGGTTGTGCTTCCAGGACACATTATTGTTGCGGGCGTTATCGATGCGCTGATTGACGTTGATGTTGTTGTACCGGTTGACGTCGATGTCGACGTCGTTGCTGCCCCAGTTAAACCCGCCCCACATCGAGTTCACCGCCGCCACGCCCAAGCCGAAACCAATGCCCGACACCAGCGCGGTTCCAAAGACGGACCCGGGCGGCGGCGGATAGTAGTAAGGCGGATAGGAAGGATAAGCCCACGCCCCGTAGACCACGGTGGGGTTGTAACTGGGCACGTAGACCACCTGCGGATCAGCCGGTTCGATCACCACCACCGTCTTGTCGTTGGTGGTGTTGGTGGTGACCGTCTGCTGCGGCGTGCTTTTCAGGTTGCCGGCCTTTTGCGCCTGCGTGCGCAAGCGCTGAACCGAATCCATCACGGCGTCCGGCTGCGCCAGGAAGGCATCGCCCACGGACTTCACCCAGTCAGGCTGGCGGCCCATCATGTCCATGACGGACGGGAACGCCACCAGTGATTTCACGCTGGGGTCCCAGGCTTCGCCTTCAACCGCCTTGACCGCCTGGTCACCTGATTCCGAGGTATGCGCCGCCGACCACTTGGCGGCGGCGGCAATGTCGTCGGGGTACGTGGCCCCCATGAGGATCTGCGACAGCAAGGAATCGGGATACAGCGCCACAGGCGCCATCAACTGATCCAATTGCCCGTTGTCCAGCTTGGTTTGCGCCGCCGCGGGCATGCAGACCGCCAGCCCCAGACACAAACAAGAAATTAACCACGCTTGCAGTCGACGCATGAACCGTTCTCCGTGAAGCAACGCATGAAGCTAAAAGCCACGAGGGAACTGCCGGATAACGCGCTGACAATATATGCCTATCACCGGGGCATGGGAAGCCCTGGCATCACGCGCCTCGTCCTTTTGCGGGACTGGATTGCCGGCAGGGCCAGGCCTATACTGATTTCGCCGTTGCTCGACATTCCTTTTCCTAAAGGAGAGGCAACATGTACAGGCACTTGCTCATCGCCGTGGATGGCTCCCTGCTGTCCGAATCGGCATTCAAGCGCGCGCTCGTTTTCGCCAAGGAAATGGGCGCAACCATCACGCTTATCCGCGCCATACCGGAGGACCATCTGCTGGTTCACCAGGCTGAAATGCTGGGCACCACGCAAACGCATCACACCGATCAGACGCGCAAGAACGCGGAAAACTACCTGAACGGTCTTGAAATGGAAGCCCGCCACGCGCTGGTGCCGTGCAATTGCGTCGTGCTGATCAACGACCACCCGCACGAGGCCATTGTGGAAACCGCAAAGGGCCAGGGGTGCGACCTGATCATCATGGGGTCGCACGGGCGCCACGGCATGACGGGCTTTCTGCTGGGCAGTGAAACGCAGCGTGTGCTGGCCAAAACGCGGCTACCCGTGCTGGTGTTCCGATGACGGACAGCGCGGCTCGGCACGGCACGGCCTGACGCGGCTCGGCCTGACGCGGCCCGGCCTGACGCGGCTCGGCCGAGCTTCCAGGCCTGGCATCTTTGCCGTCAGCCCGCCGGCTCCAGTGCGTGCTGGAAGGTGAAGCTGTCGGCGTAGATGTGGTCCAGGCTGGCGCCGCGTCCGGCCAGCACGTGCTTGGCGTCTTGAATCATGGCGGGTGCGCCGCACAGGTAGATCGCGTGTTCGGAAAGGTCGTCGTGGTCTTCGGCGACGGCGTCCTGCACATGGCCGCGCCGGCCTTGCCAGCTTGCGTCCGCGCGTGACAGCACCGGCACGAAATTGAATTCGTACAAACGCCCCGCCCAGCCCGCGATTTCATCTTGCAGATACAGGTCCGCCTGCGTGCGCATGCCCCAATACAAAGTCACGGGCGGGCAGTCCTCCTTGTCCAGCAAGGATTCCAGGATGGCCTTGATCGGCGCGATGCCGGTACCGGTGGCCACCATGATGAGCGGGCGCCAATCTTCCTCGTGGTAGCTGAACACGCCCAAGGGCGCTTCGATCGTCAAGGCCGCGCCGGCCTGCGCCTGCCCCAGCCATTGGTCGGTGTAACGGCCGCCGGGAATGCGTCGCACATGGAAGTCGACCAGCCCATCCGAGGGCACTGACGCCATCGAGAAACTGCGCGTTTCGCCGTCGGGCAGCAGCACGTTCATGTATTGACCCGGCACATAGTCCAGCCCGCCGTCGGGCAGCGCCAACGTCAGGTGGATGATGTCGTACGTATAGGCGTCGATGCGGTGCACGGTGGCGGCCAGTTGGCGCGGCTCGGGAAACACCTGGCGGCTGCTGGGCACGCTGATGCATAGATCGCTTTCCGGGCGCGCCTGGCACGCAAGCGCGTAGCCTTCGGCGGCTTCTTCCGGCGTCAACGCCATCGGGAAGTCGTCATAGCGCACCGCGCCGGATTCCAGCTTGATGCGGCAGGTGCCGCAGCCGCCAAAAGTGCATTCGTGCGGCAGCTTGACCCCCGCGCGTTCGGCGGCGTCCAGCAGGGATTCGTCGGCGCCGGCGACGAAGGCTGCGCCGGTCTGCAGGATGTGCACGCGGTATGCCATGACGGGCCTCGCTTATTTCTTGATGTCGGCCTGCACCAGCACTTTCATGCCGCGCGGCTCCAGCAATTCGGCCAAGGCCGCCAGCGCGGCCAGGCCCGCCTGCGTGTCCTGTTCGCCGTTGCCGCCGCTCAAGCCCACTCCACCGATCACCTCGTCGTTCACCACGATGGGAAAGCCGCCCACGAACACGGCGAACTTGCCGTCAAAGCTCCATTGAATGCCGAACGCTTCGTTGCCGGGCAGCGCGGGGCCGTTGGGCGGCGTGTTGAACAAGTGCGTCGAGCGCTTGTGGCCGGCGGCGGTAAAGGCCTTGTTCCAGGCGATTTGCGGGCCGGTGATGCGCGCGCCGTCCATGCGTTCCAAGGCGATGGGGTAGCCGCCGTCGTCCACGATGCAAATGGATTCCAGCACCCCGATGGCTTCGGATCTGGCCATGGCGGCACGCACCATCACGCGCGCTTCTTCCAGTTCCAGGCGGTAAATCTGTTTCATAGTCGTAGCCTCTTCAGTGATTGATCGCGCGCGTTCAGCCCGCGCGGTAGATGGTTTTGATTTGCGTGTAGAACTCCAGGCCCACACGGCCGGATTCCCGGAACGTGGACGTGCTGGAATGCTTCAAGCCGCCAAACGGCGCGTTGATCAGGTTGCCGGTGGTGGTGCGATTGATCTTTACCGTGCCCGCCTGAATGTCGCGCGCGAACCGGTGCGCGTAGCGCGCGTCGGTGGTGGCGATGGCGGCGGACAGGCCGTATTCCGTGTCGTTGGCCTTGGCGATGGCGTCGTCGTAGCCATCGACTTCGATCAGCGCGATCACCGGCCCGAAGATCTCTTCGCGCGCGATGCGCATTTGCTGGGTCACGTCGGTGAAAAGCGCGGGCGTGACGTAGTAGCCGCCGTCAAAGCCCGCGCCGGTCAACTGCTCGCCGCCGCACAGGTGCGTGGCCTCTTCCTTGCCGATTGCCACGTAGCTCAGCACGTTGTCCAACTGCTTGCGGGTGGCCAGCGGCCCCAGGTCGAAGTTGCCTTCCAGGCCATTGCCGATGGTCAGCGCCTTGACGCGCGCCACCAGTTTTTCGGTGAACGCCTGGCGCACCTTGGCATCCACCAGCACGCGGCTGGTACCCGTGCATGCCTGCCCGCTCAGCGAAAAACCGCCCTTTACGGCCAGGTCCACGGCGCGGTCCAGGTCGGCGTCGGCCAGCACGATCAGCGGATTCTTGCCGCCCAGTTCCATCTGCGTGCGCGTCGTCAGGCCGGCGCTGCGGTGGATCTGTTCGCCCGCGGCGGTGGACCCGGTGAACGAGATGGCGCGTACGGCCGGCGCGCTGGTGATGGCGGCGCCCACCGCCGCCGCCGGGCCGATCACCAGATTCAGCACGCCCGCGGGCAAGCCGGCCTGCACAAAGGCTTCGGTCAGGCGGTAGCCCGAGAGCGGCGCGTCGGACGACGGCTTGAATACCACCGTGTTGCCGGCGATGAGCGCGGGCGCGATCTTGCGGGCCGGGATGGAAATGGGGAAGTTCCACGGCGAGATCACGGCCGCCACGCCCAACGGTTCGCGCTGGCTGTAGACCACCATGTCCGGGTCATCGTTGACGAAGGTTTCGCCGGTAAAGCTCTGGCCTTCGACAGCATAGAAACGGATCGTCTGCGCCGAACGCAGCACTTCGTCCTTGGCCAGGTTCAGGCCCTTGCCCTCTTCGCGCGTCAGTTCGCGGGCGAATTGGTCCGCATGGTCTTCCAGGTATTGCGCCGCGCGAAACAGAATGGCCGCCCGCTTCGAGATCGGCATGTCGCGCCAGGCGGCAAAGGCGGCGTCGGCCGCCTGCACCGCGCGCCGCGCGTCGTCGGCGTCCGATACCGGGAAGTTGCCGACGATGTCGCTGGTGTTGGCCGGGTTGATGTTGGGAGCCGTGCGGCCGGTGGCGCTGGGCACCCAGGCGCCGCCGATGTGGTTCATGAAGGTTTGCTGCGAAAGATCGTCCACGGAAGCGCTTCCTATGCCGGTACGGGAGTGGCCCGAAATGGGGCGTCTGAGGTAAGTTCTGAACATTGTATACTTTAATCTCTAGCGAACGATACGTGAAAACCCGATCTGAGCCGTGAAAAAGGGGCCCTCGGGCCCCTTCTTGCTTGGCGTGGTGCGCCCTCGGTCAACGCCAGATCAGCACCGCGCAGATGGTGGACACCGACAGCGCCAGCACCACCGGCAGCAGCAGCGCCCGCACCAGCGACAGCACGTTCACCCGCGCGAAGCCGGCCACCGCAATCAAGGACGACCACGCGATCAGCGTGCCGCCGCCCGTCCACACCGCCCCCATCTGGCCCACCGCGGCCAGCGTCGCGGGGTCCACGCCCACCACCGGGCCCAGCGCGCCGGACAAGGTGCCGGTGAGCGGCAGCCCCGCGAAGCCGGAGCCGTCGATGCCGGTAATCATGCCTACCAGCAAGACGCCGAACGCGACCAGGAAGTGGTTTTCGGGTATCAGGTGCTGACCGGCCGAGATCACTTCAAACAGCAGCCCAGGAGCCTGCGCCTGTGGCACGCCCAGGATCTGCGCCGCCGTTTCGTTGGCGCCGATGAAGAAGAAACCGGCAATCGGCAGGACCGATCCCATGGCCTTGAAGGCGAACACAAAGCCGTCCGTCACGTGCTCGGGGCACACGTCCAGCATCCTGCGCGGGCCTTCGGCGGCCAGCGTCACCAGCATCATCACCACGAAGGCGACGCCGCCCACCAGCGCCGCCGCGTCGCCGCCGCGCAAGGCGGGCAGGGTCGGGAACAGCCGGGGCAGCACCATCACGCCGATCACCGCCAGGAAGGCCAGCGGCGTCACCACGGCGAAGGTCTTGGACCAGCGCACACGGCGGCGCTCTTCATCGCTGACGGTGGGGCCGCTGGGCAAGGCCGGGTCGGCGCCCATGGTGCCGCGCGCAAGTTCGGCCTTGTCGAACGAGCCGGATTGCTCGATGCGCGCCAGGCTGCCGTCCTGGGCACGCGCCTGCCAGGCGTCCAGCAGCCCCGCGTTGGCCGGCACGATGTGCTTGCGGATCAGCAGATAGGCCGCGGTCAGCGCCACGGCGCCGGTGATCAGTGACAACACCAGCGCGCGGTCGGCGACCACGGCCGCGCTGACCGCCGCCCCCGCCGCCTTGGCGCTGATGCTGGGCGCCACGCCAATCACATAGTCCGACGACAAGGCCATGCCTTGGCCGGCGATGGCAATCGCCATGGCGCCCGCCAGGGGCGGCAAACCGGCCGCGATGGCCGCGGGCAGCAAGATGGCCGACACCAGCGGCACGGCGGGCGTGGGCCAGAAGAACAGCGAGATCACATAGGTACAGAGCGCGATGATGATGAACGACGAATGGCCGCCCCGCATCACACGCCGAAACGGCTGCACCATGCGCACGTCCGCCTGCAAGGTTTTCAGGGAATTCAGCAGGGCGGTCATGAACGTGATGACCAGGAAGATATTGAACAATTCCTTGGCCGCCACGAAGCTGGCGGAAAAGATGCCGATCAGCGCGCTGATCGGATTGCCGGTAATGGCCAGCACCACCAGAAAGGTGCCGATTACCGATGGCACCACCACGTTGGCCCGCAAAATCATCGTCAGGATGATGGCGGCCACGCTGATCAGATATATCCAGTGAGCAGCAGTGAGCACGACGTCCGCTTGCATGCGTGATTCCCCTTGTGACGTGGCTGTTAGGTCGCCACAATCGGTATACTATATTTCGTTTGAAGGCATACCAATCGAAATATGCAGTGCCTAGGGAAACCGATAATTCTGAAAATCCCATGAATACCGCATAAAAATTACGGGTTTACCCGTGTTTTGAACGGCGGCATTCATTGCGGTCGAAATCAACGCTCGACTATCGTATACAAGAAGAAGCCTAGCCCATGTCCTCCCTGTCTTTCCCGGATTTCTGGCAGTACGCCGCCATGGCCGTGGTGGTGTTTGGCGCTGCCGTGGCGCAGGGCGTGGGCGGTATCGGCTTTGCGATGTTCGCGGCCCCGGTGGCGGCAATGTTCTTTCCGCAACTGGCTCCCGGCCCCCTGCTGACGCTGGGCGGCTTCATCTCCCTGTTGACCGCGTTGCGCGAACGGGCCTTCATCGACTGGTCCAACGTGTCGTACGCCTTGGCCGGCCGCGCGGTCGGGACGCTGCTGGCCATCTACGCGATGGCGCGTTTTGCCCCGCAGACCTTGGGCGTGCTGTTCGCCGGCATGATCCTGGTGGCCGTGGCGCTAAGCGTGGCGGGCTTGCGCTTTACGGCCACGCCGGGCCGGGTGTCCGGGGCCGGCGTGGCCTCCGGCATCATGGGAACGATGACGTCGGTGGGCGCCCCGCCCATCGCCATCGTGCTGCAGCACACCGCGCCGCCACAGCTGCGCGCCACGCTGGGCGTGGTGTTGTTCCTGGGGTCGATTTTCTCGCTGGCGATGCTGGCCCTGGCCAAGCGGTACACCGGCTACCACCTTGGCCTGGCGCTTAGCCTGGCGCCGTTCCTGCTGGCCGGTTTTGCCGTGTCCAACCGCTTGCGCACGCTGCTGCCGCCGCAAGCCGTGCGCAGCGTACTGCTGGCAGCGTGCGCGCTGGGCGCGGTGGGCGTGCTGGCCAAATCCTTCTGGGGGGCTTGATGCGCGGCATCGATGCCTGGCCCGCCGCACCGGTTTGCCGTCGCGGCATTCGGCTACACCCGGTAATACAATGCGGACTATATCCATTAATCCATACCTGCTCGCCATGACCACTTCTCCCGTCAGCCCGCAAGCCGTAGAGACGCCGTCTTCCGCCCCGCTGAAGATCGGCGAGCAGCATCCGCAGTTGTTCGCCGTTATCCGCGACAAGCTGCGCGAACGCATACTCAGCGGGGAATTCACCCCCGGTGACCGCTTGGTGGAAGGCCGCTTGTCCGAGGAAATGGGCGTATCGCGCATCCCCGTGCGCGAAGCGCTGCGCGCCTTGGCCGCCGAAGGGCTGGTCACCATCGAGCCGCGCCGCGGCGCGTCGGTATCGGTGCTGTCCGATGCCATTGCCTATGACATGGTGGAAGTGCGCGCCACGCTGGAAGGGCTGAACGCCAAGCTGGCGGCGCAACGCCGAGACGCCAAAACCGTGGAACGCTTGCAGGAATTCCTGCGCGAAGGCACCGAAGCCGCGCGCGGCGAGCAGTTGGACAAGTTCCTGGCGCTGAACTCCCAGTTTCACGAAATGCTGGCCACCATTGCCGGCAACGTGGTGCTGACGGATTTGATGCGCTCGCTGCGTGACCGCACGGCGCTCTTGTTCGCGCCCAGCAACATGCATCGCGCCAAGGCGAATTGGGATGAACATTCGCAGATCTTGAATGCCGTGATCGCCGGCAATGGCGACCTGGCCGCCTTGCTGGCCAGCCAGCACGTGCACAACGCGGCCAAGGCCTATACGGACGCCCAACAGCCGCACGGCGCGGCTGACTGATCAAGCAATAAAAGGCGACAGCGCAACAGGCGTTGAGCCCGCCGTATCAGGCGGTCGGCACCGGCGCGTCGGCCGCGTCTGAGGCCACGCCCACCACCACGCCCTTGCCGTTCTGCACCACCCACGACACCTTCACGTCGCCGGTCACAAAGGTCTGGCAGGCCATGCGATAGCCAGCGTCGAAGTCTTCAGGCCGCAAGTGTTTGCGTTCCTTGGGCTTGATCGCGTCAGTGTGTTCCAGGCCTTCCTCGATACGGCACTTGCAGGTGCCGCACAGGCCGCCCCCGCACTTGAAGGGGATGCCGCCCTTTTCCTTGAGCGACACGCGCAGCAAGTTGCTGTTCTCAGGCGCGGTGGCGACCTTGCCGCCGTTCGAGACGAATGTAATCTGAACCATGTTTTTTCAATGCCTTGCGACGGCGGCGGCGGGGCGCAGCGTCAAGGTGGATTCCATGCTGCCAAAGCGGGTCAGGTGGGCAAGTTCCTTGCGGGCCGCCTCCACCGACGTGAATTTCTCCAGAAACTTCGCGGGCACGCGGTTGACGACGTAGGGCGGAGTTTCTTCCGTCACGATCAAGCGCGTATCGCCGTGCAGCCGCGCGATGCAGAACACGGCCAAGGCCCGCCCGTAGAACTCGTAGTCATACGTTTCGATGATGTCGACGTCGTCCCCCACTTCGGTGCGGAACACGCCGGGTTTGGACGTCAGGATTACGTACACGGCATCCATGGCGCTAGGCCTCCACGTCCTGAACCAGCTCGACATCGTTGTTGAGCCACAGTTGGCAGGCCAGCCGATAGCCCTGGTCAATGCGGTCGCCCAACTGCTTCTTTTCTTTCCAATTGACCGGCGGCAGATACTCGGCGCCGGCCAGCACGCGGCACGCGCACTTGGCGCACTTGCCCATGCCGCATTCGTAGCGCAGATGCGGATACGGAAACTGCTTGATGCCGGCCCGCACCACCAGATTGGTGTTGTCCTTCACCACGTCGGTGTAGGTCTGGCCGCCTTTATGAAATACAACGGTAGGCATGAGTCTGTCGTCCAGGAACCGCGGGCCGGGCGTACCGCATGCGCAGCGCTGCCCGGAAACACCCACAACAATCAGGCGGCCAGGCCAAGTTCGGGCAGCTTGATCTCGTGCTGCACGTAATCGGTGTAAAGCGCCGTGGTGTACAGCAGCCGCATCTGGGCGCCGATTTCGCAGATCTTCAGGCAGCGCTGCTGCAAGTCGACCGTGTTCGCGTGTTCCAGCACGATCTGATAACCGCGTTCACCGTGGATCTCGTCGGACACGATGTGCAAGTCGAAGAATTCCACTTCTTCGTCGGTGAAACCGTACTTCTCGCGCAGCGTCGGCGTCTGCTTGCGGTAGATGGACGGCACCTGCGATTCCAGGCCGACGACCAGGCCCGCCACCGCCACGATGGGGTCTTCGCGCATGGCCACGGCATAACACCAGCTTTGCAGCGCGCGCGTGGTGGGCGACATGTTGTCCGGGTTGGTGACCCGTTCGCGCGTGGTGCCGCAGGCTTCGGCAAAGCGGATCAGCAGGTCGGTATGGCGGTCGCCGCCGATCTCTTCTTCATACATGTTGGCCAGCAGGAAGTCCTTGGCCTCGGTGTAGGTGTCGGGCGTGCGGGCGTAGAGATACCCCAGGTAGTCGGCGAACGGACCCACGTAGTGGTAGTGGTTCTCGGCCCAACGCGACAGATGTTCGCGGCTGAGCTTGCCTTCGGCCCAGGCAATGGAAAAGGGCGACGCATTGGCGCTCTTGCCCTTGATCGCGTTTTCCAACGCGGTGCGGAATTCATCTCGGTTCATCAGTTCTGCCATGACGCGCTCCAGTCCAGTAGGGAGGGATACCAGGCTGGTTTAGCCCGGGCATGATGAACATTGTATACCGTCTACTATTTTGAGCTGCTAGGGCAATCCCGGAGATAGCAGGGAGAAAGAGGGCCAGAACGCGCTAAATCAATAGGTTGCCGGATGGGAGGCGACGGGCGGCCGGGTGGACGACATTGCGCGCGCTGAGTACAATGAATACATTATCAATGCAATACGGAAATACCATGAATACCCGCCACCCTCTGGGAGACGCCCCCATCGGTCAGCAACTGCTGACGCATTACGCCCGCCGCGATGCGGTGCGCCACGCCACGCCCCTGTTCCCGTCGTCCTGGGCCGAGCTGTTTGCCCCGTTCCGCAGTGCCCGCCTGCAACCGCTGCGCGCAGCAGCGCCCACGGTTCGTCGGCACGACGACGAACCGGTGTGTCAGGCAGGTTGATGGTTTGCCGACCGGGAGCGTTGTCCCGGTAGCCGCGCCGGGGCGCCCGCCCCGGTCGATACGCTGTGCCGCCTAGCGGCGCGCGCGCAAGCTGGCCCGCATCCGGGCGTCTTGCAGAGTCGCCGCGTGTTGACGGCGTTCATTGGCGCCGGCCAGCATCAGCACCACCACGAACCCCACGGTGTAGGCCAGCACGTCCCACCAATCGGGCACGCTGCCCAGCACCACGCGCAGCACCGGCTGCTGAATTTGCCAGCCGTACAGCCGCGCCAGGTATTGGCAGAATTCGACCGCGTAGCCCGTCAACAGGGCTGCCACCGCCAGCGGCAACACGCGCGCGCGGACGAACGTGCGGTACAGCAGAAACGCCCAACCCACCGCCACCACATCCCCCACGAACCCGCGCAAGAACGGATAGGGCGCGCCATACATGGCAATTACCGCCAGCAGCGCGGTTACGGCAAGCAGGGCGGCGAAGGCGCGCCCATTGAAAGTCAGGGTCATGGTGGGATACGGCAGAGGGTGAAAGGACAACTTACGGCATGAGCTTGCCTGGCGCTTCGGGGAGCCAAGCCCGGCAACGCGGGCAGGCATGCTCAGAGCACCGGGCAGCGTACTCGAAATCCGAGGGAAAACCCGGAAACAGAGATCGCGTATCCGTCACCAAAAGTTATCCCGCGTTATCCACCGACTATCCACCGGCTATCCACTGCCTATCCACCCCCTATCCACCGGCTTACCCACATAGTTATCCACCGTCCGGCTCCTGCACGGCCGGCGTCTTCAGGCGTACCATTGATCACCGCGCAACGCCCCGCTTGCCCTCCCCCGATTCCCCACGAACCGCGAGGCCGTGTCGATGTTTACCTCCCTTTGGCGCAAGTGGCAGGCCGCGCGCCACGGCGGACCGCAGTTGGACGTGATACTGGCCGGCGCCGATCCGGACGCGCCGCTGGCTGACCGCAATTTGTGGATGCTGGATTTGTGTCGCTGGCTTGACCGCCCGGCTCCCGCCGCGTCGCCGCGCCATACCGACACCGCCGACGCCACCGACCCTGACCCCACGGCAAGCGCACGCTACCCGCAGCACACGCGCCTGCGTTACCTGCTGCAAGTGCTGGAACACACCCCCGAGCGCGCCGCGCGTGTCGGCGCCACCTTGCGTTCACTGGTGGCCGACAACGACCCGACCTCGCTGCTATGCGACACGGGCGTGGCCGCCCACCCCGGCTTCTGGAACGAGTTCTGGAACCGCGTGCAGACGCGCCTGTTGCCGCCGCCCCCCACGCGCGGCGACATGTCCGGCCTGTTCTCGCTGATGTTTCGCGGCAGCGGCACCGCGGAATGGATCGACGCACTGGACGACGACACGCTGGCCCGCATGCGCGCCGTGTTCCGCGCGGGCGACGCCACGACCATCCCGACGGCGCCTGCCGTCGATCCGTTTCCGCCAAGCATCGAAAAGGCCCTGATCAACAGTATCCAGGTGCTGGTCAGCCAGGTGCGCGCCACCGGCCTGGGTCAGGACATTCGATCTCGCCTGCCGGGTCCTGTCGAGGACTCGCCGTTCTTTGCACTGGCCCCCGCCGTGGCCGAACTCTGTGACAGCACGCCCGACACGCCCCCCGAGGTCTTCGCGCGCCGCCTGAACATGTTTCGCGCGCTGCTGGACGGTTGCCGCATGACCGCGCAAGGCGTGTATGACGAGCTTGCGGAAAACGGCGTGTCGGTCGACGTCGTGTTTCAGATTGAACGCATGAAGCTGCGCCTGGCGCGCATCGAACTGCTGCTGGGCGTATGGGTGGATCAGACCCAGCGTCATAAGTTCGTACAGCTGACCACGGAGCTGATCCGGTCCACCCAGGCGCGCAACAGCATCCGCCACCTGGTGACCTCGGCGTTTGCGCAACTGGCGCGCCGCGTCATGGAACGCACCGCCCAAACCGGCGAACACTACATCGCGCGTGACACCATCGAATACCTGGCGATGCTGAAAGCCTCGCTGGGCGGCGGCTTCGTCATGGTGTTCACGGTGTACTTGAAATTCTTCATCACGTCGGCGCACCTGGACAAGCTGCTGGAAGGGCTGTTGGCGGCGCTGAACTACGCGGGCGGATTCCTGGTGATCCACTTTGCGCATTTCACGCTGGCCACCAAGCAGCCCGCCATGACCGGGCCCGCGCTGGCCCACCGCCTGGACGACGCCCACACGCCGGAGGGTCGCGACGCCTTCCTGGACGACACGCTGGCGATGCTGCGGTCCAACGCCGCCGCCATCCTGGGTAACCTGGCCGTGATATTTCCGCTGGCCCTGGCCGTGCAGTGGGTGGCGGTCCATGGCCTGGACCGGCCGCTGATCAACGCGGACAAGGCACAGGAAACGCTGGCGTCGTTTTCCATCTGGGGCGCGACTCCGCTCTACGCCGCCGTCACCGGCGTGCTGCTGTGGCTGTCCAGCCTGATCGCCGGTTGGGCCGACAACTGGTTTGCGCTGCATCGCGTCCACGACGTGATGGCCTACAGCCGCCGGGCGCGGCACCTTTTTGGCGCGCGCGGCGCGTTGCGGTGGGCCGGGTTCTGGCAACGCAACATCTCCGGCATCGCGGCCAACGTGTCGTTGGGCCTGATGCTGGGCTTGGGGCCGGCCATCGTCGAACTGCTCGGCGCCCATGTGGAGGCGCGCCACGTGACGCTCAGCGCCGGCCAGCTTGGCACGGTGATCGCCACGCTGGGTTGGGACATCGTGCGTACCCAGGGGTTCTGGCTGGCCGTAGCCGGCATTGCCGCCACGGGCCTGCTGAATGTGGCGGTCAGCTTTGCGCTGGCCTTCAATGTGGCGCTGCGTTCACGCGACCTGCGTCGGGGCGATCGCGATTCGCTGTCGGCCAGCGTGCGGCAACGCATCTGGCAGCGGCCCACCACGCTCTTCTGGCCGGTCAAGCCCCGGCCCGCGCCCAAGCAGACCTGATGCCGCATTAGAATCAGTCCCTTGATGCCGGACGCCCCGCCCGCACGCCTCGCCCTGTTGCTGCCCATGCTCCCGTTCTCTCGCAATACCGTCTATCCGGCTGGCGCCGGCCTGCCCGCCTCGGAACGTCTTGGCGCCTTGCTCGCCGTCATGTTGGCCGTATGCATGGCCAGCCTGGACACGGCGATTGCCAACACGGCGCTACCCACCATCGCGCGTGATCTTCAGGCCAGCGACGCCGGCTCGATCTGGGTCATCAGCGGCTATCAACTGGCCATGGTGGCCGGGCTGCTGCCCGCCGCCGCGCTGGGCGAAATCCTGGGGCATCGGCGCGTGTACATGGTGGGGCTGGTGGTGTTCACCCTGTCGTCGCTTGCCTGTGGCCTGGCGCCGACCTTGCCCACGCTGGTGGTGGCGCGGATTCTGCAAGGGTTGGGCGCGGCCGGCGTCATGAGCGTGAACGGCGCCTTGCTGCGTTTTATCTACCCGTCATCCATGCTGGGACGCGGCCTGGGCTTGAACGCGATGGTGGTGGGGCTGTCGTTCGCGGCCGGTCCCACCGCCGCGTCCGCCATCCTGTTGCTGGGGTCCTGGCACTGGCTGTTCCTGATCAACGTGCCCATCGGCATCCTGGCCGCGGTGCTGGGCCTGCGCGGCCTGCCCGAAACCGAGCGCGCGCCGCACGGCTTCGACGGCATTGCCGCCGTGCTGTGCGCGCTGACGCTGGGCCTGTTTGTGTTGGGCTCCAATGAACTGGCGCATGGCGCGCCCTGGGCGCGCATTGCGCTGGAATGGGGCGGCGCCATCGCCAGCTTGTGGCTGCTGATGCGGCGCCAGGCCGGCCACCCGGCGCCCATCCTGGCGGTTGACCTGCTGCGGCGTCCCTTGTTCGCGCTGTCCGCCGCCACCGCTGTTTGCGCCTTCGCCGCGCAGGGGCTGGCGTTTGTATCGCTGCCGTTCATGCTGCAAACCGTGCTGGGCTACAGCCAGGTGCATACCGGCTTTCTGATTACGCCATGGCCGGTGGTGGTGGCCTTCATGGCCCCGATCGCGGGCCGGCTGTCCGACCGCTATCCCGCCGGCATCCTGGGCGGCGTCGGCCTGGCGTTGCTGGCCTTGGGCATGGTGCTGCTGGCGATGCTGCCGGCCGCGCCCTCCGCGTGGGATATCTGCTGGCGCATGGCCATCTGTGGTGCGGGTTTCGGCTTTTTCCAATCGCCCAATCTGCGGGCCATCATGACCTCGGCACCAGCTTCCCGGGCGGGCGGCGCCAGCGGCATGATCGGCACCGTGCGGCTGCTGGGCCAGGCGACTGGCGCGGCGCTGGTTGCGGCGTGCTTTCACGTGTCCACGACGCACGGCGCGGTGACCGCCTTGTGGCTGGGCGGCTTGTGCGCCGCCCTGGCCTGCATCGCCAGCTTTTCGCGCTTGCGCTTTGACGCATCGGAACCCATGGCATGCCCGGCGCCGCGATCCATGAAATAGCATCTAAGTCGCAACATTGTTGCGCTATTTATCGATATATTCGCCGAACGGGCCGATATATTCGTAAGTTGTGAAACAGTTGCTAAATATCCGCTGAACGGCGTCGTTGTTCGTAGTGCAGCACTCGCTGTATATCGGACGACTCGCTATGACACAGTTACTGAAAGACATCACGATCCGACGCATGATCCTGTGCACCCTGCTCGCCATCAGCGCGCTGGTCACGGGCTTGTCAGCCATCAGCGTCAACGGATTACGCAGCGCTGGGGAAGCGCTTGCCACCAGCGGCGACCTGCTGCACGAGGTTTCGGCGCTATCCCGGGTCAACGACCAGATCATGCGCGCCCGCCTGCGCTTGTCGCGGCAATTGGAATATGCCGCCGAAGGCCAGGCCGCCAAGGCGGCTGAAGAAGGCCGCAGCATCGACACCGCGCTTGCCGAAGCGCGCAAGCAACAGGCCATCTTTATTGAATTGGCCACCAAGGACGCTCCCGCCACCATCCTTCAACCCATGCAAGCGGGCTTTGATGCACTGGTCAACGGCGGCATCGCCGTGCAGCGCCAGCACCTGGAAGCAGGCGACATCGCGCGTGCGCGCGAGCACGCCGCCACCGCCGTGGTGTCGGCCAGTCGCGCGTTCGGCAAGAGCATGGAAAACTACGAAGCCTATGCAAAGGACCGCGAAACGCAGTTGTGGGAAGACGCCGCCGCCAAGCGCCAAGAGGCCTATATCGGCATGGGCGCCGTGCTGGGCATCTGCCTGTTGCTGCTGTTGCTGGGCGACCGCTACGTAGTGCTGTTCGTGCGACGCCCGCTGGACCAGGTCAAAGCCCACTTTCAACGCATCGCCGGCGGCGACCTGACCACGCCCATCGCCTCGTATGGCAAGAATTGCGTGGGGCAGCTCATTCCTTATCTGCAGGAAATGCAGACCAGTCTCGTGCATACCGTGCACGCCGTGCGCGAAGGCGTGGTCGAGATCAACGCGGGGTCCAGCGAAATCGCGGCCGGCAATCAGGACCTGTCCAGCCGCACCGAGCAGCAGGCCGCGTCCCTGGAAGAAACCGCCGCCAGCATGGAGCAATTGCTGTCCACCGTGACCAGCAACGCCGAGAACGCCCGCCAGGCCAACCAGATGGCGGCCACCGCCAGCCAGGTGGTGCAGCGCGGCGGCATGGCCGTGCAGGAAGCGGTGAGCACCATGCGCGAAATTGCGCAGGACTCGGGCCGCATCGAAGACATCGTCGGCGTCATCGACGGCATTGCCTTCCAGACCAACATCCTGGCGCTGAACGCGGCGGTCGAGGCCGCGCGCGCGGGCGAGGAAGGCAAGGGCTTTGCCGTGGTAGCCGCCGAAGTGCGGTCGCTGGCGCAGCGCAGCGCCGGAGCCGCGAAAGAGATCAAGCAACTGCTGTCGGCGTCCAGCGCCACCGTGCAGGCCGGTTCGGCGCAGGTCGAAGCAGCCGGGCGCACCATGCAGGAAATCCTGGAGACCATCGAACGCCTGACGCTGCTGGTCAATGACATTGCCACGGCGTCGCAGGAGCAGGTGACGGGCATCGACCAGGTCAATACCGCCGTGAATCAGATGGACCAGGTCACGCAGCAGAACGCCGCGCTGGTTGAAGAGGCCGCCGCGGCCGCCTCGTCGCTGGAAACCCAGGCTCAACGCCTGCAAGGCGCCGTCAGCGCGTTCCGCCTGCCGGCGCTGATCCAGGACAGACGGCAGATGGCTATCGCGGCCTGACGCGAGGTGCGCACGCTGGCCTGAACCCAGACGGCTTCAGGCCAGCGCCGCCACATCCACCAGCGCGCCGTGACGGATCACGCGCTTCGGAATATCCCCGCCAATCCAGTACGCCAACTCAGCCGGATGCGCCACGCGCCACGCGACAAAGTCCGCCACCTTGCCGGGTTCCAGCGCACCATGCGTGGCATGCAGGCCCAGCGCGCGCGCCGCGTTCACCGTGGCGCCCGCCAAAGCCTCTTCCGGCGTCATCTTGAACAGCGTGCACGCCATGCTCAGCATCAAGCGCAACGACAGCACGGGCGACGTGCCCGGGTTCAGGTCGGTTGAAATCGCAATGGGCACGCCGTGGCGGCGCAGCAGGTCCACGGGTGGCAACTGCGTTTCACGCAGCGCGTAGAACGCGCCTGGCAATAGCACCGCCACGGTGCCGGCATCCGCCATCGCCCGCACATCGCTTTCGGTCAGGTATTCCAGATGGTCCGCCGACAAGGCCCCATAGCGGGCGGCCAGCGATGCGCCATGCAGCGAAGACAATTGCTCGGCATGCAGCTTCACGGGCAGGTCCAGGTGCTTGGCGGCCTGGAACACCCGCTCGACCTGCTCGGGGGAAAACGCCAGGTGCTCGCAGAACGCATCCACGGCATCAATCAGCCCTTCGGCCGCCAGCACCGGCAGCATGCGCCGCGCCACTTCGTCGATGTAGTCATCCGAGCGCCCCACGAATTCCGGCGGCAGCGCGTGCGCGGCCAGACAGGTGGCCTGCACGGTCATCGGCAGTGTCTGGCCCAGGCGCCGCGCCACACGCAGCATCTTGCGTTCATTGGGCAGGTCCAGGCCGTAGCCCGACTTGACCTCCACCGTCGTCACGCCATCTTGCAGCAGATGCAGCGCGCGTTGGCGGGCGCTGACATACAGCGCGTCTTCGGACGCCTCGCGCGTGGCGCGCACCGTGCTGGCGATACCACCGCCCTGCGCCGCAATCGTTGCGTAGTCCACGCCTTGCAGCCGCTGTTCGAATTCCTTGCTGCGGTTGCCGCCAAAGACCAGGTGCGTGTGGCAGTCAATCAGCCCGGGCGTCACCCACGCGCCGCCCAGGTCGTGTTCATGCGCGGCATCCACCGACGGCAGGTCCGCTTCGTGGCCGATCCATTCGATGCGGTCCGCTTGGGTCACGATGGCCGCGCCTTCAATCACCGAATAGGCGCCGCCCGCCATGGTGGCCGCGTGGCAATGTCGCCAGATCTGTCTCATGCACATACTCCTTGAAACCGGCGCCGCGCCACTGGGGGGTGGCGGGCGCCGTACTCGGTCAGTCGGACCCATCAGTCAATCCCATCAGTCGGACCCCTGCGCCACCGGCACCGGGATGCCGCCGCTGGGACCGCGCGGCAGGACCAGGTAGCGGTACGCCACGCACAGCAACGCAATCCACACCGCGCCCACGACCAAGGCCATCTGCGTGCGCGGAAAATACCCCAGGACCCCGATCACGAACACCAGGAACGCAATCGCCAACAGCGGCCCGATCGGCCAGAACGGCACCGGGAACTTCAGGTCGGCGATTTCCGCAGGACTCATCTTGCGCCGCATCGCCACCTGCGACAACAGAATCATCAGCCACACCCACACGGTCGCGAAGGTGGCAATCGACGCAATCAGCACGAACACGTCTTCGGGTATCAGGTAGTTCAGCAGCACGCCCAGCAGCAGCGCCACGGTCATCACCACCACCGTCATCCACGGCACGCCGGATTTGGACACCGCCGCGAAGCCGCGCGGTGCCTGGCCTTGGCGGGCCATGCCGTAGAGCATGCGGCCCGCGCCAAAGATGTCGCTGTTGATGGCCGACACGGCCGCCGAGATCACCACGATATTCAGGATGGTGGCCGCCGACTTGATGCCCAGCCCGTCAAAGATCTGCACGAAGGGACTGCCCTGGCTACCGATCTGCGTCCACGGGAAAATTGACATCAGCACGAACAGCGTCAGCACATAGAACAGCAAAATGCGCAGCGGCACCGCGTTGATGGCGCGCGGGATGGTGCGGCCGGGGTCCTTGGCTTCTCCCGCCGTGATGCCGATGATCTCGATGCCGCCAAAAGCAAACACCACCACCGCCAGCGACGCGATCAGCCCGCCCACGCCGTTAGGCATGAAGCCGCCGTGCTCCCACAGGTTATGCACACCCGTCGCCGCGCTGTCCACATTCAAGCCGAAGCCGAACAGCATGATGCCCAAGCCGCCGGCAATCATGGCGATAATCGCGCCCACCTTCAGCAACGACAGCCAGAATTCCAGTTCACCAAACACCTTTACCGAACACAGGTTGATGGCGCCGATGAAGAACACGATGGACAGCACCCAGATCCAGCGCGGCACGTCCGGATACCAGAACCCCATGTACAAGCCGAAGGCGGTCACGTCGGCCAGGCAGACGATGATCATCTCGAAGGCATAAGTCCACCCCGTCAAAAAGCCCGCGATGGGTCCGAGGTAGCTGGTGGCGTACTGCCCGAAGGACCCGGACACGGGGTTTCTGACCGCCATTTCCCCTAACGCGCGCATCACCATGTACACGGCCGCGCCGGCAATCAGATAGGCGATCAGCACCGACGGGCCGGCGTCCTGGATGGCCTTGGCCGATCCATAGAACAGGCCCGTGCCGATGGCCGATCCCAACGCCATGAAGCGTATGTGCCTGGCGTTTAGCCCCCGTTTCAGATCCTGCGTTTCAGCTTGCATTTCCGTCTCCGTACTTGTTATAGGCGTGCAGCATCACGCCGTGCGAGCGCCTTCTACGGGCGCGTACGCACAGCGCGGGAATGCGGCCGTCAGGCGACGGCCGCAAAGAGGAAAATCAAAGGCTCGGCAGCAGCCCCGCGGGCATCAACCCGTTCAGGACCTGCGCCGATATCAGGCTGCTGGCGGCGGCGATGTCCGGCGCGAAGAAGCGGTCTTCTTCGTAGTGCGGCACTTGCTCGCGCAGTACGCGGCGCGCCTGTTCAAGCTGGGGCGATGTCTTCAAGCCTTCACGGAAGTCCAGCCCCTGGCACGCGCCCAGCCATTCGATGGCCAGGATGTCGCGCACGTTGTCTGCCATGGCCCAGAGCCGCTTGCCGGCGTTGGGCGCCATCGATACGTGGTCTTCCTGGTTGGCCGACGTGGGCATGCTGTCCACGCTGGCCGGATGCGCCAGCGCCTTGTTGTCGCTGGCCAGCGCGGCGGCGGTCACCTGGGCAATCATGAAGCCCGAATTCACGCCACCCTTGGCGACCAGGAACGGCGGCAACTGCGACATGTGCTTGTCCATCATCAGCGCAATGCGTCGTTCAGACAGCGCGCCGATTTCGGCCAGCGCCAAGGCCAGGTTGTCCGCCACCATGGCCACGGGTTCGGCATGGAAGTTGCCGCCCGAGATCACGTCGCCCTGGGACACGAACACCAGCGGGTTGTCCGACACGGCGTTGGATTCAATTTGCAGCACATGCGCGGCGTGGCGGATCTGCGTCAGGCAGGCGCCCATCACCTGGGGCTGGCAGCGCAGGGAGTACGGGTCTTGCACCTTTTCGCAATCGGCGTGCGAATGGCCCACTTCGCTGTCCTGGCCCAGCAGGTCGCGATAGACGCCGGCCACGGCGATCTGGCCCGGCTGGCCGCGCGCGGCGTGAATGCGCGCATCGAATGGCACGCGCGAACCCAGCATGGCTTCCACGCTGAGACTGCCGCACACCAGTCCGGCCGCCATCATGTCTTCGGCGTCGAACAAACCGCGCAGGGCGTAGGCCGTGGACACCTGCGTACCGTTCAACAGCGCCAGCCCTTCCTTGGCCGCCAGCGTCAGCGGCACGAGGCCGGCGCGCGCCAACGCTTCCTGCGCGGGCAACCACTCGCCTTGATACCGCGCGCGGCTTTCGCCCAGCAGCACGATGGACATATGCGCCAACGGCGCCAGGTCACCCGAGGCGCCCACCGAGCCTTTTAGCGGAATATGCGGATAAACGCCCGCGTTCACCATCGCGATCAGGCTGTCGATAACGTGGCGGCGGATACCGGAATAACCACGCGCCAGGCTGTTGATCTTCAAGACCATGATCAGCCGCACCATGGCGTCATCCAGGGGCTCGCCCACGCCCGCCGCGTGCGAGCGCACCAGCGAACTTTGCAGCGCTTCGAGGTCTTCGCGCGCGATCTTGGTGGACGCCAACAAGCCAAAGCCCGTGTTGATGCCATACACCGTGCGGCCCTCGGCGATCAGCCGTTCAACGGTCGCCACGCTGGCGTCGATGGCGTCCGCCGCGCCCGCATCCAGCGTCAAGCGGACCGGCTCCTGGTAGACGCGCCGCAAGTCGGCCAAGGTGAGGTGGCCGGGTTTCAAGTGCAATTCCATTTTTTTCTCCTGCGCCGGTGCTTCGGCGTCTTGCAATGGGGTGGTCAGGCCGGCCGTCATGCCGGCGCGTGCGCCGCAAGCCGCGTATCGCGGCGGGCAAATAGGTAATAAAGAATGCTGGGAACGATCAGGCCGATGATCCACGAGATGTCCACGCCACCCAGGCGTTCGACCATCGGGCCGGTATAAAGCTTGGTCGAGATGAACGGCATCTGTACCAATACGCCGAAGGCGTAGACCAGGATGCCGGGCAGGTTCCAGCGGCCATAGCGGCCGTTGGGGTCGGACAGCGCGGCCACGTCATAGCGTTCGCGATTCACGAAGTAGTAGTCCACCAGGTTCACCGCGCTCCAGGGCACGAAGAAGGCCAGGAGGAACAGGATGAAGGACTTGAATGCGTTCAGGAAGGAATGCTGGCCCACCAATGCCACCGCCGTGGCGGCACCCACGATCAACACCACGGCTACCGCGCGCTGGCGCCGTGTAATGTCGACATGCCCACGAAACCCGCTGACGATGGTCGCGATGCACATGAAGCTGCCGTAGGAATTCAGCGTAGATATCGTGACCTTTCCAAACGCGATGCTGAAGTACAGCAGCGCCGCCATCGTGCCCGTGCCGCCCAGGCCCACGATGTACGCGACTTCCCGCCCCGCGAACTGCCCGGCCGACATCGCCGCGGCCAGCACGCCCAGCACCATGGCAATCTGCGCGCCCAGCACCGAACCCAGCCCTACCGCCAGGAACGTCTTCACCGACGAGGTCGAACTGGGCAGGTAGCGCGAGTAGTCGGCCACATAAGGCCCATAGGCAATCTGCCAGGACGCGGCCAGTGACACCGCCAGCAGGAACGGCCCCCACGCAAAATGCCGGATCTGCAGCAACTGGCCCACATCGCCCACGGCAATGACGCGGCTGAACAGGTACACGAACGCGATCAGGCCGAACACGGTGGCGATGCGCCCGATGATGTGAATGACCCGATAGCCAAACAGCGTGGCCACCACGATGACCGACGCGAATATCAGGATGCCGATGGTGTCGCTCACGCCGAACAACTGCCCCAGCGCCTGGCCCGACAACACCGTGCCCGTGGCCGTGAAGCCCAGGTACATCAGGCACACCAGCACGATGGGTATCGCCGCGCCATACACGCCGAACTGCACACGGCTGGAGATCATTTGCGGCAAGCCCAGCTTTGGCCCCTGCGCCGCATGCAGCGCCATCACCACACCACCCAGCACCTGCCCGATGAACAGCCCGATCAAGGACCAGAACACGTCGCCGCCCAGCACCACCGCCAACGCGCCCGTGACGATGGCGGTGATCTGAAGGTTGGCGCCCATCCACAGCGTGAACTGGCTGTAGAGCTTGCCGTGCCGTTCGGACGCCGGAATGTAGTCGATGGAACGCCGTTCGATAAGCGGCGTGGACCCTGCCTCGCTTGCCTGCACCATCGCGTTGCCTCGTGGGTGGCGTGGGGCCGATCGTTGCCGATGGCGCCCCACGCGGGTTGGCGGAATTGGAACGGGTGTGGCTTTAGCGTTGGCCCGTGACCATGGGCAGGTTCAGCCCCTGCTCTTTCGCGCAGTCGATGGCGATGTCGTAGCCCGCGTCCGCATGCCGCATCACGCCCGTAGCCGGGTCGTTGGTCAGCACGCGGGCGATGCGCTCGGCGGCCTCGTCGGTGCCGTCGCACACCACGACCATGCCGGAGTGCTGCGAGAACCCCATGCCCACGCCGCCGCCATGGTGCAGCGACACCCAGGTGGCGCCGCTGGCGGTGTTCAGCAAGGCGTTCAGCAGCGGCCAGTCGGACACGGCGTCCGAGCCGTCGCGCATGGATTCGGTTTCGCGGTTGGGGCTGGCGACCGACCCGGAATCCAGATGGTCACGGCCAATGACGACGGGCGCGGACAGTTCGCCCGAGCGGACCATTTCATTGAAGGCCAGGCCCAGCTTCGCGCGTTCGCCCAGGCCCACCCAGCAGATGCGCGCCGGCAGGCCCTGGAAGCTGATGCGCTCGCGCGCCATGGCCAGCCAGCGGTGCAGGTGCTCGTCGTTCGGAATCAGTTCCTTGACCTTGGCGTCCGTCTTGTAGATGTCTTGCGGGTCGCCGGACAGCGCGGCCCAGCGGAACGGGCCCACGCCCCGGCAGAACAGCGGCCGGATGTAGGCGGGCACGAAGCCGGGGAAGTCGAAGGCGTCGGCCACGCCTTCTTCCTTGGCCATCTGGCGAATGTTGTTGCCGTAGTCAAAGGTGGGAATGCCCTGGCGCTTGAAGGCCAGCATGGCTTGCACGTGGACGGCCATCGATTGCTTGGCGGCCTTGATGACGACGGCGGGCTCGCGCTTGGCGCGTTCGCGGTATTCCTGCCAGGTCCAGCCGGCGGGCAGATAGCCGTTAAGCGGATCGTGCGCGCTGGTCTGGTCGGTAACCATGTCGGGCTTGACGCCACGGCGCACCAGTTCGGGCAGGATGTCGGCGGCGTTGCCGCACAGCGCGATGGACACCGCGCGGCCTTCCTTCGTGTACGCGGCAATGCGCGCCAGCGCGTCGTCCAGGTCAGTGGCTTGTTCGTCCACATAGCGGGTGCGCAGGCGGAAGTCGATGCTGGCTTGCTGGCATTCGATGTTCAGAGAACATGCGCCGGCCAAGGTGGCGGCCAGCGGCTGCGCGCCGCCCATGCCGCCCAGACCCGCGGTCAGCACCCAGCGGCCGGTCAGGTTGCCGCCGTAGTGCTGGCGGCCGGCTTCCACAAAGGTTTCGTAGGTGCCCTGCACGATGCCCTGGCTGCCGATGTAGATCCAACTGCCGGCCGTCATCTGGCCGTACATGGCCAAGCCCTTGGCGTCCAGCTCGTTGAAGTGTTCCCAGGTGGCCCAGTGCGGCACCAGGTTGGAATTGGCGATCAGCACGCGCGGCGCATTGGCATGGGTCTTGAACACGCCTACCGGCTTGCCCGACTGCACCAACAAGGTTTCGTCGTCGTTCAGGTTGGTGAGCGATTCAACGATCTTGTCATAGCAATCCCAGTTGCGGGCGGCACGGCCAATGCCGCCGTACACGACCAGTTCCTTGGGGTTCTCGGCGACGTCCGGGTCAAGGTTGTTCATCAACATGCGCAACGGCGCTTCGGTCAACCAGCTCTTGGCGGTCAGCTTATTGCCGCGCGCGGCACGGATCACGACATCGCGGTATCGGTTCGATTGGTCCAAGAGAGTCTCCTTGATCGGTTCTGCCGCGAAGTTCCCCACGCAGCGGTTGCCCGCATCATAGGACGCCTAGGGTTGTATATACAAGCCTAGATAAGCGAAATTTTGATAAGGGAATACCCGAATGGAGGGAGGGAGTTGTGGGCGCGGCTGATAGATGGGTTGCGCGCGATCCGCAGGTGGGTTCTTTTCATGGTTTATTCGCGCTTCACCCATCCTACGTACGCCGGCTCGGGCCCGTAGGATGGGTGGAGCGCGCAAGACTCAAGGCAAGAACCCAACCGCCCAACGCGCGAAACCCATCAAGCAGCGCAGGGTTCTAAACGCGATTGGCCACAGCACAACCGCGTTTTCAACGAAGCTGGCTACAGCACAGCCCCGTTTCTAAACGACGCCTGCCACAGCGCAACCGCTGCTTGATGGGTTGCGCGCGATCCGCGGTTGGGTTCTTTTCATTGTTTGTTCGCGCTTCACCCATCCTACGTACGCCGGCTCGGGCCCGTAGGATGGGTGGAGCGCGCAAGGCTCAAGCTAAGAACCCCAACCGCCCAACGCGCGCAACCCATCAAGCAGCCCAGGGTTCTAAACACGATTGGCCACAGCACAGCCGCGTTCTAACGAAGCTGGCTACAGCGCAAACGCGTTCTAAACGAAGTCGGCTACCACGCAACCGCTACTTGATGGGTTGCGCGCGGCCCGCAGTCGGGTTCTTTTCATTGTTTGTTCGCGCTTCACCCATCCTACCGGGGCGTTAGTTCGATCACGCAGGCATCGACTTCGCCTTCCAGCCGATATTCCACCAGCTCCAACGGCCCATCACTGTGCAGGCAGTCATATCGTGACGGCAGCGCGTGCGCCTCACCATCCACTCGCACCCCCAACATACCGCCCGCGTTCAGCACCAGCACGATGGGCGCGGCGCTATGAAACACCCACGGCGCCGATGCCCATTGCAGGCGCGCCTGATAGCGCTGGGGCGCATAGATCAAGTTGAAATCCCGGATCGGCCCATCCAGCAAACGGCAATCCACCCGCGCATTCCCCGGAAATGCGTAGGCCTGGCGTGACGTCAACGGCGTTTGCTCGCGGCCATCAACCGTCAACTGAATTCCCTGGCCTTCAAGCACGGTGATAACCCGCTGATAGCCATTGAACGCCGAAAACCCCCCATCCTGCGCCACATCGGCAATCGACAAGCGCCACTCAAACGCAGCGCTGCTGTCTCCAGGATTGCGGGCGACCTCTTGCGTGGTGCCTCCGCCGTTCTTCCACGGCATGCGCGGATAATCGGCGGCTTGATACAAACGGATGTTGCGCGCTGTCATGTCGTGAACTTGCCTTCCAGACGATGCCGCGACCCGGGGTGGATCAGGCGGGCAAGCGTCACCGCGCGGTCGCCCGACCAGGTACGGCGGCGGATCAGCAAACACGGTTCGTTGCGCTCGATCTGCAACAACTGGCATTCGCGCGGCTTGGCCAGAATGGCTTCGACCACGTGCTCGCCCTCGCTCAGCGGCGCCACGCGCGTCAGGTACTCATAGGGCGTGTGTTGCGTGAAGTCCTGCTTCAGGTAGTCGGGCGCCAGCCGCACATTGACGTAACGGTCTTCCAACTGGATCGGCACGTCGTCTTCAAAATGCACGATCACGGAATGGAATACCGGCTGCCCCGGGCGCAGCTCCAGCGCCTGGGCCTGCTCCGGGCCGGCCGGTTCTTCAACCAGGCGCACCACGCGGCTGTGATGGTGATGGTTGCGCGCCGCGATTTCATCCGCGATGTTGTTCACCGCGAACAGCGCCGACCGCGCCTTGGGCTGCGCCACGAACGTACCCACGCCCTGCATCCGCACCAGCAAGCCTTCGGCGGTCAGCTCGCGCAGCGCGCGATTGATCGTCATGCGGCTGAACCCCAGCTCATCAACCAGCTCGCTTTCCGAGGGCACGCGGTAGTGCGCGGGCCAGGCGCCTGTGCGGATCTGTTGCGCAATCATCTGCTTGACCTGCGCATACAAGGGCGCGGGCAGGGCGTTGGTCTGGACGGGCAATCGGGGGGGAGGAGAAGCCACGGAAGAATCCTGGGTGGGCGCCGCTGGGGCGGTCAAAAATTGGCCTCCAGTATAGACAGGTACACATGACTTGCGAATCGCCCGCCGCTTTCCGTATACTCCCCCCCTGTATCGTTTTCGGAGCCTGCCGTGCCGCATTCGCCGGAAGAAAAAAAACGTGTCGTCACCCGCTTGCGCCGTATCCAGGGGCAGGCGTTAGCATTGGAACGCGCGGTCAACGAGGGCACGGAATGCGGGGCGCTGTTACAGCAACTGGCCGCCTTGCGCGGCGCCGCCACCGGCCTGATGGCCGAGGTGCTGGAAAGCCATCTCCGGGAAACCTTCCTGCAATCCGCCCAGGGCGGGCCGCAACACGCCGGGATCGACGCCGAAGCCGAAGTCGATCAGCTGATGCGCATCGTCCGTTCCTATTTGAAGTAATTCCCCCGACATTCGTGGAGCACAACTATGAAATCACGCGCAGCAGTCGCATTCGGACCCGGCAAGCCGCTGGAAATCGTTGAAATCGACGTCGCGCCCCCGCAGCGCGGCGAGGTGCTGGTGCAGATCACCCACACCGGTGTCTGCCATACCGACGCCTTCACGCTTAGCGGTGATGACCCCGAAGGCCTGTTTCCCGCCGTGCTGGGCCACGAGGGCGCGGGCATCGTCGTGGAAGTGGGCGAAGGCGTCACGTCCCTGAAACCCGGTGACCACGTCATTCCGCTCTACACGGCCGAATGCCGCGAGTGCAAGTTCTGCCTGTCCGGCAAGACCAACCTGTGCCAGAAGGTGCGCGCCACCCAAGGCAAGGGTGTGATGCCCGACGGCACCTCGCGCTTCAGCTACGAAGGCAAGCCGCTCTACCACTACATGGGCTGCTCGACCTTCAGCGAATACTCGGTCGTCAACGAGATCTCGCTGGCCAAGATCAACCCCGCCGCCCCCCATGAAAAAGTCTGCCTGCTGGGCTGCGGCGTCACCACCGGCCTGGGCGCCGTGCACAACACCGCCAAGGTCAAGGAGGGCGATACGGTCGCCGTGTTCGGCCTGGGCGGCATCGGCCTGGCCGTGATCCAGGGCGCGGTGCAGGCCAAGGCCGGCCGCATCATCGCCGTGGACACCAACCCGAACAAGTTCGTGCTAGCCAGCGCCATGGGCGCCACCGACTGCATCAACCCAAAGGACTACGACAAGCCCATCCAGGATGTCATCGTCGAACTGACCGATGGCGGCGTGGACTTCTCGTTCGAATGCATCGGCAACGTGCACGTGATGCGCGCGGCGCTGGAATGCTGCCACAAGGGTTGGGGCGAAAGCATCATCATCGGCGTGGCCGGCGCGGGCCAGGAAATCAGCACGCGCCCGTTCCAACTGGTCACCGGCCGCGTGTGGCGCGGTTCGGCGTTCGGTGGTGTGAAGGGCCGTACGCAACTGCCGGGCATGGTCGAAGACGCCATGAGCGGCAAGATCGACCTGGACCCGTTCGTGACGCACACGCTGCCCCTGGAACGCATCAACGAAGCCTTCGACCTGATGCATGAAGGCAAGTCGATCCGCACCGTGATCCACTTCTAACGTTCGCCTCCGACGCGGCATACGACAGGCCCGGCGCAGGATGCGCCGGGCCTTTTTTCATGACACGCGCAAGACAGGTCCGCGTGTCTTCATGACAGCGTTGTCATTCATCTTCACGTCATCTTCCAACGCAACCATTCGCCCTTCAACAACGAGGGATCACACGAATGAATACGTGGAAGAGGACTGCGGGCGCCGCCATGCTGAGCGCCCTGTTGCTGGCCGGCTGCGGCGGCGACGACAACGATGACGAGCCGTCGGGCAACCCGGCGCCGGAACAGCCCGCACCGGAACAACCGGCCGCCAGCCGGCCGATGGAACTGACGATCCTGCACATCAACGATCATCACTCCACGCTGGACAGCAAGAAGAAAGACCTGAAACTCAAGAACGCCGCCGGCACGCCGGTGACCGTGAACGTGGACGTGGGCGGCTTTCCGCGTGTGACCGGCGCCATCAACACGCTGGCGGCCCAGTCCGCCAATGTGCTGAAGCTGCACGCCGGCGACGCCAATACCGGCACGCTGTACTTCAACCGCGCGGGCGAACCCGGCGAGGCCGACGCGGCCATGATGAACACCGTGTGCTTTGACGCGATGGCGGTGGGCAACCACGAGTTCGACAAGGGCGACAGCGGCTTGAAGCGCTTCATCGACCTGCTGCACGCGGGCACGTGCCAGACCCCCTTGCTAAGCGCCAACGTCACCTTTGCCGACGGGTCCGCGTTGAATCCATCGCGTGCGCCGGGCCTGGTCAAGCCGTCCATCGTGCTGCAACGCGATGGCCAGTCCATCGGCCTCATCGGCCTGACGATTGCCAACAAGACGCAGCAGTCGTCCAGCCCGGACGCCGGCACGCTGTTTTCGGACGAAGCCATCGCAGCGCAAACGCAGATTGATGCGCTGCGTGCCCAGGGCGTGAACAAGATCGTGGTGCTGAGCCATATCGGCTATGGCTACGACAAGCAGATCATCCCGACCTTGAGCGGCGTGGACGTGGTGGTGGGCGGCGATTCGCATACCTTGCTGGGTCCCGATGCCATGGTGGACTACGGCGTGGGAACGCCGTCGGGCGCCTACCCGACCGTGTTGCAGAACAAGGACGGCAAGCGCGTCTGCCTGGTACAGGCCTGGGAATACTCACAGGTCGTGGGCGAACTGAAAGTCAGCTTCGACGCCAACGGCGACGTGACCGAATGCGCCGGCACGCCCCATGTGCTGATGGGCGATGCGCTGACGATGGTGGGCGCCGCCCCCGCCGCCGCCGACAACACCGCCATGCTTGCCGATGTGGCGGCCAGCGGCTTTCTGCGCATCCAGCAGCCGGATGCCCAGGCCAGCGCGGTACTACAGCCCTTCAAGGACAAGGTCGACGTGTTCAGCGCCAGCGTCGTGGCGTCGGTGCCGCAGGAACTGTGCTCGCGCCGCGTGCCGGGCCTGACGCGCGACCGCAGCCGGTCCAGCGCCGACTGCAACACATTGGGCAGCGTCGACCTGCGCGGCGGCGACATCCAGCAACTGGTGGCGCAAGCGTACCTGGAAGTCGCCAACGCCAGCTACGGCGGCGCCGACATCACGCTGCAAAGCGGTGGCGGCGTGCGCGTGGCGCTCAAAGGCAACGTGACCGCGGCCAACGTGATCGAGGTGGTGCCGTTCGGCAACATGCTGTGGCGGCTGGACATCACGGGCGCCGAGGTCAAGGGCATGTTGGAAGACGGCATGCAGGCGGTCTTCGGCGCGGGCGGGTCAACCGGCCCCTACCCGTATACCGGCGGCCTGCGTTGGGACGTGAACGGTGCGCAGGCGCAAGGCAACCGCGTGACCAACATTGAAGTGCTGGATGCCGCCACGTCCACCTGGCAAGCGCTGGACGCCGCCCGCACCTACAAGCTGTTCGTGCTGAGCTTCAACGCGACGGGCGGCGACGGGTACAAGACCCTTGCCAACGTGCCCGCCGAACGCCGCCAGGATATCGGCGTACTGGACGCCGACGTGCTGCAGACCTACATCGACACGCAGGCCAAGGACCCGGTGTCCGGCCTGCCGGTGCTGAACCTGCTACCCGTCAGCCTGTACAGCACGAAGTCGTATAGCGAGTAGTCCGCGAGAGGGTCAGGACGTCAGGCCGAATTGTCGGCCGGGCGTCCTGCCCTCCAGGTATACCTGCTCGGTCTGACCCACAAACTGCGCCAGCGAAAATTCCCGCAACGCCGTGTTGCGGGCGTCCTCGCCCATCCGCGCGAGGACGCCGCGGTCGTTCAGGATGGCGGATACCGTGGTCATTACGCTGCTCACCGCCCCCGGATTCACCACCCAGCCGTTGCGGCCGTCGGTGACGTTCTCGGTCAGCCCGCCCACCTTGCTGACGATGACCGGCTTGCCGGCCGCCATCATTTCGCGGCAGGCGAATGAAATCGTCTCCAGCCGGGACGACAACACAAAGCCCACATCCAGCGCGGCCAGGACGGGGCGCACGTCATCGAGCAGCCCCGTGAACACCACCTGATGCGTCATGGCCAGATCGGCCACGCGCTGGCGCTGTTCGGCATCAGGTTCCTTGCCGGCAATCAGGATAACGACCTGGTCGCGCTGATGCTCGGGCAAAAGCGACACGGCGGTCACCATGTCCAACCAATTCTTGTAGGACGCCGTGCCGGCATTGCTGCCGATCACGAAGCGGCGCCGCATGCCCTCGGGCAACAGCGCGGCGCGTGCCTGCGCGGCTTGTTCGGGGGTCGCCGGCTGGTACTTCTGCGTGTCCACGCCATTGAGCACCACGCGCAGGTCTTCATCGCGGTACACCGATTCCTTCATGCGCCGGAACGTGTGGCCGCAGACGCAGATGACGCGATTGGTGCCCCACTTGGCCCGCACGCGCACGCCCAGGCTCTTGGCGTTGCGGTCGTTGTGCTGCGTATAGACGATGAACGGGCGCTTGGCGCCCATGCCCACGGCGGCCAGCATGCAAAGACGATGGTCGGCGGAGCCGTTCACGTGAATGACGTCGAACCGTTCCTTGCGCAGCAGCGTGCGCAGGCGGTGCAAGGCGCCCAACTGCTGGAAGGGCCGGCCCTTGAATTCCAGGTCGATCGAATGCACGCCGGGCAAGGCGTCCGCCTCGGCCAGAAGACGGCTGCCGCGCGGCGCGGCAACCGTGATCTGGGCGCGCTGGCGCAGCATGCGCGCCAAGGACATGACGTAGGTGGTGTGACCGCCCCCGTCGCCCTGGTGAAAGTTGGTGTAGAGAATTTTCATCATGAAAGGCCTGAAAGCCGTTGCGGGGAAGGCGGAGATTCCCCTTGATTGAGCAAACAGCTCCAATGACGCTTTTCGAACACGTCGTCGCCCAGGCGGCTGTCGACCGACAGGTTGTAGACCTTGACGCCGCGCTCTGCCAACAGGCGGCTGGCCTGTCGGAACGCGGGTTCGATGTGTCCGGCAAACTGCCGGTCCAGCGCGGTGGCCAACTGCGCGCCGGGTTGTTCATAAAAACGCGGACCCGCTGCGGCGCTCAGGTCCAGGCCATGCAAGTACAGCGTGCGGGCGCCCATCCAGGCCAACAGTTGCAGCGCCGTGTAGGCGACGGTGCCGCCACCGAAAAGCCCGCGCGCCGGGTTCAAGCTGAAGCCGTGCGCGTGCTGGGGGTTGTGCGCGTCAAACAGCACCAGCTCGGGGTCTGTGGCCAACTGCGCTTCCAGCTCGTCCGGCTGCGCGCGCGGTTGTAGCGCACGCTGATGCACTTCTTCAAACAGCGCGATGCGACAGCGAACCGCCTTCGCATCGAACAGGAACGAGATCCAGCGATACACCTCGGGCGTCACGAACAGCAGCAGGTCTTGCGACAGCACGTCCGCCACCAGATCGCGCCGACGCTTGACGAAGCCCGCATCCAGCATCGCGTAGTAATGAAAGCGCAACGTCGGATGCGCGCGTTGCAGCGCGATGGATCCGTTCACGCCCATGACAGTGTCCAGATGGCACCGCGCATAGTCGATCTGGGCGACCGAGGGGCCGCTAAGAATCAAATGTGCGTCGCCGCGTATGTCTTGCGGCACCTGCGCCATTGGCAGCGTCACCGGGCCACGCACGCCGACAAGATCACACGCCACCAGCCGTTCGCGGCCTTCGCGGCGCACCTTCACCAGCGGCCACAGCGTCTCGTTGTGCCGATAGGCCCCACCCTGTGTATAGCGGTAAAGATAGCGAAAGCCCTTGGTCAAAGGACGCGAGCGAAGCAAACGGGGAACGAGGGCAAACCGGGTCATGAATGGTGCCGCTGAAAGCGCGGCGAAACCTTACGAGGCGCTGATTCTACGCAGACGCCCCCCGTCCCAGGAGCTTAGAAACATTTGAGATGTAACAACGTGGAATGGGCGCATTCGCCCCCTATTTCGGGGCGTGCACCGGGCGGAAAGCGGCCTTCCCACATAGCGGAACGAAGGGTGCCGAATGCGCCGAATCGGCACCATTTCCGTGCATCGGCACCGTGCCCGCCGTACTAAACACGATTAGGCACGACGCCCACCGCGCTGGAACCTTCCATTACCATTTGCGGCAAAGCGATAGGCAATTGCAAGCGACTTTCCAGCGCGGCGATCCGGCCCCTTCAGCCCGCATGCCGAATGCTGATCAGGCTGAGGATTTCAAACAGGATCTGCGCCCCCGCGTGCGCCGTGTTTGCCGTGGCGTCATAGGCGGGCGCCACTTCGACCACGTCGCCACCGATGATGTCGATGCCGGCGAGCCCGCGCAATATCGCCTGCGCTTCGCGCACCGTCACGCCCCCGACCTCTGGCGTGCCCGTGCCGGGCGCGAAGGCGGGGTCCAGGCAATCGATATCGAACGAGACATACACCGGCGTGTCGCCGACGATGTCGCGGGCGCGCGCAATGACCGCGGGCACGCCCACCCGCGCGATGTCTTCCGCATGCACCACCGTCATGCCGGATTCGTACGAGAATTCCCACAGGTATTCCGCCGACCCTCGAATGCCGATCTGGATGGTGCGGGTGGGGTCCAACACACCGTCCAGCACTGCCTGCCGGAACGGGCCACCATGATGGAAGCGGCTGCCGTCGAACGGCCCGCCCGTGTCGCAATGCGCGTCAAAGTGGATCAGGGACACCGGCTCGCGCCGCCCCAACGCGCGCAGGATCGGCAGCGTGACGGAGTGGTCGCCGCCCACCGACACGGGAATGACGCCCGCCGCCTGGATCTGGGCATAGGCGCTTTCGATATCTTCGTGCGATTGCTCCAGGCTGAAGCGGCTGCGCATGGGCACGTCGCCAATGTCGGCCACGCGCAGGTCGCGCGTGGGTGTACAGCGCAGCACGTGGTTGTACGGGCCGACCCGTTCAATGGCGCGCAAGGCGCGTGGCCCAAAGCGGCAGCCGCTGCGGTTGCTGGCGCCCAGATCCATCGGCACACCCGCCAGCGCCACCTGCAGGTCACCGAAGTCTGGCGACTGCCAGTCGATGTATTGGGCGGGCGCGTCCAGCAAGGTGGGCATGCCCGCGTAGGGCGCGCTGCGCGTGCCGGTGTTGTCGATGATGTTCGCGGCCACCGCCCGAAAGTGGGCGTCATGGATGGCGGCTTCGTTGTCTCCGCCGAAGCGGGCGCGCAGCGCAGCAAGGCGTTCCGGTGTAAAGCGCATGTTGTCTTCCTGAAAGGGGTCGATTAGGTGGAGTCGATTAGGTGGAGTCGATTAGGTGCAGTCGATTAGGTGCAGTCGATTAGGTGGCGCCGATAACGCGGCGCCGATGCGTTGGCGCTACAGGGTTGGCATTGTTCAGTCGGCATCCGCCGGCGACACGGCCGCCTGGCCATACGGCGCGCCGGCGCGTCCCATCAGGCTGATCAGCACGAAGCTGGCCGCGCTGGCTGCCAGCGCCGCGTAGATCGGCGAGTTGGCCGCCAGGCCGTCCTTGACCATGAAGACGATCGCGGCGGCGCAGCCCAGCAACATGCTGGCAACGGCCCCGGCCGTGGTGGCGCGGCGCCAGTAGATGGCGCCCAGCAAGGGCACCAGCATGCCGCCCACCAACAGGTTGTAGGCGCAGGTCAGCGCGCTGAGCACGTCGTCCACCACCAGCGCAATGCCCACCGCCGACAGCGCCGCCAACAACGTGATCACGCGGTGCACGCGCAGGTCCTTGAAAGACCGCCCGCCACGCAGGGCCGGCAGCAGGTCTTCGGCCAGCACGGTGGCCGTGGCCAGCATCGTGGCGCTGGCGGTCGACATCATGGCCGCCAACGCCGCGGCGATGACCAGCCCGCGTATGCCATCCGGCAACTGCGATTGCACGATGGCCGCGAAGGCGTTGTTGGCGTTTTCCAAACCGGGAAGCAGCACCTGTGCCGTCATGCCGATCAAGGCGCCGACCAGGCCGTACACAATGCAGTACAGCCCGGCGGCGGTGCCCGCCACCCGCGCCACGCGCTCATCGCGGGCGGTGAACACGCGCTGCCATATTTCCTGGCCGATCAGGATGCCCAGGAAGTAAATGACGAAGTACGTGATGATCGTGCTCCAGCCAATCGAGGTCAGGTCGAAGCTGGCGGCGGGCAGGCGGGCGACAAGTTCGTCCCAGCCCCCGACCCGCATCAGGCAGATGGGCAGCAACACGAACATCAGCCCAACCGTCTTGATCACGAACTGGACGATGTCGGTCAGCGTCAGCGACCACATGCCGCCCAGCGCGGAATACACCGCGACAACGCCGCCGCCCACCACCACCGCCACCCAGAACGGCAGCTCGAACAACACTTCCATCACCGTGCCGATGGCGATGACGGAGGTCGCGGCCAGCATCAGCGCATAGGCCATCATCACCAGCGCGCTGACGTGCTTGGCGCCGGTGCTGAACCGCCGTTCCAGGATCTGCGTCACGGTAAAGATGCGCAGTTTCAGCAAGGGCTTGGCCAACACCCGGTTCAGCACGATGATGCCCAGGCCCAGCGCCCCGCATAGCCAGAACCCCGACAGGCCGTACGTGTACCCCAGCTTCACCGTGCCCACCGTGCTGGCGCCGCCCAGCACCGTGGCCGCCATGGTGCCCATGTACAGGCCCGGCCCCAGGTTGCGGCCCGCCACCAGATAGTCTTCATGCGTCTTCGCGCGCCGCATGCCGTACCAGCCCAGCAGCAGCATCGCCGCCAGGTAAATCACCACTACGCTTATATCCAACATCATGTCCGAAGTCTCCTCACCCGCCACGGCAGCAATGGTTGTTTTGAGCCCGGCGCGCCTGCCCACACGCCGGGCTTATCGATCAACCCGGATCTTCGTTCAAGCCGCGCCAAAAATATCGCTATTGGCGCGAATGTCAGACGCATCTGATATCGTTGCTCAATCCTCCGCCTTCGCGCCTACCCCATGCCGCCTCTACGCCCCGACTCCCCCGCCTTGCAGGACGCCATCGCCGACGCCATCAGCACGGCCACGCGCGGCGCGGGCCGCGTGAACATCCTGATCGCGGGCAAGACGGGGGTAGGCAAAAGCACGCTGATCAATGCCGTGTTCCGTGGCGAATTGGCCAGGACCGGCGCGGGCAAACCCGTCACCCAGACCACCCAGGAATACACCAAGCCCGGCCACCCGCTGACCATCATCGACACGCGCGGCCTGGAAGTGGGCGACTACGCGCGCTCGCGCCAGCAGTTGACGGACCTGATCCAGGAACGCTCCGCGTCCGACGACCAGGACAAGCACCTGCACGTGGCCTGGCTTTGCATCCAGGACAGCAGCCATCGCGTGGAAGACGCCGAGATCGAGCTTGCCGACATGCTGGCCAACGCCGGCATCCCCGTGGTGGTGGTGCTGACCAAGGCGCGCAAGAACAGCCCCTTCGTGGAACAAGCGCGCGCCCTGCTGCCGCGCGCCAAGCAAGTGGTGGCGGTGCGGGCGCTGCCGGAATGGATCGAGGAACTGGACGCGGAATTGCCGCCGATGGGTCTGGACAAGCTGATCGAGGTCACGGCCGAGTACATCCCCGAATCCCAGCAGCGGGCCTACGCCAACGCACTGTCCACCCGCAACAAGAAGGCCCTGGAAGTAAAAAAAAAGCGGGCTGAGATAGAGGTCAACGTGGCCGCCGGCCTGGCCGCCTCCGCCGCCGCCGCGCCCATTCCGTTTTCCGATGCCTTCGCGCTGGTGCCGATCCAGGTGGGCATGATCGCCAAGATCGGCATCACCTTCGGCATGGAACTGGACACCACCGCCATCACCACGCTGGTCACGTCCACCCTGGGCGCCTCGGCGGCCACGCTGATCGGCCGCTCGCTCGTGTCGGGCATGCTGAAGTTCATACCCGGCGCGGGCAGCGCCGTGGGCGGCACCATTGCCGCCACCACCGCCGGCGCCATCACCAAGCTGCTGGGCAATGCCTACGTGGCGGTGCTGTACGACTTTTGCCAGAAGAACCCGGGCAAGGACATCGACATCGGCATGATCGCGCAGGCGCTGAAGCAGCGGGTAAAGCTCTAAGCCGCGGCGCATTCGCATGCCTGCGCGCAGGCATACCCGCAACGTGCACGCAACGCTCCCGCATGCAATGAATTGCGTTTTCACGACATCATTCGTTAGATTTGCGCCTTTTCAGGCGCTCGGCTTAACTATCGTCCGTCATACGACGTAAAGCCGTATATCCCTCAGTCTTTTTGCGGGACGACCCACGCAGGCAAAACGCAACGCACGCGAATGCGCAAACGCCCCGCGACGGGGTCGGCTCCCGTCACATCCAATGATCATCGACAACTCCGACGTCATGTACCGGCACCTTGTGCAGGGCGTCGTCGACTACGCCATCTACATGCTGCATCCGGACGGCACCGTCGCCAACTGGAACGCCGGGGCGCAACGCGCCAAGGGCTACACACAGGAAGAAATCGTCGGCAAGAACTTCGCCTGCTTTTATAGCGAGGAAGACCAGGCTTCAGGCCTGCCGCAGCGCGGACTGGCCACTGCCCGCGAACAAGGCCGCTTTGAAGCCGAAGGGTGGCGGGTGCGCAAGGACGGCACGCTGTTCTGGGCCAACGTGGTGATCGATGCCATCCACGACGACCGGGGCGCGCTGCTGGGCTTTGCCAAAGTCACGCGCGACATCACCGAACGGCGTGAACGCGAACAGCAGCTTGTCCGGGCCAAAGAGCTGGCCGAGCACTACAACACCGAGCTGACGTCGCTGTCGAGCTTCCTGGATGCCGTGGTGTCGCACATCCCGTCGTGCGTGCTGGTGCTGGATGCCGTGTCGCGCAATATCCTGTTGGCCAATCGTCAGGCCGAAGCCACGTTCGGCGCCACACGCGCCGAGATGTTGGGCAAGACTGCCCAGCAATGCCTGCCCGCGCCCGTCTGCGAATTTTTCGACCGCCTGACGAACGATGCCCTGCGCACGGACGGCGCGCTGCGCGAAGCCGAAGAAGAACTGATCACCGCGCGCGGCATGCGCACCTTGCGCACGCGCACGCTGGTATTCCACAGCAGCGACCCGCGCTCGCGCTACGCGCTCTTGATCTCGGACGACGTCACCGACGAAAACGCCGCCCACGCGCAGGTGCGCTACATGGCGCACCACGACACGCTGACCGGCATGCCCAACCGCCGACTGTTTCGCGAACAACTGCTCAAGGCGCTGCAAAACCGCGCCGCCGACCGCCGCACCGCCGTGCTGTGCCTGGACCTGGACAACTTCAAGAGCGTGAACGATACGCTGGGCCACCCCTGCGGCGACGAACTGCTGCGCCTGTTCGCCAAGCGCCTGCCCAAGGTGCTGCGCGAGCAGGACACGCTGGCCCGGCTGGGTGGCGACGAGTTTGCCGTGGTGCTGCCCAACATCGGCCAGCAGGAAGACGTGCGCAAGCTGGCCGAGCGCTTGATCGAAACGATGCGCCAGCCGTTCGAGGTGGACGGCCATACCGTGCCCGTTACCGTCAGCATTGGCATCGCGCTGGCCGAAACGCCCGACTACACGGCCGACCACCTGCTGCGCTACGCCGACATGGCGCTGTATGAAGCCAAGCGCAATGGCCGCAACCGCCTGGCGTTTTTCGAACCCGAGATGGAAGTCGCCGCGCTCAAGCGCCATGAAATCGAGATGGACCTGCGCCAGGCCATCATGGGGCAGCAGTTCCAATTGCATTACCAGCCCATCCTGGATGTCAGCCATGTTCGCATCGTGGGTCGCGAGGCGCTGATGCGCTGGCAGCATCCGGTGAAGGGCCTGATCATGCCCGACGCCTTCATCCCCATCGCTGAAGAGACCGGGCTGATCCACGAGCTGGGCGCCTTCACCCTGCACGAGGCTTGCGCGGAAGCCATGCGCTGGGACGACCACGAAACCGTGGCGGTCAATCTGTCGGCCACCCAGTTCACCAACAGCGCGCTGGTGTCGCTGGTGGAGTCGGCCCTGTCCAATTCCGGCCTGCCCGCGTGGCGCCTGGAATTGGAGATTACCGAGTCGGTGCTGCTGGCGAATTCCGCCGCCAACCTGAACACCTTGAACCGGCTGAAGGCACTGGGTGTGAAGGTGGCGCTGGACGACTTCGGCACGGGCTATTCATCGCTGGGCTATCTGCGGTCGTTCGACTTCGACAAGATCAAGATCGACAAGTCGTTCACCCAAGATGTCGAATCCAGCAAGGAAGCGCTGGCCATCATCCGCGCCATCAACGGCATCGGGCGCAGCCTGGACATTCCCACCACCGCCGAAGGCGTGGAGACCGCCGCGCAATTGGAGCGGCTGACCCAAGAGGGCTGCTCGCACTTCCAGGGCTATTTGCTGGGCCGACCGGTGTCTCATGAAACGCAGCCGGACGACGCGACGTAGTCGGTTGTGAGATCGCGGAGTCGCCGGATCGCCGGACCGCCGGACCGCCGGACCGCCGGATCGCCGGATCGCCGGACCGCCGGACCGCTCAATCAAGGGGTCGGATCAAATCAGGGGCCGACCCCTCAATTTCGACCCCCGCCTGACTGCCCGCGGACCTATACTTTTCGAATCATCGGGTGCGCTGTGACGCGCCATCCTGCCCGGTGCCTGCCACGCCGCGCGTCGGATATTCCATCGCGCAAGCCGCCCCCTGGGCCGCTGCGCAGGGAGCCCATCATGAGCCGCAAATACATCGATTGCCGCGAGTACCCAAGCGAGCTGAACTGCTCGGTGGCCTTGGTAGCGGATACCGACGACGAACTGCTGGAAGCCGCCGTGCAGCACGCCACGACCGTACACAAACATGCGGACAGCCCCGAGCTACGGACCCAGCTAAAAGGCATGTTCCACGAGGGCACACCTTCGGTCGAGACGCCCGCGCGCGCGTGATCGCCGACAGCTACGCGCCATCAAATACGCGCGTCAACTAAGGGCCGTCAACTACGGGGCCGTCAACCAAGCGCCGTGGCCACGCCTTCAACCCGCGCCACCCGTCGTGACGCGGGTTGCCGCGCGCACCACGTCGAACAGGTTCTTGGGGTCCTGCAATTGCGGCGCCACTTCAATGCGGGTGCCTACGCCCAACCGGGCAGCGCTGTCGCGCAGCCAGCGCAGCGCCGAGAAGTCCTCCAGCGCGAATCCCACCGAATCGAAGATGGTCACGTCTGACGCGCTCTGGCGGCCCTCCGCCTGGCCCGTCAGCACGCGCCACAATTCCGTCACCGGGAAATCCGCGGGCATCTGCTGCAAGTCGCCTTCAATGCGCGTCTGTGGTTCGTATTCAACGAACACGGGGCCCAGCTTCAACACGTCGGCATGCAGCTCGGTCTTGCCGGGGCAATCGCCGCCCAAGGCATTGATGTGCATGCCCGGCTCGACCATGTCGGCGCAAAGGATGATGGCGTAGGCCTTGTCGGCCGTCACGGTAGTGACGATGTCCACGCCCTTGACGGCCTGGGCCGTGCTATCAAAGCGGACGACGCGCAAGGACGGCGCGGCGGCGGCCAGGTTGGCTTGCAGCTTGCGGGTGGCGTCTTCGTCCACGTCGTACACGTGCAGCGTGTCGATGCCCAGCACGGTGTGGAAAGCCAGCGCCTGAAACTCGGCTTGCGCGCCGTTGCCGATCAGGGCCATCGACCGCGAATCAGGCCGCGCCAGCGCCCGCGCAGCCAAGGCTGAGGTGACGGCGGTGCGCAGGGCGGTGGTCAGCGTCAGTTCGCTGATCAGCAGTGGCTCACCCGTGTTGACCTGCGCCAGCGCGCCAAAGGCCATCACGGTGGACAGGCCGGCATGCGGATTATTGGGGTGGCCGTTGACGAACTTGAAGCTGTAGAGCTCGTGGTCGGCGGTGGGCATCAATTCGATGACGCCGGTGGGGGAATGGCTGGCGACGCGCGCGGACTTATCGAATTCCTGCCATCGCAAAAAATCCGCCAGCACGTAGTCGAGCAGTTCGGTGTACACCTTTGGCGGGCCTTGCAAGGCCATGATGTTTGCCACGTCCGACGTTGTGAGCAGGGTCGTCATTCTTTTCTCCCCAAGGGATGGAAAGGAAATTCTGGCTGATGCCCAAATCAATTCATAGTGACAATAATATTCCACCCGCCGCCCACGGCGACGATCTAAACGGCAAGGCGGGCGGGACAGCCCCGCCCGCCTTGCGTGCCTTCCCGCGCTCAGTCCAACAGGTCCATCAACGCGGCGTCCTCCGCGTCATGGTGACGCGCCGCCTGTTCCAACTGCATCGAGAACGGCGCCGCCGCCAAGCGTACCGGCGAAGCCATGACCATCCCTCATCGCTTCCTGCGCCCCTGCCTGCCCTATTTTTTATTGCTCGTTTTAACGGGCGCTATCTTTGGCGTGGCCTACGATGCCATCGCTTCCTCGTCGGGTGAGAACAGCGGCACGGCCGAGCAACCCGCGCGCGATGTGCACTGGCCCGCCTTGCTTGGCGCCATTGGCGGCGTGCTGCTCAGCCTGTTGTGCTATCGCTGGTTTGGCGGTGCGTCAGCGGTGCGACGCCGATTGAATCGGGCAATGCGACGCGGGCACATCCACGTCGTCTATCAACCACTTGTGGAGATGTCCACGGGCCACATGGTTGGCGTCGAGGCGTTGGCGCGCTGGACGCACGAGACGCTGGGCGTGATTCCGCCCGATACGTTTTTCGCGTGGGCAGAGTCAACGGGCCTGGGACGCAAACTCACGCGCCACATCGTGCGCGCCGCCTTCTGCGACCTTCAAGATCGTTTGCGAGAGCCGGGCGACTTCTACGCCAGCATCAACGTCACGCCGCGCGACATCGAAGACGCTTCCTTTGTGAAGTTCATGGTCGATACCACACGCGAGTTTGGAATACCGCCCGACCGAATCGTGCTTGAAATTACGGAATCACTGGCGTTCTTGGTGGAAGACCCGCGCACGTTGATTGCCCAATACTTGCGAGTTGGATTCCGTGTGGTGATTGATGACTTCGGGGCGGGCTATGCCAACCTCAGCAATCTGCTCACGTGGGGCGTCAGCGGCCTGAAGCTGGACCGCACGTTGATCCGTTGGATCAGCGCGAATGCGTGGGCGGCCACGGTGCTGGACACGGTGTTCGAGATGACCCGCCGGTTGAATATCTCTGTGCTGGTCGAAGGCATCGAAACCGAAGAGCAGGCGCGCTATGTGCTGGAACGCGCGCCCGAAGCCACCGGCCAGGGCTGGCTGTATGGTCGCCCGTGCCGGGCGGAATTGCTGCGCGCCAATCCAACCCCGCCCGCCGCCCCCGCGTCCGCGTCCGCCCCTCAAGCGGCAACGTCTTTCTGTCCGGGAGCCAGCGCCGCCACGTCCGGCCATTGCGACCCGACGGTATGGCCTGTCTGATAAGAGTCGGCGCTGGTTGCGTCAGCCGCCTGCCAGCCCGACAGGCAGATGCTCGCGCATGATCTCGACGAATCGGCGCAGCCGCGCCGGCTGAAAACGCGACGGCGCATACACCAGGAATACCGGCAGCGGGTCGGCGCGCCACTGGGGCGCCAGATGCACCAGCCGGCCGGCGGCAAGGTCGTCTTGCATGACCCACGCCGATCCCAGCGCCACGCCCAGGCCCAGCACGGCGGCCTTGCGCAGCGCGTGCAAGCCGTCGGTGGACAGACGCGGGTGGATGCCGAAGCGCTCGGTTGCGCCCGTGTCGCAATGCGTCAGGCTGACCTCGGTGCGATAGAACGTGCGCAACGCCAGCCAGGGCAGGCACGCCAGCGCCTCCGGCTGCAAAGGCACGGGCGCACCGCGCAACAGATCGGGCGATGCAACGACAATGCGCGGCACTTCGCCCAGCTTCACGGCGATCACGGACGGGTCGGTCACCGCGCCCACGCGAATCGCGCAGTCCACGTTTTCCGCGATCAGATCCGGCATGCGGTCATGCAGCAGCCATTCCACGCGCATCGCGGGGTACTGCTGCAAGTAGCGCGCCAACGGCTCCACGAATTGATCCTGGCCAAACGCGTGCGGGGCCACCACGCGCAAGGTGCCGGTGGGTTCGTCGCCCGCGCCGCGCACATCGCTTTCAAACGACTGCCACGTGGCAAGCAGTTCCTTGGCGCGTTCATAACAGCGCTGCCCATCCTCGGTCAGCCGGATGGCGTGGGTGGAGCGTTGCAGCAGCCGCACCCCCATCGAGCGCTCCAGCAATTGCAGGCGGCGGCTGACGGTGGGTTGCGTGCCGCCCAGTTGCGCGGCGGCGGCCGACAGGCTGCCCGCCTCGACGATGCGCACGAACGTTTCGATCAGCAGCAGGCGGTCGGTGCCGGCAGTGGCGTTGCCAGGGGTCGTGACAGTCGGGATGGAGGTGCTCATACGCCAAACGTATAACCGATGTACCGCCGCGCCGGCTACCAAAACATCGTCCAGACGCCCAGAATCTGCCCCGTACACGAACCTTCGGACACGTCATCATGTCATCCCAAACCCCTTCCGCCACCTTGTCGCGTGGCCTGGTTTTTCTTCTAGCGATCGGCGCCGGCCTGTCGGTTGCGTCCCTGTATTACAGCCAACCCATGCTGGGCGTGCTGGGCGTTGAGATCCACGCCAGCGCCGAAACGCTGGGCTGGATTCCAACCCTGACGCAATTGGGCTACGCCTTCGGTATCTTGATGCTGGCGCCACTGGGCGACCGCCACGACCGTAAGCGCATCATCCTGATCAAAGCCGCCGTGCTGAGCCTGGCGCTGTTGGCGGCCGCCATGGCGCCGTCCATCGGCGTGCTGTTGGCGGCAAGTTTCGTGGTGGGCCTGTCGGCCACCTTGGCGCAAGACATCGTGCCCGCCGCCGCGCATCTGGCGCCCGCCGAGCAACGCGGCAAGATCGTCGGCACCGTCATGACCGGCCTGCTGCTGGGCATCCTGCTGTCGCGCGTGGTCAGCGGTTTTGTGGCCGAGCAATTCGGCTGGCGCGCCATGTTCGTGGCCGCCGCCGTCGCCATCGTGGTCTTGGGCGCGGCGCTGTGGCGCGGCCTGCCGCGCTTTGTGCCGACCGCTCAGTTGTCGTATGCGGCGTTGCTGGGTTCGCTGGCCACCTTGTGGCGCCAACATCCGGGGCTGCGCCGCGCGGCTACCGCGCAGGGCTTGCTGTCGTTGGGCTTCAGCGCGTTCTGGTCGACGCTGGCGGTCATGCTGCATGGCGCGCCGTTCCACCTGGGCGCCGGTGCGGCGGGCGCGTTCGGCCTGGCGGGTGCGGCCGGTGCATTGGCCGCGCCGCTGGCTGGCCGCGTGGCCGACACCCGTGGCCCGCTGGCGGTAGCCAGCCTGGGCGCGGGCCTGACCATGGTGTCGTTTGCGTCCATGATCTTCCTGCCGTTCCTGTCGCCGCACGCCGCCCTGTGGCTGATCGCCGGCGCCGCCATCGGTTTCGACCTGGGCATCCAGACCTCGCTGATCGCGCATCAAAGCATCGTCTACGGCATCGACCCCGCCGCCCGCAGCCGGCTCAACGCCATCCTGATGACGGGCGTGTTCATCGGCATGGCGGCTGGCGGCGCGCTGGGTAGCCTGGCGCTGGCGCACTGGGGCTGGACCGGCGTGACGGTGGTGGCGGCCAGTGCGGCAGCGGTAGCGCTGGGCTTGCGGGTGTGGCCCGCCTTGGGCGGCCGCGCGGTTATTGCGGCGCGTTGATCTCGTCGGCCGTGATGATCTCGGCCACCAACACCTGCGCGGGACCGTCCAGGAAGTACTCTTCCTGGGCGGGCTCGCGCAGCTTCATGTAGGCGTTCTCGCCGATCTGCATGGTGTGCCCGGCGGCCAGTTCCGCGCCGCTTTCCAGCATGTAGCCCATGATGTTGTTGAACATGTTCGAGTAGTACTCGCCTTCATCATGGCCCCGCGCCAGCGCCGCGAAATCGGGCAGGCCGAACCGGTCGGCGCCATACGTGCGCATCCACACGCCCGCCACGCCGTCCACGTCATACTTCACAAAGCCGCAATACAGCATGTTCAGCGGCAGCGTGCGCAACAGGTCCAGGCTTTCCTCACCCAGCGACTCGGCATCGAACACGCCGGCCGGCAACGAGGTGTGCGCGGTTTCGTTCAACACCGCCACGGCGCCAAACCCCGTCAACGCGCCGGCCACGGCGGCCAGCGCCACGTACTGCTCCAGCGGATCTTTCGCGAACCCACCGTAGTACAGGATGATGTGGCTGGCATGCGCGCGGACTTCGTCCTTGACCGTGCCCGGGTAATGGGCCGGCGCCACGCAGGCTTCCAACGAATCCTTGGGATAAGGTGCGTTAAAACCCACCAACCGCACCACATGCTCGCCCCAGCCCGCCAGGCCCAGCACTTCCGGCATGTCGGGCGCGATCTCGACGCGAGCCTTGCTCATTGACGGGTGATACGCGCACAACGCGGCCTTCAAGGTGTCTTCGGCCAGCGCCAGCGGTGCGTTGAACAGCACCTGCAAGCTCAGCGGGTTTTCAACGTCGGGGTTGGCGGCCAGCGCGCGCGAGTCGGCGGATTCTTCCTTGCTGCCAAAGAAGCGGGAGAAGATGCTCATGGGGTTTGGGGCTATCCAGAATTAAAACGGGGGCAGTATACGTTTGCCCATTGGTGCGCCCAACGCCATGTCTCGATTGGACACATCTCTCACCGTCCGGCCGGCTCCGAGAATCCCTTCGGCCCCACCGCTTCAACCACATAGTCGATGAACGATTTGATGCGCGACGAGATCGCGGTGTTGCGGTAGTACACCGCGTTGATCGGCTGCCTGACATCTTGCGTGTGGCGCGGCAGCACTTGCTGCAAGGCGCCCGATTCGCGGTCCGCTCGCGTCATGAAATCCGACAGGCAGACAATGCCGCCCGCATTCAACGCCAACTGCCGCAGCGTTTCGCCGCTATGCGCGCGCACGCCGGGCTTGACGTGCAAGGCTTGCCCATCGGCATCCAGCAGCGGCCATTCGTTCAGCGCTTCCAGTTGGCTGAAACCCAGCAGCGTGTGCGTGGCCAGGTCTGCCACGCGCTTGGGCGTGCCGTGTTGCGCCAGATAGGCCGGGCTGGCCAGCACGCGCACGCGGCTTTGCCCCAGCGGCACCGCGTGCAGCGACGAATCCTTCAGCCGCCCGATGCGAATGGCCAGGTCGGTGCGGCGTTCCAGCAGGTCGATATTGCCTTCGTTGCTGTTGAGCTCCAGCTCCACTTGCGGATAGCGCTTGCGGTAGCCCGGCACCAGCGGCGCAATGACATGCAGCATGAACGGTGACGCGGCATCCACGCGCAACAAGCCGGCCGGCTGATTGCGCCGCACATTCATCAGGTCTTCGGTTTCTTCCACCGCCGCCACGATGCGGCGCACTTGCTCAAGATAGGCGCGGCCTTCTTCGGTCAGTTCCAGCCGGCGCGTGGTTCGGCGCATCAAGGTGGTTTGCAGCTTTTCTTCCAGCCGGCTCATCGTGCGGCTGGTAGCCGAAATAGTCTGCCCCAGCACGTCGGCGGCAGCGGTGATGGATCCGCTGTCCACGACCGCGATAAAGACCTGCATTTCGTCGAGTGTGGTTTTCATGTTTGACGTTATATCAAAAGTCTTTCGCCAATACAGGGCTTTTTCAGCAAGGATCGGGCGGGCACACTGCCTGCATTCCCGGGCCATCGCCGCCTGGATCTTCACCCCCCTTTCCGGAGTTTTACATGAGCATTCCCCAATTCGGCGTCGGCACATTCCGCCTGCAAGGCCAGGTCGTCATTGATTCCGTGCGCAACGCGCTGGACGTGGGCTACCGCGCCATCGACACCGCGCAGATCTACGAAAACGAAGCCGAGGTCGGCCAGGCCATCGCCGAATCCGGCGTGACGCGCGCAGACCTGTTCATCACCACGAAAATCTGGGTGCCCAACATGGCGCAGGACAAGCTTGTACCCAGCCTGAAGGACAGCCTGGCCAAGCTGCGCACCGACTACGTGGACCTGACCCTGATCCACTGGCCCGCGCCCGGCAATGGCGTGTCGATCGCGGAATGCATGGGCGCGCTGGCCGAGGCCAAGTCGCAAGGCCTGACCCGCCAGATCGGTATCTCGAACTTCCCCATCGCTGAAACTCGTGAAGCCATCGAAGCCGTGGGCGCTGACGCCATCGCCACCAACCAGATCGAACTCAGCCCCTATCTGCAGAACGCAGCGCTGACCGCCTTCCTGAAGGAACAAGGCATTCACGTGACGTCGTACATGACGCTGGCCTGCGGCAAGGTGCTGAAAGACCCCGTCATCCAGCAGATCGCCCAACGCCATAACGCCACGCCCGCGCAAGTGGCGCTGGCCTGGGCGCTGCAACTGGGATATTCCGTGATCCCCTCGTCGACCAAGCGCGACAACCTGGCCAGCAACCTGCTCGCCCTGCAACTGCGCCTGAGCGATGAGGATATGGCACAGATCGCCGCGCTGGAGCGCAACGGGCGTGAAGTCAGCCCCGACGGGCTGGCGGCGAAGTGGGATTGAGCGAATGCTGGGATGGGTGTTATTGACGCCACTTGGCATACAGTGCTTCATAGCATCTTGAACCAGAGATTTTTATGAAGCCTAGCAAGAACCCACCCAAGAAGCCCAACAACCTCACCGGTATCCAACGCTACGACGCCCCCGCCGGCGGCTGGGGTGCGCTCAAGGCCACCGCCCAGGCCGTGGCCGACCAGATGCGGATCGCCGAAGCGCCCGTGCTTCTGCTGCGCACCAACAAACCGGACGGCTTTGACTGCCCGGGCTGCGCCTGGCCCGACAAGGCCCATACGTCCACCTTCCAGTTCTGCGAAAACGGCGCCAAGGCGGTCACCTGGGAAGCCACCAAGAAGCGGGTCACGCCTGAATTCTTCGCCGCGCACACCGTCACCGAATTGCTGACCTGGAGCGATCACAAGCTGGAAGACGCCGGCCGCCTGACGCATCCCTTGCGCTACGACGCCGCCAGCGACACCTATCAGCCCATCTCGTGGGACGCGGCCTTTGCCCACATCGGCCGCACGCTGTCCAGCCTGCCGGCCCCCGACATGGTGGAGTTCTACACGTCTGGCCGCGCCTCGAACGAGGCCGCTTTTCTCTTAAGCGTATTTGCGCGCGAGTTTGGCACCAACAACTTTCCCGACTGCTCGAACATGTGCCACGAGGCCACCAGCGTCGGGCTGCCGCAAGCCATCGGCATCGGCAAGGGCACGGTGTCGCTGGATGATTTCGATACCTGCGACCTGATCATCTCGATGGGCCACAACCCCGGCACCAATCACCCGCGCATGATGGGCACCTTGCATGAATGCGCGCGGCGCGGCGTGCCGATCATCGTGTTCAACCCTTTGCGTGAACGCGCGCTGGAACGCTTTGCCGACCCGCAAGACCCCATCGAAATGGGCACCTTCGGCTCGACCCGCATCGCATCCACCTACTACCAGGTGAAGGTCGGCGGCGACGCGGCGGCGCTCAAGGGCATCATGAAGGCGCTGGTGGAGGCGGACCGCAAGGCGCCCGGCGCCCTGGATCACGCTTTCATCGCGGAACACACGAACGGCTTTGACGCCTACGTCCAAGACCTGGACGACACCGACTGGGCCGACATCGAACAGGTCAGCGGCCTGGCGCGCGCGGAACTGGAACAGGTGGCCGCCGCCTACGCCAAGTCCAACGCCACCATCGTCACCTATGGCATGGGTATCACCCAGCACGCGCGCGGCACGCAGAACGTGCAGCAGATCGCCGCGCTGCTGCTGATGCGAGGCAACTTCGGCAAGCCCGGCGCCGGCATCTGCCCGTTGCGCGGGCATTCCAATGTGCAAGGCAACCGCAGCGTCGGCATCACCGAAAAGATCGACCCGGTGATGTTCGACAACTTTGAAAAGACGTTCGGTTTCCGCCCGCCCGAGCGCCATGGGCATGACGCCGTCGACGGCATGAAGGCGATGGTGAACGGGGACGCGCGCGTGTTGATCTGCCTGGGCGGCAACCTGGCCATGGCGCTGTCCGACACAAGCCAATGCGAGGCCGGCATGCGCCGCCTGGACCTGGCGGTGCACATGAACACCAAGCTGAACCGCTCGCAGTTGCTGATCGGTCGCGACGCGATCATCCTGCCGGTGCTGGGCCGCACGGAAAGCGATGTGCAGGCCAGCGGCGCGCAGTCCATTACCGTGGAAGACTCGATGTCGATGGTGCACGCCTCGCGCGGCAAGCTGACACCGGCGTCCGAGCACCTGCGTTCCGAACCCGCCATCATCGCCGGCATCGCCGCCGCCACGCTGCCCGCCAGCCGCGTCCCGTGGCTGCATCTGGTGGAAGACTACAGCCGCATCCGCGACCTGATCGAACAGGTGTATCCGGACTTCCACGGCTACAACGAACGCATCCTGAAACCGGGCGGCTTCCGCCTGCCGCTGCCGCCCACCGAGCGCATCTGGAAAACGCGCTCGGGCCGCGCTGAGTTCCTGCCGTTCAAGGGCTTGCAGGAAGATCCCGCCACCGCATCCGGCGGCCTGAAGCTGACCACGCTGCGCAGCCACGACCAGTACAACACCACCATCTACGGCCTGGACGATCGCTATCGCGGTGTGTTCGGCCGACGCGACGTGCTGTTCATGAATGCGTCCGACCTGACGCGCCACGGCCTGGAACCCGGCGACGAAGTCGAGCTTCAGACCGACCTGCCCGGCCAGTCCCACCGGCGCCTGCGGCTGACGGCGATTGCCTACGACATCGCGGCCGGCTCGGTCGGCGCGTACTACCCCGAAGCCAATGACCTTTGCCCGCTGGACTACCAGGACAAGCAAAGCGGCACGCCCAGCTACAAGTCGATTCCGGTGGTGATTCGGAAGGTGGCCTAGCTGGCGCGGCGGTGGCGCATTTGCCGCCCTATCGAAGCTCCAAGGTCGCCCCGATCACCCGCATTGTCGGCATCAACTGGCGCCAGGCGTCCCGGGGTATGGACGCCGGGCGCTTCAGTTCGGCGGCGGCGGGGTCGTTCAGCAGGTCGCCCTTGCAGGCGAACACGATGCTGTTGGTCATGTCGTCGTCCACCACTTCGAACATCGCCGGCCCGAACGACGCGCGCACGCGGGCCAGGTAGTCGTGGTGCATGGGGTGGTTCACGTGGAAGTTGATGACCAGGATGCCGTCGTCGCGCAGCGCGCGGAAGCAGTCGGCGTAGAACGCTTCCGAACACAAGGCATCGGGGATGCCGCCCACGCCGTAGCCGTCCAGGAAGATCACGTCGGCGTGGTCCGACATGGCGCGCAGGTGGTCGGCCGCGTCGGCCTGGATGACCTGGAAGCGGTCGTCGTCGCGCGGCACCATGAAGGTGTCGCGCAGTGCTATGACGGCGGGGTCGATCTCGACGACTTCGATGCGGGTCCGGGTCAGGTAGCGATAGCAGAACTTGGGCAGCGAGCCGCCGCCCAGGCCCACCATCAGAATGCGCGCGGGCTCGGGCTTGAACAGCACGAAGCCCATCATCATCCGCGTGTATTCGATTTCCAGCGCATCGGGATTAAGCACCGACATGCTGCTCTGGATCTCTTTCTGCGTGAAATGCAGCGTGCGGCGCGTGCCCGCGTTCTGAACGAAGGGCCGGTGGATGGCCGCTGGCTCGTCGCTCGGTTCCAAGTCGCGTTCCGAGTCGGGTGGCGATGCGTCGGCGGGAAGTAAGGGGTCGGACATGGGCGGGGCGGGTGGTGAAAACAGGCACAAGATACCACCAGCCCGGCGCCACTCATCACACCGGATGGTTGATTCGTCATCTTGGTCTTGTCCGGCAGGCGGCGAACGGCGATTTTCTCAATCTGCTCCGTTTTCACGTCAATGCGCCGCCATGCCCGTCACGCAAGCCCCCTCGCTACCGGACCGTCACCGCCCCCGGCTATCTACGCTTGCCCTGCTTGTCATGCAAGCCGGCGTGTTCACGGCGTATCTTTTTGGGCGTCCCGCCTACGCACAGGACCCGCTGGTGTATGTCTTTCGCGGCGCGGATGGCACCTGCTGTTCAAGCGGATCAACACCGAACAACGGCCACGATGGCCAATGGGGCCTGCGCGACTTCGTCCAGCAGGACGGCAATCTGGGCATCAACGCAAACGCGGCGGGCCAAGCCGGCATTTTGATCGACGTCAGCGGCGGAAGCGGCGGCAACGGCCGGGATTCGAACCCGAACCATTGGGGCGGCAACGGCGGCGGCGGCCGGATCATCGACTACACCTTGTCGACCAGCACCGTCACCGCATCGGGCCGGGGCATCACGCTGACATCGGCTGGCGGCAATGGCGGGCTGTGGGGCAACGCCGATGGCCCCAACGGCGGCTACGGCATCGGCGGCGACGGGCATAGGGCGCGCATCACGCTCAACAACGCCCGCGTGTCCGGCACCGGCTTTGGCGTGGCGGTCCAGTCCTGGGGCGGATCGGGCGTCGACAGCGCAATCGCCGGCGGGTTCAGCGGCGCCAATAACGCGGGTCACGGCGGCAACGCGGGCGAGGCATCCGCGATCCTGCAAGGCAATACCTCCATCACCGCGCGCGCGGCGGGGCCGGACGACGTCAGCGCGGGCGTGGGGCTGATATCCAGCGCCGGCAACGGCGGCGCCGCCGAGCACACTGGAGATTTCGGTGGCCATAGCAACGCGGGCCGAGGCGGCGATGCCGGGACGGTCACCTTCACGTCATCGGCCAACGCCAGCGTCACCGCGCTGGGCGACGGCGTCTACGGCGTCATCGCCCGCTCCATCGGCGGCAATGCGTCGCAACAGAACGGCACCGACACCCAGGCCGCCGCCGGCGGCAATGCGGGGCTGGTCACCATCAACAACGGCGGCAGGATCACGGCAAGCGGCAACCGTGGCATTGGCGTCTATGCACTGACCCAAGGCGGCAATGGCGGAAACGGTGGCGACGGGTCCTGGGCCGGTGGACACAATGGCGGCGCGGGCGGCTCGCCCGGCGCCGTCAACATCACCAACACCGGAACGATTACAACGGGCACGGCGGATACGGTCGGCGCGAAGGGCATCGTGGCCAGCGTGCTGGGCGGCGAAGGCGGGCCGGGCGGCGCCAACGGCACCTTCGGGCCCGGGGGCAATGGTGGCGCGGGCGCGGTCGCCGGCCAGGCGATCACCTTGGCCAACAGCGGCGCCATCAGCACCGACGGCAACGACGCCGGCGCGGTCATCGCCAACAGCGCGGGCGGCGGCGGCGGGCTGGCCAACGCCAGCAACGGCTTCATCTTCGTGGGTGGCGGCCACGGCGGCGCGGGGGGCACGGGCGGCAGCATCGCCATGAGCAACAGCGGCGCGATCGATACCTCGGGTGACAACAGCGCCGCCGTGACGCTGCAAAGCATCGGCGGCGGCGGTGGCGTGGGCGGCGACGCCAACGCCACCGGGGTGATCGCCACCGTCGCCATCGGCGGCAACGGCGGCGCGGCGGGCAACGGCGGGCTGGTGCTGTTCTCGTCCCAGGGCAAGATCCTGACCCGCGCCGGCAACGCCTCGGCGGTGGTCCTGCAAAGTATCGGTGGAGGCGGCGGCAGCGCCGGATCGGCCAATGCGGTCGGCGTGGGCGTCGGCCTTAACGTCACGGTGGCCAATGGCGGCAAGGGCGGCAGCGGCGGCTCGGGCGGCGCCGTGTCGTTCACGCAGGCGAGCCAAGGCGTGATCTCGACCTTGGGCGCGCACAGCCATGGCGTACTGGCGCAGAGCATCGGCGGCGGCGGCGGCAATGGTGGGCTGGCCAACTCGCGCACCATCACGATCGCGCCGCAGGCGGGCGAAGACCCCACCGGCGCCGTCACACTTGCCATCACCAATGGCGGCGCGGGCCAGGGCGCCGGCTCGGACGGCACGGTCACGCTCAACAACGCGGGTTCCATCAGCACGGCAGCGGCGCAAAGCAACGGCGTGGTGGCGCAGAGCATAGGCGGCGGTGGCGGCAATGGCGGTGGTGTGCTGGCGCCCATCAAGACACCCACCATCGGTGATTCCCTGATCACCGTGAACCTGAGCGTGCGGCACGGTGCGCAAGGCGGCCAGGGCGGCGATGGCGGACGCGCACAGGTCAGCAATGCCGGAACCGGCGTCGTCGCCACCCAAGGCGAGGGGTCGGCCGGTATCGTGGCGCAGAGCATCGGCGGCGGCGGCGGCAACGGCGGCATCGTCCAGGCGCAGGACGCCCGCTCGTTCACGGACATCCTGGGCGCGCCCAGCGGCCTGGCCGGCTTGCTGGACAAGGCGGCAAGCTGGCTGGAAAGCGGTGCGCAGATGAAGGTGAGCAAAGCCATCAGCCTGTCGGCCGGCATCACGACAGGGGGCAGCGGCGGCGCGGGTGGGGACGCCAATCCCTTCAACGTGCGCAATGACGGAACCGTGACGACGAAGGGTGACCATGCCCCCGGCATCCTTGCGCAGAGCATCGGTGGGGGTGGCGGCAACGCGGGAATGATTGAATCCAGCGGCGTGTCCGGCCTGCTGTCCAGCATTGATGGGCTGATTCGGGCGTCGGAATCGGGTGTGCAGGACCTGTTCACCGTGGCCCTGCCGCAAGTCAACATGACGCACCAGACCGGCGGCAGTGGCGGCGCGGCGGGCGCGGGCGGAGGTTCGGCGGGCGACCCAGCCATCGTCATCAACAGCGGCACGATCGTGACGCAAGGCGACGGGTCGGCGGGCATTGTGGCGCAGAGCATCGGCGGCGGCGGCGGACGCAGCACCGCCAGCGGCCAGGACCTGCAAGCCATCGTCACGGCGGCAGCGGGCAACAACAGCGCCGCCATCATCGACAAGATCACCCGCATCATCGACATCCTCGGCACGAAAGGCGGCGCGGCGATAGGCTCGCTGGCCAATGTGAACATCGGTGGCGTCGATGGCACAAACGGCGCGGGCGGGGCCGTCACCATCGATGCCAGCGCAACCAGCAGCCGCATCAGCACCCTTGGCTACCAGGCGCCCGGGCTGCTTGCCCAAAGCGTGGGCGGTGGCGGTGGCGTATCGGCCGTCGAACAGCCGCTAAGCCTGTGGAGCAACTTCACGTCGACCACGGCGCTGGGCGCGACGGGCAGGCAGGGCCCCGACACGGCAAGCCTGGGCGGCCAGGTCAGCGTCGTCCACGGCGGCAACTTGACCACCCAGGCGGGCGGATCTCCCGGCATCATGGCGCAAAGCGTGGGCGGCGGTGGCGGGCTCAGCACGCTCAGCCTGCGCAACGCCAGCCTGGCCACCATCGCGCAACGCGCCTCCGTGGCGATATCGCTGGGCGGCAACTTCGATTGGAGCGCCCCGTCGGCATTCAACTCGGTAAGAACCTCTGCGGGCGCGGTGAGCGTGGCGAACAACACGGGTCGCATCGCGACGCAGGGCGGGATGTCGCCGGGCGTCTTCGCGCAAAGCGTCGGCGGCGGCGGTGGGGCGGCCATCATTACCACCACCGCGTCGCTCGGCGGCATCGACATCCAGCTTGGCAATCTACGCAACGACACGATTGCGTCCTTCTCCACGCTGACCGGCAACGGCGGCAACGTGGCCGTCTCGAATTCGGGCGGCAGCATCGTCACGCAGGGTGCGCTGTCATTTGGCGTGCTGGCGCAAAGCGTGGGCGGCGGCGGGGGTTACGCCTCAGTCGACAACGGCGTCCAGCCTATCGCCGCGCCCATGAACATCACGTTCGGTTCCAACTCCCTGATGAACGGGGCGGGCGGAAGCGTGACGGTGACCCAGGATGTGGGCGGCAGCATCGTCACCGCCGGCACCAACGCGCATGGCATCGTGGCGCAGAGCATCGGCGGTGGCGGCGGCATTGCGGGCATGGCGGTCCAGCCGAATCTGACGACCTTGAAGGCGGTGTCCGCGCCGGCCAGCGGTGTCGACGCCAACACCGTCAACCTGTCCGTGTCGGGCGTGGTTGCCACCTCGGGCAATGGCGCGGCCGGGATTCTTGCGCAGAGCATTGGCGGCGGCGGCGGGCTGACGGGCGATCAGTCATCGGCGCTTTATACCAGCGGGATCATCCAGGACGCCGGCCTGACGGCGGGCACCGGCAACGGCGGTGGCGTCAGCGTCGCCATCGGCACGGGCGGCACGGTGCAAACGTCGGGCGCGAATGCACCCGCCATCCTGGCGATGAGCGTGGGCGGCGGCGGCGTCTTCAAGGACGGCACGCTGTACCAATACGACACGCCCAGCAACGCCCTGGCCTACGGCGGCCCCATCACCATCAGCCTGGGCCTGGCCGGCCAGGTGGTCGCCACCGGCGCAAACTCGCCGGCCATCGTCGCCATCAGCAACGGCGCCAACGGCGGTGGGCGGCCCATCTCGATCACCCTGGACGCGCGCGCGCTGGTCAGCGCCAACGCCACGTCAGGCACCGCCATTCTTGCCGTTGCACCACTGGCCACCACCACCATCACCAACGCGGGCGTCATTCAGGGCAAGACGGCCATCGACGTGTCCGGCACGGCCTTGGTCAACAACAACGGCAGCGTCGCGGGCGATGTGCTGATGGGTGGTGGCAGCACGTTCAACAACAACCCGGGCGCCACGCTCTATAGCGGCGCGCAATTTCAGGGCAACCTGAACAACGCCGGCATCCTGAACCCCGGTGGGCCGGGCGTGTACCAGGCCACCCGCATCACCGGCGTGTTGAACCAAACGGGCACCTACCGGCCCGACCTGGATTTCGGCGACCACAACAGCGACTTCATCTCCGTCTCTGGCGCATCGACCTTCGGTGGGGTGGTCAATCCGGTGCTGCGCAACCCCGTGAAGAACGTGTGGCTGGGCATTGGGCATTTCGACGCCGCCCAGTCCCAGGCCCCCACCACCGCCAGCGATAGCCCCTTGTTCACCTACACCTTGAAGAACAACGGCGGCCCAGGCTGGCGCGACCCCTTGATATCGGTGGACGCCAACTTCACGCCATCGGCGTTACCCATCAGCGCGGACCGCATGAACATCGCGAACTCGCTGCAAGGCTTGTGGAACCAGGGCGACCGGCGCAGCGCGGCCTTGTTCGACAAATTCACCGGTGTGCAAACCGCCGACCAATACCGGGACGCGCTGAACGGCGTGGCGCACGACGGTCAATTCGCGCGCGCCTCCAACCAGATACACGCCAGCTACGCCGCGATGAACCGCATGATGAGCTGCCCGGGTTTCGTGGGCGACAACACGATACTGCGCGAGGGCGATTGTGTGTGGTCGCGGCTGGACACGAACTGGACGCAGCGCAAAGGCACTTCGAATGACGAGGGCTATCGCATTCGCCAGACGGCGCTGACACTCGGCGCGCAGCGCGAGATCGCCCCCAACTGGTTCCTGGGCGGATCACTGGGTTACGCCTACGGCAAGACCACGTCGTCATCAGACCTGTCCGGCAACAGCGATACGTTCCTGGGCGGTCTGGCCTTGAAATACAACAACGCCCCCTGGCAGATCGCCGTGGCCGTGCATGGTGGCGTCGAGAAAAGCAGGATGTCGCGCAGCACGCTTGATGGCGTGGCAAAGAGCAAGCCCGATTCCTCGTTTCTGGCGGCGCGGCTACGCACCGCCTATGAATTCAGCCAGCCGTCGTGGTACCTGCGCCCCTATGTTGACTGGGACGTGAACCATATCCGGCAGGACGGCTACCAGGAGCAAGGCGGCGGGCCGTTCAACCTGAGGGTGCGCGGCAACGACACGACGTCGTTCATGGTGTCGCCCATGGTTGAAGTCGGCGGCCGCACGGACCTGGATAACGGCGCAACCCTGCGCTCGTATGTGGCCGGCGGCATGAGCTTTCTGAGCGGCGGCGACGTGGTCACGACGATGCAGCTCAGCGGTTTCAACACCACGCCGTTCTCGTTGAAGTCAGGCATGCCGCGCACCTACGGCAATCTGGCGGCGGGGCTGGAGATGCTGACGCCCAAGGGCATGGAGCTGAAGACAGAATACGCACTACGCGGCAACGGGCAATACCGCGACCAGTCGCTGACGTTGCGTATGGCCTACCGCTTTTGAGGGGGCTGCGGGCCGCTGCGGGTTGTGCTTACTTCCGCGTCCACTTCCCCAGGCCGCCATCGTCGTAGAACTTGATATCCAGGCCGCTGGCCTGACCCTGGCCAGGATCCGTCTTGAACACGACGGACGCCAGCGAGTCGACCAGATCCGCTTCCCCGGCGGGTGCGAACGCGAACGTGTCGCCGTCCCAATGCGTCATCGGAAAGCGCATGCCCTTGGGTCCCAGCACCAGCGTCAACGCGCCGTCGGCTTCCTGGATCTCGGCAGGCCCGTAGTAGGCGTTGTCATAGCGGCCCACATACTGGCGCAGCGGCTTGGCGGGCTTGGGGGTAGCGGGTTTAGTGGTGCCGGAAAGATCGGCCTGCGGTTCAAAGAAGCCCAGCATGGCGCCGTGGTAGGCCGCGTACCAGTCGCGCGTGGGCTTGCCATACAGCGCCGTGTCGATGAACGTGGCGGCCACGGATTCCGCCGCGCCCACCGGCGCGCCGTTGGTCAGCACCACGATGCCGATACCGGCGGACGGCACGATCTTGAACGTGGTGCCCGTGCCCATCAGGAACGCGCCGGAATGCCCCATCGACGGGCGTCCGCCCAGCTCCGTGTTGATATTGAAGCCATAGCCATAGAAGCCGGAACGCGCGTCGATGCTGTGAGCACGCGCGCTGAATGATTGCGGCGACAAGGCGGGCAAAAGCGCGCCGGAAGCAATCATCGGCTTGCCCTGGTATTGGCCGTCGGCCAGCAACAGCTTCAACCATTGCGCCAGATCGACCACCGTGGAAGACACGCCGCCTGCCGGCGCCTGCTGATCGGCGTTGCGCTGCCCCAGCGGCACAAACGCACCCTTCTGATAGCCATGCAGCACGGCGCGATTGTCGTGCGCCAGGAAGTCGTTGTAGCGATAGCTGGTCGACGTCATGCCCAGCGGCGAGAACAGCAGGTCTTGCGCCAGGCCTTCCCACGGGCGGCCCGCCGCCTTCGCCACCGCCTCGGCGCCGATCGTCGTACTGAAGTTCGCGTAGTGATACGACGTGCGAAACGCGTCCAGCGGTTGCAGCCGCAGCCGCGCGATGACCTCAGCGCGCGTGTAGCCCAGGTCTTCCAGATCGTCGCCCGCGGTGCCTGGCAGGCCCGAGCGGTGCGCGAAGAAATCGCCGATGGTGCCGTGCGTAGAAACGTACGCGTTGCTGAGCGCAAAGTCCGGCAGATACCGCGCAACGGGGTCATCCCACGACACCGCGCCCTTGGACACCTCGATGGCCGCGACGGTTGCCGACAGCGACTTCGAGATCGACGCAATCTGGAACACCGTGCGCGCATCCACGGGTGCGTTCTTGCCTGCCTCGCGCGTGCCGTAGCCCTGGGCCAGCACCGTCTTGCCATCAATGACGACCGCCACCGCCATGCCTGGCACCTGGCTGCGCGCCATGATGTCCTGGACGATGCCCGGCAGCGCCTTCACCGCCAGGTCCTTGCTGCCCGCCGGAATCGCGATGGCGTCGGCGGGCGGGCTGGCATGGCTTTCAATGGCGATCGGCTGCGCCCGCGCCGTCATCGAACCGCACAGAGCCAGAACGACAAGGCTGGCGATGATGGTGTGTTTGTTCGTCATGGAACCCTCTCAGAAACCCGCTTGATACGCGATGCGGAATACGCCCTGGTTGATGCGGATGGCCTGATCGCGCTGATGCGTAATGCCGGCCTGAATGATGAAGCCGACTGGCGTCACATACGTGACCGCGCCGGATAGCGCCCAGTCCCAATCGTCTTGCAAGCCGTACTGCGCCAGCTTGCCGTTGCTGCCGGACAACTTGCGCGCGGCGGCCGTGGCGGTGAATTGCCAGCGCTCGCGCGACAGCGATACCGACGTCACCCCATTGCCGTTGCCCACCGGCGCGCCTCGGAACGCGCTGGCAAAGGTGGCCTCGTTGAACCAGCTCAGGCTCCAGGCATCGGCCAGCGGCGCGTCCACCCGAAACCGGGCGGAAACCGTGTTGGCGCTTTCGCCCTGGCCCGGGTCCACGTGCAGCCGGCCGGCGTCCACGCCACCCGACAGCCCCTCCCAACCCGGCAAGTCTCGAAAGTCGTAAGACACGATGAACGATTTCAGTTGGTCGCTGAACGCCGGCGGCTGGTCGGGCCGGATGAAGCCGTCGTCCACGCTAAGCCGATGGTTGAGCGCCGTGTCGTCGCGCTTGAACAGCATCGCCGCCACCGAGTGCGTGCCATGGCCGCCCGTGTCGAAGGTGTAGCGGCCGCCCAGGCCGATGGATCCGCGAAATTCCGAGTTCTCGTTGAAGCCGCTGTACAGGCCATCGATGACATGCCAGGCGTCGCCGAAGCCCAGGTCCATCTTGCCGCCATACAGCGCGTAGCGGTCCGCCGTATAGGCCGCGAACAGATTGTCCAGGTCCACGCCCAGATCCGAAAAGGCGTTGTCCTTCGTTTCGTTGTTTGACGAGTTGAGCGTGGCCTTGGTGCGGATCGAGAACCGCTGCGTCAGTTGCAAGACCAGCGCGGCTTCCGCCGTGGGTTGAACGCTGCTCCAGTGAGAACGCGGAATCTGTCCGTTGTCATCCTTGATGCCGAAGAATTCGGTGTAGCCGGTCATCAGCAAGAAGCGGCCATTCAAGTGCGGGTATGTGTCCGCGCCGTCGCCCAACTGGCTGTAGGGCGTCAGGAAGATCTCGGTCTTGAAGGGATCAGGCCCTTCTTGCGCGGACGCGGCGCCAGACGCCAGGGCGACCAACGCAATGGCCTGGCAAAGCGATTTTGCAATACGCGCGCCCATTGCAGGGCGCCGACCAAACCCGATCACCGCGCCAGCTCGGCCGCCAGCTCGCGCACTTGGGAATGGATGTTCCCGAACATGGCGAAGTTGACCCGGCTGGCCACGACGAACACGCCCAGGTCACGATTGGGCGACAACACCGCATAGCTCATGAAGCCGCCCAGGCCACCGCTTTTGCCCAGCAGCAGGGGCGCGCCGTTGCGGGGCAGGCTGACCACCCAGCCCAGCCCCATGCCATCGGCATCGGTCACTTCCGTGCCCACCACGGACTTCAAGCCGTCATACGGCAGCCACATCGTGTGGGCCAGGGTGAACGCTTCCTTGCCCTGCCTGGCGCCGTCCAGATGCCATCGCATCCACCGCGCCATATCGCCCGCCGTGGAATAGATGCCCGCGCTGGCGTACATCACATCAGGCACGGGTGCGTTCGGATCCGGTTTGTCGAAAGGATCCAGGCCCGTCATCAAGCGCTTTTTCTGCGCGTCGCTCAGCACGTTGGTCGTATCGACCAGGCCGGCGGGCTTGGTGACTTCGTTGGCAAGCAATGTGGAATAGTCGGCGCCCCCCGCTCGGGCCAGCGCATCGCCCAGCAATCCGAAGCCCAGGTTCGAATACAGGGTGGTGGTGCCGGGCCGGTAGGCGGGCGGGTTAGCGCCGATCCACTTCCAGTAATACGCGCGGTCGAAAGCCGCGAAGGGGTTGTCGGACGGCTTGGCGTTCGGGTCCGGCAGTTCGCGCGGCAGGCCCGCCGAATGCGTGGCCAGGTCCAGCAGGCTGATGGGGCGACCCTGGGTCTGCACGGTGGCCTTGTCTGGCGCGTACTTGGCCAGGGGGTCGGTCAGCTTGAGCTTGCCCTGGGCCGCCAGCGAGGCCAGCACGTCGCCGGCGAACACCTTGGATACCGACGCGATCCGGAAGATGGAATGTTCGTCCGGCTCTACGCCATTGCCCGGCGCCGTCTCGCCGTAGCCCTGAATGACGACGTCGTCGCCACGCACCACGGCGATGATCAGGGCGGGCGCGCCGGCGTTTAGATACAGCTGCATGCCGGCCATGGACACGGCGTCTTGCAAGGCCAGGTCGGTGGCGCGGGCCGGGGCCGTGCCTAGCGCGCAAGAGGCGGCAACAGCCAGGAAGGTAAAGCGTGAAAGGACGCGAGACGCCAGCATGCCGATTCTCTCAAGGTAGCCCGGGGAAGCGGGAAACCCGCCAAGCGAGATGATCCCAAAAACTTCGGCAATGGCCACATTGCAAGGACGAAACAACATGCCGGCATGACGAATGGCATGGCGGGGGCCCAAGCCCCGGGCTGACGCTGCGGGCTAGGCCCCGATGTCAAATCCCCATGCGTTCGCGCAGCGGCTTTCGGTACGAGCGCGACACCGGCCAGGCGCTCTCGACCGACCGCATCCGGATCAGCCACTTGTCGACGCTGCGGCGGTCGACGTCCATGACATGCAACGCATTGGCAATGGCGGTGCGGTGGACCCGGAAGAAGATCTTCTCGGGCAGCAAGGTCGACCACATGCCCAACGCGCGCGAGTCCAACACCATCGACCCGTCTTCAAGCCAGATCTCGCTGTAGTTGCCGGCCGATCGCACCCCCACGATCGTCTCGGGCTGCACGCCGCGCACCACGCCGCGCATCGTCAGATAGACCACGGACATGGCGCTTTCATGCATCGCCGTCCGGTTCTTTTCCAGACTGTGCGAATACTTGGCCTGCCCGATCAGATTGGCGCATTGGTACAAAGCGTTGATCTCGGCGGCGGACCAGGTCCGATGCAGGACGGTGGTGTCGAAACCGATGATCCCGCATAGCTTCTTGTCGTGGAATACCGGCACGCTCAGCACGCTCTTGTTGCCCTGGCGCACGAATTCGGCCTGGATGATGCGCGCGGTGCGCGGCAGGTCGTGCACATCGTGGATGGCTACGGCATAGCCTTGCACCATGAACTTGTGCAGCCATGCGATCAGCGTCGTGGGTACATCCTGAAGTTCGGCAACAAAGGGCTGCGTCTGGCCCCGGCACCATTCATGAGTGTTGCGAAACCGGAGCATGTCGGGCCGGTACTCGATGAACCAGGCGCGGTCGACATCCGAGGTTTCGCCCATGAAGGCCAGCAGCTCGGCGATGGCGTCATCGACAGGACGCTTGAGCAAACTCATCGCGCACCGATACAGCCACTTCAGCGACGAGTCAGGCGAGAGTTCGGCGACGGTGTGCGTCTGGTATTGGACTGCATCCTTCACTGCGTTTCCCCTGGCGACCGGATCGAACATCGTCCATGTGCTGCCATGCAGCACGCCAAGCGGCGATTTTCACTCCGGCCCGGGGCAAAGACAAGCTTGAATCAGGAAGATGCGCCGCCGAACAGATCCGCCTGGCGGGGGTCCGCGGCGGTCAGGTCGTAGCCGATCTGCTCGGCCACCTCACGCAGGATGGCCTGCGCCAGATTGAACGCGGTATTGGCGGCGGGCACGCCGGCGTAGATCGCGTTCTGCAACAGCACTTCCTTGAGCTCGTCGGGCGTCAGGCGGGACTCATCCGCTGCCGTCAACGCCGCGCGCACATGCAGCTCGAACTCTTCCCACCGGCCCAGCGACAGCGTCACCGCCAGCACCATCATGCGGCGAGCCTTGTGCGGCAAGCCCGGACGGCTCCAGATGTCGTGCCAGGCGTAGCGCGTGATCAGGTTCTGGTAGTCGGCCGTGAACGTGGTGGCGCGGTCCAGCGAGCGCTGCACCCATTCATCGCCCAACACGGCGCGGCGGTTGGCCAAGCCCCGCTCGAAATCGTCTTCCCGGCTCATCTGATACCCCTTTTGCGTGAATGCGTGAGGATAGGGGCGCAAGCTGAACATCCGCCCGCGCCCCCTGTCGATCAATTCACCGTGATGTTATTGGCTTTCACGACCTCGGCCCAGCGCACTTGTTCGGCGTCGACGAACTTGGCGAAGTCGGCTGCGCTGCTGCCCACGGGGGTCAGGCCCAGCTTGGCGAGCTTTTCGCGGGTGTCGGGGCGGGCCAGCGCTTTTTGCACCAGGTCTTGCAGCTTGGCCACCACGGCGGGGTCGGTGCCGGCGGGCAGGAACAAGCCGTTCCACTCGGCCACATCAAAGTCCTTGATGCCGGCTTCGCCCACGGTAGCCACGTTCGGCAGTTCGGGCATGCGCTTGGCCGACGATACCGCCAGCGCCTTCAGCTTGCCGCCGCTGACGTAGTTCAGGCTGGACGCGGCGTTGGCGAAATAGACGTCGACCTGCCCGCCCATGACGTCAACGATGGCCGGCGCGCCGCCCTTGTACGGCACGTGCACCACGTCGATGCCGGCGTCTTTCTTCAGCAGTTCGGCGGCCATCTGCGCCAGGCTGCCCGGGCCGTAGGACGCAAACGTGTAGCGGCCCGGGTTGGCGCGCGCGGCGCTGATGAAGTCAGGCAGGTTGTTGAAGGCCGAGCCGGGCGCCGCCACCAGGATGTTCGGCACGCTGACGGCCTGCGAGACCGGCACGAAGTCCTTTTTCACGTCGTAGGGCAGCTTGCGCAGCGCTGGGTTGATCGCGAAAGCGGATGCATCGAACAGCACCGTGTAGCCGTCCGGCTTCGCACGCGCCACGTAGGCCGCGCCGATAGCGCCGCTGGCGCCACCCTTGTTTTCGATGACCACGCTTTGGCCGGCCACTTCGCCCATGCCTTGCGCGATGATGCGCGCGGCGTTGTCGGCGCCGCCACCGGCGGAGTACGGCACCACCATGGTGATGGGTTGCTCGGGATAGCCGGCGGCGTGAGCCGTGCCCAACGCGCTGGTCAGGCCAATGGTGGCAGCCAGGGCCGCGATGTAGGTTTTCTTCATGTGTGCTCCTCAAGTCCCCCCTACGGGGATGTGAAATGGATCATGGAATCGTGGCGCGATCCGCCTGGCAAAGTCAGACGGTCGCGATGGGGTTGACCGGCGCGCCCACCAGACCGGGCACGTACATGGGTGCGGCGGTCAGGAAAAAAGCGTGTCGGCCATGCTGGCGCAACCATTGCGCCAGCGGGGTCAGGTGCCAAAGCTCGCCCAGCGGCAGGCCCAGCTTGAACAGGCATTGTTCGTGCAGGGGCAGCAGCGGCCCCGTGCCCGTATCCAGGTGATGGTTGCGCAGTTCCACGGCGTGGTTGTCGGCGGCGATGGCCGCGATGCGGCTCTCCTTGATCCACGCCAGCAGTTGCGCGTCCGCGCCATCCAGCACGCAGCAACTGGTCTTGAGCCGGTCTTGTTCGTCGTCGCCCAAGGTCAGCGCCAGATCGGCCAGGCCCGTGTGCAGGCACAGCACGTCGCCCGGCCGCACCTGCACGCCATCGGCCTGCATCACGTCCATCAGGTCGCGGTAGGACACCTTGCGGTGCGCGTCGCCAAAGCGGGCGCGCAGGTCCACCATCACGCCACGGCCCTGGATGCCGTGACGCGCCATCGGCGCGATGGACAGGTCTTGGGTGCCGCTGAAATTTTCGGATTGAGGTTCGCTGACGGTAAAGCCGTTGTAGCCGGTGGGCTGCGCCTGGCCGGTGCCATGCGCGTCGTACATCGACCCCACATGGCCCAGCGCGTCCCATTGCGTGGAGTACTGCGGCGACAGGGTGACGCGGTCATCGCTGACAACGTCGGTGGCGCCGGGCACGTCGCGCGCCAAGGGGTAGCGGTAGACCGGCACGCCATTCTTTTCGGCGGGCTGGATCACCGGCCCCTTGCGGCGCGGGTTGAGCACGGGTGCGCGCGGCACCGTCAGCGGCAGGCTCAAGGAAAACGACAGGCCGGTCTGAATTTCGGCAACAGCGGCCAAGCGCGCCTGGCTGTCCAGGTAATTAAGGGTGCCGAGCTGGTCGTCATGCCCGAAGTCCCCCCAATTCGATCCTTCCGGCCGATGCCCGTAGCGGCGTGCTTGATTCATGACTGCTGTCTCCTCGTCCTGTCACGGACGAATTTTGCTATCGTTTTGTTACGGCTTATTGCACCACAGCGGATTGCATTAATTGCTCGATTTCCTGCTCGGTGTATCCCAGGGTGGACAGTATTTTTTCGCTGTGTTCCCCCAAACTGGGCGCGGCGCGGCCGGTGGCGCTGTCGTTGGTGCTGTCGTTGGTGCTTCCCGTGGCGTTCTCGGTGACCGCTTCGGTGGTCTTGCCTTCGCTGGCAGCGGCCTGGCCGGACGCACCGAAATGCGCCCATTGCGCCAGGCCCAGATAGTTGCCCGCCTGCTTGCTGTGATACGGGCGCATCAGCCCCATGGCTTGCACCTGCGGGTGGTCGAACATGTCTTCCACCGGACGCACCTCGGCGCAAGGCACGCTCTGGCCAAAGCGCTCGGCCCATTCGCGGGCCGACGCGCGCGACAAGGCCTGGCGCACCAGCGGCACCAGCACGGCCGCCTGCGCCGCGCGCTTCTTGACGGTGTCGTAGTCGGGGTGGTCGGCCAGGTCCGCCAGGTCCAGATGGCCGCACAGGGCGCGCCAGAAATGCGGCGTGTTGGCCGACAAATACAGATGGCCTTCGCGCGTGGGATGGATGCCCGTGATACCGCCCGAGCGCATGTCGCGCTCAAGATGACGCGGCTCGCCCTCGGCCCACACCAGGCGGGCCGATTGCATGGCCAGCGCGCTGCCCAGAAGCGATACCTCGATGGCCTGGCCCTGGCCCGTTTTCTCGCGCTGGTAGAGCGCCGCCGACACGCTGTTCGAGATCAACGCGGCGCCGTAATAGTCCACCACCGATCCGTACAACACTTCGGGCGGGCCGTCGGCCTTGGCCTGCGCGGCGCACATGCCCGTCATCGATTGCAGCACCTGGTCGTAACCCGCATGGCGCGCCATGGGGCCGACCGCGCCGTAGCCCGTCATGGCGCAATAGATCAGGCGGGGGTTCACGGCCGACAGGGTGGCGAAGTCGATCCGCAGCCGTTCCGGCACGCCCGGCCGGAAGTTATGGACCAGCACATCGGCCTCACGCACCAGCCGAAGCAGCACCTCGTGGCCGGCCTCGTCCTTCAGGTTCAGGCACAGGCCGCGCTTATTGCGGTTGATGCCCAGAAAGGCGCGGCTTTCGGCCGCCAGTGTGGAGGGGTACTTGCGCAGGTTGTCGCCTTCGGGCGGCTCCACCTTGATCACGTCGGCGCCCATGTCGCCCAGCAGGGCGCAGCCGTAGGGGCCGGCAATGTAGGCGCTCAGGTCCAGCACCTTGATGCCTGCCAGCGGCAGGTTGGCGGGGGATTCAAATTCCATATTGCGATTCACTCGATATCTAGGGCCAGGCGCGGGCCTGGCCCGGTTCAGGCGGCCCGGCCGGCTGCCAGCAGCACATCGCGGGCGCGTTGCACGAAGGGCGCGTCGATCATCTTTCCGTCCAGCAGGAAGGCGCCCACGCCGTCCTGCTCGCGGCTGGCCGACACGATCCGCTCGGCCTCGGCGACCTCTTCGGCGCTGAAGCCGAAGACCTCGTTGGCGATGGCGATCTGGCTGGGATGCACACAGGATTTGCCCAGAAAGCCCAGCGAACGGGCCAGCTTCGCTTCGGCGCGAAAGCCCTCGGCATCGCGCACGCGGGCGTAGGCCGCGTCCATGGCGTACTTGCCCGCGCACCCCGCGCCCAAGCGCAAGGACAGCATCACTGCGCGCAGCGTTTCGGGTTGGTAGCGGTCGATGCCCAGCGGTTCGAAGAGATCGGCCAGGCCCAATTGCAAGCCGGCCACACGCGGATGCGCGGCGGCCAACTCGGCCGCGCTGGCCAAGGCGCGCGGGGTTTCCACGGTGATAAGGAATTCATTCTGAAAGCCGGCGGCAATGGCTTGGGCGGCGGCCTCGCACAGCGCGGTGGCGCTTTCCACCTTGGGCAGGTTCAGCAGGTCAATCGGCAAGCCGCCCAGCGCGCCCAGGTCGGCGGCAAAGTACGGGGTGTCGGCCGCATTCACGCGAACGATAATTTTCTTGGGATGTAGCGCCTGCGCCGCCGCAAAACCGGGGGAAGCCAACCAGTGGGCCAAGGCATCGCGGGCCTCGTGCTTGCGCGTGGGCGCGACGGCGTCCTCCAGGTCGAAGGACAGCGCGTCCGCCTGGCTGGCCATGGCTTTATCGAAGAGGTCCGGGCGCGAACCCGGCACGAATAGCTTGCTTCTCATTGGTGTCTCCTGGTGGCATTGTGGCGCTGCGCCACGGCGTCAGGGGACAGCCAAATTACGATAAGAAGATAGAATATCTATCGTTATGAACACCGACTTCCTACATACGCTGGCCGCCGTGGGCCAGCATGGCTCCATGGCCGAGGCCGCTCGCCGCCTGGGGTTGACCCATGGCGCCGTGGCGCAACAGGTGCGCAAACTGGAGCAGGAATTGGGCGTGCCGCTGGTGGCGCGCGCCGGCCGCACGGTGCACCTGACGGCCAAGGCGATTGAACTGATCGGCCCCATGCGCGAGGTCCTGGAGCGCATCGAGAAGATCCGCTACCTGGCGCGATCCGACGAAATGATGGGAGAGCTGAGGCTGGGCGCGGGCAACACCGCGTTGAACTCCATGGTGCCGGCCATCCTGGAACACCTGGTCAGCCGCCACCCGCTGATCAACGTGGAGATTCAGCCGGGGCATTCGGTGCGCTTCTATCCCGCCATCGAAAGCGGCGAGCTGGATGCGGCCATCGCCCTGGAGGCGCCTTACCCGCTATCCAAAAGCCTGGGCTGGCAGTTGCTGCGCGAAGAACCCTATGTGCTGGCGGCGGCGCCGCGCCACGCGGGTCGGCATCCGCACAGCCTGCTGACCGCCGAGCCGTTCATCCGCTATCAGCGCAGCGACTGGGGCGGTAGCCACGTTGACGACTACCTGCGGCGCGTGGGTATCACGCCGCGTGAACGCTTTGAACTGAACGCCATCGAGTCGATCGCGGTGATGGTCAGCCGCGACCTGGGCGTGGCCATCCTGCCGCAATCGACCAACGGCGCGATCGAACGGCTGGGCCTGTTGGCGCTACCGCTGCCCGAACACTGCGAACCGCGCCGCTTCGGGCTGATCTGGTCACGGGTGTCGCCCCGGCTGGCGCTGATCCGCGCGTTTCGTGACATCGCGGTGGTGGAGTACGCCAAGGTGCAACTACCCGGCGCACCCCGCCCCGGTGCGTGACGCCGGCAAAGGCGTATCGGCCGAGGTATTGCCGGCGAACTTGCGGATCTTCTCGGCCAGTTCCGGTGTTGGCCGCTCATAGCTGTAGCAGTACGGCGGCGTGGGGGCTGACTCGGGGCGGTAGTCCTGAAGCACGGGCTTGGCATCGCCCAGGTACAGGTTGTCTTTCAAGCGCAAGAAGGCCTTGTAGTCGCGCGTGTAGCCATGCACGGCCTTCAATTTTTCATAGGCGCCACGATCCGATTCGCCGTTGTCCAGCGCGCTGCGTCCGGATGCGATGGGAATGTAGCGGCAGTAATTCACATTGATGCCTTCCACCGTGGGGAAAAATTCCGGCTCGACGCATTTGCGCTTCGTGTCGTTGTTGAAGATGTTTCCTTCGACCAGCGCTTTCGCTTCCAGGCTGAAGCTCATGCCGTAGAAGTCCCAATTTTCAAGCAGGTTGTTGAACAGGTGGAAGGTGCCGAATTGCCCGCGCGGATTGCGCTGCACGGTATTGAAAAAGTAATTGTGGTGCAGCGTCACGCGCGCGATGGAATCGCGGTCGTAGTTGTGGAACAGGTCCTTGGACGTAATGTTGTTCAGCAGCATGACCTTGTTCGAGTTATGGAACTTGGTCCATGAAATCGTGACGTCGGTCGAGCCGTTCTTCACGTTGAGCAGCCGGTCGGACATGCGCGACAGATCCATATGATCCACCCACACGTCGCGGCTGCCATTGGCCACGTTCACCGCTTGCGTCAGCCGGTTCAGGCGTCCGTCAATCGTCAGATGCGTCAGGATCACGTTCTGGCTGCCATATACGCCCAGGCCGTCGTCCATCAAGGCGACGCGCTTGCCGCGTCCATCGATCGTGGTGTTGGACGGCACGCGAAGCTGCTTCTTCAGCACAATCGTCATGTCGGACGCAAAGCGGATCCAGGTGGGTCCCTTCTTGGCTTGCGCCAGCGCGGCGCGCAGCGTGCCCGGCCCCGCATCCTGGTCAGAGGTGACCTCGATCAACCTGCCGCCCAAGCCGCCCGTGGCCCGGGCGCCGTAGCCCTCGCGCTGTTGCAAGAGCGACGCGACCCAGGCGCAGCTTGCATCCGGGCTGGCGCACGATTCACTGGCTGCGGCGGTGCCGCCCGCCAACATGGCGAAGGCCGCAATGGCCCAGGCCAGCAATCGACGCATCGCCTTCATTCCAGGCTTTGTTCGGGTCTTCGTTTCTGGCTTCTTTCCAGGCTGCATTCGCGCCCTCCTTGTCACTGCGCGGAGCGATCCGCAGGCTTCACGTGGCGCCAGATGCCGCCGCTTGCGCGCAGGTCTTCCGGCGGGCCGGCCAAGTGTTCGCGCAGCCGTTCGAAGTAGGCGGCCTTCCAACGCTCCGCATACGCATCGGCGTCTTCGCCGGGATTGGCGGCGGGCAGCATTTCCAGCGTGTAGGCCACGTGGCCGTTTTCCCAGCGCGGCACGTAGAACACCGACGGCACGCCCAGCCGATGCGCCAGGTGCGACGCAAAGCTGGAATACGTGACGTCCTGCCCTTCGAAGGTGGTGCGTGGCGCCGCCGGGTTTGCCGCGCCATCGATGGCCAGGCACAGCACATAGCCCGAGTTCAGTGCGCGCATGCAGGCCTTGGCCACCTGCGCCTCGGTCTGGTCGGCGGTGGAAATCAAGGCCGTGGCGTAGCTGCTCTGAGCCACGCTGGGCGCCGTCGCCAGCCAGCGCGACGGAATCCCCAGCAATTCCAACGCCATCAGCCCGGCATACATGGGGCCGACGTGCGCCGTGGCAACCACCACTCCCCGGCCGGCCGCCAAGAGCGGCGCAAAGAAGCGTTCGCCGGTGTCCAGCTCGCCCAGCACCTGCATGGCCTCTTCGACGCTGTCCTCGCGGCATTCCAGCCAGTCGAACAGCAGGTGGTCCATCATGTGGCCCCAGCGCACCCGGCGCTCCCATTCCACGCGGTCAATATCCTTATCACCGCGCAACGACCACGCCCAGTCCAGGCGCGCCTGAGGAATGGGCGCGGAATCCAGGCGCGCTTCCATCTGGCGCACGGCTTCCTGAAAGGTGGCGGGCAGTTGCTCGCTACGCGCCGCCACATACTTGTCGTACAGCGCCTCGGCCTCTTGCTTGCGGCCCGCCTGTGACAAGGCCCCGATGGCCGCGCGCTGCCACATTCCCTTCTCGGGCGATTTCTCCAGCAGCTTCAGCATCTGCTCGGCGGCTTCGTCGTACTGCAAGGTGTAGCGTAGCGCGCGCGCATACAGCGCCCGCGTCTGCTCCAGGTCCGGCGCCAGTTCAATCGCCTGCGCGAGCGGCGCCACGGCCTCTTTGTAGCGGCCGGCGCGCAGCAGCGTTTCGCCGTACAGCGTCAGCAGCCTGACGTCGGACGGCGACGCGCGCAAGCCCGCTTCGAAGTGCGTCAGCGCATGCACCTTGCGGTCATCTTCAGTGCTTCGCCGAAGGTGCGACAGGCCGAGCGACGAGCGCAAGGCGGCGCTGTCATGCCCCGCGTCCAGCGCCGCATTGCCAAGCTGAATGGCGGCCTCGGCGCGGTCATCGTCCATCAAGGCGCGCACGGCAACGGTCGCCACGCGCTCGTTCGGCAGCTTGTTCGGGTCCAGCGACGCCGCGATGCCTGCCGCATCAGCCGCATCGCCGTTGCGCGAAAAGGCCAGCATCCAGAAGTGCGCTTCGCCGGGGTCCGCGTGCGCGACGTCCAGCGTGGCGCGAGCGACCTCGGCGGCCTCGGCGACACGGCCGGCTTGCACGCGCAACTGGATCCGCGCGGCATGCATGGCTGCGGATTCCGGCGCCAACGCGCCGGCGGCGTCGGCCTCGGCAATGGCGCGTTCCCATTGCTCGGTGCGCCCCAACAGGCTGGCCAGCGTGCGGCGTTCATCGGCACGCAAGGGGTAGGCGGCAATCAGCACCTCCAGCGCGGCAATGGCTAGCGCAAGCCGGCCTTCCCGCATGTAAGGCGAAACCAGCAAGCGTCGCACATCGCGCCAGCCATCGCTTGCGCCCGCCAGCACCGGCGCAAGCTTGGCCATGTCGCGCGCGGGGTCGTCGGCGTCCAGGATTTCCTTGATGACTTCGCGCAGCCGCGCGGTGGCGTCGGCCTGCGCGCGGCGCGCCGCGACGGCAGGATTGACAGCCGAAGCACCAGCCGAATCAACCGAATTTTGAACCGGGTTTTCAACCGGGTTTTCAACCATGTCGCAGCCCCCTCAACAACGCCATCCCCACACGGGTGATGAACATCAACACGAATCCCAGCGCCAACGCTTGCAGCAACAAGATGGCGGTGCGCGGGCTGCTCGGCCGGTCGGTCGGCACCGGTTGCGCAATGATGGACAGGTACCGCTGCAAGCGCAGCGCATCCGTCATGGCCTGCTGGTATGACTGCTGCGCCAGGGTCAGGTTCGAATCCGCGAAGGCCTGGGTGTTTCTCAGCGCTTCGTAGGATTTAAGCTGCTTCGCTTCCGTGTTGCCCTGGCCGCTTAAGCGACGGCGAACCGACTCAATCCGCTTCTTCAACGCTACCACCTGCATTTCAGCGGGCTTCAGCATGAAATGGTCTTTGTTGCCCAGCGCGCGAATCTTGTCCAGATTGATCTGCGCGCTGCTCAACTCGGTCTCAAGCTGGCTGGACAGGTTCAGCAGCATCGACACCGTGGCGGTCGGGTCGATATTGCCGTGCGTGGTGCGCCACGCCGTCAGCGCCTCGCGGGCGCCAAGCGCCTTTTGCTCGGCAAGCCGCACCGACTCTTCGCTGACCTTGAGCTTGTCGGCCACGCCCTTCTTGTTCATCGAGCTGACGAATTCCTCGGCCAGCCCGATCAGCGCGCGCGACAGGGTGGCGGCATCTTCCGGCGAATACGCGCTGACGCGCAACACGTCGATCTGCTCCAGCGCGTTGAACGACACGTGCACCGCCTTCTGATAGGCACGGTAAAGATCGTCATTGCTTGAGCCTTCGGAAAGATGGTTGAGCGGATCCACGCCGGCATGCACCAGGTATTGACGCAGGCCCACGCGTTGATCCAACTGCTGCATGGCGTCGCGCGATTTCAGGAAATCGGCCACGGCCCAGCCGTCCACGAAGCCGCCCAGCATGCCGCCCATGTTGCCGGTGGTAAGCAGGCTTGCCGGCCCGCCTCCTCCGCCTTGCTGACCCGACCCCGCCTGCACGAAGAAGCGCGATTCCGCTTCGTAGCGTGGCGTGGCGATGATCAGCGCGTAGACCAGGGCGAACGCCACCGGCGCAATCACGATCAGCGCATTGATCCAGCGGTGGCGGCGGCGCTCGCGTATCGACGCCTGCCGTTCAAGACGGCGGCGTTCGATCTCGGACCCGCCTTCAGATGCCAAGCTGGCTGTCCTCGAAGCCTCCGAAGACGTCGTCGCCTGCGTTGCCGGATTCATTCCTTGATCGTCTTGGGGGGAACCGGCTGATGCATTGGTCGAGGTCGTCTTCGATCCGGAGGTTGCTTCGTTCATAAATCAAGCCTTTCAGGCAATAGTCCGCCAACTGATTCTGGCGATAACTGGAAAAAATCAATGTCCGGCCGATCAGCCGCTCTTCGAACAGCGCCAGCCAGAGACGGGTGAAACGGCAGGGCTCGAAAGGGATGGACCCTTCGATCACATACACGTCGAACGCCGGCGCCAGCGCCAGTGCGAACGAAAATTCCTGCCGTGCGTAGAGCGGCCAATGCTCCATGGGCTTGGCCAGGGTCTTGGGGTCGCTGATCAGGTCGGCAACCAGTTCGTGGGTGGCATCCGCGTCGATCTCGTACATCTCGCTGACGAAGTCGATCATGCTCAGGCCGTTTGCCTTGCCGCGGATAAAGCCTTGCCGGCCGATGGCCCACGACACGTTGCCGTCGTGCTTGACGAAGCCCTGGCGCGGCGGGCGCAGGTTGCACAGCACGTCGATAATCTGGCGATGCATTTCCGGCGCGGGAGACAGCAGCGCATAGCGCCCCACCGGAATGTCCAGGGTGACGTTGGCCAGCAGCGCCTGCCTGGCGCCAAAGGCAAAGGGCTCGTCGGTGACGCCGTTCAGATGAATCATCTTCGTGCCTCACATTGGCTGGATATTGGGACGGGCCAGACGCTCGGCCGCCAAGGCAACCACCATCAGGAACACCAAGGACGTCAGGAAGTAACCCAGGCTGGCGTCGGTCGATTCGTAGGCCTCGAAGTACGCGGAGCGCAACAGCTGCATGCCATGCGCGAACGGCGACCACAGGATCCACGGGCGCAGATGCTCGGGTAGCTGTTCCGACACGAAGAACACGCCCGAGAAGATCTGCAAGAAGCGCTCGATCACCGGCGCCAGCCGCAGGAAGAAGTGCCAGAAGGTGGCAATCGACCCGAACAGCAGGCCCATGGCCGAGCCGCAACATCCCATCAGCACGACAAACAGCACAAACCCGCCCCAGCTTATCGGCAGGGTGATGAACCCCAGCGCGTGGCCGGCGCTGATCAGTATCGCGAACACCACCAGGTATATCGAAAGGTAGATAAGCGACTGCACCAGCGCGCACATCAGCGGCGTCACCCCCTGGAAGTTCAAGATGCCGCGCGCCGAGATATAGGCCGCGCTGCTTCTGAAAATGATCTGCCGGAACATGATCCAGGTGGTCGCGCCCAGCAGCGAGAACGTCTGCACATCCATGCCCAGGATGTAGTGCGTGCCCATCAGGATGTACAGCGACGAAATCAGCGTCAGCAGCACCACCGGGCCCACCAGGGCCCACAGCAGGGCGATGCGGCTTTCGCCGTGGATCACGCGCAACTGAAACACGAACAGCGCCAGCAAGGTGCGTCCCACGGGCCGGTATTCGGCCATGCGCGGATGATGCCCGTCATGCAGCACCCGCAGGTGTTGCCGCAGGATTTCAAGGTCCGCGGCCTCGTCGCGCGGCAGCTCGACTTCCAGCGCGATGTCGTTGCGCGAGGCATGGCGACGCGCGTCACGCGCCTCGTCCTGCTTGCGCCGCTCCACGCGCCGCGCATGCGCATCGGCCAGGCGCTGGTCTTCCGCCACCAGCTTGGCCGGCATATAGCCCGGCGCGAATACCTCGACACCCGCGCGGATGTCCTGCTCAAGCAGGCGCACGATGATGCGCAGCCTGCGCCGCGAAAAATCGGCGACGGTCTCATCGACTTTGCCGCGCGCAATCTCCGCGTCCAGTTCCGCCTGCACGGCCTCGTACACCGCCCGGCGGGCGGCCACGGAGTCATGCGGCTCGCCCTGCAGGCGCGCCAGCAAAGGCTTGAACAAGACGGCTGGCGGCGCCTTGGCTTCAAACAGCACGGCCGGGTCCAGCCGCCACGCGGCGACCCCGGACCCTACCGCGTAACTACTGTCCTTGCGGCGCGAGCGCCAACCCTTGATCCGGTCCTCGTTGCTCATCGACACGCTATTGAGTCACGCCGGTAGAGCTGCCGCCCGAATCGCTGTCGATTGCCCGCGTGGCGCTGAAGCCTGCGCTCATGGTGACGCGGAATGCCGACAAGACCTTCTGAACCTGCGTAAACGGCGCGTCCGAAATGTAGATGGCCTGGCCTTCATGCACGGTGAATTCACGCGCCAGCGCCACCTGCTCCGGACGGGTCAGGTCAAACTGGTAGACCACCGGCAGCATGTCCGGCTTGCCTTCCACGCCCGCCTTCGCTGGCGTGAACAGGAACACCGAACGCGGATCCGCCAGCTTGTCGTCCAGGCCGCGCGAATCAGCCAGCGCGTCCAGCACGCTGTAGTTGCGCTTGCTGATGGCCACGCGGCCTTGCGTGCCGGCCGCGCCCAGCACCGTCAGGTACTCGCGCGAATCGTAGGCGGTGATGACGTCGCCCGGCCGCAGCAGGATGTCGTTGTTCTGGTTGCGATAGATATCCGACAGCCGCACGGACGCCACCTGGTTGTCGCGGCGCAGGCTGATGACCAGTTGCTCGGGGTTCGTCTGCACGGGCGCGGCCTGCGCCAGCGCGCTGCTCAGCCGTTGCGCGGTCTGGGTGATGGGGTACATGCCGGGCTTGGTCAGGTTGCCCTGCACGGTCACCATCTGGCCGCGCTCGGCGGCGGCGCGCGTCACGCTGACGTCGGCGCCCACCACCAGCTTGGCCAGGCGCTGCACGACGCGGTCATGCAACTGGGCCAGCGTCAAACCGCCGGCCTGGAATTTTCCGATGATGGGGAAATAGACGTTGCCCGCCCGGTCGATCTGCTGGTTGCCCAGGTCGCTGACGCCGGACGGGTCCGCCGCGAACACACCCAGGCCACCGCGTTCCCACACCTTCACGTTGATACCGTCGCCCGGGACCAGGCGGTCAAACCCCGCCTCGGTCAGGTCACGATAGCGGACCGGAAAGTCCGCAACGTCGGGCACCCTGCTTTCTTGCACAAGCTCGCGCGAGGCGGGCATCACGATGACGTCCTTGTCGTCGTGCGCCCCCGTCATCTCGCTCAACATGGGACCGGATCGCGGCAGTTGGCAGCCCGTCAGTGAAAGTGCGGCAAGCACCATCAGGGTGATTGCCGCGTTGCGCCGCAGGCTCGGAGCCGGGACGTTCATTTGCATAAAAACCTTAACCTTTAAGACCTAGGAAGAATGAACGGCCGATCAGCGCAATCGCTGATCGGCCGCTCAAAGCCGCCCCTCAGGCAAGCATCCGTTGCATCGGCACGTAGTCGATGCGCTCATCGTTTTCGGAGACGGGCATGACGGGCACGCACAGGCTCAGGAACATGGACAACATCGCGTCCAGCGAAAACAGGTTCTGTGCCCGCTGACGGCTTTGCGTTTTCAAGTCCTGGTTGGTGCGCGCCAGGTCGATCATCGACTCCACCTTGTCGCAAGCCTCGTGCATGTCCGGGTGCTCGACATCCGAAAGCAGATGCCCCGTTTCGTTCTCGACAAAGCACTCGCCCGCGCCGCCGGCCGGTGTGGAGATCACCGGCACGCCCAGAAGCTGCGCCTCGATCAGCACGTTGGGCAAGCCCTCGTAACGCGACAGCAGCACACTGGCATCCATCTGCGAATACCAGTAGCCCACGTGGTTCGACAGGCCGACCAAGAGCAGCCGGTCTTGCACGCGCAGCTCTTCCGCCAGCGCTACGATGTTGTCGTGCAGGCGGCCGTCGCCCACGATGACAAAGCGCGCTTGCGGTCGTCGTTTCAGATAGAGCGCGGCAAGCTTGATCCACAGTTGCGGGCGCTTGTCGGGCTCCAGGCGGAACACACCGCCAATCGTTTCCGTCGCGTCGCTGGTGCTGGCCTTGAAGGCCTCCCACTTGGCTTCGTCCGCGGGCGAGGCATTGACCGCCAGGTCCGGCACGCCGTTGTACAGCACGTGAAAACGCACGATGGGAATGCCCAGCCAGTCCGCATAGGCCTCGGCGGCCGTGCGGCTGTTGCTGACGAAATACACCCCAGGCACTTGCGCCAGCGCCTGAAACAGCTCGGGGTATTCCTCGCGGAACCGATCCTTGCGGATGTTCGGTGGCAGCCCGCGAAACACCAGGTGGATGGTCGGGGCGCCGGCCAGCAGCGCGGCCAGTGCGCCGAACAGGCATGTGCCGTCCTGCCACAAGCTGACCACGTCGAAAGGGTTGGCGCGCAACACCGGCGCCAGGCGCGTGACGCCATAGTGCACGGGCGGCGGCAACTGTTCCAGCAGGCGGCCCAGACGGCCGTCGGGCACGGACTGATGCGCCACCGACACGGCGGGCAAGCGGTTGATTTCGGTGACCGGAATCTGCGCCTTTACCAGCACGGGCAGGAAGAAGTCCAAGCCCTGCTTCTTGGAGGACCCGGACGGCTCGGTGTGCTGCTTGACCATCACCTCGACCTTTTCCGGCCGCATCAGCGCAGGCGCCGCGCCATTGCCGGGCAGAACCTGATCCGGCATTTCGGCCATGCGCGTCAATTCACCGGCCAGCCGCGTCAGTTGCCGTTCGGCGCCGCCCGGCCCCAGGCTGCCGGTAACCAGCGCCACCGAGATCGGCTTTTCCGGAGACTGCTCGGGAATCTGGCGATTCCGAAAATGCAGGATCGCATGCTTCATCGACACGATCCTGATGTCCTTGCCCGCCAGCGCCGCCTCGGGTTCCAGGCCGCGATAAAAAGCGTAGTCGCGGGCCAGGCCCTCGGCCAGTTCCGCCGCCTTGCTGCCCGGCGCCAGATGGCTGGCCACTGGCCGGATCGCTTCATAGGCTTCAAGCAGCAAGCCGCGCTTGCGCAGGCGCTTGGCGAATTCGACGCGGATATTGCGATCCGTATGTTGCAGGATCAAGCGGCGAAACAGCGCATCCGACTGCGCGTGCGCGCGGATGTCGCTCAGCAGCTTGGCACGCGCAAACAAGCGCGAGGGGTTCTCGGACGACTCGGGCAGATGGCGGTCGACCAAGGCCAGGGCCTCGTCGACATGCCGTTCCTTGACGAGGCGAGTCGCGCAGTAGCGGACGATCAGAAGATCGTCCGGCCATTCTTTCAAGAGCGTGGCCCACTGCTCGGCCATGCCCTCGTTCAAGCCCGCCGACTCCTTCAGTCGAAGGAGCAGAAAACGCACTTTGGAGTCTTCCAGGTGATCGCGCGCCAGCGCCTCGGCGCGCGGCAGGTTTTCCTGGGCGACCTGAACCCGCACCGACGCCGCAACGATCTCCTCCAACTGGGCGTGCACCCATTGAAGGTCGGACATTACGCCAGTCCGCTCGGCTGTCAGCGGCGGGTTCATGCGGCCTTCCTGCGGTTGGCCTTTTCAATCCACACCAGGCAGCGGTCGATGTAGTGGTCGTACTGTGCCGGGTTGTCGGACTGTTCCTTCAGGCGCCGCCAGTAAGGCAGGGCGTGCTCGAAGCGGTGCAGGCGCATGGCGCCCACGGCGGCTAGGCGCAGGCCGATGGCGTCGGTCGGCACAAGCTGCAGAATGCGTTCGCCCAGCGCCAGGCGCTCGGTGGTGCTGGCCGGATCCAGCGCACGCGCTTCGGCATACAAGACCGCGATGATGCGGCGCTTCTCGTGTTCGACCTCGGTCATGGCCGGCCACGCCTGCGCCACGCGCTCCAGCAGGTTCCAGGCGCCGCGATGATCGCCGGCGGCCAGGATTTCGCGGGCGCCACGGATGGCGCGCGGGCCGAGCCTGCCAAGCTGGCGCTCGGCTTCGTCCTTGGCGCTTTGATCGGCCGATGCATGCGCCAGCACCATCTTGTAGGCGTCAATGGCTTCGCCGAACCAGCCGCCGTTGAATGCCACGCGGGCAAAGTACAACTGCGTGCTGAGCGGGGCGGCTTCTTCCGCCGCGGCTTGCTCAAGATGGCGCATCGCGGTTTGCTTGTCGCCCAGGGCGTCGGCGGCGCGGCCACGCATGGTGTCCAGCTCGGGGAACTCCACCTGGCTGTCCAGCGCGATGTCCGTCAGGTCGATCACTTCCTTGTGGTTGCCCGCCAAGAGCGCGGCGCGCACGCCCAGGCGCATGGCACGTTCGAAGGCGCGCTGCGAGCGCAGGGCGGTCAAGGCATCGGGGTTAAGCAGGCGGTGCGCGCAGATGCGTTCTGCCGCGTCACGCAAGCGCCCTTCTTCCAAGGCGCGCGTGCCTTCTTCGGCCCATGCGGACGATTGCGACAACAGCCAGGCGCGGATGTCTTCCCGCTCGCTCTGGGCCAGTCGGCAAGACACGGCCAACGCCGCCGCCGCCAGGATGAAGCCGCGCCACGAAGCCTCTTTGACCAGCTCCAGCGCCAACACGTCGTCCAGCGCGGGCGACTCGGACGCCAGCACGCGCAGCGCCGCGCGGTCACCATTCAACAGCCTGTCGCGCCACAGCACCGCAAAGCCTCGGCCATGCGACGGAATGGCCTCGCGCACTTCCTGAACCCAGCGCAACACCGCTTCCATGTCACCGCTGGCTTGCAGCAGCGACAGCACCGTGTCGGCCGCTTCCAGCGCGCTGGCCTCGTCCGGCGAGGCAATGCGGAACAGTTGCTTCCAGTTGCCCAGCGCTTCGTCCACATAGCCCAACTGCCCCGCCGACACGGCGGCGATGCGCACGATTTCGGGGGTTTCGATTTCGTCGCCCAGCAGGCCGGCCGCCAGCGAGTACGCCACGTCGTAGCGACCCAGCTTGAACTGATTGCGCATCAGCACCTGCTCGGCCTTGCTGCCGGTGGCCAGCGCGCCGTCGGCGCCGTCCGCGCTGCCCAGCAGCGCCAGCGAGCCTTCGTAGTCGCCCAGCTCTTCTTGAATGCGAGCGAACAGCAGCGTGTGCTCGGGCAGGCCGGGATGGCGGCGCAGCACGTCGCGCACCCGGCGCGAGGCTTCGCGCAGGTCGCCCGATTCCCAGATCTTTTCAATGCGCTCGGCGCTTTCGTCCGCGGTCAGCTTGGGCACAACGGGCTGCGTCGTGGCGGTGCTCATGCGCGGACGCATGTAGTTCTTGAACCACTCGGCGTACAGACGCTCGGCGAAGGTCTGCGTGTAGTGCGTCAGGTCAAGCCCGCCGTTTTCCATCGCATCGGCCTGGCCGATCTTGTTCATCAGCGGCGTCGGGTCATAGCACGGCACGCCGATGCGCTGCGCGCCGGCGGCCACCGCGGCAATCAGTTGGGCGCGCTGTTCGATCGGCACGTTGTCCGGCGTCAAGGCGTTGACGTGCGTGACGAACACCACTTTGTCGTGGCCCAGCAGGTCCACCAACTGACGCATCTCGCCGTCGATCTCTTCGTCCGTCTGGTCGCGCTTGACGATGCGGGCGAGCAGCTCGCGGTCGTCCTGGGAAAGCCCCTTGAAGACCGGATCCTGGTCCAGCAGCGCGCGGCGTTCAGCCAGGCGGTCTGCGTGCGCCATGGACCAGAACATCCGCGTGCGGGTGCGGTCGGCGAAGAACTCACTGAAGTAGCGCCCCAGGTAGTTGGACTGGATGGGGTAGCCGTCAATGGTCAGCAGCTTGCGCGAGGACAGCTCGACCATGTACAGGTCGGCCGGCTTGTGCGTGCCACGGCGAGCCTGCTCGCCGTTGGACGGGCGGAACACCAGGCGCTGCACGTCGGCCGGAATATCGGCCTGGCCGAACATGAAGCGCGCTTGCTGCAGCGCCTCGGCGCTGGTGTGCACAAAGCCGTAGTTGCGGCCCAGCTGCAACTTGATGGGGTAGCGGCCCACGGCGTCGCGCAGCGGGGTGTGGATGCGGCAGGTGCCGATCGGAGCAATGGTAAATGCGGTCATTCAGGGTCTCTCCTGTAGTGAGGGATAGCGAGCCTGAACTTAAAGAGTCCAGTACAAGAGGTCGGAGGCGAGCCGCTTGCTATCAAGCACAGACTTCAAGTCGCACACCATGCCTCCGCTCTTGACCAAGGTGGGCATGTCTTCCCAGATGGTCTCCATGGTTTCGCGGTGCGGAACTGCAAGAATCAGCACGTCCATGTCGCGGAAATCTTCGCGCTTGACGAGCTGGATGCCGTATTCGTGCTCCATCTGGTCCGGATCGACCATCGGGTCGCACGCGACCGGGGTAATGCCGTAGTTGCCAAGCGCCTTGTAGAGGTCGACGACTTTGGAATTACGGATGTCGGGCACGTTTTCCTTGAAGGTCATGCCCAGGATGCCGACGCGAGTCGACGCATTCAGGCGACCGGCGCGCGCCAGGTTCTGCACGATGCGCGAGGCCACGTGGTTGGCCATGCCGTCGTTGATGCGGCGGCCCGACAGGATGACTTCGGGGTGGTAGCCCAGTTCCTGCGCCTTGGACGTCAGGTAGTACGGGTCGACACCGATGCAATGGCCACCGACCAGGCCCGGCGTGAACTTGAGGAAGTTCCACTTGGTGCCGGCGGCGTTCAGGACTTCCGAGGTGCGGATGCCGACCAGGTCGCAGATCTTCGACATCTCGTTCATCAACGCGATGTTGATGTCGCGCTGGGTGTTTTCCAGCACCTTGGCGGCTTCGGCCACCTTGATGGACGAGGCGCGGTGTACGCCGGCATCAATGATTTTTTCGTAGACGCCCGCGATGATTTCCAGCGACGCTTCGTCCTGGCCGGACACGATCTTGACGATCTTTTCCAGCGGGTGCTCGCGGTCGCCCGGGTTGATGCGTTCGGGGCTGTAGCCCAGCTTGAAATCGACGCCGCAGCGCAAGCCCGACACTTTTTCCAGCTCGGGGCCGCAGATTTCTTCGGTGGCGCCAGGGTGGACGGTGGATTCAAAGACAACGATGCAGCCCGGGCGCAGCACGGGGCCGATGGACCGGCACGCCCGCACCAGCAGGGAAAAGTCGGGGTTGTTTTTTTCGTCCACGGGCGTCGGGACGGCGACCACGAAGAAGTCGCAACCTTCCAGTTCAGAGATCTGGTCGGTGAAGGTCATGGGAGACGCTAGCAATGCGTCACGTTCGATCTCGCCAGTCCAGTCATGTCCCTCTTTCAGTGTCGCGATTCGCCGCTTATCCACATCAAAGCCGATGACATCAAAGCGCTTGGAAAATGCGACTGCCACGGGCAGGCCGACATAACCAAGGCCACACACTGCGATTCTCTTTACCACGGGGGCCTCACTGTTTTCGTCGTGTCTAGGACACTAGAAATCGACGCCCAAAAGACAAAAAATCGACGTGAAATCGATTTACTTTTGTCCCGCTTGGGCGGACTTTTTGCTAGGGGTGTTGTTACGTCTCGATACCCAAATCACGGTGCTGGGCGGCGAGCAGACGAATCGTAGAGGCGCTGGACAGCAATTTTCTTTCTAAAGATTTATTTTGCTGTGCAAATAAGTCAGAGGTTCCGTAATAAACCCCGGGGAATCCCTCAAATAATTACATTCATTACACAAACGGCAACATAGCGTTGTCGCCGACCTGTTAGTGAATGTTGAAATTCGTGTTTTTTATTATTAATTCACGAAACTGAAAAGCGGGTTAACAGCAGCATAATATCGACTTGCACAACGGTTATTAATTAATAACTGAAAAAAAGATTATCAGTTTCTAATTCCGGTAACGGCGCCGTGCTATCCATCCCCCCCTCCTACGCACGAGCTTTCCGGCTGCGACGCCGCTTGACAACGTAACCGACCAACTAGTAGATTGGCTGCCACGCGAATCCTTCAACCATCCCACGCCACTGCGCGCCCCGGCGCTTCGTTTTTTTTCAGCAGACCAGAGTTGTTACCCATGAGCTTGGAGCTTTCCCCCCGCGCCCTTGAGATCGTCGAGCAGACCCGGCTGCTGCTGGGCGCCGGTGGTTATCACGGGTTCAGCTACGCCGATGTGTCCGAACGGGTGCATATCGGCAAGCCCAGCATCCACCATCACTTCCCCACCAAGGCGGACCTGGTCCTTACCGTGGTGTCGCATCACCGCGCGCAAGCCCGGCAGGGCCTGGCGGCGCTGGACCAACATGTGCCAGACCCACGCGCGCGCTTGACCGCCTATGCCGACTACTGGGCCACCTGCATCCGCGAGGGCACGATGCCCATGTGCATCTGCGCCATGCTGGCCGCTGAATTGCCGATGATTCCTCCGCCGATCGCGGACGAGGTGCGCGCGTATTTCGGCGAACTGACCGCGTGGATCGCATCGGTACTGGAGGGCGGCGTGTCGCAAGGGCAGTTCCAACTGCGCGACAGTGCCGAGGCAGACGCGCAAGCCTTCATGTCGACCTTGCACGGCGCGATGCTGACCGCGCGGGCGTTAGGCGACCCCAAGGTATTCGCCACGATTTCCAGCGCGGCCATCAAGCAGTTGGCCGCCTCGACCTGATCACATCAGGACGCGCATCGGCAGTTCAAAACGATGCGCTTTTTTTTAACTTTTTCACCGACCAACTAGTCGGTTGTTTTTTAGGAGCCTTCCCATGCCACATCCTATTTCCACCTTGGGGGCCGCGCACACCCTCATCAGCCTGGTGCCTCTTGCGGCAGGCGCATACAGCTTTGCGCGCTATCGCGGCATCCAGAGCGCAACGCGAGCCGGCAAGATCTATCTGGGCGGCTTGCTGATTGCGGTGCTGACGTCGTTCGGGTTGTCCAGTTCGGGCGGGTTCAATGTCGGGCATGCGCTGGGCATCCTGGCGCTGCTGTCGGTGGCGGGCGCATTGCTCGTGCCGCGACTGCCCCTGCTGTCCCGCGCGCATCCTTATCTGTCGCAGCTTGGGTTTTCATTCAGCTTTTTCCTGATGTGCGTGCCGGGCATCGCGGAAACGCTGACGCGGCTGCCTGTTTCGCATCCGCTTGCCGACGGCCCGCAATCTCCGTTGGTCCGAGGCGCGCTGGCGACATGGTTCGCGGTGTTTCTCGTGGGGTCGGTGGCGCAGTTGATCTGGATCGGTATGCAGCGACGCGCGCAGAAAGCAGGCGGCGGGCAGCGATAGCCGCTGGCCATGCCTACCGCCATGCTGACCCGCCATGCCACAACGGTATGCCATCAAGCCATGCGCCGTGATTCGCCACGGCCACGCAAGGAGTTGCCATGAGTTCCAGCGCCGTCGACCCGATTGGCCACACCCGCATCGACACAGTCCCGGACCCCTACCGCGCTCAACACGCGGCACGAGCGCAGGCGCAGCAGTTCGCGCGCATTCATTCCGCGCGGCAGGCAACGGTTGCTGCGGCTACGTCGGCCGCCACGTCGGCGGCCCGGCAATCGGCCAGTCCGAAGGCCGATGTGCCTGGCGCATCCACGGACCCACTGCGCGATCAGTACACCGCCCACTGCTTGAAGCTGGCTGTCCAGGCGTTCCATGACCAGCAAGCCAGACTGGACGCGCATGCCATCGCGGTCAACCGGGCATTGCGGGACGAGCAGACCGCCTTGCAGGTGCGCGCCGACGCGGCCCATGACCTGGGCACCATCCAAGGCCTGTTGCCGCAACTACCTTATCGCTTCGTGGTGGGCGTGCCGCCGATGCTGCCGCTGCCCTTGAGCCCGGCAGCACAGCCCACGTCCACCATGGTTGCCCCGGTGACCCAGGCGGAAAAGCTGGGCAGCAGCACTGAAGGCGCGGCGTCTAACCCGCCACCACGTCCGCCATACAAGGCTGATGCTGCGCACGATGACGAATCGCATTGGCCAGGTCAGCAATCGGCGCCAACAGACCCCGATCAAATGCCTCGTGCGCCACACCCGCGCGCAGCCTAGCGGGCCAATCGGCATGCGTCAGCGCCCCCCGCCCCAGCGACACGAAGTCCGCCTCTTGCCGGGCGAGCATTTCTTCGGCCCGCGTGGCGTCATGCAAGGAACCGTTCGCCAACACCGGCACGGAAGCCTGCTTGCGCGCCAGCGCCGCCAGGCTTCCACCATGCTCGCCAAAAGCAGGCCGCCAGGCCTCGAATTCCGTCGTATGCAGGTAGTCGATGGGCTGCGCACCTAGCGTGCGGAAGATGTGCGCCGCATCGGCCTCGCCGCCTTCCCACTTGTGCGTGAAGTCGTTCACCTTGCCTTGCGAAGTACGCACGCCCACCACGAATGGCGCCGACGTGGCCTGCCGAACCGCCTGGATGACATCCACCGTCAAGCGCAACCGCTTGTCCAGGCTGCCGCCGTAACCGTCATCGCGCAGATTGGTGTGGGCCGTCAGAAACTGGTCCAGCAGATAGCCGTTGGCGCCGTGGATCTCCACGCCGTCGAACCCCACTTCTTGCGCGCGGCGCGCCGCTTGCGCAAACCCGTCGATGGCCTCGGCGATGTCATCGGCGGACATCGCTTCGGGCATGCGATACGGCCCTTCGCCACGATAGAACGCCATCTGCTGCCCCTTCGGCAACACCGCCGAAGGACCCTTGGTCGTATCGCGATAGGGGTTGCCCTGCGACAGCGCCCCCGCATGCATCAACTGCGCCACGATGCGGCCGCCTTGGCCGTGCACACGGTCCACCACGGCGCGCCACGCATCGCGCTGCGCGTCGTCGGCCAGCCCCGGCTGAAAAAGATAGCCCTGTGCATAGGCCTTGTCCGTATAGATGCCCTCGGTAATCACCAGGCCAAAGCCGCCGGCCGCGAAGGCCTCGTAATAATCGGCCATCAACTCCGTGGCGTGGCCGTCTGCCGTGGCGCTGACGCGCGTCATGGGCGCAACGGCAAGACGATTGGGCAGGCTCAGCGCCGTGCCTATCCGCAGCGGCGTGAACAGCCCGGCGTGCGCGGTCGGCGTGTTGCTGACGGAACGATCGACAGGCGTGTTCATGTCAGTCGCCCTCTTGCTGGCGCACGGCCGCAATGGCTTCGATCTCGATCATGGCGGCGGGGTCGTACAAGGCCTTGATCTCGGCGATGGTGTCGGCCGGATAGGGGGCCGAGAAGAAGCGACGGCGCAAGGCCACGACGTCCTTGAAGTGCCCCATGTCGGTCACGAAGATGGTGACCTTGATGACGTCGTCCAGGCTGGAGCCACCGGCTTCCAACGCACGCCGCAGGTTGGAGAATGCCTGCTCGCCTTGCGCCATGAAGCCGCCTTCAACAATCTTGCCGTCATCGGCGGCGCCCGCTTGCCCCGAGATGAAAAGCAGATTGCCAAACTGGATGCCCTGCGACAGCAGGAAGGGCGCGTAGTTGTCGGGTTGGGTGGTGACACGTTTCAGCATGATGCGAATTTCCTCATTTGTAGATGGTGGGAAGAACAGCCATGTATGACTGATCCATGCCTCTACTGTAGGAATACGCCGCCCCCCTGACAAAGGTTCATTTGTCAGCTATAAGAAGAGATAAATTCATCTATAAGCCCACCGCCATGCACCGCCGCACCCTTCCGCTGTCCGCTCTACGCGCCTTCGAAGCCGCCGCCCGCCTGGGCAGCTTCAAGGCCGCCGCCACTGAACTGGCGGTAACGCCAACCGCTGTCAGCCATCAGATTCGCGCCCTGGAGGCGCAGACCGGGCTGGCGCTGTTCGACCGCCAGGTGCGCAAGGTGGCGCTGACCGAAGCGGGCGCGCAGTTGTTCCCGGTGCTGCGTGACGGCTTCGATGCGTTCGAGGCCACGCTCGCCCGATTGACCCAACAGCGCGCACGGATTCAAGTCAGCATCTCCGCCACCAATGCGTTCACCGTGAAGTGGTTGGTGCCGCGCATGAGCGATTTCCGCGGCCAGCATCCCGGCATCGACTTGCAGCTGCAAGCCAGCGACGAGCTTGCCGACTTGCGATCCACGGCGGTCGACATCGCCATCCGCTACGGCCGAGGGCCGTATCCCGGCTTGGTCACGCAACCCTTGTTCACCGACCGCTTCGCTCCCGTGGCGAATCCCCGCCTGGGCGTCACCTCGCCGGCGGATCTGGCGCGCGTGCCCTTGATCCGTTTCGACTGGAAGCAGGCGCATCCTGAAAACCCCACTTGGGAACGCTGGTTCGCCGTCGCGCAATTGCCGCAGCCGCAACAAGCAAGCCAGTTGCGCTTTTCAGATGAGGGGCATGCGATACAAGCGGCCGTGGCCGGGCATGGGATTGCGCTGGTCAGCCTGGCGTTGATTGCCGACGAGTTGGAAGCCGGCCATTTGGTGCAGCCATTCGGGCCCGAGATCGACGGGCACACTTATCACCTGGCGACGTATGCCGACCGGCCGAGTTCGGCGCCGGTTCAGACGGTGGCGGAGTGGTTGCGTGCGCAGGCGGCGCGATAAGAATGGCAACGCCGTCAGCCCGGCGTGCGGCGCGTTCTCTTTGGGGTTTCGCCGAAGGCCCGGCGGTACGCTTGTGAGAACTCGCCCAGGTGGGTGAAGCCGAAACGTGTCGCAATGGCGCTGACCGTGTCCGGATTATCGGGCTGCGTCAACGCTTGCCGCACGGCCCGCAGGCGCTGTTCGCGCAACCATTGCAAAGGCGATTGCCCGCATTCATCCTGGAACAAGGCTTGCAGCCGTCTGACCGACAGGCCGCAATGGCTGGCAACCATGGCCACCGGCAACCGGTCGCCCAGATGCTCAAGCATGTAGGCTTGCGCGCGCCGCAGGCTCTTGGGCGCGGTGGGCGGTGGCGCCGGCCACAATTGCCCCGCCATGCTGTGCGGCTGGTGCAACAACAGCGTGGTCGCCACAAGCATCTCGGTTTGCGCCAGCAACGCGGCCTGGGCGATGTTTTGTTCCTGATTCAGGCCCGAGCAGCGCACCACCCATTGCAGCATGGGCAGCAGCGCCTGCCACGCCGCCGTGTATAGCGGAATGACCGCATCGAAGCCGACATCGGGCGCCTCTTCGTGGCCCGTCAGGCGTTGCCAGGCGTCGTCAATAGCGGGGCGGTCCAGGCGCAGCAGCACCTGTTCGTAATCAGGGCCGGTCTGAAAGTGAAATCGCCTGTCGGGGCTGATGAGAAACGCCTGGTTGGGCGAGACCTCGATGCGTTGCCCATCAAAGTGGAACACCGCCTGCCCCTGCGTGGGCAGCACCAGAAGGTAATAGCCGTCCAGGCAGTGGCAATCGGGATCAATGCTGAGGTCCGCCCCGAAGCCATGCCGCATCTTGAGCAACGACATGCGCCCGCATGCAAGCACGTCCAGCCTGCTGTGAAGAATCCGTCCGTGGTTGATCCGCAGCCGATAGGAGTTAAGGATCTGGCCTATCTGCTGCCGCGCGTCGTCGATGTCGTTCGTGTCCACAAGCCGGTTTTGCTCGAACGGCACTTGTTCAAATAAAGAAGCAAGCATCTGACTTCACACAGGCTGAGGTAGCCGAATACTACCGGAGCATCCCTGGCGGCGCGATAAAAACGTGCTTTTCCGATATCCGGCGGCGCAGAACCGATAGACGCCCCGAGGCCCCGGCACGACCATGACGCGCCGTGTGCCTCATGAGTGTATCGATGCAGAACCCTTCCAAGTTGCCCCAGCGTGTTTCCCGTCGTCAACGCAAGGGCACGCCAAGCCCAGTGCGGGGCCTTGTCGGTTTGAGGCTGAACCACGTCAGCAAACTGCTTCTGATGGCCTGGTGTTCAACGCTGTCGGTTGCCCACGCCCAGCAGCAAAACCTGAACTGCGTGGTTCAAGGGAGCCTGGTCTGCGGCAATAGCGGCAGCCAGACACTGAATTCGCCGGTGCTGCTGACCGATGGCATGTATGACCTGAGCATCACCAACAGCGCCCCCCTGCTGCTGACCACCGGGTCCGCGGCAACGGGCGTGCAGATCATCAGCCAGGGGCAGACCGGCACCGATGACAGCTTCAACGGCGGCGCGGGCCATTCCGTTACCTTGACCAACAACGGCAGCGTATCCCTTACCTTGGCCGGCACCGCAGGCCAGATGGGTATCGGCGTGCGCGCCGCCAGTCGCGGTGGGGTCGGCTATACGCCGGACCACGACGATGACGGTGGCGCGGGCGGCTACAGCAGCCCGGTCACGTTGACCAACAACGCCACGGTGTCGATGTTCCAAGGCGCGGGCGGCAACTTTGCGGCCGGCGTGATGGGTGTGTATGCCGAGGCCGCGGGCGGCAACGGCGGGGCGGCCCATTCGCACGCCATCGACCACTACGGCGGCAACGGCGGCACGGCGGGGGTCGTCACGCTGAACAACAATGCGGCCGTCACCATTGGCTCCGGCATTACGCGCGTGACGGGCAGCGTCAGGGCTTGGGGGGTGGCGGCTGAAAGCTTCGGCGGCTCGGGCGGCATGTACGCGAAAGGCCAGGAAACGGATTCGACCGCCGGTGAAGGCGGCGACGCAAGCAACGTCACCGTGAACAACCTGGGCAACGTCGGCGTTTATTGGCAGAACCCGTCCACCGAAACCACCTCCGACGGCGTGGTCGGCATTCTTGCCCGCAGCATTGGCGGCCAGGGAGGCGGCAGCGACTACACCAACGATGCCGGCGGCAACGGCGGCAATGCCGGCGCGGTGCAGATCAACGTGGGGCCCATCCAGGGCGCCGCCAACACGGGGCCGACGACCGTGGTGGTCGACAGTGTGCAGGCCCCCAGCGGCACCAGCGCGGGGATATTGGGCATTTCCCGGGGCGGACTGGGCGGCGTGCAGGCGTCGCATGGCGCCGGTGGAGGCGCGGGCGGCAACGCGGGGTCGGTCACCATCCAACTGAACAATACGGCGGTCCGCTCCACCGGCGACAACGTGGCGGGCGTGATCGCCTTTTCGCGCGGCGCCAACGGCGGGTCTGGCGACAACACGCACGACAGCACCTATGGCGGCAACGGCGGCAAGGCCGGCAATGTGTCGATCTCGCTGGATTATTCCGGCAGCCCGCAGGGCCAGGCTTCGTCGGTACTGACCAATGGCGCGTATGGCTACGGCCTGCTGGCGCAAAGCGTGGGAGGTTTCGGCGGCGCCGGCACCACGCTGGGTGGCATCGGCCAGGACGCGGGCACCGCGTTCGCCACCACCCTGAATTACTCGTCCGTGACGACCGTGGGCGACTTCGCCGCCGGCATCGTCACGCAGTCCATTGGCGGCGGCGGTGGAACCGGCACCGACTTCACCGTCGGCCTGGCCGGGGCGGGAGGCAACGGTGGCAACGGCGGGTCCGGCACGGATGCGACGATTTCCACCTCGGGCGCGATCACCACGACGGGCCAACACGCCTACGGCCTGCTGGCGCAGTCGATCGGCGGCAGCGGCGGCACTGGCGGCGTCGGCGAGGGGCTGATCCTGGCGCTGGGCGGAGCCGGCGGGGCCGGCGGCGCGGGCGGCACGGTGACGATCGACAACGCGGGCGCCGTCAGCACCAACGGATACGGGTCCACCGGCATGCTGGGCCAATCGATCGGTGGCGGAGGTGGCGCGGCGGGATCCGCCACCGGCCTGTTCGCCATCGGCGGATCGGTGTCCGACTCGCAGAACAATGGCGGCGGCACCGTCACCCTGACCAACACCGGAAGCGTGATCACCCAAGGCGATGCGGCCATCGGCCTGCTTGGGCAGTCGATCGGCGGCGGTGGGGGTAGCGCAGCATCGGCGGCGGGTCTGCTGTCCATCGGCGGCTCTGCCGGCTCTGGCGGAAACGGCGGGACGGTGACCGTGTCGGCCAACGGCACCCAACAGACTTCGGGCAAGTACGCTTACGGCGCGGTCGCGCAGTCGATCGGTGGCGGGGGTGGCAATGGCGGCGATGCGTTCGTGCTCACCACGGCGGTGGCGACGCCCGCCATCGGCGGAAGCGGCGGCGCCGGCGGCAACGGCGGCACGGTGCAGTTATTCGTCGACAACAACGGTACGGTAACGACCTTGGGCGATGGCGCCACCGCGGTGCTGGCGCAGTCGATTGGCGGCGGCGGCGGCAGCGGCGGCTCGGCCACCAACGTGGCCCTGGTGGATCCGGTTTCCCTGTCGATCGGCGGATCCGCGGGTGCGGGCGGTACGGCGGGCACGGTGACGGTCCAGACGTCGGGCGCAAGCCTGCAAAGCAATGGCGCCGCCGCCTCGGGCATCGTTGCCCAGGCGATCGGCGGCGGTGGCGGCAGCGGCGGCACCGCCCAGTCGGCGGGACTGAATCTGGGATTCAGCCTGGCCGTGGCGGTAGGCGGCAGTGGCGGCCTCGGCGGCGACGGCGCCAAGGTGGCCGTGACGCTGGCTGATACACAGATCAATACGGGCGGCCTGGTGGCGGGCCAGGCAGCCCCGACGACAGCAGGCCAGGCGGTCGCGCAAACCGATTCCTACGGAATACTTGCCCAGTCGATTGGCGGCGGCGGCGGCACCGGCGGCAGCGCCGTGGCGCGCAGTGTCGCCCTGCCCGTGCCGCTGGACGAAGACACGGTATTCGCGATCGGCTCGGCGGTGGCGGTTGGGGCCTCGGGCGGCAGCGGGGGCGATGGCAAGGAAGTGGACGTGACGCTCTCCGGCAATAGCCTGGTGCGCACCAACGGCCAAGGCTCGCACGGCGTGCTGGCGCAATCCATCGGCGGCGGCGGCGGCAACGGCGGCGACTCGAAAGCCATGAGCCGCACGTTCACGATTCCCGACGCCAGCATCGCCGTCAATGTGGATGTGGCCGTGGGGGGCAGCGGCGGCGTCAGCGGAGACGCCGCGCTGGTCAACCTGCAACTGAACGACCAGGCCCAGATCGCAACCTATGGCGATTTCTCCAACGCGCTGATGGGGCAAGCCATCGGCGGGGGCGGCGGCAACGCCGGCGTGGGTAGCAGCGGCACCGGCGGCCTGGCCAAAGGAAAGTCCTACACCGTGAATGTCGGCGTGGGCGGCAAAGGCAGTGCGGGCGGCGCGGGCGGACCCTTGCAGGCCTCGCTGGCCCAGGGCGCCGTTCTGGCAACCTTCGGGTCAGGCTCGCGCGGCGTCCTGCTGCAGTCGGTGGGCGGCGGGGGCGGCGCTTCGCAAGGCACCACCGTGGACCTCGGCGCGCCTTTCTCTTCCGGAGGCGGCGACGACGCGGCAGCCACCACCAGTTTCTCGGCATCGGTCAGTGTGTCGGTGGGTGAGGATGGCGGCGCGGGCGGCAACGGTGGCACCGTGCTGCTGACCCATGCCGGCACCATCAACACGTCGGGCAATGACGCCGACGGCGTCCTGCTGCAATCCATCGGCGGTGGCGGCGGCTTGGGCGGTTCAGCCGGCTCGGACGCGTCGGCCGGGCCCTCGTCATATCCGGACGCCCCCAGCGATCCCGATGACCCGGGCAGCAATCCCGGCAGTGACCCAGGCAGTGATCCAGGCAGTGACCCATCAGGCGACAACAACCTTGGTTCGTATTCGCTGTCGGTCGCCGTGGGGGGCAAAGGGGGCGGCGGCGGCAGTGGCGACGCAGTCACCGTCAACTACGCCGGCCTGACGACCACCCAGGGGGATCTTGCCGACGGCATGGTGGTGCAATCCATTGGCGGCGGTGGCGGGGTGGGCGGCACGTCGACCGCCAAGGGCGCCAAGGGTGATCTGGACCTGACGATTTCCGTGGGCGGTCAGGGCGGGGTCGGTGGCGACGGCGGCGATCTCACCTTGAACATGCAGGGCCAGGCCAGTGCCACCAGCAGCGAGGCGAACGCGGCGCAACTGACGACCTACGGCAATGTGGCCTATGGCCTGCTGGCGCAATCCATCGGCGGCGGCGGTGGCCAGGCTGCCGATGGCTCGGCCGACGTCACCTATAAAACGGCTGACACGCCGTCCTTGCTGATCGGCGTGGGTGGCAAGGGAGGCGCCGGCGGCAAGGGCGGCACCATCAACATGAACACCCCCGGCAGCCTGTTCGGGGCGGCCACGTATGGCACGGGCTCCCATGCGGTGGTCCTGCAATCGATCGGCGGTGGCGGCGGCGCCGCCAGTGCGAATGCCAGCAACAGCGCATCGCTGGTGGGCGAGTCGTTCGTGCTGAACCTGGGCGGCGGCGGCGCGGGAGCAGATAGCGGTGGCGGCGCCATCAATGTGGACTCCGTGGTGCTGGCGAACACAAGCGGGCACGGCGCCTACGGCTTCGTCGCACAATCCATCGGCGGCGGCGGCGGCATCGCTTACGCGGGCCAGGCAGCGAACATCAGCAGCGCGACGATCGACACCTCGCAGCAGCAGAATGCCTACGACGCCTCCGGCGGGACCATCACCGTGGGCCTGCATTCCGCCTTGGACCGGGGAGCGGCAGACCCGTACTACGACATCCGCACCCAGGGGACCGCGTCGCACGGCATCGTGCTGCAATCCATCGGCGGCGGCGGCGGCATCGCGGGCGACCCCGGATTGCCGCTGCAACTGGGATGGCAGGGCGGAGGCGCGGCCAACACCGCCGCGAACCTGGCCAACGGCGGCAACATCACGCTAGGCGTAGGCAATGCGCTGATCCAGACCCTGGGCGCCAACAGCGTGGGCATCGTCATGCAGTCCATTGCCGATGGCGGCGGACTGGGCGGAACCGCGCAGGGCAGCTTTGCCGGATCGCTGTACGACCATTCCTCGGGCGGGGGCGGCAAGGCGGGCAGCATCACGTTCACTCAGGGCTCCAACGGCAGGCTGTTCGTGTACGGCGCCAATCCGGTCGGGGTATTCGCCCAGAGCGATGGCAATACGTCGCAGGCATCGCAGATTTCCCTGACCATTGACGGCTTGCTTCAAACGACCACCGGGGATCCCAACGGCATCGGGCTGTGGCTCGACGGCGGCGCCGACTCAAACCTGGTCACGGTAGGCCAGGGAGGCGAGATCCTGTCCACGGTTGCCGTTCAGCAAACCCGTTTCGGCACCACCACGGTCAACAACGCCGGCACCATCTCGGGCTCGCAGATCCTGAGCGCACCGGACGCCGACACCGTCGGCGTGGTCAACAACACGGGGACGCTGCTGAACGCGAAGACCATCAAGGGCACGGTCTTGAACGACGGCAACGTGCTGATCGGTTCAATGGCCCGCATCGATGCGATGCGCGTGACGGATGACTACACGCAGCGCGGCGCCGGCATCTTGCACGTCAGCACGGACTTCTCCGGCAGGCGCGCCGACACGATCACCGTGGATGGCGCGGCGGCGCTGGGCGGGCACGTAAAAGTCGACGCCATCACGCTGATGCCGAACCGCGAGCTGACCTTCCTGCAAGCAGGCAGCCTGTCGGCCGGCGCGAGCGTGGGCGGCGCATCGTCGCTGTTCGACTTCAACACCCGCTATACGGACCGCTTGGCAGCGGTGTCCGTGGGCGGGGCGAACTTCAAGGCGCTGTCGGACAGCTACGGCGTGGGCGCCAACCTGCGCGAGGTCGGCAACCATCTGCAAAGCATCTGGGACCAGGGCAGCAACGAGGAACTGGGGGCGTTGTATGCCCAGCTCGATCACGCCGCCGGCGCGGGCGCGGGAGGTTATTCGTCAGCCTTGAGCGATCTGTCACCCGGCTTGTCGGCCGCGCCTGCCGCGCTGGCGACGGGGGCCATGAAAGGCTTTGCAGACACGCTGTTCAGTTGCCCCTGGTTCGATGGCGCCACCGCGCAAACCGCCGAAGGCAATTGCGTGTGGGGCCGCGCCAGCGACAAGACCACCCATCTTGATTCAGGGCGCGGAACCTCATCCACGCGGGCTCGTTCCACGTCCTACCAACTGGGCGGGCAGCAGCGCATCGCGCCGAACTGGGTGTTGGGATTCTCGGCTGCATACGAAAACAGCACGGTACGGTCAGACGACAGCCGCGTGCAGACCAAGGGCGACGCGGGCTACCTGGGCGCCGTGCTGAAGTACGAGACCGGCCCCTGGACCTTCTCGGGTGCAACCTACGGCAGCTTCGGTTCGTATGACAACAAACGCCGCATCGGCCTGACCGGCGCAGAAGCCAAGAGCCGCTCGGACGTCTGGTCGATCGGCCAGCAATTGCGCGCCTCGTATACCTACGCAAGCGACCAGGCCTACATCAAGCCCTATACCAATCTGGACTTGATCTACACGCGCATGCCGGCCTACAGCGAGCACGGCGCGGGCGCCTTGAACCTGGACGTCGGCAGCGCCGACAAGGTGACGGCGCTGCTGACCCCGGGTGTCGAAGTGGGTGGGCGATACGACCTGAAGCACGGCTACACCGCGCGCCCTTTCCTCAACGTCGGCGTCTCGCTCGCCAGCACCGACAAGTGGGATAGCAAGGCGCAATTGGCGGCAGCGCCCGCCGGCAGCCGCGATTTCAGAACCACGCTGGAGACAGGCCGCGTGTTCGGCCATGCCTCGGTCGGCGTGGAGCTGGCCAGCCAAGCCGGCTTCGATCTGCGGTTGCAATACGACGGGCTGATATCCGACCGAGCGCGGAGTTCGGGCGGGTCGGTGAAGGCGACTTGGAGGTTCTGATGGCGGGGGAAAAACTCAGGTTATCCCGCAAAAAGGACACACTTAGGGAATAAACGCTAAGCATATGATTTCATTGGGTTTTGGATGGTTTGAACGAAAAACCGGAAAACCATCCAAAACGCTTTTAAATCATCGACTTATCGTCCGCGAAGTCAGTCGCCTCAGACGACCCTCTCCACGCATCAAGATCCTTCGCGACCGCGCTCGCCTTCGCCGCCGCGAGCTCGTTCGCAATCTTGCCCGCGAAGAGATGCAGCGGTGCCGATTCAACCGTCGCGGCCTGGATGATCAGCAGCGCAAGCTTGTCAGGGTCCCCAGCCTGTTGGCCATGCAACGTATCCAGATGCAGGTCCAGCGACGCCTTGGCCTCCGCGTAATCGTCGATCTGCCGCTTGGCCACCGCCAATGCGCCGCTGCTCAGGAAGTCGGTGCGCACCGGGCCGGGGTACACCACGGTGGCGCGGATACCCAGCTCGGCCACTTCCGCCGCCAGCGCTTCCGTCAGCCCGGACAGCGCGAACTTGCTGGCGACGTAGCTGCCCCAACCCGCGTAGCCTCCCTGGTAGCCGACGATGGACGAAATATTGATGATGTGTCCGCTGCGCTGGCGACGAAGCTGCGGCAGCGCATGGCGCAGCACCGCCATCGGCGCAAAGAAATTCACCTCGAAATTGCGGCGCAGCTCGTCGTCCGACAAGGCCTCGACCGCCCCTTGCTGGGCGTAGCCGGCATTGTTCACCACGACGTCGATCGCGCCGAAGGTTTGCACGGTCTTGTCGATGGCCGCTTGCACGCTGCGGTCACTGGTCAGATCGACCTCAAGCGGAAGGAAGCGGTCCGAGGTCGCGCCGAATGCCTCGGTCAGCGCGGTGGCGACGCGGGAGGTAGCGGCCACGCGGCAGCCTTGCTTCAGCAGATGCGTCACGAGTTGATGGCCGACGCCTTTCGACGCGCCGGTGATGAACCAGACAGGGGATGCGTGTTTCATGAAAATTCCTTTATTCACTATGGATTTGATAGGGGTAGCGTCTCTTGTTAGGGCAATGCCACGCTCATGCCGCCGTCGGCCATGACGACGGCGCCGACGATGAAGCTGGCCTTTTCAGACGCAAGGAAAGCGATCACCTCGGCGATTTCCTTCGGCTGGGCGGCGCGGCGAATGGGGGCCTTCTTGCCATGTTCCGCAAGGAAGGCCTGGCCGTCGGTATGGATGTGGTTGGTAATGTTGGTAATCACGTCGCCTGACCCCACGGCATTGACGCGAATACCGTGTTCGATGGCTTCCAGCGAGAGCGCCCGCGTCAACTGGGCAAGCGCGCCCTTCGACGCCGCGTAGGCTGCGATCTGCGGAAAAGCCTGATAGCAGGCGTATGAACCCACGTTGACGATGGCGCCAGTCTTGGCCGGCACCATGACGCGCATGGCTTCGCGCGAGAACAGGAACGCACCCGTGGCGTTGACGGCCTGGACGCCGTTCCAGTCGTCCAGCGACATCTCCATCAAGGGCTTGTTGAGGATGATCGCCGCGTTGTTGACCAAGAGATCGAGCTTTCCGAACTGCTCGATCGCGGTGGACACCGCGCGCACGGCGCTTTCCTCCCGGGCGACATCGGCCACGACGGGAACGATGCCAGGGCGGGCCAGGGCTTCCACGTTGCTGCCGCGCCCCACGGCGATCACATTCGCGCCTTCAGCATGGAGCAATTCCGTGGTGGCCAAGCCAATGCCGCTGGCGGCGCCGGTAACGATTGCGACCTTGCCTGCGAAGCTGCCAGTGGTTGTATTGCGAGCTGTCATGATGAACTCCTTGCTTAATCGGATTCTGGATATCGATGCTTAGAACGGGCTGGCAGTAGGCCGCACCACGATCTCGCTGACGTCGACGTCAGCGGGCTGCTCAACCGCGTAGGCAATGGCGCGAGCGATGGCATCCGGCGTGATGGCGATGCGGCGGAACTCCCGCATGGCCGTGCGCGCGGTGTCGTCGGAGATGGTGTCGGCAAGCTCGGACTCCACGACACCGGGGCAGATCACCGTGACGCGGATCTTGTCCGTTTCCTGGCGCAGCCCGTCGGAGATGGCGCGCACCGCGAACTTGGTGGCGCAGTACACCGCCGCCGTGGGCGACACCGACAGGCCGCCGATCGAAGAGATATTGATGACCTGGCCCTGGCCTTGCGCTTCCATCGTCGGCAGCACGGCGGCGATGCCATGCAGCACGCCCCGCACATTCACGTCGATCATGCGATTCCACTCGTTGACCTTCAGCGCGTTAAGCGGCGAGAGCGGCATCACGCCTGCGTTGTTGACCAGCACGTCAATGCGGCCAAACGCATCAAGCGCGAAGCGCGCAAACGCCGCCGTGTCGTCAGCCGAGGTCACGTCAAGTTCGCGATAGCGAACAACGCCGCCAGCCGCTTCAATCGATTGAGCCAGTTCGGCAAGCCTGTCGGTGCGGCGCGCGCCAATGACAAGCCGGTGGCCCTGTGCCGCGAGCAAGCGGGCGGCGCCCTCGCCAATACCGCTGCTGGCGCCCGTGATCAGAATGACTTTGGATTCGTTCGAATTGCGTGCCATGTTGCATACTCCTATCGTTGGTTCGAATCTGGCCGGCGACGCCCACGGTGAGCCCTGGAACCGCCGCTGCCTGGTTACGGCCCTTAAATGAAGCGTTATTGCTTGTGTGCCGTTAAGTGAATGATAGGGATCGCTCGCTTCCAAGCGAATACACGGACCAATGCCGTTATTGCCTATTCCTATCGTTCTTGCTGGCGCCCTGCTCAGGGTGCAGTTAGAATTTCGGCTATCGCGAACCACCAGGAGACCGCGGTGTCGACAGCCCGCTCCCCCGCCTCGATCAAGATGACCGGCCTCATTGAAAAGCTGGCGCCTAACGAGGGCTACACGCAGACCACGCTGGAAAGCGTTCGGCTGATGCGCTCTGATCGGCCGCTAGGCCGCACGCCGGTCCTCTACGAACCGAGCATCGTGATTGTTTGCCAGGGCCGCAAGCTGGGATTCCTGGGCAGTGAGGTCTATATCTACGACGCGCAGCACTACCTAGTGCTGTCGGTACCGTTGCCGTTCTCAACGGAAACGCAGGCCTCGCCGGAAGAGCCAATGCTGGCGGTATCCATCCGTTTGGATTTGCTCGAACTCAGCGACCTGATCATGCAGATCGGCGCCACGGGCCTGCCCGACGAGCCACCGAATGGCATGGTGTCCACCCAGCTTGACGAGCATCTGGCCAGCGCGACGGTGCGACTGCTGGAGGCGTTGACGGTGACCAGGGACGCCAAGATATTGGGTCCCAGCCTGGTGCGCGAGATCTGCTACCGCGTATTGACGGGCGAACAGGGCGGCGCGATGCGCGCGGCGCTAGCCCACCACGGCCGATTCGGCCGCGTCGCGAAAGCGCTAAAGCGCATCCACACCGACTACGCCGCGCCGCTGAATGTGACGCACCTTGCTGAAGAAGCCGGCATGAGCGTACCGGCGTTTCACGCAAACTTCCGCACGGTGACGCAGACGTCGCCCATCCAGTACATCAAGTCCACCCGCCTGCATCAGGCACGCCTGATGATGATCCGCGACGGCGCCACCGCCGCCGCGGCCGCCGGGCGCGTGGGCTACGAAAGCACTTCGCAGTTCAGCCGGGAATTCAAGCGCCTGTTTGGAAGAACGCCCATTGAAGAGGCGCGCGACATGCGCGAGTCTTTTACGCTGTCGCCGCCCACTTTCAGTGACTGATCATCCACGGCCGGGCGCCGGCGAAGGTTTTGCCCCCGTCGGCTGTCTGGCGTGTTCGGCCGGTGGCTTTGGCGCCTGAACAACAACCGCAACCCATGCCGTGGCCGCTGCGGGTGCTGCGGGGTTCATGGGCGGCGCGTTCGTTGACGGCGCGGGCGCGGTTCATTGCCGAAGACAGCGCCGAGACCGCGGGCGCACCACTGACAAAGCGCTCGCAAGCGCCGCCGCAATCGGGGCAAGGCGCGGGGTCACGCCATTGCGACAAGGGCCTCAGCACGGAGAACTCGCCGCAGTCCTGGCAGCGATAGTCATAGAGCGGCATGCGTGCTCTCCTCAAAGGTCTTTGGCGATGGGCATGTCCATGCCACGCTGTATCTGCGGCACATCGCCCAGCGCATTGGGCTGGATGTCGATGTCGAAGATCTCGGTCGGCAGCCACAAGGTCGCGCAGGCATTGGGAATGTCCACCACGCCGCTGATGTGGCCCTGCACCGGCGCCGTGCCCAATATCGAGTACGCCTGCGCGCCCGAATAGCCAAACTTCTTCAGGTACTCAATGGCGTTCAGGCAGGCCTGGCGATAGGCGATGTGCACGTCCAGATAGTGCTGCTTGCCGCCTTCATCGACCGAAATGCCTTCGAAGATCAGATAGTCTTTGTAGTTGGGCGTGATGGGGCTGGGCTTGAAGATGGGATTGCGAATGCCGTACTTGGCCATGCCGCCCTTGATGAGCGACACCCGCATATGCACCCAGCCCGCCATTTCGATGGCGCCGCAGAAGGTGATCTCGCCGTCGCCCTGCGAGAAGTGCAGGTCACCGACCGACAGGCCGCCACCGTTGACGTAAACCGGAAAGAACACCCGAGAACCGCGCGACAGATCCTTGATGTCGCAGTTGCCGCCGTGCTCGCGCGGCGGTACGGTACGCGCACCGGTGGCGGCGGCGCGATCGCGCTCGGCCCCCTTGAGCTTGCCCATATGCGCCGTCTTGGGCGCCGGCGGATTGGCCAGGGGCGGCACGCGCTCGGGGTCGCTGTCGATCAGCTTCTGTTCACGCTCATTCCACGTGTCCAGCAGTGCCTGATCCGGCAGGCAGCCGATCAAGCCCGGATGGATAAGGCCAGCGAAGCGCACACCCGGGATATGGCGCGAGGTCGTGAACATGCCTTCAAAATCCCAGATCGACTTTTGCGCCGAAGGGAAGTGTTCGGTCAGAAAGCCGCCGCCATTGTTCTTGCTGAAAAAGCCGTTGAAGCCCCACAGGCTTTCCTGCTTGGCGCCGATATCCAGCAGGTCCACCACCAGCAAGTCACCGGGCTCGGCGCCTTCAACGCCAACGGGGCCGGACAGGAAGTGCACCGTGGACAGGTCCACGTCGCGCACGTCAGAGGCATCGTCATCGTTCTTGATCGCGCCGCCCGTCCAGTCGTAGGTTTCAAGCACGAAGTCATCGCCCGGCTTGACCCACGTGGCCATGGGAATATCGGGATGCCAGCGATTGTGCACGCCTTCGTTTTCGTAGGGGGATTGGGCCAGGTCGACCTTGATCAGGGTTTCAGGCATGTCATGCTCCTTTGAGGTGGACAACGACTTCAGACAGACAGGTATTTGCTGATCGTCTTCTCGTCAACGCGCTCGCGCGGGTCTTCGTGCACGAAGCGGCCCTTGTCGATCACGATGAGCCGGTCGGCGATCTGCATGGTGAAACTCAAGACTTGTTCGGACACCACGATGGCCAGATTGCGCAGCGTGCGAATCTCCAGCAGGCTGCGGGCGATGTCCTTGATGATGGACGGCTGTATGCCCTCGGTGGGTTCGTCCAGCAGCAGCACGCGCGGGTTGGTGACCAGGGCGCGGGCGATGGCAAGCTGCTGTTGCTGCCCGCCGGACAGATCGCCGCCACGCCGGCCGCGCATGTCGTGCAACACCGGAAACAGGGCGTAGATATCTTCCGGAATGGTGTCGCGCAGTGCCCGCCCGCGCATGCCGGTACGGATGTTCTCTTCAACGGTCAGCGTCGGAAATATCATGCGGCCCTGCGGCACGTAAGCCACCCCGCTGCGCACACGCTGATGGCTCTCCAGGCGTTCCAGCGCCTTGCCGTCCAGCGAGATCGAGCCCTGCATGGTGGGCAGCATGCCCATCATGGTTTTGAACAGCGTGGTCTTGCCCATGCCGTTGCGGCCCATCACGGCGACGATTTCACCGGCAGACACGGCTAGGTCGACACCGTGGATGACTTTGCTTTGGCCATAGCCTGACACCAGGCCAGCGATATTGAACATATTGCCTCCTGGCCTCAGTGGCCGAGATAGACTTCAACCACGCGCGGATCGGACTGCACCATGTCCATGCTGCCCTCGGCCAGTACACGGCCCTGGTGCAGCACCGTGACCTTGTGCGCGATGTTTTTCACGAACTCCATGTCATGCTCGATCACGATGAGCGATCGATTGCGGCTGATGCGATTGAGCAGTTCGGCGGTGCGCTCGCGCTCGGACACGCTCATGCCGGCCACCGGTTCGTCCAGCATCATCAGCTCGGGCTCCTGCATCAGCAGCATGCCGATTTCCAGCCATTGCTTTTGACCGTGCGAGAGCAGCTCCGCCGAGCGATCGAGGTGATCAGCAAGAAAAATCTCTTCGGCCACCTGCTCGACCCGTTCGATCACGGCCGCACTACGCCGAAAGGTCAGCGCACCAAACACGCTGCGCCCGGCCGGGAACGACACTTCCAGGTTTTCGCGCACGGACAGGGTTTCGTAGATAGAGGGGGTCTGAAACTTGCGGCCCACGCCGGCCCGCACGATTTCATATTCGGCCAGGCCGGTCAGCTCCGTGTCCTTGAAGCGGATAGAGCCGGCGGTGGCCTTGGTGCGGCCGCAGATCAGATCCAGCAGCGTGGTCTTGCCGGCGCCATTGGGGCCGATGACCACGCGCAGCTCTCCCTGATCGACATACAGGTTGAGGTCGTTGACGGCGACAAAGCCGTTGAACGAGACGGTCAGGCCTTCGATGTACAAGGCGAACTCTGAGGGGTTCATGCTGCCTCCGTGGCGCCATCCGCCTCGCGGCGCGGTGCTTTGCGCGCCAGGCGTTTTTGGGCGTATTGCTGATACAGACCAGCCAGCCCATTAGGGAAGGCCATCACGACGGCAATGAACAGGCCTCCCATCAGGAACAGCCAGAGCTGCGGGAAAGCCTCGGAGAAATAGCTTTTGCCGAAGTTGACCAGCAGCGTGCCGTAGACCGCGCCCAGCAGGGACAGACGGCCGCCGACCGCGGCGAAGATGACCATTTCAATGGACGGCACGATGCCCACGAAGGAAGGCGACATGAAGCCGACCTGCAAGGTGAACATGGCGCCCCCGATGGCCGAGAACACGGCGGCCACGCAGAAGACAAAGACCTTGAAGCTGGCGACGTCATAGCCCGAGAAGCGCACGCGCTCTTCTTTGTCGCGCATGGCCATCAAGAGCTTGCCCAGCTTGGAAGAAAGCAGGTAGCGGCCGAACAGGATGCAGGCAAACAGCAGCGCGCCGTTGATGAAATACAGCACCAGCCGCGCGCTGTCCGTGCGGATATCCCAGCCCAGCAGCGTCTTCAGATCGGTGATGCCGTTGACGCCGCCGGTCCAGCCCTGCTGGCCGATGATGAGCACCGACAGGATCAGGGCCACGGCCTGCGTCACGATGGCGAAATAGGTGTCGCCCACGCGGCGCTTGAACATGGCCGCGCCCAAAATCAAGGCCAGCAGGCAGGGCAGCACCGGTACCGCCATCAAGGTGAACCAGAAGCTTTTGAAGGGCACCCAGAGCCAGGGAAGCGAGGTCAGTTGGTTCCAGTCCATGAAGTCCGGGATGCCGGGCGTGGACTGAATCTTGGTGGCCTCCGGCGTCGAGGCTTCCAGCTTCAGGAACATGGCCATGCAATAACCGCCCAAGCCGAAAAACACCCCCTGGCCCAGACTCAGGATGCCGCCATAGCCCCAGCACAGCACCAGACCGAGCGCGACAAAGGCATAGGAAAGGTATTTGCCAATCAGATTGAGCCGGAAGACGTCCAGGCTTAGCGGAAACACCACAAAGAGCAGCAGCGCCAGAATCGCCAGCCCAGCCAGCCCTTCACGTCCACCCACGACATTGCGAAAGAATTTCTGCATGATCCGCCCCCTACTTGCGTACCTTGATGCTGAACAAGCCTTGCGGGCGCAGCATCAGAATGATCACGATGGCCGACAGCGTCAGCACTTTTGCCATCGACCCCGTCATGAAGAATTCCGAGATCGATTGCGTCTGCGCGATGACGAAGGCCGACGCGATGGTGCCGAAAAGGCTGGCCGCGCCGCCAAACACCACGGTCAGGAAGGTGTCGACGATGTAGAGCGAGCCGCTGGTCGGGCCGGTGGAACCGATGGTTGTGAAGGCCGCGCCGGCAATGCCGGCGATACCGCAACCCAGCGAGAACGTCACGCGGTCCACGCGCTTCGTATCGATACCGACCGCGCCGCTCATGGCGCGGTTTTGCACCGTGGCGCGCACATGCAGGCCCCAGGTTGAGCGGAACAACGCCAAGAGCAGCCCGCCCGTCAGCAGGATGCTGATGGACATGACGAACAGCCCGTTGATGGGGATGTCCACGCCGTCCAGCGGTTGCCAGGACCCCATCAGCCAGTCGGGCAGCGTGGGGCTGACTTCGCGCGGCCCGAACAGCGAGCGCAGTGTTTGTTGCAGCACCAGCGACAAGCCCCAGGTCGCCAGCAGCGTGTCCAGGGGCCGCCGGTAGAGATGACGGATCATCAGCCACTCGACCAGCCAGCCCAGGCCGAAAGTCACGGCAAAGGCCAATAGGATGGCGATGAAGAAGTAGGCCGGCATCAGGCCGGGCGCGTACTGCTGGACCAGTTCGGAACAGAGATAGGTGCAATAGGCGCCCACCGCCAGGAACTCGCCATGGGCCATGTTGATGACGCCCATCTGGCCAAAGATGATCGCCAGGCCCAAGGCCATCAGCAACAGCACGCTGAAGACCGATAGACCGTTGAAGCCCTGCATCAGCAGGATGGCCCCGAGTTCGGAAAAGGATTCCATGGATGGCTCCCGGCAGTGAAAAGGGCGCCGCGCGCGGCGCCCGGATCGAGGTGATTACTGATAGCCCTTGGGGAAGGGATCGGGCTTGATCAGTTCCGGGGTTTCGAAGATCACGTCAACCTGGCCGTCCTTGCGAATCTGGCCGATGCGGGTCTTGCTCCACAGGTGGTGGTTGGGATCGATCTTGACGTAGCCTTCGGGCGCTTCCTTGAACTCCAGGCCGGCCGAGGCGGCGACCACCTTGTCGACATCGAAGCTGCCGGCCTTTTCCACCGCCATCTTCCACAGCCAGGGGCCCAGATAGGCCGCCTGGGTCACATCGCCGATCACGGCGTTGGCGCCGTACTTGGCCTTGAAGGCCTCGACGAATTTCTTGTTGTTGGCATTGTCCAGGCTCTGGAAATACTTCATGCACGACCAGAAGCCCTCGGCGTTTTCACCGCCGATACCCAGCAATTCATCTTCGGTCACCGAGATGGTCAGGAGCTTTTGCTTGCCGCTGGTGACGCCGGCCGCCTTGAGCTGTTTGTAGAACGACACGTTGCTGCCGCCCACCACCACGGCGAAGACCACATCGGGCTTTTTCAGTTTGATCTTGTTGATCAGCGAACCGAATTGCGTGTGACCCAGCGGGTAGTATTCCTCGCCAACCACCTCGCCCTTGAGCACGTTCTCGATATGCTTGCGGGCAATCTTGTTCGAGGTGCGCGGCCAGATGTAGTCAGAGCCGATCAGATAGAACGAGCGCGCCTTCTTCTCGCGCGACAGCCAGTCCAGGCTGGACAGAATCTGCTGCGTGGCCTCCTGGCCGGTATAGAAGACGTTCTTGGATTGCTCCAGGCCTTCATAAAAGGTCGGGTAATACAGCAGGCCGTTCTCTTTCTCGAACACCGGCAAGACCGCCTTGCGCGAGGCCGAGGTCCAGCAGCCGAACACGGTGGCGACCTTGTCGCTGACCAGCAGTTTGCGGGCCTTTTCGGCAAAGGTCGGCCAGTCCGAGGCGCCGTCTTCCTGGATGATCTTGATCTTGCGACCCAGAATGCCGCCCATGGCATTGATCTGCTCGATGGCCAGGCGCTCGGATTGAATCGACCCGGTTTCGCTGATGGCCATGGTGCCGGTCGCCGAGTGCAACTGGCCTACCGTGACTTCGGTGTCGGTAATGGCCAGGCCGGTGGTGTTGATGGCGGAAGTGGCCGGCGCGGCCGCGCGCGACAGCGCCGGTATGCCCAACAGCGGCAGGGAGGCAAAAGCCAGGGCCAGGCGCCGGCGCGAGGGCAGTTCCGGGGCATTATCAAAAGGGGTTTTGCCAGACATCGATGACTCCTCAATGGATCACGACCAGGGAAACCGAGCATGCGCGACACATGCCGCGGCCCGGAGGGTGAGGGCATACTAGGAGCCTATGACGCAGTGCAACATACGTTGATTGACGTACAGGCAGGCCCACCCCCCGGGCGTTACAACGGCATCTACGTTCAATGACGTATCCCCTACTCCCTTGGAGCCCGATTTGTCTGCCAGCGCGCCCCAACGCATCGTCAAGATCCGCCGTGACTACAACACCTGGGTCGCCAATGAGACGCTGGAAGACTACGCGTTGCGTTTCACGCCGGTGTCGTTTCGCAAGTGGTCGGAGTTCCGCGTCGCCAATACCGCCCTGGGGGCCGTGTCTTTCCTGGCGCTGGAAGCCATCGGCGGGGCGCTGGCGCTGAACTATGGCTTTATCAATGCCTTCTGGGCCATCATCGCCGTGGCCCTGGTCACCTTCCTGACCGGCTTGCCGATTGCCTATTACGCGGCGCGCCATGGCCTGGACATGGATCTGCTGACGCGCGGGGCCGGCTTTGGCTACATCGGCTCGACCATTACCTCGCTGATCTACGCCTCCTTTACCTTCATCTTTTTTGCGCTGGAGGCGGCCATCATGGCGCTGGCCATCGAGTTGGCCACCGGCTTGCCGCTGTCTATCGGCTATCTCTTGTGCGCCGTGGTCATCCTGCCCATGGTGGCGTATGGCATTACCTTCATCAGCCGGTTGCAGTCATGGACGCAGCCGATATGGCTGGTGTTGCTGCTCTTGCCCTATGCCTTTATCGCCTTCCGGGATCCCGGGACCTTGCAGGAGTTTCTGCGGTTTCCGGGCTATGACGGCCGGGGCGGCAATTTCAACTTGCTGATGTTCGGCTCGGCGGTGGCGGTGGCCGCCTCGCTGGTGACGCAGATCGGCGAACAGGTCGACTTTCTGCGCTTTCTGCCCGAACGCACGGCGGCCAACCGCAGGCGCTGGTGGCTCGCCCTAATCTGCGCGGGTCCGGGCTGGATCCTGCCGGGCGCGGCCAAGATTCTGGGCGGCGCCTTTCTGGCCTGGCTGGCCCTGTCCCTGGGAGCCCCGGCCGACAAAGCGGGCGACCCCACCCATATGTATCTGGCGGCCTATACCTATGTGGTCAGCGATCCCGCCCTGGCGCTGGCGCTGGTCACGGCCTTTGTGGTGGTCTCGCAGGTCAAGATCAATGTGACCAATGCGTATGCCGGCTCGCTGGCCTGGTCCAACTTCTTTGCCCGCATCACGCACAGCCATCCGGGCCGGGTGGTGTGGCTGGTGTTCAACGTGCTGATCGCCGTGGTCCTGATGGAGATGGGCGTGTTTGGCGCGTTGGAGCACGTGCTGGCGGTGTTCTCGCACGTTGCGCTGGCCTGGATCGGGGCGCTGGTGGCGGATCTGGTGATCAACAAGCCGCTGGGTCTGTCGCCGAAGCGAATCGAGTTTCGCCGCGCCTATCTGTATGACATCAACCCGGTCGGTGTGGGCAGCATGCTGATCGCCATGACGCTGGGCCTGCTGGCCTTTGCCGGCGTGTTTCCAGGCACGGCGGGCGCGCTGGCGCAGGCGTTATCGCCCTTTGTGGCCTTGCTGGCGGCTTTTATCTGCGCGCCTGTCATCGCCTGGCGCACGCGCGGGCGCTACAACCTGGCGCGCACGCCGGTCGATGTCGCGGGTTCGGATCATGTCTGTGTGATCTGCGCCAACCGTTTCGAACAGCCGGACATGGCGCATTGCCCGGCCTATAACGGCGCCATCTGTTCCTTGTGCTGCACGCTGGATGCCCGCTGCCAGGATCGCTGCAAACAGCAGGGACGCTTGAAGGATCAGGTGCAGGCGGTCTTGGGTCGGCTGTTGCCGGCGCGGGTCACACCGCTGCTGCATAGCCGCCTGGGCCACTACCTCTTGATCGTGGCGGGGATGGGGTCGCTGCTGGCCGGCATTCTGGGCTTGATCTACTACCAGGAGTACGCCAGTCATATGCGCGCCGGCCTGAACCCCTCGGGTTTGCGGCCAAGCTTCTTGAAGTTGTATGCCGCCTTGTTGCTGATCGGCGGCGTCGTGGCCTGGTGGCTGGTGCTGGCCCACGAAAGCCGGCGCGTGGCGCAAGAGGAATCGGATCGACAGACCCATTTGCTGCTGCGCGAAATCGAGGCGCACAAGCAGACCGACGCGCAGTTGCAACAGGCCAAGGAAGCGGCCGAAAGCGCTAATCTGGCCAAGAGCCGCTTCATGGGCGGCATGAGCCATGAGTTGCGCGCGCCCTTGAACAGCATTCTGGGTTACGCGCAGATTCTGCAGCGCGACCCAAGCTTGCCACCGGCGCGGCGTGAGGCCATTGATGTGATTCATCGCAGCGGCAAGCATTTGATCGGCCTGATCGATGGTTTGCTGGACATCGCGCGTATCGAGGCGGGCAGGCTGAGGTTGGAGAACAGCGAACTGCGCTTGCCGGCGTTTCTGGAGCAGATCGTGCAGATGTTCCGGCCGCAGAGCACGCTTAAAGGGCTGCGCTTTTGCTATGAGGCGGCCGAACTGCCGTCCATCGTGCATATCGACGAAAAGCGGTTGCGGCAGATCCTGATCAACCTGTTGAGCAATGCGCTGAAGTTCACGTCAGAAGGCCAGGTGTCGATGCGCGTGAAGTCGGCGGCGGATATGGTTTTGTTCGAAGTCGAGGATAGCGGCCGAGGCATACCGGCCGAGGATCTGGAACGCATCTTTCTGCCGTTTGAACGCAGTTGGGCGGCGGCCGAGCAGGCCGATTCCGGCACGGGCCTGGGCCTGACCATCTGCCGCATGCTGACCGGCATCATGGGCGGCGAGTTGACGGTGCGCAGCACCGTCGGCCGCGGCAGTGTGTTCACGCTCAAGCTGTTTTTGCCGGAGGTGCGCTCGCCGCGCAGCGATGTCCGGCCGTCGGGGCTGGTGGTGGGCTATCGCGGCGAGCGGCTGCGGATCCTCACGGTGGATGACCAGCCTTCGCAGCGTCGCCTGGTGCGCGACCTGCTGGAGCCGCTGGGCTTTGAGATACACGAAGCGCCGCACGGCGCGGCTTGCCTGGCCTGCGTGCATACGCTGCGGCCAGCCCTGATATTGATGGACGTCTCCATGCCCGAGATGACGGGATGGGAAGTGTTGCGGCGCTTGCGCGACGAAGGCGTGGCCGTGCCCATAGTGATGCTGTCGGCCAACATCCTGGGGCTGGATCCGAAAGACCCGACGCAAAGCGGGCACAACGCGTTCATAGCCAAACCCGTGATGTTTGAGGATCTGCTGAATCAACTCGGCAGTCTGCTCAAGCTGGACTGGCAGGTGGCGCCGGTCGAAGCGGCGCTGCCGGCGGGGGATCTGCATCGGGTGGCACTAGAGCGCGAGGATGCCGAGGCGCTGCTGGAACTGGGGGCCATGGGCTATATCAAGGGCATACAGGCCAAGCTGGAAGAGATACAGGGCCGCCGGGCCGAAGCACGCGAATTGACGCTGCATCTGCGGGCGCTGGCGGGCGAGTTTCAACTGCATGAATTCAATCAAGTGCTCAAACACCATGTACAGCGTCACCATGCCCACGCCCGATAAGAACCTCGTCATGCTGGTCGATGATGCGCCGGACAATCTGAAAATGCTCTCCACCGCATTGGACGCGGCGGGTTATCAGGTGCTGGTGGCAACTGACGGCCAGTCGGCGATAGAACGGGTGGATTTCGTGGTGCCGGATATCGTGCTGCTTGATGCGGTGATGCCGGGGATGGATGGCTTCGAGACCTGCGCACGCTTGAAAGCGCATCCGGCGGCGGGCGATGTGCCGGTGGTGTTCATGACGGGCCTGACCGAGCCCGAGCACGTGTTGAAGGGCTTTCGGGTGGGCGGCGTGGACTATGTGACCAAGCCGCTGGATCCGGATGTGGTGGTGGCCAGGCTGCGTACGCATTTGCGCAATGCGCGCAGCCTGTCGGCGGCCTTTGATGCGATCGATGCGGCGGCGCGAGCCGTCGTGGCGCTGGACGCGCGCGGGCTGCCGATCTGGAAGACGGGCAAGGCGCGGATCTGGTTGGCGGCCTATTTTGGTTGCGCCGAGGATGCGGCGGATCTGCCGGCGCCCTTGGCGGATTGGGTGGCGGGCAATCTGGCGGCCGGGCCGGCGGCGACACCTTTGGTGATTGCCAGCACGCGAGGGCGTTTGACCTTGAGCCTGTCGGCATCACGGCGCAGCGGCGAGACCTTGCTGCTATTGCAGGAGACGGCGCCGTTAGCGCCTGCCTACGGTCTGACGCCGCGTGAGGCCGATGTGCTGCGCTGGTTGGCCAAGGGAAAAACCAATCGGGATATCGCCGACATTCTAGGCATGGCGCCACGAACGGTGAACAAGCACCTGGAACACATCTACGTCAAACTGGGCGTGGAAACGCGCGCGGCGGCGGCCGCGCTGGCGGTGCGGCAGGGGGAAGCCTTTTAAAGCGCTTGCGCCATACTCACTTTTGAGTATGGCTAGCAACTGAGATGGAGGCCACGCTCGCTCCTGGTCGGTACGGCGAAACGACACCCGTATGGCGGCTGCCTCCAACCAGGAGATTTGCGATGAAACGTAGAACTTTCCTCTCTGGCAGCGCCACCTCGATTGCAGCGTTATCGGCACAGCCGGTCCTGGCGCATTACGACCCGCCGCTCAATGCGCCGCCGGCACCCGGCGATTTGGCCGCAACCGCCGCTCGCGTGCGTGCGCAATTCATGAAGGATTTCGAACCCGCCTACGTGGAAAACGTGATCATCCCGCATTTTCTGGTCAGCGTTTTCGAGGGCGAACGGTCGTTTCTTCCGATGATCGACCTTGCGTTGACCAAAGAGAATGCGCTGCCCAATGATCTATGGGGTCTGCTTAGCGAAACCTGGCAGCCCGACCCGGCGGATGGCGTGACGGTATTCCTTCAGGGGCTGGAAAAGCGAGGCCCGGACAACCGCCGCAAGCGCATCTACATGTCGGCCGTAACGCCGGATCTCTACCGTGAACATTACGGCGGGAAGGTGGTGAAATTTTTTGACGGATTTCTGTCCGACGCCAATGCCGGGCGGCCATTGATGCGCACATACCTGGATTCATTCTGGGACCTGTATTGGGACCTGCACCTTGGCGTGTCACATGAGCAGATCCCCAAGCGCGTTCGCCAGATCGGCGAGAGCTTCAATACGGTTCTGGCCTATCGCGACCCCACGCAGCGCATCGTGTACGAAAACTACATGACGGTTCGATCCCACCTGGACTTCCTGAAGTCATGGATCGATGAAAGACTTGCCGACATCGCATCCGGAAAGACGAAAGCCCCCGAAAAGACCTTCGCCTGGTATTGGATGAAGAACGGCGAAGACAGCGCGTACTTCAACCACAAGGATGTGGTGTTCGAGTGCTTCCACAATTTCGTTGCCTTCAGCCAGTGGGGCAACACCATCTACAACATCATGCGCCGGTTGGCCTCTGACGTAGGAGACCCAACGATCAGAACCGCTTTCAAGCAAACGATGGAAAGCGAACCCGATAATGCGCGGGGTGCGCCGTATACGCCGCTGGAAGCGTACGTTATGGAGCTCTTTCGGCTCATTTCACCGAATGGCGGCAGTATTTCCGCACTGGGCGAAACGCAGACACCTCGGTTCGACCGCCACGGCTATATCGTCAGCCCACATACGTCGACGAGCCTCGACCCCGTGCATTGGACGAACCCCAACGAGTTTGATCCATCACGATACGCAGCGGTACCGACAAGCGCCGATATCGATGAGGCCAAGGCGAAACAGATAGGCTTTGCCAAGTGTCCGTTCGAATTGACTTCGTTTGAGGTAAAGGACGGTCGCAAGGCATCGCTGCGCAACAGTGGCTTCGGTACCGTCTTTGGCGAGGCCGACGGCAAGCTGCTTCCCGTCTGCGATTACGCGGGCTTTGCCCCATTTGGCTTCGGCTATCGTCGCTGTCCCGGCGAACAGTTGACGATCATGGCGTTCGAGGACTTTCTGCGCAAAGTCTGGAAGGACAAGATCGGTTTCAAGAAACTCAACATTGCCAACCCGGAACCCCTGCCGATCGGCCCCACGACGGTTATTGGCGACGATATCGGTTTTGTAAGGGCAACATAAAAGCGCCCCGCAATGCTTGCGGAATGCACCTGCATACCGGGCACGGACGGCACCAGCAACGTGCTGTTCGTGTTCGGCAAGAGGTGGTTCTGACGTAAGACCCAGGCCAGCGCCTCGACGGGCCGGCTATTCAGCACTGTCGATCAACCTGCCCAGTGGGAGTAGGAACTGATGCGTCTGAAGGGCAAGCTTAGGTCCGTGCGCCGTGTCGCGCCGCTGCTGCTAGTCGTGCTGATGGGGTGTGGCGACCGCGAAACGAACGTGGGTGGTGGACCGCCACCCGCATTCGTTTCGCTTGTCACCGTGCAGGCCGAGTCGGCAAGCGTAGACATCGAGTTACCCGGCCGTATCGTGCCGATCCGAAACGCCGAGGTGCGTGCCCGCGTGGATGGCATCGTGCAGAAGCTGCTGTTTACCGAAGGCAGCGACGTGGAGGAAGGCGCGCCGCTATTCCAGATTGATGACAGCGACTATCGCGCGCAATTGGCGCAGGCGCGGGCCATGCTGCAGCGTGCCGAAGCCGTGCAGCAGAATGCGCAATCGGTGGTGACCCGCTTCCGGCCATTGGTGAAGCGCCAGGCCGTGAGTGCACAGGAATTCGAGGCCGCCGTGGCTGCGCTCGGCCAGGCCCAGGCGGGCGTGACCGATGCCCAGGCGGCCGTCACGCTTGCTACGCTGCGGCTAGAGCGTTGTGTTGTGCGCGCGCCAATCGCGGGTCGGGTCGGACGCGGGCTCGTCAGCGAGGGGGCCCTGGTGAGCGCTGCATCGGCCACGCTGCTGGCGCAGGTGAATCAGCTTTCGCCGATCAGCGCTACCTTTCCCAAGTCCAACACAGCGATCCTCGACCTGGTTGACGAGTTGCAGCAAGGGGCGCTGCAACTTGATGACGGCGACCGCTTCCCGGTGCACCTGACACTCGCCAACGGCAGGCCCTATGACGAAGTGGGTCGGGTCGACTTCACCGATCTGACGGTGGATGCCAGCACGGGCGCGCAAACCGTCCGCGCGCGTTTCGAGAACGCCGGACGCGTGCTGCTGCCCGGCCAGTTCGTAACGGGGCGGGTGCGCGTAGGCGCGCGCGGCAACACCATCTGGGTACCGCTCGGCGCGGTGCAGCTCAATGCCGAGAGCGCTTCGTTGTTCGTGGTGGGGCCCGACGACGTTGCCCAGCTGCGCCGCGTCGCGGTGGGCGCGCAGCTAGACGGCCGTTGGGAGGTGCGCGAAGGGCTGCATGCCGGGGATCGCATCATCGTGGAAGGCTGGCACAAGGTTGCGCCGGGGCAACGTGTTCAACAGGCGGCCCCGGCCGGGTCCGGAGGCGCCCAATGAATGCGTTTTTCGTCGATCGGCCAGTTTTCGCATGGGTGGTGGCGCTGTTCATCCTGCTGTTCGGCGGAATTGCGCTTTGGCTGCTACCGGTGGAGCAATATCCCAACATCGCGCCGCCGTCGATCACCGTCAATGCGAACTATCACGGCGCGGATACGACGACCATCGATCGCACCGTCACGTCGGTGATCGAGTCGGAGATGAATGGGGTCGACGACTTGCTGTACCTGTCGTCGGTCAGTCGGGCCAACGGCACGGCGCAGATCACCGTGACCCTGCTTCCAGGCACGGATCTCGATAATGCGCGCGGCCAGGTGCAGGACCGCCTGAGCCGGGTCGAGCCGCGACTGCCGGCCGAGGTAAGGCAACTGGGCGTTACGGTGACCAAGGCGTCCAGCGGCTTCCTGATGCTGATCGCGCTTCAATCCGATAGCGACGAGGTCAGCGCCGTCGCGATGGGCAACTTCGTCTCCAATAATGTTCTTGATGAACTGCGCCGCATCCCGGGTGTGGGCGACGTGCAGTTGTTCGGGTCGTCGTACGCCATGCGCATCTGGGTCGATCAGCGCAAGCTCGATAGTTTCCGCCTGAGTAGCGGCGACGTGATGCGCGCGGTGCAGGAACAGAATGCCCAGACCGCTAGCGGCGCGCTGGGCGATCAGCCGCTGGCCGATGGCGTGGAGTTCAACGCGCCCATCATTACCCAGAGCCAGCTCTCCACGCCCGCCGAATTCCGTCGCATCATCCTGCGCGTGAACCCGGACGGCTCCACCGTCACGGTAGGCGATGTGGCGCATGTGGAGCTTGGAAACGAAAACTATGGGTTCCGGCTCAGCGTCAATGGCAAGCCAGCCGCCGGGATCGCGATCCAGCTCGCCAACGATGCGAATGCCCTGGCCGTGGCGCAGCAAGTGCGCGAACGCATGGCAGAGCTCGAATCGGTGTTTCCGCAGGGAGTGAGCTGGAGCGTACCCTTCGACACGACGCCCTTCATCGTGACCTCGGTGCGCTCGGTGGTGGGCACGATGGTCGAGGCCTTGCTGCTCGTGACCGTCATGGTGTTCCTCTTTTTACAGAGCTGGCGTGCGACATTGGTGCCGACGGTCATTGTGCCGGTGGCGTTGATTGGCACCTGCGCCGGGCTCTACCTGTTTGGGGCATCCATCAACCTGCTCTCGCTATTTGGGATGGTGGTGGCGATCGGCATCCTCAATGATGACGCGATCGTGGTGTCGGAGAACGTGTCGCGCATCATGAACGAAGAGCAGCTCGACGCGCGCGCCGCGACGCGCAAGGCGGTCGGACAGGTCTGGGGACCCGTGGTGGCCAGTACGCTGGTGCTGGTCGCGGTGTTCGTGCCGATGGCGATGTTTCCCGGTTCAAGCGGCGCCATCTACCGCCAGTTCTCGATCACGCTGGCCGTATCCATCGTGGTATCGACCTTGCTGGCGTTGTCGCTCGGCGGGGCGCTGTGCGCGACGTTGTTCCGGCCCGCACCGGCTCGCACGCAAGGCAGGCTGGCGCGCGCTAAATATTGGGTGTTCGACCGGTTCAACCAGGGTTTCGACAGCTTGACGGCCAGCTATGCGCGGGCGTTGGCGCGCATGCTCAAGTATCCCGTGCGATGGCTGCTGGCGTTCCTTGCGGTCTGCGGGCTGACCATCCTGCTGTTTTCGCGCATTCCCGGTGGCTATCTGCCGGTTGAAGACCAAGGCTACTTCTTCGTGTCGTACACGGGCGCGCCAGGGGCGACCGCGGAGCGCACCGAGGCGGCGGTGACGCAAGCCGAGGCGTACCTGAGGCGTCAGCCGGAAGTGCGTAATGTGGCGTCAGTCGTCGGGTTCAGCTTCTTCGGCCAGGGCCAGACGGCGGCGCTGTCATTCGTCGACCTATACCCATGGGCGGAACGCGAACGGTCGGTCGATGCGTTGGTGTCGCGCAGCAATGCCGCCTTTTTTACGATCCCGCAGGCGATGATCTTCGCGCTTAACCCGCCGCCGATTCCCTCGATGGGGAACGCCGCCGGGTTTTCGCTCAAGGTGCAGGACCGCACGGGCCAGGGCGGCGCGGGCCTGAGCGCGGCGGCCAGCGCCATGATGGCGGCGGCCGCGAAGAGTCCGGTGCTGGCCGGCGTCCGGCTGGATGGCATGCCGCCCGCGCCGCAACTTTATATTGAGATCGATCGTATCCATGCCCGCGCGCTCGGCGTGCAACTGGGCCAGGTCAACCAGGCGCTTGCATTGGCCTTCGGCGCGAACTATGTGAACGATTTTTTGCATGACGGCAACGTGCTGCGCGTGTTCATGCAGGCCGACGCGGCGCAGCGCATGAGTCCGCAGGACGTGATGGACATGCAGTTGCTCAACGATCGCGGCGAGCTGGTGCCGATGTCCGCCTTTGCTCGCAGCCGCTGGATCAGCGGGCCGCAGCAGCTTGAACGCTACAACGGATTTCCCGCCATCACCCTATCCGGCCAAGGCGCGCCCGGGCAGTCCAGCGGCAATGCGCTACAAGCAATGGAGACCATCGCCGACGCGGTGTTGCCACCCGGCATGACCTATGAATGGACCGGCACGGCGTTCGAGGAACGGCAAGCCGGCAACCAGGTGGCGCTGCTGCTCGCGCTCTCGCTGGTTGTCGTCTTCCTCTTGCTTTCCGCCTTGTATGAGAGCTGGTCGGTGCCGATCTCGGTGCTGCTGGTGCTGCCTTTCGGTGTGCTGGGCGCGGCCGCGTTCACGCTGGCACGCGGCATGTCGGCTGATATCTACTTCAACATCGGTCTGGTCACCATCATCGGCCTGGCGGCGAAAAACGGCATCCTGATCGTCGAGTTCGCGCTCAAGGAGGAGCAGGCCGGGCGGCCACGCGACGAGGCCGTGCTGGATGCGGCGCGCCAGCGCCTGCGTCCCATCGTCATGACCAGCGTCACCTTCGTGCTGGGCATGCTGCCGCTGGTGTTCGCCACCGGCGCCGGCGCCGCCAGCCGTCAAGCGGTGGGCACCAGCGTGATGGGCAGCATGCTCACCGCCACGATCTTCGGTGTCTTCTTTACGCCGTTGTTCTACGTTGCAACGCGCAAATGGCTCGGCCGCCGCAGCCCGGCCGGCGCGGCGCCCAAGGAGGCGCCATGACGCGCCCGACACTGCTGCTGGCGATTGCCCTGTTGTTGAGCGCTTGCAACTTCGCGCCGCGTGAGCCGGCCCCAGTCGTTGCGCTGCCAGACCGGTTCTCGGACGAGGACAACGCGGCCGGCACGAGCGCACAGGACGTGGCCTGGCAGCAATTCTTCGGCGATATGCAGTTGCGCATGCTGATCGGCGAGGCCCTGATCCACAACCGTGATCTGGCGGCTGCGGCGGCGCGCATCGAACAGGCGCGCGCCTTTTATCGGATCGAGCGCGCCAACCAGGTACCGCACATTGATGCCGGGCTCAGTGCCAGCCGCAACCAGGCGCCACTTTCGAGCCTGGATCCTGCGTTGGCAGGCAGTACGCGCACCATCGAATTCAGCCAGTTCGGCGCGCAGATCGGCGTGAGCGCGTTCGAGCTCGACCTCTGGGGCAGAATGCGCAACCTTAGCGCGGCCGCATTGCAGCACTACTTCGCCACGGTGGAAGGCCAGCGGGCCTTCCGCCTGAGCTTGATCGCGAACGTGGCGGCAAGCTATTACGACGCGCGCGCCGGCGAAGAAGGGATTGCGCTGGCGCTGCGCACAGTGCTGGTAAGACGCTATGCCCTGTCGGTGGCGCGCGACCGGCTCGACGCGGGGGTGACGTCTTCCGTCGATTTCGATCAGGCGGCCATTCTGCTGACCCAAGCCGAGGGGCAGTTGGCCGAGTTGCGCCGCACCACGGCCGAAAGCTGGAATCGGCTCTGGGTGCTGGTGGGCTCGCGGCCCGACCTGACCGCAACGCCGGCCAATCCCATTGCCAACGCCGGTCAGTTCGACGCGCTAAGCCCGGGCCTGCCATCCGATGTGCTCTTGCTGCGGCCTGATGTGCGCCAGGCAGAAGCCGCGCTGGCCGCCGCCGACGCCAATATCGGCGTCGCGCGGGCAGCGCTGTTTCCCCGCATCGCGCTGACCGCCTCGTTCGGCTATGCCTCGGGTGAGCTGTCGGGGCTTTTCGAGGGGCCCAACAAGGTGTGGACCTTCGGTGCCGGCGCGGCCTTGCCGCTGTTCGACTTCGGCCAGCGCCGCGCGGCGGTCGATCTATCGCTGGCGCAGCGCGAGGAGCGCGTCGCACTGTACGAGAAGACGGTACAGACTGCCTTCAGCGAGGTCGCCACCGGCCTGGTCCGACGCCAGCAGTTACGTGAGCAACTGGCCGTGCAGGAGGCAGCGATCCAGGCCCAGACCCGGCTGGCTGAGACCGCGGAATTGCGCTACGAAAACGGCATCTCGATTTATCTGGAAGTGATGGATGCGCTGCGCAATCTGTTCAGCGCCGAACTGCAATTGCTGATGTTGCGCGCGGCCGCCCTGCAGAACGGGGTGTCGTTGTACGTGGCGCTGGGCGGGGGGCTCGACGACCCCGTCGTAACGCAAGCCGCGCGGAGCGGACAATGAGCGGGCGCCGTTGGCCACGCCTGAGCCGCGCGCTGCGCATTCTGGCGCTGGTCCTGCTTGTGTGCCTCGTGACCGTGATCGGCCTGCGGCTGTACGACATCCAGCAAAGCCCGCCCCTGGCCGTGTGGCACACCTACGTGCCCGACGAGCTCGACCGCGAGACGCTTGCGCACAGCACCTGGCAAGATTATCTGGCTCGCGAGCAGAAGATATTCGAGCAGGTCCGCGAACATGTGAGCGAGCAGCTAGAGCGGCAGGATCGCGTCGAGAGCAACCGTTACTTCAGCGGCGCCGCCGTGCATCCCGCGAATTTCGGCCATGACTGGAACCGCTCGTATGTGCTGATGCCCGAGGGCACGCCCGCCGGCGTGGCGGTGCTGCTGCACGGGCTGACCGACTCGCCGTACAGCCTGCGCCATCTGGCGGTGCACTATCGCCAGGCAGGTTATGCGGTGGTGGCAATCCGGTTGCCGGGTCACGGAACCGTGCCTGCCGCGTTGACCGACGCGGGTTGGGAAGACTGGCTGGCCGCCACGCGCCTGGCCGTGCGCGAAGGGCGGCGGCTGGTGCCGGCGCCGCTGCCCCTGCATATCGTCGGCTTTTCCAACGGCGGGGCGCTTGCGCTGATGAGCGCCATGGAAGCGATCGACGACCCGTCGCTGGCGCGTCCCGACCGGCTGATCCTGATCTCGCCGATGATCGGCATCACGCAGTTCGCCCGCTTCGCCGGTCTTGCGGGGCTGCCGGCGATCCTGCCTGCTTTTGCCAAGGCGGCGTGGCTGAACATCGTGCCCGAATTCAACCCGTTCAAGTACAACTCTTTCCCGGTGAACGCGGCGCGGCAGTCCTATGAACTAACGAACGTCTTGCAGGAAAACATCGCCCTGCGCCAGCGGCAGGGCACGCTGACAGCCTTGCCGCCGATACTGACCTTCCATTCGGTCCTGGATTTCACGGTCAGCACGCGCGCGCTCGTCAATGCGCTGTATGCCCGTCTGCCGCCCAATGGCAGCGACCTGGTGCTGTTCGACCTGAACCGCGCCACCAAGCTTGGACCCTTGTTCCGCCGCGGGGTGGACTGGTCACTGGCACGGAGCCTGCCCGGCGAACCTTGCAACTATCGCCTCACCATCGTGACCAACGCCTCTACCGAATCCAGCGAGATGGTCGAGCGCATCAGCGAACGTTGCGAGACCCGCGTGACCGAGCTCCCGATCGGCATGCGCTATCCGCGAGACATCTATTCCCTGTCGCACGTGGCGTTGCCGTTTCCCTCCAACGACTCCCTCTACGGGCAGCACCCCGACAACATCGAGGAGTATGGAATCAGCCTCGGCGCACTGTCGATCCGGGGCGAGGTAGGTGCCCTGATCGGAGGCATGGACTCCCTGGCGCGGCTGACGTCGAACCCGTTTTACGAGTATCTGATCCACCGTGTGGACGAGGTGATTCCAAGATGACGAGACCACCAGCCCGTGCGCGTTTCACTGCCCCGCCGCTTTCCAGCGCGGCGGCGCGCTGGAGCGCCCTGCTCCTCACGCTAGGCCTTTTGTACCTGGCCAGCCCGGTGTTCGTGCCGCTGGCGTTCGCCATCTTCATCCTGGCGCTGGTGGCGCCTTTGCAGGCGGTGCTGCGGCCTCGGATGGGCGCGGTGCTTGCCGCGACCCTGACGCTTGTGTTGACGCTGGCCGCGGCCCTGCTGTTTCTGTCGCTGGCGGCGTGGGGATTCACCTTGGTGGCGCAGTGGATCATCTCCAACGCGGCGCGGCTTCAACGGCTGTTCAGCATGGAAACGGCCGACATGCATCCACGGCTGGCAATCATGGTGACGCTGTTCCTGGACAACTTCAACGCCTCGTTGCTGCTTCGCGCAATCCAGGAAGTGCTGTCGCGGCTCAACAGCATGGCGGGGCTGGTTTTTCTGTCGTTCCTGTTCATCACCCTTGGCGTGTACGAACTGCACGACGCGCCGGCACGCCTGCGTCAGTTCCTGCCGCGTGCCGACCACTGGATCGCCGTGGCGGGCAGCATCGCGCGCAAGCTGCGCCGCTACATGCTGATCCGAACGATCGCCAGCGTGCTCACCGGCGTGACGGTCTGGCTGTTCGCGATCTACGCGGGGCTGGAGCTGGCCACGGCATGGGGCGGGCTGGCGTTCCTGTTGAACTACATCCCTTTCCTCGGCCCCCTGCTGGCGACGCTCTTTCCGTCGTTCTTCGCATTTGTGCAGTTTGAATCGCTGCAAGGCGCGCTGGCGGTATTCCTGATTCTGAATGTGATCCAGATCGGCTACGGCTGCTATCTAGAGCCCCGCCTGGCCGGCAACGCTTTCTCGCTTTCACCGCTGTTGGTGATGCTGGCGGTGTTCTTCTGGGGGCTGGTCTGGGGCATCCCGGGCACATTCATCGGCGTGCCCATGCTCATTGCCGCCACCACATGCTGGAGCGCAAGCCGGTCACCGGGCTCGCCCGTCAGCGACCGACATGGGATCCGGCCGCATGCATCCCACCCACGAACGGCCTTGCGGCCTACCGGAGATGAACCATGAACAGCAGTGCTGAAAAGAAGCTTGGTTTGCTTGCCCTGACCGGCATGGTCGTGGGGTCAATGATCGGCGCGGGCATTTTTTCCCTGCCGCGCACCTTTGGCGGCGCCACGGGCATCATCGGCGCGGTCATCGCGTGGTTGATCGCGGGGGCCGGCATGTTTACGCTTGCCCGCGTGTTCCAGACCCTGGCAGAGCGCAAGCCAGATCTGGACGCCGGCGTGTTTGCCTATGCCAAGGCGGGGTTCGGCGACTACCTCGGGTTCCTCTCCGCCTTCGGTTACTGGATCGGCAGTTGCATAGGCAACGTCTCGTACTGGGTGCTGATCAAATCCACGCTCGGTGCTTTTTTCCCGGTGTTTGGTGACGGCAACACGGTGATCGCGATCCTGGCGGCATCAGCAGGAATCTGGACGTTCCATTTCGTGATCCTGCGCGGCGTGCAGCAGGCCGCCATCATCAACGCGGTCGTCACGGTAGCCAAGATCATTCCCATCCTGGTCTTCATCGTGATGCTCGCCATCGCTTTCAAGCTGGACCTGTTTCGCGCCAACCTCTGGGGTGACGGCAGCGGCCCCAGCCTGTTTGACCAAGTGCGGCGCACCATGCTGGTGACCGTGTTCGTGTTTCTCGGCATTGAGGGCGCCAGCGTGTATTCGCGCTTCGCGACAAAACGTTCGCACGTAGGCGTGGCAACGCTGATCGGCTTCGTCACCGCCCTGAGCCTGATGGTGCTGGTGACCTTGTTGCCATACGCCGCGCTGCCACAGGGCGAAATCGCCGGCCTGCGTCAGCCGTCGATGGCCGGCGTGCTTGCCTCCGTGGTTGGCCCATGGGGCGCTGTGTTCGTGAGTGTGGGTCTGCTGATTTCGGTGCTGGGCGCGTACCTGGCGTGGTCACTGATCTGCGCCGAGGTGTTGTTCGCCGCGTCGAAGAACAAAGACATGCCGCGGATCTTCGCTCGCGAAAACAAGAACGGCGTTCCGGCAACCGCGCTGTGGTTGACCAACATCATCATCCAGCTGTTCGTGATCAGCACGTATTGGTCCACCGACGCCTTCTCGCTGATGCTCAACCTTACCAGCGCGATGTCGCTGATTCCCTATCTGCTGGTGGCGGCGTTCGGCTTCATGCTCGCGCATCGAGGCGAGACATACGAGGGCGACAGTGCCCGCACGCGCGACCTGGTGCTGGCAGGCATCGCTGCGTTCTACAGCGCTTTCATGATTTACGCGGGCGGCCTGAAGTACGTGCTGCTGGCCGCCTTGCTGTATGCGCCCGGCACCATCCTCTATTACTGGGCCCGCCGGGAGCAGGGCCAACGACTCTTCACGCAGGTGGAACTGGTGGTCTTCGTGATCGCTGCGGTCGGTTGTGGAGCGGCCATCGATGGCCTGGTCCGCGGCTGGATCGTTATTTAACCTTTAAGGGAGAAGGTCATGTCGGAAACTCAACAATTTGGCGTGCATTCTGAAGTCGGCGTGCTGCGTAAAGTCATGGTTTGCGCACCAGGCCGCGCGCATGAGCGGCTGACGCCGTCGAACTGCGACGCGCTGCTGTTTGACGACGTGCTGTGGGTCGATAACGCCAAGCGCGATCACTTTGATTTCATGAACAAGATGCGCGACCGTGGCGTCGACGTCGTGGAGATGCACAATCTGCTTGCCGAGACGGTGGCGTTGCCCGAAGCGCGCACATGGATTCTCGACAACCAGATTGTGGCCAATCAGCTTGGCTTGGGCCTGCTGGATGAAATACGCGGCTATCTGGAATCCCTGCCGCCGCGCAAGCTGGCCGAGACGCTTATCGGGGGGCTTTCCACAGAAGAGTTTCCCGAAGACATTGGCGGTGAACAACTGGCGCTCATCAAAGAGGCGGCCGGCGTCACTGAATACCTGCTGCCGCCATTGCCCAACACGCTTTACACGCGTGACACCACATGCTGGATCTATGGCGGCGTCACGCTCAACCCGCTGTATTGGCCTGCGCGCCATGAGGAAACCATCCTCACGACCGCGATCTATCGCTTCCATCCCGACTTTGCCGGCCGTGTCCACGTGTGGTGGGGAGACCCGCTGCACGACCATGGACTGTCCACGCTGGAGGGCGGCGACGTGATGCCGATCGGCAACCGCACCGTGCTGATCGGCATGAGCGAACGAACCTCGCGCCAGGCGATCAGCCAGCTCGCCGCGGCGCTGTTCGAACAGAACGCCGCCGACCGGGTCATCGTCGCCGCCATGCCCAAGCTGCGAGCCGCGATGCACCTGGACACGGTACTGACCTTCGCCGATCGGGATTGCCTGCTGATGTATCCCGACATCGTCGACAAGATTCAAGCCTTCTCGTATCGGCCAGGCAGCAAAGCCGGCACGCTTGAACTGCACAAGGACAAGGGCTCGCTGGTGGAGGTGATCGGCGAGGCGCTGGGCGTGAAGAAGATGCGGGTGGTGCAGACGGGCGGCAATGCCTACGTGCGCGAACGCACGCAGTGGGACAGCGGCGCCAACCTCGTTTGCCTGTCGCCCGGCGTCGTGATGGCCTATGACCGCAACGTCTACACCAACACGCTGCTGCGCAAGGCCGGCATCGAAGTCGTGTCCATCGTGGGCGCCGAGCTTGGACGCGGCCGGGGCGGCGGTCACTGCATGACGTGCCCGATTATCCGAGATCCGGTCTAACGCGCCAGGTCATCCGAGGCCGCACGGGAGCATGGGATGAGCAACGAGACGGCAAAACTCTCACGGCTGGCGCTGGTCGCCATGGTGGTCGGCTCCATGGTCGGCGCCGGCATCTTTTCGCTGCCGGCCCTGTTCGCGCGGTATACGGGGCCGGTGGGAGGGCTGCTCGCCTGGGCCATCTCCGGCACCGGCATGCTGACGCTCGCGCTGGTGTTCCAGTACCTGGCACGCCGGCGCCCCGATCTTGACGCCGGCATCTTCGCCTACGCCAAGGCGGGTTTTGGCCGCTATATCGGCTTTCTGGCGGCGCTGGGCTACTGGACGGCGGCGTGCCTGGGCAATGTCAGCTACTTCGTCGTCTTCAAGGCCACACTCGGCGCGGTGGTCCCCGGGTTTGGCGACGGCGACACCGTCGCCGCGGTGCTCGTGTCGTCGCTATTGCTCTGGAGCGTGCATTTCGCCATCCTGCGCGGCATCCGTCAGGCGGCCGGCATGAACCTGGCCGTCACCATCGCCAAGATCGTGCCGATTCTGATCTTCATCGCGTGTGTGGCGGTCGCGCTGGATACCGACGTGCTGCTCGCCAACATCCAAGAGGGTGCGTCGGTAGGCGGCAGCTTGCTCGAACAGGTCCGGGGCACGATGCTGGTGACGGTGTTCGTCTTTCTCGGCGTGGAAGGGGCCAGTGTCTATTCGCGCTACGCGCGGCGGCGCGAAGACGTGGCCGCCGCCACCATCATCGGCTTTCTGTTGGTGTTGACCTTGCTGGTGGCGGTGACGCTGCTGTCCTATGGCATCTTGCCGCGCGCCGAACTGGCGGCGCTGCGCAATCCATCGATGGCGGGCGTGCTGCGTGAAGTGGTGGGGCCATGGGGCAGTGTGATGGTAAGCGTCGGCCTCATGATCTCGGTTGGTGGGGCCTACCTGTCGTGGGTCCTGCTGGCCGCCGAGGTGTTGCACGCGGCCGCCAAGGCGGACACGATGCCGGCCATCCTGGGCCGTCAAAACCGTCATGGCGTGCCGGCCGCGGCGCTCTGGTTAAGCAATGGATTCGTTCAGGTGTTCCTCATCGTGACCTTGTTCACCGACGACACCTTCGTGCTCATCAAACACATGGCCAGTTCGATGAGCCTGATGCCATACCTGTTCGTGGCCGGCTTTGGGCTGCTGACCGCCTGGCGCGACAGGCAGACCCGCCCGCGCTGGAGCCGGCGCAGCAGCTATGAGATCGCGCTGGGCGGCATTGCCTGCGTCTACGCCATCGGCATGATGTATGCGGGTGGGCTGCAGTACTTCGCCTTGTCGACGCTGGTGTACGCGCCTGGCACGCTGCTGTTCTTGCGCGTGCGGCAAGAGCAGGCCGGTGCGGTGTTCTCCGCCCGCGAATGGCCGGTGTTCGCGGCAGTGCTGGCCGGCTGCGCCTACGGCGTCTGGACGCTCACTGCCGGCGCCATCGCGCCTTGAGCCCGGGGGCCTGCACCATGACGCCCGATCTCGCTCTTGTGCTCGCGCTACTCGGCGTGGCGATCGTGCTCTTCCTGGTCGGCCGGCCCCGGGCGGACGCGGTCGCGTTGATGGTGATCGTGGTGCTGCCGTTAAGCGGAACGATCACCTATCGAGAGGCGATCGCAGGCTTCGCCAACCCCAACCTGATCCTGATCGCCTGCCTGTTCGTGATCGGCGAGGGGCTGGTGCGCACCGGCGCAGCCCAGGCCGTGGGCGATTGGCTGCTGCACAAGGGGGGAACACGCGAGCAGCGGCTCATCGTCCTCATCATGGGCGCCGTGGCGGCGATGGGATCGGTGATGAGTTCGACGGCAGTGGTCGCCATCTTCATCCCCATCGTCCTGCGGATCGCGCAACAGACTGCGATATCAAGCCGACAGGTACTGTTCCCGATGGGCGCTGCGGCGGCCATCAGCGGCATGATGACGCTGGTGGCAACCACGCCGAATCTGGTGCTCAATAGTGCGCTGGTCTACGCGGGGCACACGGGTTTCGGCTTCTTCGCCTTCACGCCGATCGGCCTGGCGGTGCTTGCCGCGGCCATCCCGTATCTATTGGTGGCACGACGCTTTCTGCCCACGGAGCCTCCGCGCAGCTCACATTCGCGGCGCCCAAGCCTGTCGGGCTGGGTCGAGAAATATGCCTTGCGCGAACGCGCCTACCGCTTGCACGTTGATCCCCGCTCCGACTTGGTAGGCATGCGGCTTGAGGTCTGCCACGAAGAGCTAGGCGCGCAGGCATGCGTGGTCGCCATCGAACGTAGCGCCCGGTTCGGCCGCGCGGTGCTTGAGGCCACCGATGACGCCCTGCTTGAGGCCGAGGATGTCTTGCTTCTGGACATCGATGACGAGGCATTCCCGATCGGCGAATATTGCCGGCGCCACGAACTGCGCATCTTGCCCATGACTGGCGACTATTTCTCAGACCAGTCGCGCGATGTGGGCATGGTCGAGGTGATCATCCCGCCGGACTCTCGCCTGGTGGGGGCTTCTGCCCGCAAGTCAGCGCTGCTGCGCCGACATGGACTGTTCGTGGTCGGCGTGTGGCGCAATGGACGATCGCAGGCCTCCGTGCACGCACTTGCCCTGCGCGCGGGCGACACGGCGTTGGTGGTCGGGCCGTGGAAGGGGATTTTCGCGTTGCAGTCTGTCGAGCACGATCTCGTGAGCCTTGCGCTGCCCGTGGAAACCGATTCGGTGGTGGCGGTGCCTGGCCGTGCGCCCGCTGCGCTGCTGGTCATGGCGCTTACGATTGCGCTGATGCTCACCGGCTGGGTGCCTATCGTCATTGCCGGCCTGATCGGCTGTTTGTTGATGGGGCTATTCGGCTGCATCACGCTGGACATTGCCTATCGCGCCATCAATTGGCGCGCGCTCATCCTCATCATCGGCATGCTGCCGTTCGCGATTGCGCTTGAGCACACCGGTGGTGTGGACCTGGCCGCCGAGAACCTGCTGCGCTTGTCTCAAACCTGGGGCGCGCACGGCCAGATCGCCTTGCTGTTCGGCGCCACGATCGCGCTGGGCACGGTGATCTCGGGAACCGCCACGGCGGTGTTGATGGGACCGGTCGCGATCAGCCTGGCCGAAGCCATTCACGCCGAGCCCCATCCCTATGTCATGGCGGTTGCGATCGCCTGTTCAGCGGCGTTCATGTCCCCCGTTTCCACGCCCGCCAACGCGCTGGTCAGCGTGGCCGGCGGCTTCCGATTTATCGACTATTTGAAAGTGGGTACGCCGCTGATGCTGGTGACCTTATGCGTCAGCGTCGTGATGATTCCTTTGCTGTTTTCGATGTGAGCCGCCACGTGGCGACCGCACATCCCTGCGCACTCGCGCGACCGCGATGTCGTGGTTGGCGGTGACTGGCGTTCCGGCGGCCTGGCTAGCTGGAACGGCCTTTTTTTCTTAAGGAGGACTGTTCATGAAACGATTTGCGCTTGCCTGCGCGTTCGGCATGCTTGCGGGATGCGTCAGCCATCCCGCTGACCGTGGCGACCAAGCCCGCTACGGCACTCCGCCCAGCGAGGAAGACCTCTATCAATACCTGTCCGTGCTGCGCGACAGCCTACCCCCCACGCGGTATGTCAGCTATCGGGATGCGGGCTATGCCGCGTCGCTCAAGCAATCCTCGGCCGCGGACGCGGATGGCCAGCAGATTGCGGGCTGGGAATACGATTTTGAAGCATCGGGCTACGACACCGTGGACGGCAAGCCCATACGCTGGACGTCTTACCGCGCGCTGTTCTTCAACGGACGCCCTGTCGGCGTGATCGACGCGCAAGGACGGCTGCACCGCGCGCCCACGCTCCCAGACAGCGCGGCGCCGGCACCGGCACCTGCGCCGACGCCGACGCCAAGCAAGACGCCCTGAGCCTCTTCCGCACACCCGTCTCAATTCCGCATCTTTTGAGGACTGATCATGAACCTATGCATTAATCTGACGCGCGGTCGACGCCTGCGATTCGCGCTGCTAGCGGGCGCGGCGGCGATGGCCCTGGGAGGCTGCGCCCAGCAAAGCGCGTCGTCACGCGTCTACACCTTCGACCAGGCCCAACGCGCGCAGACTGTCGTGTTAGGCACGGTGGTCGCCGTACGAGGCATCACCATCCAGTCGTCCGGCAGTTCCGGCGCGGGATTGATTGCTGGCGGCGCGCTTGGCGCGGTGGCCGGTAACGCAATCGGCGGCGGATCCGGCAGACGCTTGACCACCGTCGGAGGCTTGATCGGAGGCGCGGCAGCCGGCAACGCCATCGAGAATGCCGCGGCGCGCCGTGCGGGGCTGGAAATAACGGTGCAATTGGACAATGGCGAAACACGAGTCATCGCCCAAGAGGCCGATGTGCCCATCTCGGCGGGGCAGCGCGTGCAAATCGTGACCCAAGGAGGCACCAGCCGTGTCGGGGTGATTTGATACGCGATAAAGAACGCTGGTCCTCTGGCGCTAAGCTGCCAGTTTGTCGGCGGCCTCTTGCAGGCCGTTGAGGATGCTGTCGGCCACGTGCATGGGAAATCCAGCCGGTAGTAGCGCGCGGACGGTCTTCACGACCCCGGGCGTGCGCGCCACCAGGTCGTCGAGGACATGCTCCACCCCCTTACCGTCGGGATTCACTACGCCATGCTCGGTGCCCACGGCAATCCAGTGCCGACGCAAGATGTCGCGCATGACCCAGTGGGGGTTTTTCGAGCGCACGGCCATGGCCATCCTGGCGTCGTACGGAGACAGCTTTTTCGCACCCTTGCCGATGACGGGGTAGGCGGAAAGCACGTCGTACAGCGGGGTGAGTTCGTAGGTGCCACCCTGGCGCAGGAAAATGCTGAAGTTCTTCGCGTGGCCATCCGTGGCACGCAGCATCCAGAAGAGGACCTGGGCCTGGAAGAACGTGCGACGGTCGCGGTCAGGAGCGCGCGACGTGGCCAACAGCTTCATGATTTGGCGCACACCCGGCCCGCCGTCGGACTCGTACTTCAAATGCGGCGGCGTTGCCGTCGCTTGGCACATGTCTTCCTGCGGCAGCCGGATGAGCCAGCGCTTGCCCTCTGGGTTCTCCCACCACATCCGGTCGAAGCGCTCGACCGCCAGCACCTTCATGTCCTCGAACATCAGGGGCGCGGTGCGCGCCACAGGCATTTCGTAGGCACGCAGGATTTCGGAGCACAGCCACTCGTTTTCGACCGAATCGCTCATGTCGAACTTCATGTTTGCGACCAGGCCCAGTGGCAGCTTGAAGATGTGAGTGGTCGGTGTCGCGCCATGCGGCCGGCACCACCGCCCGTCGTACCAGAGCATGGCCGACTTTTCCTGTGCTCCGGCAATGGAGATGCGGAAGTCTTCATCCTCGGCAGCGTTCCGGCCCAGGGGGCCTGGCGCCAGGGTGTTGCGAAGCAGCTGGGCAATCTCGGCTTCGGTCATCGGAACCGCGTTCACCTCTTGAACGCCGTCCGGCGCATCGGGGCCCGGCACCACCTGCAGCGCGCCGACACAGTCCCGACCGACTTCAGCCAGCAAGGCGAACGCATTGGTCGAGCCGGCCTGGTACCGACGTGCGACGCGCTCGCGGATTTCCTTGCTGTCCGGCAGCAGGTTTTCGAAGTAGGTGCGCACGGCTTCGCCACGGTGCGGCGGATTGCCCGGGGTGAAGGGGAGTGACAGCGACAGCGGGCGCCCCTGGCCGGATGCCACCCAGGCGTCGGCATACTGCAGGACTTCTCCGACATGCGGTTGCATGCTCCAGGTGCCGACGAATTCGCCGTTCATCCAGAGATTCAGGGTGCGGGTGTGTGAGCGTCGCCCCATGAGCTCACCAGTTGGGGCCAACCGACGCCTTGGGCGACGGCGATTCGCTGGTCTTGCGCAACACGAGCTCGACGCCCAGGATGCTCAGAAGCTCCAGCAGGCGGTCGGCGCTGACCTTGTCGGCATGGCGCTCGAGATGAGACAAGGCCTGCTGGCTGACGCCCAGGCGCATAGCCGTATCCGCTTGGGTCAGGCCGGACTGTTTGCGAAACCCCTGGAGCAGTGCTGGCAACTGCTCCGCCGTACGGACGGTGAAATCGGGCATACAGGCCTCACGTTGTTTTGCTGATTTACAAAGTTTACTGAGTAAGATTTAAATACTCAATATAGGTTGTAAGACATCAATACAACACTGGAATTGTATTCGCGTTTTACAATTCAGGAGTTGTAAAACGCCCAGGCGGCGCTGCGCGCGACGCCTTCAATGCACAGACCGTTGGCGCCATGGCGCCGGGCTCCGGGCGGAAGTTGCATCGAGCCCCCGGTCTCGTAAGCCCCCCGCAAGCGTCAGCTTTCAGAAATGCGCTGGGCTGGTCCCCCGGCTGCGCTACAGTCGCTCGTCCAGAGTGTGAGTTGTATCTAGCCGAGGCGTATCAAGCAGTCGTGCCTTGACGTCGAGCAGCTCTTCGTCAGATACATCGAAGCGCTCAACCCATGCTTCGCCTTTGAGTCCGGTCAGCCGCGGTTCGCCGGCGGCACTAGCTGCCAGGTGTAGCCCGAACGCAGCACTGCGCAGCGGTTTGAGCGCTGCGTTAGGTAGCGCGTACTGCGGAGGTTTAGGGTCGATAGCCGTCGCAGCCAGGTCGGGTTCATTGCCAGCTTGAATGACGATGCCAGCGCCATAGTCATAGAAGGCAAACCAGTCCGGAGGCAATTCCGAGCGCAACGTGTGCAAACCGCCTGCCTGCGTCACCATGTCACGATTGATTGCGGTCAGCCAAGACACCGTCTTGAACGTGTCGGGCTTGAGCACCATGGCGGAGAATACTGGTGCCCCCACATCAACGCCGCGGGCCTGCTCCGACGCGAAGGCTTCGGTGGGCTGATTACTGTTCCATTCCGACGGGGACAGCACAAAACCAAAACCGCCATGGCCATGCAATGCTTGCAGCCGCCCAGCGAATTCGACGAACAAGGTTTGAAAGGCTTTCGGTTGCTCGACAATATCAACAAAGGGCAACGCGAACCGCAACACATCCAGACGGCATGTTTTTTTGGCGGCCCAAGCCGGTGCGGCATTGACATAAAAGGAATAAGGGCCGGCGTCCTCGCGCTTGGTGCCGCTCGTGTACTGCAGGTCAAGCTTCTCGTCTTCGTCGAGCGTTTCGAAAATATCGCGGATCTTAGGAGCCTTGACGTAGGGCATGCACGGCGGGCCTGACGACGGCTCGCCACGCCACAGCCATGTAAGGGCATCGCCCGCCTGCGCCAGGTAATCGTCAAAACACTGTGCGATTGCCTCCCGCTTAAGCTGTGTATAGCCGCCTTCGAAATACAAGGTACCTGTGATGGCGATGACCGCGCCTACATAGTCGTGGCGGCTCTTGGGCATGAGCATCGCCCCGGGGAACTGCTGCGCCTGCGTGTTCTCGCGAAGTGCTTCGGCAAACGCCTCGCGGCTCATGTCGGGATGAAAGTCTGTCATAGGTCGTCTCAGGGTACGGCGGGGACGGGCGCAGGGATTCCACCGGGCAAGGGGGGCAAGCGACCGCGCATATACATCCGCAGCAAAGGAGATACCGTGCTTGCGGCACGGTTCTGTGGGCTTGGCACCCGCATCGGCCTCCTTGAGCACGCCAATGATTTGTTCTTCCGTGAATCGTTCCTTCGTTGCTATTCCTTTGAGAACGGACTCTACATTGATTTCGTACTAATCACGGGGAGCAGTTCAGGGGCTCATCAGCACCAACGGCAGCCCAAATAGATACGGGTGAAATGTGGTGCGAACGAAAAGAAAGCCGCAGAAATGCGGCCCTCTAGTGATAAGTTGACGTTAAGAGAAAATTGATAGGCGTTGAAAACCGAAGCTAGGCGTTCGAAGCGCGACCGACTTTATTCCTCGTTTTCATAAGTGAAAGAGGGAAATAAAGTCGGTCGCAAATGGACGAGACAACCTCTTGATATTTCATGGAATCCAGGATTAGAAGACTTGGATCAAAGTCGGTCGCACCACAAGCGTATCCGTGTCCCGCTCAAGAAAATTGAACAAAAGTCGGTCGCGAAGGTTGAGTGCTCGCGAAGTTCGAGTCGCCGAGCTGCCAAAAAGCAAGAGCCGTCTGCCCCATGGGACAGGCCGACGTCGGGATGTCTCAATGTACCGATCCTGGAGGCAGTTAACTGGAGGGTGATGACGCTCACGCTCTTTTATGCAGCGAGAGCGCATCCACCCTCCAAGTCCGCACACTTATGGTGCGTGGTGACCCTCAGCTTCGACCCGCTGTCTTTCAGACGTGCACGGCATGGACGGCCTGACCGTGTGGCGGCATCGCCACGCGAACGCGTAGAGCGATGAAGAGCGCAGCGAGGATCATCACCCCTCCTGCCGTCACAAAGACGCCGATCACCCCGCCGAATCCGAACACCATGCCACCCACCGCGGCCCCCGCAGCGATGGACGACTGCACGCACGCAACCACCATACCCCCAGCCGTTTCCGCCTGATCCGGAACTGCTCGCGCGACCCAGTTCGACCACGCCACTGGGACACCTCCGAAGGCGAGCCCCCAAAGCGCGACCAACAGCATCAGCCCCGTCTTGTCCACCGGAACCGAAATCATGGCCAGGGCGGCGACGCCGACCAGCGCAGGCATCCAGATCAGCGTAGCGCGCAGGCTGCGCTCCATTATCCAACCCGCAACCAAAGTCCCGACGAAGTTGGCGATACCGAAGCCAAGCAACATCAGAGACAGATCCTGTACGTTGATATGTGCAACGCTCTCGAGCGCGGGACGTATGTAGGTGAAAAGTGCAAACTGACCCGTGTGAGCCAACACGCATCCGGTCATGCCCGCTGCAATGCCAGGACGTTGAAGCAACTCCAGCACCGTCGCAGTCTGCAGCAATTTGCGCGGCGCCATACGGGGCAACGTGAGCACCTGGAAAAGGAGCGTAACGATGCCCACGGCGGCGGCGGCCAAAAAGGCGCTGCGCCAGCCGTAGAGTTCACCCAGGTAGCTGCCGAGCGGCACGGAAACAACTGTGCCCACAGCGATGCCACTGAAGATTATTGAAAGTGCGCGTGGGACAAGTCTGGCCGGAACCAGACGCATCGCAACCGCGGCCGCCATGCCCCAGAAACCACCCAAGGCAAGGCCCAGAAGGGCTCGCATCGCCAACAGCATCGGCAGGCTCAAGGAAAACGCCACCAGCAGATTGGAGGCGATCATCAATACGGTGAATCCAAGCAAGACCAGCCGGCGATCAAACCCGCGCGTGAGGCGCGGCACCAACAAACCGGCGAACAGCGCCACAACGGCCGTTACGGTGACGGCTTGGCCCGCAAGGGCCTCCGACACACCAAGATCCGCTGCCATCGGGGTCAGCAGGCTGGCGGGGAGGTACTCCGCAGTGAGCAACCCGAACACGCCCATCGCCAGAGAAAAAACGGCTACCCACGCGGGCGTGTTCACCTCCTGAGCCACTGCGTCCTTTACATCACTTCTCATTTCAAACAACTCCTGAATATCTATCTCAGGCAGGAAGTCTAGGGCCGCATTCCAGGATGATCTATGATAAAAAGTCCTGCGTTATTAACCGAAACACCTGAAATGATAGAGGGCCGCTCTTTTGTTCTGTCATCCGACCTCATCAGCGAGCTGCTGACAGGCATGCGGTTGCGCGGTGTGCAGTACCGCCGCGTTCAAACCGGTCCATCGTTCGGCTTCGATTTCGGCGCCAGGCCTGGATACAGCTATTTCCACTACCTCGCTGTCGGCAACGCAGTCCTGCGTACGCATGACGGTGCAGTTCATGAACTCACCGCCGGCAGCGCCGTGTTTTTGCCGCAAGGCGGCGGACATCAGCTCCTTTCGGATCCGAACGCCTCTTTCCAACCGATCGACACGTTCGACGTGGCGCCATTGGGCGAGGCTGTCAGTGGGGTCGATACTTGCCCAAGTACACATTCGATGCCCAGCGCCGTCCTCTTCTACGGCTGCATGGAGTTCGACCTGGGCGGTATGCAGGGACTGGCAAAGCTGATGCCGGATGCCATGGTGGCCGATACGGACGGGACGAAGTATCCCGGCTTGCGCGAGATCCTGGACGCCATGAAGCGTGAGATATGCTCCGGCCGCATCGGCTTCGCTGGCATCCTGGCGCGGCTTGCCGAGGTGGCGGCAGCGATGATCATGCGTGGGTGGATTGAATGCGGTTGCGAGAGCGCTTCCGGACTCGTAGCTGCCTTGCGCGACCCCCGTCTCGCCCGCGCCATCTTGGCGTTACATCGCTCGCCCGGTAAGGAGTGGACAGTCGCGGAGCTGGCCGCAGAATCGCACGTTTCTCGATCGGTCTTTGCCCAACGCTTTCAGGCGACCCTGGGGGTTCCGCCTCTGCGCTACGCGACAGAACTCAAGATGCGCCTGGCCACCCAATGGCTGACTCAGGACAGGCTGTCGATCGACGCAGTGGCGCATCGTCTGGGCTATACCTCGCAAGCTGCGTTCAGCCGGGCTTTCAAACGCATCAGCGGCCAATCGCCAGGCGCAACGCGGCGAACGGCGGCGTAACCAACACACTCTTCTTTGCATGCCCGATGTAGAAATGGCCGCGCGAGCGGCCGTTTCTAACTTCACGAGCGAGATTGCGACAAGAACCACGTAAATGGCGGGAGAATGATGCTGTTCACGTTGCGACCGACTTTATTTCGCGCGACCGACTTTATTTTTCGTATTCAAAACAACGTACGTTATCGCCCCATCACTCCACCGTCACGCTCTTCGCCAGATTGCGCGGCTTGTCCACATCCGTACCCCGTGCGCAAGCCGTGTGATACGACAGCAGTTGCAGCGGGATCGTGTGCAGGATCGGCGACAGTTTGCCGTAGTTTTCCGGCATGCGGATCACGTGCATGCCTTCGGCGCTTTGGATCTTGCTGTCGGCATCGGCGAACACATAAAGCTCGCCGCCGCGCGCGCGCACTTCCTGCATGTTGGACTTCAGCTTTTCCAGCAGCTCGTCCTTGGGCGCGATGGTCACGACGGGCATGTGTTCCGTCACCAGCGCCAGCGGGCCGTGCTTGAGTTCGCCGGCCGGGTAGGCTTCGGCGTGGATGTAGCTGATTTCCTTCAGCTTCAGCGCGCCTTCCAGTGCGATCGGGTAGTGCATGCCACGGCCCAGGAACAAGGCGTTTTCCTTGGACGCGAAGCGGTCGGCCCAAGCCATGATCTGCGGCTCCAGCGCCAACACCGAACCAATGGCCACGGGCAGGTGGCGCAGCGCCTTCAGGTGCTCGGCTTCCTGCTCATCACTGAGATGGCCGCGCACTTGCGCCAGGGCCAGCGTCAGCAGGAACAAGGCGGTCAACTGCGTGGTGAAGGCCTTGGTCGAGGCCACGCCGATTTCAACACCGGCGCGCGTGATGTACGACAGCTTGCACTCGCGCACCATGGCGCTGGTGGACACGTTGCAGATGGTCAGCGTCTTGTCCATGCCCAGCGAACGCGCGTGCTTCAGCGCCGCCAGCGTGTCGGCGGTTTCGCCGGACTGCGAGATCGTGACGACCAGCGAACGCGGGTTGGGCACGCTGTCGCGGTAGCGGTATTCGCTGGCGATTTCGACGGCCACCGGAATCTTCGCAATCGATTCAATCCAGTACTTGGCGGTCAGGCCGGCGTAGTAGCTCGTGCCGCACGCCAGGATCAACAGCGAATCGATGTCCTTGAAGATCTTGTAGGCGTCGTCGCCGAACAGCTCGGGCGAAATCGATTCGATGTCTTGCAGCGTGTCGCCCACGGCGCGCGGCTGTTCGAAGATTTCCTTTTGCATGTAGTGGCGATACGGGCCGAGTTCGGCGGCGCCAGTGTGCACGTGCACGGTGTGCACTTCACGGTCCACGTTCTTGCCGTTGGCGTCCACGATCCAGACGCGCGAGAGCTGCAGGTCGACGACGTCGCCATCTTCCAGGTAGATGATCTGGTCGGTCGTGCCGGCCAGCGCCAGCGCGTCGGACGCCAGGAAGTTCTCGTTCTGGCCCACGCCCACCACCAGCGGCGAACCTTGGCGCGCGCCCACCACGCGATGCGGCTCGTCGCGGCAGAACACGGCAATGGCGTACGCGCCATGCAGGCGGCGAACGGCGTTCTGCACGGCTTCGAACAGGTCGCCCGTGTACAGGTGGTTCACCAGGTGCGCGATGACTTCGGTGTCGGTCTGGCTTTCAAAGACGTAGCCCACGGCCTGCAATTCAGCGCGCAGTTCGTCGTGGTTTTCGATGATGCCGTTGTGGACCAGCGCGATGCGCGGCTCTTCGTTGCCCAGATGCGAAAAGTGCGGGTGGGCATTGTGCGTGGCGGGCACGCCGTGAGTAGCCCAACGGGTGTGGGCGATGCCCGTGAAACCCTGGACCTTGTCCTGAGCCACTTGGTCCGCCAACTCGGCCACGCGCTGCGTGCTGCGCGTGCGGCGCAGATGGCCATCGGCATACACGGCAACGCCGCAAGAGTCGTAGCCGCGATATTCCAGCCGCTTCAGACCTTCAACCAGGATAGGGGTGATGTCGCGCTGGGCGACGGCGCCAACAATGCCGCACATAGGAAGACTCCGCTTAAGTTCGTGTACCGACGCATTGTGCGCGAGGCCGTAAGAAATATGATTTCTTAATACAGCCAAATTTGAAAGTTAATTCACTTACAGATTTGTGATTAAATTATCTTTCTTCTAAGTGCCATTTTTGAATTAATCATGCAAAACACGCCATTTTCCCCGCCTGAACTGGACGATTTGGATCTGCGCATTCTTGAGCAGCTACAAGCGGACAACTCGCTGACCAACCAGGATCTGGCGGCGCGGGTGCATGCGTCGCCCCCCACCTGCCTGCGCCGCGTTCGGCGCCTGGTGGACGAAGGGGTCATCGAAAGGCAGGTCGCGATACTTGCCGCTGAAAAACTGGGCAGCACGTTGACGGCGATCGTGGAGATCACGCTTGACGTGCAAGCGGCCGAAAGCCTGGATGCGTTCGAACAAAGCATGCTGACCGAACCGGCGGTGCTGCAGTGCTACCGCGTGTCGCCAGGACCGGATTTCGTGGTGATCGCCCAGGTAAAAGACATGCCCGCCTACCACGCGCTGGTACACCGCGCGTTCACCGCCCAAGCCAACGTGCGCAACGTGCGCACATTCTTTTCGGTACACCGCGCCAAGTTCGAAACCAGGATTGATGTGCGGGGGTGAACAAGGCACCGAAACCCGTAGGATGGGTGAAGCGCGCGCGGACACAGGCAAGAACCCCAATGCCCCATCGCGCGGAACCCATCATGCAGCGGCGCTGTTGCGGCCACCCAGCCCCCCCACCAACCTAAGCCCGCCCCAGCAACCGCTCGAACTGCGCCAGATACCGATTTCCCATCTTCTGCACGTCGTGTTCGCTCTTCACGTATTCGTACGCGCGTTCCGTGACGTCTTTGCGGAATGCCGCGTCGTCCAGGCAGCGGGCCATGCCGGCTGCCATGGCTTGATGGTCGCCCACGGCCACCAGCACGCCGCGACCATCGGCCAGGCTTTCCTTCAGGCCGCCCGCGTCGGTGGAGACCACCGGCACATGCTGCAAGAAGGCGTCCAGCACGCTGCTGCCTAGCGCTTCTTCTTCTGAGCTCATGACGAACACGTCGAGGATGCTGTAGAAGTCTTCGACGCCTTTGCGAAAGCCCGCGAAGCGGTAGACGTCTTCAATACCCTGGCGGCGCGCTTCGTCCTTGGCCTGCTGCTCGCGATCGCCGCCCGCGCCGAAGTGCAGGAAGATGAAGTCGCGCCGTGTCTTGGCCAGTTCGCCCACGGCGCGCACCAGGGTCACGGGGTCTTTGTCGCGGATCAGCGCGGCGGACGTGGCCATGACCTTCTTGCCGGCGAGGTCGAATTCCTGCACCAGCTTGGCGACGTTGTCGGCGTTGATGGCGTGGGGTTCAACCGCGCTGCGGATGATGACGGGTTCAATGCCCAGGCGGCGCGGTTCGCCCGCGGCCATTTCGCTGATGGCCACAAACAAGTTGGCGTGGCGCCACTTGAAACCGGTCTTCCATTCGTCGCCCGGCTTCACCACGAATGAGGTGCGGCGCGAGAACACCACGGGGCGGCGATGCAGCCATTTGGTCAGCACGGCCCAGGTAATGGTGTTGGCCGTTTGCGCGTGGATGATGTCATAGCGGCCCGCGCCCGCCAGAAAAGCCAGTTGCCCCGGCACGTTGCGGCAGGTGTGAGCAACAAACCCTTCCTGGCGCGCGCGCTCGGCCAGCGGCGCGCCTTCCCGGCACATCACTTCGACGTCATGGCCCGCCTTGCGGAAGGCGCGCATGCAATACAGCGTCTGCCGTTCGCCGCCGCGCCAGCCCTTCTCGAAGTTCAGTTGCAGGATCTTCATGCGCGTCCGATGCCGGAATACTCGAAGCCCAGGGCGCGTACGTCAGCCGGCGTGTACAGGTTGCGGCCATCGATGATCAAGGGCGTTTTCAGCAGGGCCTTCACGCGGTCGAAGTCGGGCGCGCGGAAGACTTTCCATTCGGTGGCGATCAACAGCGCATCGGCGCCGTCCAGCGCGTCGTACATGTCGGTGGCGAAGCTGATGCCGGGCTGGCCGACCAGCACGCGCGCCGCTTCATGCATGGCCACGGGGTCGTAGGCGCGCACGTCGGCGCCACGGCGCGTCAGTTCGGCAATGACCGTCAGGCTGGGGGCTTCGCGCATGTCGTCGGTGTTCGGCTTGAACGACAGGCCCCACAGCGCAATCTTGCGGCCGCGCAGGTCGTTGCCGTAGCGCGCGACAAGCTTTTCGGACAGGCGGAATTTCTGGGCGTGGTTGGCGGCCTCGGCCGCTTCGATGACGCGCATGGGCAGCGAATTTTCGGCGGCGGTGTTCACCAGCGCCTGCACGTCCTTGGGAAAGCACGAGCCGCCGTAGCCCGCTCCGGGGTACAGGAAGTGGTAGCCGATGCGAGGGTCCGCGCCGATGCCGCGACGCACCTGTTCAATGTCGGCACCCAGCGCTTCAGCCAGGTTCGCCATTTCATTCATGAACGAGATGCGCGTGGCCAGCATGGCGTTGGCGGCGTACTTGGTCAGCTCGGCCGAGCGCACGTCCATCACCATCAGGCGGTCGTGGGTGCGCTGGAACGGTTCGTAGATACGGCGCATCACGCCGACGGTGTAGTCGTCGTCGGCACCCACGACGACACGGTCCGGGCTCATGAAGTCATTGATGGCCGCGCCTTCCTTCAGGAATTCGGGGTTGGACGCCACGCTGAACGGGATGTCCACGCCGCGCGCGGCCAGTTCTTTCTGCACCACGGCGCGCACCTTGTCGGCGGTGCCGACGGGCACGGTGGACTTGTCCACGATCAGTTTGCGGGACGTCATGTGGCGCGCGATGTTCTGCGCGGCGGCCAGCACGTACTTCAGGTCGGCCGATCCGTCTTCGCCGGGCGGCGTGCCCACGGCGATGAATTGCACGTCGCCAAAGGCCACGCTTTGCGCCACGTCGTCCGTGAAATGCAGGCGGCCGGCCTGCACGTTGCGGCGGACCAGGTCTTCCAGGCCGGGCTCATAGATCGGGATGCCGCCTTGGAGCAGCAGGGCGATTTTTGCGGCGTCCACGTCCAGACACATGACGTCGTTGCCCATGTCGGCCAGACACGCTCCCGACACCAACCCCACGTAACCGGTACCCACGACCGTGATTTTCATGCCTGCACGCCTTCAAAATAGGGAATCTTGCGCGCCTGGCAAGAGGAACCAGACGCCGGCCGCCATTATAGAAGCGGCCGGGGCCCAGGGGCGCGCCGGCCCCTAGGCGCGTAATTTGTTGAACCGGACCGTGTTCACCACCACCGCCAACGCGGCGCATATCGTGCCCAGCACCAGCGCCAGGCCGGGGCCGTGCGCCAGGCTGATGCTGAACGCGATGGCCACCAGCGCGGTGCCGAAGCTTTGCCCGAACACGCGGGTGGTGGCCTGCAAACCGCCCGCCGCCCCGCTACGGGCGCGCGGCGCGGCCGACAGCATGGCGCGGTTGTTCGGCGTCTGGAAGAAGCCAAAGCCCACGCCCGCGACGAACATGCCGGCCACGATGGGCCAATTCGATACCGAGGCCGGCAACAGGGTCAGCCACAGCATGCCGGCCACCATGGTCGCCGCCCCCACGCCGCTCAAGGTGGCGGCGGAATAGCGGTCGGACAGGCGACCCGCCAGCGGGGCGATAAGCGCCGTGCCCACGGGCCAGGCGCCCATCAGCAAGCCCACTTCCAGGTACGGCCGACCCAGCACCTGCTGGAAGTAGAACGGCAAGGACACATACGACGCCATCTGCGCGGCGAACGTGCAGGCGGACGCGCCCACGGCAAACGCCAGCGGGCGTATGCGCAGCAAGTCCACCGGCACCAAGGGCGCCGGCTGCTTGCTGGCGCGGCGCACCAGCACCCAGCCCGCCACCGATGCAATGGCCACCAGGCCGATGCCGCGCAGCAGGTCCTGGCCCATCATGTCGACGCCGGAAATGAACACGCCCAGCGTCGCCATGCATAGCACCACGCTGACCCAGTCCAGCTTCACATCGTTGCGCGGCACTTCGGGCAGATGGCGCAGGCCGAACATGGCCAGCACGCAGATGGGCAGGTTGACGGCAAAGATCCAGGGCCACGGCGCCACCGACAGGATGGCGGAGCCGATGGTGGGCCCCAGCACCGACATCACGGCCACCGTGGTGGCGTTGATGCTGATGCCCCGGCCCAGCATGTGCAGGGGATAGATATTGCGCACCAGCCCGCCGAACATGCACATCAGCGTGGCGGCCCCCACACCCTGGAAGACGCGCGCGGCGGTCAGTTGCCACAAGGTGCCGGCCAGCGCACAGCCCAGCGAAGCCAGCGTGAACAGGATCAGGCCAAAGGTGAACATGCGGCGAAAGCCGATGCGCTCGGCCAGCGCCGACAAGGGCAGCAGCGTCATCACCACCGCCAGGTTGTAGGCGTTGACGATCCACACCGCCTGCGCCGGCGAGGCGTTGAGGTCCACGGAAATCGTGGGCAGCGCCACGTTGGCGATCGTGGTGTCCAGCACCGACAGGCTGATGCCTGTCATGACCGTGGCAGCCGCCCAGTAACGGCGCGGCGCGGGCAGGCCGTCAGGTAAGGCGGTCTTGGCGGCGTCGCTCTCCGCCATCACGACTTCTTCGCGGGACGCTGCCAACCCTCAACGGTGATCTGCTTGGCGCGCGACACCGTCAGCTTGTCGGCCGGCGCGTCGCGAGTCAGGGTGGTGCCCGCGCCCAGGGTTGCGCCCCGGCCCACGCGCACCGGCGCCACCAATTGCGTATCCGACCCGATGAAAGCGTCGTCTTCGATGACGGTGCGGTGCTTGTTCACGCCGTCGTAATTGCAGGTGATGGTGCCCGCGCCCACGTTCACGCGCTGGCCAATGTCGGCGTCGCCGATGTAGGCCAGGTGGTTGGCCTTGCTGTCGGCGCCCAGCACGCTCTTCTTGATTTCGACGAAGTTGCCGACGTGGCTGCGGTCGCCCAATTCGGCGCCCGGGCGCAGGCGGGCATACGGGCCCACGCGCGCATCCTGGCCCACTTCTGCTTGCTGCAAATGGCTGAATGCCTCGATCTGCGTACCCGCGCCCACGGTCACGTCGCGCAGCACGCAGTGCGGCCCCACGCGCACGCCGTCAGCCAGCGTGACCTTGCCTTCGAACACGCAGCCCACGTCAATGAATACGTCGCGCCCGCAAGTGAGCGTGCCGCGCACGTCAAAGCGGGCGGGGTCGGCCAGCGTGACGCCGGCTTCAAGCTGGCGGCGCGCCTGTTCGCCCTGCCAGCGGCGTTCCAGTTCGGCTTGCTGCACGCGGCTGTTCACGCCCAGCGTTTCCCAGCCGGCGCCGGGTTGCGCCGCGCCCACGGGCACCTTGTCGACCACGGCCAGGCCGACCACGTCGGTCAGGTAGTACTCGCCTTGCGCGTTCTTGTTGTCGATGCGGGTCAGCCAGTCTTTCAGCTTGGCCGTCGGGGCGGTCAGGATGCCGGTGTTCACTTCCTTGATGGCGTGTTCGGCTTCCGACGCATCTTTGTGTTCGACGATGCGGCACACGTTGCCCTTGTCATCGCGCACGATGCGGCCATAGCCGGTGGAATCGTCCAGCACTTCGGTCAGCACGGCAGCGCCCGTGGCGCGCGCATCCAGCAGGCGTTGCAGCGTGTCGGGCTGCACCAGCGGCACGTCGCCGTACAGCACCAGCGTGACGTCGTCCTTGCCATCGCCTTCCAGCAGCAACGGCACGGCCTGCTGCACCGCGTGGCCCGTGCCTTGCTGCGGTTGCTGCAACACGAAGTGCAGGTCCGCCTGGCCGTCAAAAGCCTCTTTGACGCGGTCCGCGCCATGGCCCACCACAACGATGATGCGCGCGGGCTTCAACTGGCGCGCGCTGTCCAGCACATGAGCCAGCATGGGCTTGCCAGCCAGCGTGTGCAAGACTTTGGGAAGGTTGGACTGCATGCGTTTGCCCAGTCCGGCGGCGAGGATCACTACATTAAGCATAAGTTCTGATAGGTTGAGAGACGGCGCAAACGGCCTTGCGGCCGATGCGGGTCGATTGAAAGGAGTTCAGGGCTTGCCGTCGGCAGGCCCATTATTCTTGGACGCCCGGGGCGCGGACTTGGCTGCCGTCTTGCGCGCCGCGGGCTTGCGGGTGGCAGGCTTGGAAGCCTTGGCTTCGGTCTTGGCTGCCGGTTTGGAATCCTTGGATTTGGGCGTGGCGGACTCGCCCGGCTCGGCGGGGTTGGTCGGCATGGACGCGGCGGTGGCGGCCGCAATCTGGTTGAACTGCTGCTGCAGCAAGTCCCACCACGCCTTGGAGGCCGACTGCGCCGCGGCGCCCATTTGCTCGGTCATGCCAGGCCCGGCCGAGTCGGCGGCCGACGCTTTACCGGCATCCGATTCCGACGTTGCGCCAGCGGAAGATTCCTGCGGCTTGGCGTCGCGGGCACTTTCCGATGATGCCGGTTTGGCGGCGGACTTCGGCGCGGGCTTCAGGCCCAGCACCACTTCAAGCGGCGAGGCCGCGCCGCTATCGCGCACGGCGTTCATGTCCATACTGGCGGCGCTGTCCACAAAGGCACGCAAGGTGCTGATGGTGGAACGCTGCACTTCCATGCCCTGGATGGTGGATGACAGCATGGACAGGTTCATGCGCAGCCAGTTTTCCACCGAACGAAGCTCGGCGATACGGCGGTCCAGGTCTTCAAGATTCATGGGCGGCGCCATGGGCAGGCTGCTGGCCAGGCCACCCGGGCCGGTCAGGCCGGCCCAGGCCTGACGCATCATTTCCATGCTGGCCAGCAAGGGGTTGCCCGACAGATCGGAATTCTGTCCCATGCCGGGAAGGACAAACGGGTTCGTGAATTGGTCGCTCATGCCAGGTCTCCCCATGGACTGATCGCCACCGGCCTTGGCTTAGCCCGGCAGCAGCTGGTTGTTTTCCACGCGCACATGATCGCCCGAGGCAAAGGCGAAGGGCTGCGCGCTGCGGAACTGGCGCGCACTGCCGTCGTTCATGCGAACCGTCAGCTCATAGTGCGTCACCGTTTGTTGCTGTCTGATATTACGCTCAACTTCACGGCCTGCCAAAGCGCCGCCCACCGCGCCCAGCACGGTCAGCGCCGTCTTGCCGCTGCCTCCGCCAAATTGATTACCCACTACGCCGCCGACCACGCCGCCGCCGATGGTGCCGACCAGGTGGTCGCTGTTGTCCTTCACAGGAACCTGCACCTGGCGGATGGTTTCCACCACCCCGCAGCTTTGGCATGCTTGCTTGGCTGGCGCGGGCGCCGCCGCGCGGGGTGCCGAGGCCGATGCCGGACGGGCCTGCTGGGTCTGCGGTGCGGCCTGCTGCGCCTGTTGCGCTTGTTGCGGGACAGGCTGTGCCCCCGGGGCGGGCGCCAGATTGGCGCCTTCGGGGCCCGCTTCGACCACGGGCGTATCCGCATGCGGATTGGCCGAGGGCGAAGGCAGCCAGCCCATCACCGCCGCCACGCCCACCGCGCACATGACGATGACCGCGATGGCGGCGGCCGCGACCAGGGGGTGCAAGCCGCTGCGCGAGTTCTGGATTCGGGTGGATGTATTCATAACGATGCTCCATCGTAACTAACCGGCATGGGTATAGCACCCGCGCGCGGTTTCGGCATGTTGCGATGGTGACGCTTCTTTGCAGGGGTTGCAGACGCCGGGGGCGTCGGTGGACAGCCATGCCCATTCGTGGACAATAGCGCATGGATTCCATTTCCCTGCCCCAGCTCGAACAGGCAATCAACTACTGGCGCAACGTCTCGCCGTCGGTCGGCGACGAGTCGCGCCTGTGCCCTGAAGCCGCGGCGCTGGCAACGCCCTACGCCCTGATGATCATCACGCACCGACACGACATCGCGGTGGCCGAGCTGAATGAAAAAGCCCAGGCGGCGTTGGCCGGCTGGGCTGCGGCGGGCACTCAGGCCCGCTGATCCTTCTTACGCACTAAGCCGCTAGTCTTTCAGCAGCGCCTTGATGTCGTGCGTAAGCGCGTCCACGCCCAGCGTGTTGTTGGCCAGCACGCGCGATTCGCCCTTGCCATCCAGCAGGTAGAACGCGGCGGTGTGGTCCATGGTGTAGTTGCCGTCCTTGGTGGGCGCCTTGGCGTAATACGCCTTGAATGACGCGGCGGCCTTCTTTATCTGTTCCGGCGTGCCGGTCAGGCCCAGAAAACGCGGATCGAACGCGGTCACATACTGCTTCAACACTTCTTGCGTATCGCGCTCGGGGTCCACCGTGATCAGCAGCACCTGCACGCGGTCGGCGTCCGGGCCCAGCTTCTTCATGACTTCGGTCAGTTCCGCCAAGGACGTGGGGCACACGTCCGGGCATTGCGTGAAACCAAAGAACACCACCACAACCTTGCCGGCAAAGTCGGACAACTGGCGGGTCTTGCCGTTGGTGTCGGTCAGCTCCATGCCACGCCCCAACTGGGTGCCGCTGATGTCGCTGCCCTTGAACGTGGGTGCGCTTTCGCCGCAAGCGGCTAGGGTGGCGGTAAGGACAGTGACGGCGGCGGCTGCGGCAAGGCGCAGGCCCAGCCGGCGGCTGGCGGAAAACACGGACATCAAACAACCTCCAGGGGTCAGTGCAGCAGGGCGACCCAGTGGTCCACCAGCAGGGCGCCGAACAGCAACGCCAGGTAGAGAATGGAAAAGCGGAACATGCTGCGCGCCAGTTCGTCGCTATAGGCGCGGTACAGACGCCAGGCATAGGACAGGAACATGCCACCCAGCACCAGTGCCGACAACAGATACAGCGCACCGCTCATGCGGATGGCGTAGGGCAAGAGCGTCGTGGCCACCAGCGCCACGCTATAGAGCAGGATGTGCAGGCGAGTGAACTGGTTGCCGTGCGTGACCGGCAGCATGGGCAGGCCGGCCTTGGCGTAATCATGGTTGCGGTACAGCGCCAGCGCCCAGAAGTGCGGCGGCGTCCAGATGAAGATGATCAACACCAGCACCCAGGCCTCGGCGGGCACGGAATCCGCCACGGCGGCCCAGCCCAGCGCGGGCGGCATCGCGCCCGACAAGCCGCCGATCACGATGTTCTGCGGCGTGCGCGGCTTGAGGATGACGGTATAGATAACGGCGTAGCCCACAAACGTGGCGAAGGTCAGCCACATGGTCAGCGGGTTCACCAGCGTGTACAGCACAAACATGCCCGCGCCGCCCAACAGGCCCGACAGGCTCAGCACCTGGAAGGCCGAAATGGTGCCTCGGGCGGTGGCACGCCGCGCGGTGCGCAGCATGCGCGCGTCCACTTCCTGTTCAATCAGGCAGTTGATGGCGAAGGCGGCTGCGGCAAGCAGCCAGATGCCGATGGTGCCAAACAGCACGCGGCGCATATCGGGTACACCCGGAACGGCGAGAAACATGCCGATGACCGCGCAAAACACCGCCAACTGCGTGACGCGCGGCTTGGTGAGTACGAAGTATTGGCGGAGCAATCCGGAGGGAGGAGCGGCAAGACTGGTCATAGTGGACCCTATTTTAAACGCGCACCGAATTGGGGCCACTGCCCCCGGTCGGCGCGCTTCCCGCCGTGGACAATCGCACCATCAGCACCACGGCGGCCAAGGTCAGGCCGGCGGCGCCCCCGTTGTGCAGCACCGCGATCAAGAGCGGCCACTGGAAGAAGATGGTCGTCAGGCCGGTGAACAGTTGCGCGGCCAGCAGGGCCAGCATCAACGTTGCCGGGCCGCGCAAGCCCGGTTCGGCCCGCAGCCGCCAGGCCAAGGTTCCCAGGTACAGGAATACGACAAAGGCAAAATTGCGATGTACCCAATGGATGGCGGTCAGCGCGGGCTGCGAGATCATTTCGCCCGATGGCAGTTCACCCAGGCCTCGGATCACCGAATAGCCGCCGTGAAAGTCCATGTCGGGCACCCACTGGCCGTGGCACATGGGAAAGTCCATGCAGGCCAACGCGGCGTAGTTGGTGCTGACCCAGCCGCCCAGCGTCACCTGCACCAGCAGCAGGCCAAAGCCCACCGCCACCCAGGGCTTCCAGCGCGCCGCCGCGGCGGCAATCGCCAGGTGCGGACGTTCGCGGGCCGATAGCCACGTCATCAGCGCCAGCACCGACAGCCCGAACACCAGGTGGGCCGTCACCACGGCGGGCATCAGCTTGTGCGTGACGGTCCACGCGCCGAAGGCGCCTTGCACGCACACGGCGACGAGCGTCGTCACGGCCAGCGCGGGCGAGCGGCCCAGTTCGCGGCGATAGCGCCATGCCATGTAGACGATGCCGATGATGAGCATGCCCAGGATGGTGCCGACGTAGCGATGGATCATTTCGATCCAGGCCTTGGACATCGTCACGGGTCCGAAGGGCATAGCCTGCGACGCTTGATGGATGTCGCCCTGCGCGCCCAAGGGCGTGACGCTGCCGTAGCAGCCGGGCCAATCCGGGCATCCCAAGCCGGAATCCGTCAGGCGCACGAAGGCGCCGAACATGATCAGGTCCAGCGTCAGGAACCAGGTGAAGAAAACGAGCTTGCGATAACGCGCTTTGATGCGTTCCATATCAACCATAAAAAATGCCCCCACGCCGCACACCCTACGGGTGCTTGCTGCCCCCCGAGGGGGCCGCTTTTTTCCTTGGGGCGGCCCGGCGGAAAAAAATGCCCCCACGCTGCGCACCCTACGGGTGCTTGTCGCGGGCAAAAATTAACCAATGCGCGAGTTATAGACCAGCTTGCTGATGTCCTTGCGCACCTTCACGCCATCCGCCTGGGCAGGGTACTGCATCATCAGGTTGCCCAGCGGGTCGATCACCCAGATCGGGTCCTGCAAGCCCGGCTGCCCGGCGGCGGTGTCGCGGGCTAGAAGGTAGTGCGCGAGCTGGTCCGGGTTCACGCGCAGCATGACCGTGCCTTGATAGGCGTCCAGCACTTTCTGCGGCACTGGCGCGTCGTCGGTAATGAACCAGACGCGGGCCAGGCGGTCCACGTTCTTGCCCTGGCTGGCGTGCGTGTTGCGCGTAATGTAGAGCTTGCGAGCGCAGCTTTCCGGGCATTCCGCGCCATCGGCCGCCACCAGCAACCACTTGCCCTTCAAGCTTTGCAGGTCGAACGGCTTGCCGTCCAAGGTCGTCAGCTTCAGTTCGTTGGCGGCGGGCATGGGCCGCTGCGGCGACACCAGCGTGCCGTAATTGCTGGACTCGTCCGGCCACCATTGCGGGTTCATGTACACCACGAAGGCGGCCACGATGGGCGCCAGCGAACACAGGAACACCAGCAGCATGGGCATCAACGAGCGCTTGCGTGCGGGTGTGTGGGATGAGATGTCGCGAGCCACGTTATATCCTGGAAGAGTCATTCATTGATGCGCGCTCAGGCCCTGGGGCCTTGTCCCGCGCGCTGGCGCATGCGCTTGATGGCGCCCCCCAGCACCACCAGCCATGCGATGGCGGCAATCAAGCCGAACGCGAACCACTGGATCGCGTAAGACGTATTCTTTTGAAAATCCACGGACGGCTGGGGCCAGTCGCGCACCAGGCCGTCGCCGTCGGCCTGGCTGGGCTGAGCGGCCTGGCTGGGCTGAGCGGTCTGGCTGGGCTGAGCGTTCGGGCTGATCTGGCTGTTCGGGCTGCTTTGAGCACTCTGAGCGTTCGGGCTGGTCTGGCCGCTCTGGGCCAACACGACGGGCAGCAAGTTCAGCCCTGTCGCACGCGCATAAGCATCCAGCGGCAAGTTTTGAACCTGCGGCACCTTGCCGTCCACGACCGGCAGCGTGGCGGGCAGGGCCGATTGATCCTGCCCACCAAGCGACCACAATTCAAACATGCGCGGCACACGTTCAGCCATTTCGCCGGTGACGGTCTGCGGGCCTTGCGGCGTAGCCGGCAATGCGGGTTCGCCCTGGCCGGGCATGATCCGGGGAAGCCAGCCGCGCAGCACCAGTACGGCCTGACGCGAAGACCCATCCAGCAGCAGCGGCGTGGCCAGCCAGTAGCCCGGCCGCCCTTCGTGGTTGCGGTTGTCCAGCAGTACACTGAATTGCGGCTGCCACACGCCCGTGGCCTGAGCCACGCGCCAAGGCGTCAAGTCGTCAGAAGGGGTGGCGGGCGTCAGCATCACCGGCGCTTGCTTGCGGCCCGCTTCGATAGCGTCCAGAATGGCGCGTCGCTCATCGCTGCGACGCAACTGCCACTGCCCAAGCGACACCAGAATCACCACGGCGATGCCAAGCAGAAGTAGGGCGGTTACCGTGTAGCGTGTTGAATGCGGTCGGGCCATGTATCGTTGCTAACTCTGTTTTGTCCGGAGACCACCATGCGCGTTTTCGTCGTACTGGCCTTCATCGGAATCCTGGCCAGTCTGGCATCCGCCCTGGTTTATCTGATGCGGGACAAAGGGTCCACCAACCGCACCGTCAATGCGCTGACGGTACGCATCGGGCTATCGGTCGCCCTGTTCCTGTTCGTGCTGTTCGCCCATCACATGGGCTGGATCGAAAGCACGGGTTTGCGGTGATGGGTGTGGCGGTGACAACGTAGGATGGGTGAAGCGCGCCCGGTTCTGCTCAAGAACCCAGATATCCAACGCGCGTAACCCATCAAGCAACGCCACCCAATCACCATGCTTGGCCACACCGCAGCCTTCCGTTGGAGGGCTTGCACCGCTTCACCGCTGCTTGATGGGTTGCGCGCGATTATCGACAGGGTTCTTGCGCAGGAGTTCCCGCGCTTCACCCATCCTACGATGTCCGGCTGCTGCAACCTCGCCACGTAGGATGGGTGTAGCGCGCTTGATTCGCCGCCAATACCCCGGCACCGAACGCGCGCAACCCATCACACAACATCAGCACCATCACTCAACATCAGAACCAATACACAAACAAATACAGCCCCAGCCACACCACGTCCACAAAGTGCCAATACCAGGCCGCGCCTTCAAATCCGAAGTGATGGTCGGCGGTAAAGTGGCCCCGCATCAGGCGTATCAGGATCACCGTCAACATCGTGGCGCCCAGGATCACGTGGAACCCGTGGAACCCGGTCAGCATGTAGAACAGCGAACCGTACGCGCCCGAATTGAACTTCAGGTTCAGTTCGGTATAGGCGTGGTGGTATTCCGCGGCCTGACAGGCCACGAAGATGAAGCCCAGGATGACCGTGGCGGCCAGCCAGAACATCGTCTTGCCGCGATGATTTTCGCGCAGCGCATGGTGGGCGATGGTCAGCGTGACGCCCGAGGACAGCAGCAGCGCGGTGTTGATCGTGGGCAGCCAGAACGGGCCGACCGTCTGGAATTCCTCGACTACGCCGGCCGGTCCGAAGTTGGGCCACGCGGCCTTGAAATCGGGCCACAGCATCAGGCGGTGGTCCATGTCGCCCAGCCACGGCGTGGTGATCGTGCGCGTGTACCAAAGCGCGCCGAAGAACGCCGCGAAGAACATCACTTCCGAGAAGATGAACCAGCTCATGCCCCAACGGTAGGACCCGTCGATGCGCTTGCTGTTCAGGCCGGCTTCGGATTCCTGGATGGCGTCGCCAAACCAGTAATACAGCACCACGATCAGGCCGATGAACCCCGCCAGGACAGACCACTTGGCCCAGCCGACCCCGTTGATCCAGGCCGCGGCGCCCAGCCCCATGAACAGCAGCGCCACCGCCGTGCGTACGGGATGACCCGAGTCGGCGGGCACAAAGTAGTACGGTGCCTCTTTACCTTGAACCGAGTGGCTTGCACTCATGGCTTTCTCCCTGGTACAGATTTATAGAATTAAGTGATTCAAGTCAGGCTGGAAACGGCCCAACGCACAATTAAAACCAGCACAGTTACGAAGATTGCCGCCGCCAGCAGCCCAGCCACAATCACGTGCACCGGGTTCAGCTTGGCGATGTCTTCCTGATGGCCCGCGCCCTTGCGCACACCGAAGAACCCCCACGCCACCGCCTTCATGGTCTGAAGGAAACTCAGCTTGCGCCGGGAGGTTTCGTGCAGATCGTCGCTCATGGCCTGGGCCTAGCTGACCGCGTTGCCGGTCAGCAGGGCTGAACCGCGAAACACGGTCCAGCCAAACACGGCAATGACGAAGGCCACGAGGACCCATCCTGCAATCTTGTTACGGCGGCGCTGCTCGGGTGTCATTGCTGTGCTACCTGAAACGTGGAAGACGGTTTATTTGACTTCGGGCGGCGTTTCGAAGGTGTGGAACGGCGCGGGCGAAGGCACCGTCCATTCCAGCCCTTCGGCGCCTTCCCACGGCTTGGCGGCCGCCGGTTCGCCCTTGCCCATGTAGCAGCGCACGATCGCCCACAGGAAGATCAGCTGCGACAAGCCGAACCAGAACGCGCCAATGGTGGCCATCTGGTGGAACGTCGTGAACTGCGCGGCGTAGTCGGCGTAGCGGCGCGGCATGCCGGCCAGCCCCAGGAAGTGCATGGGGAAGAAGGTGACGTTGAACGAAATCAGCGTGGACCAGAAGTGCAGCTTGCCCAGCTTTTCGCTATACATGCGGCCCGTCCACTTCGGCACCCAGTAGTACGCGCCGGCGAACAGCGCGAACAGCGAACCCGCCACCAGCACGTAGTGGAAGTGCGCCACCACGTAATAGGTATCGTGCACCTGGATGTCGATGGGTGCCACCGACAGGATCAGACCAGTGAAGCCGCCCATGGTGAACACGAAGATGAAGCCGATCGAGAACAGCATCGGCGTTTCGAACGTCATCGAGCCGCGCCACATGGTGGCAACCCAGTTGAACACCTTCACCCCGGTCGGGATGGAGATGAGCATGGTGGCGTACATGAAGTAAAGCTGCCCGGTGACCGGCATGCCCGTCGTGAACATGTGGTGAGCCCACACAATGAACGACAGCACGGCAATCGACGCGGTGGCGTACACCATCGAGGCGTAGCCGAACAGCTTCTTGCGGGCGAACGCGGGCACGATGGCCGACACGATACCGAACGCCGGCAAGATCATGATGTAGACCTCGGGGTGCCCGAAGAACCAGAACACGTGCTGGTACAGCACCGGGTCACCGCCAGCGGCGGCGTTGAAGAAGCCCGTGCCGAAGTGGCGGTCGGTCAGCACCATGGTGATGGCGGCGGCCAGCACCGGCATCACGGCCAGCAGCAGGAAGGCGGTGATCAGCCAGGTCCAGCAGAACAGCGGCATCTTCATCAGCGTGAGGCCGGGCGCGCGCATGTTCAGGATGGTCACGATGATGTTGATCGCGCCCATGATCGAGGACGCGCCCATCAAGTGCATCGCGAAAATGCCCAGGTCCATGCCCGGACCCATCTGCAAGGACAGCGGCGCATACAGCGTCCAGCCCGCGGCGGTAGCGCCGCCCGGCACGAAGAACGATGCCGTCAGCATGATCGCGGCCACCGGCAGCAGCCAGAAGCTGAAGTTGTTCATGCGCGCGAACGCCATGTCGGACGCGCCGATCTGCATCGGGATCATCCAGTTCGCAAAGCCCACGAAGGCCGGCATGATGGCGCCGAACACCATGATGATGCCGTGCATGGTGGTGAACTGGTTGAACAGTTCGGGGCGGAAGAATTGCAGGCCCGGCTCGAACAATTCGGTACGCAGCAGCAAGGCAAGCGTGCCGCCTTCCAGCAACATGGCAAACGAGAAGATGAGATACATCGTCCCGATGTCTTTATGGTTCGTGGCGAAAAGCCAGCGGCGCCAGCCCGAGGGCATGGCGTGGTGGTGGTCATCGTGACCGTGGCCGTGGCCCGGCGACACGTGGTCTACAGTGACGCTGCTCATGATGGACTCCTTCCTGCTGAGTGCCGGCCCCGATCCACGGGACCGGCAGGGTATCTCTAACTAAACGGAACCGGTTCTATCGGTGTAGGGCGAGGGGCGCGCTTAACGCGCAGCCGCAACGTCCTTCGGTAGAACCGTCGGGTCCTGCCCCTTGCCTGCATTGCTCCAGGCATGGCGTGTATAGCTGATGACCGCTGCGATCTCGACATCATTGAGCTGCCCGCCGAATGCCGCCATGGCGGTGCCGGGCTTGCCCTTGAGCACGGTGTTGATCTGAGCCGCTTGGGGGCCCAGCACAACCTTGTCTCCGTCAAGCGGTGGGAAGCTGCCCGGAATGCCCTTGCCGTTGGCCTGGTGACAGGCCACGCAATTGGCGGCGAAGACTTTTTCGCCACGGGCAACCAGTTCGGCTTCCGTCCACTCTTTATTGGGATCGTCGGCGTTTGCCGCCATCTTCTTCTTTTGGTCTTCAACCCACTTATCGTAGTCGGCTTGCGCCAGCACTTCGACAACGATGGGCATGAAGGCGTGGTCTTTGCCACAGAGTTCCGCGCACTGGCCACGGTAGATGCCCGGGGTGTCGGCACGGAACCAGGCATCGCGCAGGAAGCCGGGGATGGCATCCTGCTTGACGCCGAAGTCGGGAATCATCCACGAGTGGATGACATCGGCCGCGGTCAATACGACACGGACCTTTTTATCCACCGGCACAACCATGTGGTTGTCCACTTCCATCAGATAGAACTCGCCCTTGGGCTCGCGGTTCTCGATCTGCGCACGGGGCGTGGACAGCGTGGACAGGAACTTGACGCCGGCGGCGGAGCCGTCGAGGTACTCGTAGCCCCACTTCCATTGATAGCCGGTGACCTTGATGGTGAGGTCGGCGCTTGAGGTGTCCTTCATGGCCACGACCGTCTTGGTGGCCGGCAACGCCATGGCAATGACGATGATGAAGGGGATGACCGTCCAGGCGACTTCCACGCCCAGATGCTCATGGAACGTCGCGGCCTTGTGCCCGCGGGACTTCCGGTGCGCCCAGATGGAATAGAACATCACCCCGAACACACCGATGAAGATCACGATACAGATCGTGAGCAACAGCCAGTGCAGCCACATGATGTCGCGCGAAATCGCGGTCACACCTTCATGCAGGTTGAGCTGATTGACCTTCGGGCCGCCGGGCATGTCTTGCACCTGAGCACCGGCCACGCTGCCAATCAGCATCGCACAAGCCCCCAGTATCCCTCTCCACTTCTTCATGCTTACCTCGAAACACGGCGCGAGGGCCCTTGTCGCCTAGTGGCACGAGTGTCACTTCAACAGGACTACGCGCAATTATTAGATGGCAGGGTTAAGCAGGGAGATAGAGCGGCCCCCGCGTTCCCACTCGAAATCACAAAGAAACTGGCGGATTATAGCGGACACGCAAATAGATGTAAGACAGGCCTCTTGAATAAAAGGGCCCCGCCCCCATCTGCGCCGGCCCCAAGCTTCAACCCTTGACGCGCGCCCCAAACCGTGTGGCATAAAATCGTCGGCAACCTCATCACGACACGCCACGATGCCCAAGCAGTTGCCCGATTTGTATGCCGACCTGTGCGCACGCGCGCAGGAACCCGCCCCCGACGGCGCGCACGCTTTATATATAGCGGGCCGCCGCTGCGGCTGGGCCACGCATGCCGCCTGCGACGCGCTGCGCGATGCGCCCGGCGTCATCTGTGACGACGCCGCGCTGCACATCGGCGCGCACCTGACACCCGGCGCGGCACTGAATGCAGTGCTGGAAAATACCGCGCAACTGTTGCGTCAAGCCAACTGCCTGCGTGGCTGGCGCGATGAACTGCTGGACGTGATGGACGGCGACGACGTGCTGGGCGTCATCGAGCGCGCGGCGGTCCGCCCCCTGGGCCTGCTGACCCACGCGGTGCACCTGAACGCCTGGACGCCGGACGGACGCATGTGGGTCGCGCGACGCGCGCTCAGCAAGTCGACGGATCCCGGTATGTGGGACACCTTGGTAGGCGGCCTGGCCGGCTGCGGCGAAGACCTTGAACTTGCGCTGGTGCGCGAATGCGGCGAGGAAGCGGGCCTGGACGCGCCCGACCTGGCCAACCGCACGCCCTTGCGCACCATCCTGCGCATTCATCGCCGGCTGCCCGAGGGCTATCAGGTGGAAGACGTGCTGACCAGCACCTGCGTGCTGGCGGCGGGCGTGCGGCCCGCCAACCGTGACGGTGAAGTCATGGAGATTGCCACCGTCGATGTCGCGACCGTGCTGCGGCAGATCGCCGAAGGCGAATTCACGCTGGAGGCGGCGCTGGTGATCGTCGAAGACATCATGCAACGCCAGGCCGCCGGCCAGATCTGAATCAACGGGGCGCCATTCCCGGCGCATCGGTCGCCGGCGCGTCCTGCATGCCGCCGGTGCCGCCGTCCAGAGGCTTGTCCCGGGTCTTGTCCTGGGTCTTGTCCTGGGTCTTGTCCTGGGTTTCTTCCCGGGATTTTTCCTGAACGTCGTCCGCGGCCTCGTCCTTGCGGGCGTCCTCCAGTTCACGTGTCACGCCCGCCGCTTCGGCCGCTTCCGCCGCCTGCGCCGGGCTGGGGGCCGAGACGGGTGCGGGCGTGGCGGCGGGCGCCGCGTGCGACGCCTGCGAGAACTGCTTCCACACTTCGATGGCGCGCAGGCGCTGCTTGGCCACCACCTGGATACGCTCGCGCAGATGCTCATCGCGCGCCAGCAGGGCATGGAAGTCGCGCGATGACAGCATCAACAGCTTGCAGTAGCCCAACGAGGTCACCTCGGGCGTAATCTGCTGTTCGCCCAACAGGCCAAGTTCGCCGAAGAATTCGCCGCTACCGAGCTCGATCAAGGTGTTGTCGGGCAGATGCACCGCCACGGCGCCCGACGCCACGAAGCACATTTCCTCGCCATGCCGCCCCTGGGTCAAGACCCGCTGATCGGGCAGCGCCAGACGCGGCTTGAGCAGTTTGCTGATGGCGCGCAGCGAATCCGGCGACAGCCCCTCGAACAGCGGCACGCGCTTGATCAGCTCGGCCGCGCTCATTTCAATATCCAGCGGCGGGTGCGCGTCGATATGCGCCCAGCGGCTCTTCAACTGCGCCATCAGGTCCGCATAGACCTCGCCGCTGATCAAAAATTGCTCAAGCATGTCGCGGTAGCGGATGCGCTCGAGTTCGCGCGCGACACGGCCCAGATAGCTTTCCTGCAGCCAGAGCGCATAGGACGGGTATTGCAGGTTCAGCGCCTGCAGGGCGTTTTCGACCAGATCCAGCCGACGCTGGTGCAAAGCCACGATGCGCTGCGTCGCCTCCTCGCCCAGCAGGGGCGTGATCTGCTCCCGGGCAAACACAATCAGCCGTTGCGCGACGGAACGCTTGCTCATCAGATTGGCGAAGCGCTGGCCCAATTCGCGCGCCAGCCAGCTTTGAAAGCCGAACACGTAATGCATGCGCAACGCCAGCCGGAAGGGGGTGGAATAGCGCACGTCCTGCACGATGGCGCGCTCGAAGCCGGGCACGCCGCCCAGGCGGATGGCGTCTTCCAGCCGCTCGGCACGCGCCAGCAGCGTCTCGGCCATGCGCCAGTCCACGATCTGCGCCTTCAGGATGTCGAAGAACATTTCCTCTTCGCGCTGCGCCACGATGGCCAGGCCCACGGCCACGCGCTGCTCGTCGCTCATCTGGCTGACCTGGCCATCGTGCACGCTGGTCAGGCTGGCGTCGAACACGGCGCGAATACGGTCGCGCACTTCGGTGCCGATGTGTTCAGTCTTGGCCACTTCATCCGTCTTGCCTTGCAGGTCTTCCAAAGCCACCGCCAGCGCCTGGTTGCGGATGGTGCGTTCCACCGAAGACAGTTGGTTCAGGCCCAGCATCCGGATCAAGGGCCGCAGGCTGATGCCATTGATGAACAGCGTCAGCAGCACATAGCTGGTGGTGGCCACCGCGATGAACTGGCGCGCCTCTTCCGGCACGCCGGTCTGCTCGGTCACGGCCAGCGCCAGCGCCAGCGACACGGCGCCGCGCAGTCCGCCCCACAGCATCACCACCTTGTACGGGTTGCTGACCTTGGTGCCCAGGCGCGTCAGCCCCAGCAGGGGCAACAGCCCGAAGACGACGATGGCGCGCGCCACCAGGGTCGCGACGAACACCACGGCCACCAACAGCAGTTCCTGCCAATCCGCGGCCGCCATCAGCTTGGGAATCAGCATTGCCGCGAACAGGAAGATCAGGGAATTGGCCCAGAAGCCGAATTGCCCCCAGGCGCTGGCCAGGTATTCGAAGGTGGTGGGCGACATGCGCGTGCGGCCGGTGGAGCCCACGACCAGACCCGCGATCACGGTGGCCACCACACCCGACACGTTCAGATAGTGTTCCGAGATAAAGAAGGACAGGTAAGCCAGCGTCAAGGTCAGCGTGATCTCGGCCGTGGGAAAACCGCGCAGCCAGGCGAACAGGAAGCAAGCCAGCCGCCCCATCGCAAAGCCCGCGATGCCGCCCCCGATGAAGTGCACGATGAAGTCGTTGAAGATGCCGCTGACGGTAAGTTCGCCGTGGCCGCTCAACACGGCCAGCAGCACCGAATACAGGGCGATGGACGCGGCGTCGTTGAACAGGCTTTCGCCTTCGACCAGCGTGGTCAGCCGCTTGGGCGCGCCCACTTCCCGAAAAATACCCACCACGGCGACCGGGTCCGTCGTCGCCACAATGGCGCCCAACAGCAGGCAGACCACCAGGCCGTAGGGCGAAATCGCGTCCAGCGTCACCCCGACCACGACGGTACACACCACCACGGCCACAATCGCCATCATCAGGATCGGCCCGATGTCGTCCATCAGGCGGCGCACGTTCATGGCCAGCGCGGTCTCGAACAACAGTACCGGCAGAAACACCATCAGGAAGGTTTCGGACGAGATCTCAAAGCGTTCCAGCGAATCGAGAAAATCGGCGATCCAACTGGGCGCCCAACCATGGACGTGGATGATGATGCCGAGCAAACACCCGACGATAGCCAGCAACACCGAATAGGGCAGCTTGAGCCGGCCGGCCAGCGGCGGCATAAAGCAGACCAGTGTGAGCAATCCGGCCAAGCCGAATACGAGAAATCCTACATCCATGGGTATTGCCACGTCCCGAGCATTGAGAGGTGCGACAAGAATAGCGGCATTTTTCAGTGAGGCAGGCCAGGAAACTGTAGGGAATCGTAGAGAATGCACGTTTCGTTACCCTAGGTGCCGCTGCTGATACGCGCCGCGCCCTGTTTTTTGGGTAATGTGCAAACGTACAAACTACGCAGGAGCGGCACTTGCCACGCGTCCACTCTCTGGCCCGCCGTCACGACGCGCCCGCCATGCTGGTCCAGTTGACCGACAGCCATTTGTTCGGCGAACCCGACACCGCGATGCTGGGCGTCAATACCGACGCGAGCCTGCGCGCGGTGCTGCGCCAGATTGAAGCCGACGGCAAACGTCCCGACCTGCTGCTGGCCACCGGCGACTTGTCGCAAGACGGCGAGGCCGCCGCCTACCGGCGCTTTGCGGCCATTCTTGGCCAAGCCGGCGTACTGTCGGGCGCGCAGATCCGATGCCTGCCCGGCAACCATGACCAACCGGCCGTGATGCGGCAAGAACTGCCGCAATGGTCTGAGCCCGTGACGGATGTGGGCGCCTGGCGCGTCGTGACGCTGGACACCACGGTGCCCGGTTCCAATGCCGGCCACTTGCCCGACAGCCAGTTGGACATGCTGGAGGCGGCGCTCGCCGCCGCGCCCGGCCGTCACACCCTGATCGCCATGCACCACAACCCCATGCAGATCGACAGCCATTGGCACGACTCGATGATGATCGACAACCCGCAGGCGCTGTTCAAGCGCCTGACGCGGTGGCCGCAGGCGCGCGTGCTGTTGTGGGGCCATGTCCATCATGAATTCGACCGCCGCCGACACAACCTGCGCATGCTGGCCACGCCATCGACCTGCTTTCAGTTCAGCATTCGCGACGGCAAGCATGTGGTCGACAACCTGGCGCCAGGCTACCGTTGGATCAAGCTCTATCAGGATGGATCAATGGCCACGGGCGTGCGCCGCGTGCAGGACGCGCTGTGGCATACGGCGCTGGCGCCGGACGACGCGCAAGCCGCATAAAAATCGGGGCACCAGATATACGAATATATGTGGTGCCCCGCAAGCATCCGTCTCATAGGGGAGGGGAAAGAGGAGAAGCCGAGACGGATGGCAAGACTGCAAACTAGCTAAAGTTCGCGGTCTACATGATTTAGGCGGCGCACTCTTTATTAAGTTTCTGCAAGAGCACGAAATTTAGCGGCGAATTTGTATCAATTTATTGGCACCCATTTTGGCAGGGAGCTCCGCAAGGAATCGTCGTGCAAAGAAAAGGGCCGCTTACGCGGCCCAGCTCAGGCATTACCAGCAAATCAGTCAACCCATCAGGAAGCCAGATTGCCGCGCATTTTCTTCAGCGCGGCGGCTTCGATCTGGCGGATGCGCTCGGCGGATACGCCGAACTCTTGCGCCAGCTCATGCAGCGTGGCGCCGCCGTCATCCTGCAGCCAGCGCGCCTCGACGATGCGGCGCGAACGGGCATCCAGCGCATCCAGCGCGCCGGTCAAGCCGGTGCTTTGAAGCTGATCGCGCGCGGCGCGTTCGAGCACCCGCGTGGGTTCCAGGCGGCCGTCGTCGGACAGGTAGGCGATGGGCGCATAGCTGTCGTCATCGTCATCCTGGTTTTCCAGCGACATGTCGCGCCCGGACATACGCACTTCCATTTCGCTGACATCTTCGCGGCGCACATTCAGTTCGCGGGCGATGTGATCGACCTGGTCGGGGTCCAGCGTTTGGCCGTCGGGGCGCATGCTGCGCAGATTGAAGAACAGCTTGCGCTGGGCCTTGGTGGTGGCCACCTTGACCAGACGCCAGTTGCGGATGATGTATTCGTGGATTTCGGCCTTGATCCAGTGCACGGCAAACGACACCAGGCGCACGCCGCGCTCCGGGTCGAAGCGCTTCACGGCTTTCATCAGGCCAACATTGCCTTCCTGGATAAGGTCGGCATGGGGCAAACCATAGCCCAGGTACTGGCGCGCAACCGACACCACCAGGCGCAGGTGCGACAGAATCAATTCGCGCGCGGCACCCAGGTCTTCCTGGTCGCGCAGGCGACGGCCCAACTCGGTTTCACGTTCTGCCGACAGAACCGGCAAGCGGTTGACCGTGGAAATATACGCGTCGATCGTGCCAAGTGCGCCCGGATTGGCAATGGCCAACGCCAGAGCGTTGCCAGACGCGGCCAACGAGGTACTGGGTTGTTTCATAGCGGGGGTCTCCGGAAAGCGAAGGGATAGCGACATGGATTCGATGTTAGCACTCTAGTAAAGGGAGTGCTAATACGACTATTGCGGCGCGTCAAAGTTTCAAGTTTGTGGCGCGTCCCTATTTTTTGATGCGCCGTTTGGGGGCAAGGGGGCTACCAGCCCAGGCGCTTCAACCCCTCTGCCGTCGCTTCGCCATCTGGGCGGATGAACAAGGCTCCGCGCGGGTCCATGAAGACCTGGTACTTCGCGCCGTCGAACATCGGCATGTAGGCGGCGCTTCCGAATTGGACATCGACGAAGGGAAACCAGTTCGGGAAAGTCTTCTTCAAGGACCCGAGATCAGGCGCCGGCCAATCGTCCAGCGCGTGGACGGAGCGCGTGGCCGAGGCTTCCCGCGCGATGTCGCTGTGGCGGCCCGACAAGCGCTCCAGGCGGTACAAGGGCGGCACACCCGCCATCAGCGCCGGCAGCTTCCAGCGCACGACCCGAGCATCGATCTGCCATTGGTCGCCATACAGCACATATTGCTTGGGGCCCGTGCCGGGCGCGGTAGTCGTCAGTTGGAACTGGCCTTCGGCCTGCTGGCGGATCTCGACCCTGGCCACGGATTCGTCCGTGGTCAGCTTGTAAAACTGCACCAGCGACAAGGCCAGCAGACCAGAAACACATCCCAGCAACACCAGCATCAGGCCGAACAGGCGGCGCACCGGGCGAAACTGGAACATCTTGCGGCCGCGTTCGTCACGCGGGCCACCGCGGCTCAGCAGCATGACGAGGCCGGGCAGCAGGACGACGACGGCGCCCAGAAGAATCCAGACGAAGGGAGCGATACCGTTGATCAAGTCAGGCGTTCCTATATAGCGCATCGCGGCTCATGGCCCGATGCGCCCAGGGCGCCGCGAGCCTGCCGCGGCAGGCTCCCCAGTATAGAAGCGGGCTTTCACCCCGCCGGTTTTCCAAGCCGCTCGACGTGAAACCGGATGTGATCTTCGATGAAGGTTGAGATGAAGTAGTAGCCGTGGTCGTAACCGGGCTGGCGGCGCAGGGTAAGCGGCTGGCCGGCGGTGGCGCAGGCAGCTTCGAACACCTCGGGATACAACTGCTCGGCCAGGAATTGGTCGGATTCGCCCTGGTCGATGAGGATGCCGTCGGGAAAAGGCTGCTTCAGCCCCTGCATCAGCGCAGCCGCGTCGTACGCGGCCCATTCGGCGGGGTTGTCGCCCAGGTAGGCGCCGAACGCTTTTTTGCCCCACGGGCACTGGCTGGGCGCGGCGATGGGCGCAAAGGCCGACACCGACCGAAATTTGCCCGGGTTGCGCAGTGCCAGCACCAACGCGCCGTGACCGCCCATGGAGTGGCCGAAGATGCCGGTGCGCGACGCATCGCCCGGCAACGTGTCGCCCGTGACGATGGCGTGCAGTTCTTCGGTCACGTAGCTATACATGCGGTAGTGGTCGCGCCAAGCCGGCGTGATGGCATCCACATAGAAGCCCGCGCCGGTACCCAGGTCCCAGCTTTCGTCTTCGCCAGGCACGTTGGCGCCGCGCGGGCTGGTGTCCGGCGTCACCAGCATGACGCCCAGTTCCGCCGCCAGTCGCTGCGCGCCGGCCTTGATCATGAAGGTCTCTTCGGTGCAGGTCAGGCCTGCCAGAAAGAACAGCACGGGCACGGGGCCTTGCTCGGCCTGGGGCGGCACGAAGACCGAAAAACGCATGGGCAGGCCGATCTGGGCGGACTCATGGCGGTAGTAGCGCTGCGTACCGCCAAAGCAGCGATGCTGGGAAATGAGTTCCAGGGCCACGGGCATGGACGTTCTCCGGTCGGGGGGATGAAAAATTCGTCGACGGGTTAGGGTATATCCACGGTACGACGTTCCGTCGCCGAATGTTAACCTGCCCTGCATACAGGCCGGACGACAAAAAAAGCGATTCCGTGCCCATATTGTGATCGCGGTACTTGACCAGCGCCCATCGTGGCACTATTTATATACCGTGAGCGAAGACAACCCGTTCTTCCAGATACGCAAGCCCTGACACTATGGCCCGTCTGCCCCGCCTGTACGCCCCTGGGCTGCCCCAACTGGTGCAGGCCAACTTCATTTCGCCGCTGGCCGCGCCGTCTCAACCCGCGCCCGCCGACATCCTGAACCAACTCGCCACCTGGCTGGGCGAATCCGCTCAACGCCATCGGGTGTCGGTGCACGGCTGGCTGTTGGCCAACGACCGCATCCTGCTGTTGGCCACGCCCGCCGACGAAGAAGGCTTGCCTCGGTTGATGCAGACGCTGGGCCGCAATCTGGCCGCCCGCCTGCGCGGTGGCCGGGTCTTCGCGGGGCGCTACCGATCCGCCTTGCTGGAACCGGGCGCGTGGGTGCTGCCGGCGCTGGTCTGGCTGGAAACGTATCCCGTGCGCAGCGGCGCATCGCAAGACCCTGATTCATGGCCCTGGTCTTCGGCGGCCAGCCACACCGGCAACACCACCGCCGCGCCTGTGCAATGGCAGTCGGACCACGCCGATTACTGGGCTTGCGGCAACACGCCGTTCGACCGCCAGGCCAATTACCGCAAACGCTTGCAAGACGGCTTGTCGCGGGAAGAATCCCAACGCATTGATCAAGCCGTATCCGGCCAGTGGGCATTGGGCGGACCCAGCTTCATTGCCAGCCTGGCACATACCGCCAGTCGGCGCGTGGCTCCCGGCCAGCGCGGCCGGCCGCGCAAGAAACCCGCCGCCGCGACAGAATCGGATTCGCCCGCGCCGCCAGCGCCGGGCAACAACCCTCCGGCAACTTCCTGAATTTCCCGACCCGCTGCCTGGCGGGTTTTTTATTTGGTCCCTTGGAGGGCCGAGCTCGTGCGGCTGTGCATTTTTCGCCACACGCGATGGGCACAACGACGCATCAATAAATAGGGACGCATTAATCAAAATAGATCGATTTTGGTGCAGGCTCGGATCTGCTTGCGCACACCCCTGCGCACCGGCCCAATAACGGCGCGGACGTTGTTATGTCCCCATATTAATGCACTATGACGGCGCACCGGTATAAATAGGGTCATACCCCTTTTGTTTTTATTGCACCCTACCCCCGGTGGGGGTATTGTCCGTCTCCTGCACTGCAACATTACGACGCAGGCTCACTGCGGAGCGCGCCATGCCCCAAATTACCCCGATCGAATCCTGTCCCACGCCCAAGGCCACCCCTATCGATGCGTCCCGTATCGGTATGCCCGCGGCCCAGGGTCTGTACCACCCCAAGAACGAGCATGACGCCTGCGGCGTTGGATTCGTTGCGCACATCAAGGGCAAGAAAAGCCACGCGATCATCCAGCAAGGCCTGAAGATCCTTGAAAACCTGGACCACCGCGGCGCGGTTGGCGCGGACAAGCTGATGGGCGACGGCGCGGGCATCCTGATCCAGATTCCCGACACGCTCTATCGCGACGAGCTCAGCCAGCAAGGCATCATCCTGCCGCCTCCGGGCGAATACGGCGTGGCCATGGTGTTCCTGCCCAAGGAAACCGCCTCGCGCCTGGCTTGCGAACAAGAGCTTGAACGCTCGGTGCGCGCCGAAGGCCAGGTCGTGCTGGGCTGGCGCAATGTGCCGGTGGACGTCGACATGCCCATGTCGCCTACCGTGCGCGATTGCGAACCCGTCATCCGCCAGTTGTTCATCGGCCGTGGCGCCGACGTGATGGTGCCGGACGCGCTGGAACGCAAGCTGTACGTCATCCGCAAGACCGCCAGCCACGCCATCCAGGCCATGCATCTGGCCCACGGCAAGGAATACTTCGTGCCGTCGGCATCGGTGCGCACCGTGGTCTACAAGGGCCTGCTGCTGGCCGACCAGGTTGGCCGCTATTACCGCGACCTGGCCGACACCCGCACGGTGTCCGCCCTGGCGCTGGTGCACCAACGCTTCTCGACCAACACGTTCCCCGCCTGGCCGCTGGCCCACCCGTACCGCATGATTGCCCACAACGGCGAAATCAACACGGTCAAGGGCAACTTCAACTGGCTGCGCGCCCGCGAAGGCATGATGCAGTCGGCCGTGCTGGGCGACGACCTGAAGAAGCTGTACCCCATCGTCTACGAAGGCCAGTCGGACACCGCTACGTTCGACAACTGCCTGGAACTCCTGGTGAATTCGGGCTACTCGCTAGCCCACGCCATGATGATGATGATCCCGGAAGCCTGGGAACAGCACACGCAGATGGACGAGTCGCGCCGCGCGTTCTACGAATACCACGCCGCCATGATGGAGCCGTGGGACGGCCCCGCCGCCGTCGCGTTCACCGATGGCCGCCAGATCGGCGCCACGCTGGACCGCAACGGCCTGCGCCCCGCCCGCTACCTGGTCACCGATGACGACATGGTCATCCTGGCGTCCGAAGCCGGCACGCTGTCTATTCCGGAAAACCGCATCGTCAAGAAGTGGCGCCTGCAGCCGGGCAAGATGTTCCTGATCGACCTGGAACAGGGCCGCATCATCGACGACGCCGAAATCAAGCTGCAACTGGCCAACAGCCGCCCGTACCGCCAATGGATCGAGCGCCTGCAGATCAAGCTGGAATCGCTGCCCGCGCCGCGCCAGACCGCCGTTGCCACGCAGTCGGCCGTGTCACTGCTGGACCGCCAGCAAGCCTTCGGCTGGACCCAGGAAGACTACAAGTTCATCCTGGAACCCATGGCGTCGACCGGTGAGGAAGTGATCGGCTCGATGGGCAACGACGCCCCGCTGGCCGTGCTGTCCGACCGCGCCAAGCCGTTCTACAACTATTTCCGCCAGTTGTTCGCGCAGGTCACGAACCCGCCCATCGACCCCATCCGCGAACAGTTGGTGATGTCCTTGGTGTCGTTCATCGGCCCCAAGCCCAACCTGCTGGACATCAACAACGTCAATCCGCCGCTGCGCCTGGAAGTGTCCCAGCCGGTGCTGGACTTCGCCGCCATGGCGCAGATCCGCGACATCGAACAGGTCACGGGCAAGAAATTCCGCAGCTTCGAGCTCGACATCACGTACCCCGCCGCCTGGGGCTCCGAGGGCATTGAAGCCCGCGTGGCCGCGCTGTGCGCGCGCGCCGTCGATGCGGTGCAAAGCGGCTACAACATCCTGATCGTGTCGGACCGCCTGGTCGACAGCGAGCGCGTGGCCATCCCCGCGCTGCTGGCAACGTCCGCCGTGCACCAACACCTGATCCGCGCCGGCCTGCGCACCAACACCGGCCTGGTCGTGGAAACCGGTTCGGCGCGTGAAGTGCACCACTTCGCGCTGCTGGGCGGCTACGGCGCCGAAGCCATCCACCCCTACCTGGCGCTGGAATCGCTGGGCAAGATGAATGACCCCGAAAAGGCGGTCAAGAACTTCATCAAGGCCATCGGCAAGGGCTTGAACAAGGTCATGTCCAAGATGGGCATTTCGACCTATATGTCCTACACCGGCGCGCAGATCTTCGAAGCCGTGGGCCTGCAAAGCAAGCTGGTGGACAAGTACTTCACCGGCACCTCGTCCAACATCGAAGGCATCGGTATTTTCCAGGTGGCCGAAGAAGCGCTGCGCCAGCATCGCGCTGCTTTCAGCACCGACCCGGTGCTGGCCAACGACCTGGACGCGGGTGGCGAATACGCCTACCGCGTGCGCGGCGAAGAGCACATGTGGACGCCGGATTCCATCGCCAAGCTGCAGCACGCCTCGCGCGCCAACAACTACCGCACGTACAAGGAATACGCGCAGATCATCAACGACCAAAGCCGTCGTCACATGACCTTGCGCGGCCTGTTCGAGTTCCGCTTCGACCCCACGCGCGCCATTCCGCTGGATGACGTGGAATCGGCCAAGGACATCGTCAAGCGCTTTGCCACCGGCGCCATGTCGCTGGGTTCGATCTCGACCGAAGCGCACTCGGTGCTGGCCGTGGCCATGAACCGTATCGGCGGCAAGTCCAACACCGGCGAAGGCGGCGAAGACGAACTGCGCTACCGCGCCGAAATGCGCGAAGGCAAGAGCACCATCAAGGACGGCGACACGCTGGCCTCGTTGCTCGGTTCCGACCGTATCGAAGCCGACGTTGCGCTGAAGAAGGGCGACTCGCTGCGTTCGAAGATCAAGCAGGTGGCGTCGGGCCGTTTCGGCGTGACCGCCGAATACCTGTCGTCCGCCGACCAGATCCAGATCAAGATGGCCCAGGGCGCCAAGCCCGGCGAAGGCGGCCAATTGCCCGGCCACAAGGTGTCGGAATACATCGCCAAGCTGCGCTATTCCGTGCCGGGCGTGGGCTTGATTTCGCCCCCGCCGCACCACGACATCTATTCCATTGAAGACCTGGCCCAACTGATCCACGATCTGAAGAACGTGAATTCCAAGGCCTCGGTGTCGGTCAAGCTGGTGTCCGAAGTGGGTGTGGGCACGGTGGCCGCCGGTGTCGCCAAGGCCAAGGCCGATCACGTTGTGATCGCCGGCCATGACGGCGGCACGGGCGCGTCCCCGGTGTCGTCCATCAAGCACGTGGGCACGCCGTGGGAACTGGGCCTGGCCGAAACGCAGCAGACGCTGGTCTTGAACCGCCTGCGCAGCCGCATCCGCGTGCAGGCCGACGGCCAGATGAAGACCGGCCGCGACGTCGTCATTGGCGCGCTGCTGGGCGCTGATGAATTCGGTTTCGCCACGGCGCCGCTGGTGGTGGAAGGCTGCATCATGATGCGCAAGTGCCACCTGAACACCTGCCCGGTGGGCGTGGCCACGCAAGACCCCGTCCTGCGCAAGAAATTCCAGGGCAAGCCGGAACACGTCGTGAACTTCTTCTTCTTCATCGCCGAAGAAGTGCGCGAGATCATGGCGCAGTTGGGCATCCGCAAGTTCGACGACCTGATCGGCCGCGCCGATCTGCTGGACATGCGTTCGGGCGTGGAACACTGGAAGGCGCAAGGCCTGGACTTCGCCCGCGTGTTCCATCAAACGCAGTCGGATGCCGACGTGCGCCAGACCGAAGAGCAGGACCACGGCCTGGCCAACGCGCTGGACCACCAGTTGATCGACCGCAGCCGCCCCGCGCTTGAGCGTGGCGAGAAGGTGTCGTTCATCGTGCCGGTGCGCAACCGCAACCGCACGATCGGCGCCATGCTGTCGGGCGCCGTGGCCTCGCGCTACGGCCACGACGGCCTGCCGGACGACACCATCCACATCCAGTGCAACGGCACCGCCGGCCAAAGCTTCGGCGCGTTCCTGGCGCACGGTATCACGATGGACCTGGTGGGCGAGGGCAACGACTACGTCGGCAAGGGCTTGTCGGGCGGCCGCATCATCGTGCGCTCGCCCAACGACTTCCGCGGCTTCGGCCCCGACCACATCATTGCCGGCAATACCGTGCTGTACGGCGCGTTGGCGGGCGAGGCGTTCTTCAACGGCGTGGCCGGCGAACGTTTCGCGGTGCGTAACTCGGGCGCGGCCACGGTTGTGGAAGGCACGGGCGACCACGGCTGCGAATACATGACGGGCGGCACGGTCGTGGTGCTGGGCGCCACGGGCCGTAACTTCGCGGCCGGCATGTCGGGCGGCGTGGCCTACGTGTGGGACCCGGAACGCACGCTCAAGCACCGCGTGAACCTGTCCATGGTGGAACTGGAAAGCGTGGCGCCGCATGCGGAACAGCAGGCGCTGAACAACATCGACATCTGGCACAGCGCGCAGCGCGGTGGCGAACGCGAGACGGATGAAACCATCTTGCGCCGCCTGGTGGAAGACCACTTCCGCTACACCGGCAGCTACCGCGCCCGCGAAATCCTGGGCGACTGGGAAGCCTCGCGCGGCAAATTCGTAAAGGTCATGCCGACGGACTACCGTCGCGCATTGGGTGAAATGTGGCGTGCGGCCAATCAGCAACAATTGGCTGCGTGAGGAATACCATGGGAAAGATTACTGGCTTTATGGAATTTCAGCGTCTGCAGGAGGCCTCCGAGGCCCCGCAGAAGCGGCTGAAGAACTGGCGCGAATTCGTGCTGCACCTGACCGATGACCAGGCCAAGCAGCAAGCCGCGCGCTGCATGGACTGCGGCATCCCGTTCTGCAACAACGGCTGCCCGGTCAACAACATCATCCCGGACTGGAACGACCTGGTGTACAAGCAGGACTGGCGCCGCGCGCTGGACGTGCTGCACTCCACCAACAACTTCCCCGAGTTCACCGGCCGCATCTGCCCGGCGCCGTGTGAAGCCGCCTGTACCTTGAACATCAACAGCGACGCCGTGGGCATCAAGTCCATCGAACACGCGATCATCGACAAGGGCTGGGAAGAAGGCTGGGTGGCGCCGCAAGTGCCGGCCCGCAAGACGGGCAAGAAGGTCGCCGTGGTGGGCTCCGGCCCCGCCGGCATGGCGTGCGCGCAGCAACTGGCGCGCGCCGGCCACTCGGTGACGCTGTTCGAAAAGAGCGACCGCATCGGCGGCCTGCTGCGCTACGGCATCCCCGACTTCAAGCTGGAGAAGCACCAGATCGACCGCCGCATCTCGCAGATGGAAGCGGAAGGCGTGGAGTTCGCGCCGTCCACCTACATCGGCAATCCGAAAGACCCCGTGGCCGACGGCCTGACGGTGCGCACGCCGGAATCGCTGAAGGCGGAATTCGACGCGATCGTCATGACGGGCGGTTCGGAAACGCCGCGCGACCTGCCGGTTCCGGGCCGTGAATTGTCGGGCGTGTATTTCGCCATGGACTTCCTGCGCCAGCAGAACAAGGCCGTGGCGGGTGACCGCTTGAGCAACCAGACGCTGGCCAAGGGCAAGCACGTGGTCGTGATCGGCGGCGGCGATACGGGTTCGGACTGCGTGGGCACCAGCAACCGCCATGGCGCGGCCTCGGTCACGCAATTCGAGCTGATGCCGCAGCCGCCCGAATCCGAAAACAAGACCATGACGTGGCCGTACTGGCCGCTGAAGATGCGCACGTCGTCCTCGCACGAAGAAGGCTGCGATCGCGACTGGTCCGTGACCACCAAGCTGCTCAAGGGCAGCAACGGCAAGGTCGAAAAGCTGGTCGGCGCGCGCGTCGAATGGTTCAAGGACGACGCCACCGGCCAGATGAAGATGCGCGAAGTCGAGGGCTCGGAGTTCGAGATCAAGGCTGACCTGGTGCTGCTGGCCATGGGCTTTGTGTCGCCGGTGCAGACCGTGCTGGAGTCCTTCGGCGTGGATCGCGACGGGCGCGGCAACGTGCGCGCCAACACCGACGACTACCGCACCAACGTGGAAAAAGTCTTCGCGGCGGGCGACATGCGCCGTGGCCAATCGCTGGTGGTCTGGGCCATCCGCGAAGGCCGCCAATGCGCGCGCTCGGTGGATGAATTCCTGATGGGCAGCAGCGAACTGCCGCGCTGATCCTCAGGCTCTGCAACACCCATTCGCCGCCTTCGCGCCGTAGCGCCAAGGCGGCGAATGCTATTTGGAAGCCGGGCCGCCGGACCGTGTTGCACCGCTGAACGTAGGATGGGTGAAGCGCGGGTGAAACGATAGAAGAACGCTGCCGTTTAACGCGCGCAACCCATCATGCAGCGCTCGCTATGTGGCTGCTCTTCAAAAGAATCCGGCGTTGCTTGATGGGTTTCGCGCGATCTGCTTCGGCGTTCTTTTATCGTTTCATTCGCGCTCCACCCATCCTACGGTGCGTCGCAAAGCTTCTGTTGCCGCGCCACGGCCCGCATCTTTTCACGCGTCAATCTGGGCAGCGCCCAGGCGCTGAACGTAGGATGGGTGAAGCGCGGGTGAAACGATAGAAGAACGCTGCCATCCAACGCGCGCAACCCATCATGCAGCGCTCGCCATGTGGCTGCTCTTCAGAAGAACTCGGCGTTGCTTGATGGGTTTCGCGCGATCTACGTTCGCGTTCTTTTTTTGAATCTCTCGCGCTACACCCATCCTACGGTGCGTCGCAAAGCTTTCTGTTGCCGCGCCACGGCCCGCATCTTTTCACGCGTCAACCTGGGCAGCGCCCAGGCGCTGAACGTAGGATGGGTGAAGCGCGGGTGAAACGATAAAAGAACGCTGCCGTTTGACGCGCGCAACCCATCATGCAGCGCTCGCCATGTGGCTGCTCTTCAGAAGAACCCGGCGTTGCTTGATGGGTTTCGCGCGATCTACATTGGCGTTCTTTTTTTGAATCTCTCGCGCTACACCCATCCTACGGTGCGTCGCAAAGCTTCTGTTGCCGCGCCACGGTCCGCATCTTTTCACGCGTCAATCTGAGCAGCGCCCAGGCGCTGAACGTAGGATGGGTGAAGCGCGGGTGAAACGATAGAAGAACGCTGCCGTTTAACGCGCGCAACCCATCATGCAGTGGTTGCTATGTGGCTGCTCTTCAAAAGAATCCGGCGTTGCTTGATGGGTTTCGCGCGATCTACGTTCGCGTTCTTTTTTTGAATCTCTCGCGCTACACCCATCCTACGGTGCGTCGCAAAGCTTTCTGTTGCCGCGCCACGGCCCGCATCTTTTCACGCGTC